>LMZR01000030.1 GCA_001567105.1 Chloroflexi bacterium OLB14
AGAATCTCCAAAGGTGGGAGCACGGTTGGGAGGAGTGTAACTGGCAGAGTGTATGACTCTCAGCAAGAAGACAGCCATCTCAGCCCGAGTGACTGGAGCATTGGGGCAGTAGTTACCATCCCCACAACCACCAGTGATGCCAATCAAGCCTTTAGGGCTTCAATCCAATCCTCAGCCCAATGCCCAGCAGTATCGCCGAAGGTAGCAGGTACATTAGGAGGTGTGAATGAGTTACCATGCAAGCCTCTCTCTAAGAAGACAGCCATTTCAGCCCGAGTGACAGGCAAGGTAGGGCAGTAATTAAGCGGACTGGTAGTACAGCCACCTGTTAGACCTGCATCATACAAGCGTTCAATCCAGTTATAAGCCCAGTAGGTTTGAGGTACATCGGCAAAGGTGGCTGGTGTACTGGTGTCGGTCGATGTTGGTGTAAGTGTTTTGGTTGGAGAAGGAGTATGTGTTGATGTTGGTGTAAGTGTTTCGGTTGGTGAAGGAGTATATGTTGATGTTGGTGTCAAGGTAGGTGTGTTTGTTATAGTAGAGGTTATGGTAGGTAAATAAGGAATATATAGATCTGCTTCAAATGCGCCCAAGTCACAAATTCCATCTTGTGGGCGTGCTATGCCACGTTGATCAGTAGATTCGCAAGTGACATTATTCCCTACTCCAATTGCTGGAGAGTTTCCATATAAAAACATTGTTTGAGTCAAGCCACCATTACTTGAAAGCGTACCAAGTAAAGGGTCGCTGGTTAATAATGGTGTTCCACATCCAGAATTTGTTTCGATTAAGTTGTTTTGATTTGTCGTTACTGTTGCTCCATTTTGAAGTCTACAATCAAAATTCCCATTATTTGCAAGAATTGAGTTTGTGATAGTTAATGTGTTATTGAAAACTTCTAATCCATACCCTGAGTTTCCTGCAATTGTAGTATTGGATATAACTGTATCCCCTTGAATGCCAACTGCAGTGTGGTTATTTCCAGTAACTGTACTATTTTTTATTGTAACTGGTGAAAATAAACTTGCGATTCCACTAGGCTCTGATGATTGAGTCGCAGTGTTGTTTGCAATTGTGCTATTTGTAATTGTTAGAAGACTACCTGATATATTTACAATGCCACCACCTGCAGGGGCTGTATTTCCTGAAATCGTAGTTTTATCTATGGTCATACTTGTTCCAGAATCAAATTCAATACCACCACCGCCTGCTGTTGCTTGGTTATTTGAAATAATAGATTCTGAAATTGTGGTAACTGTTACAAAACCTGACAAATGTTTACCAGCAATGATTGCGCCTCCATAATTTGCTGTGTTATTTGTAAATGTGCTTTGATAAATATTTACTGTTCCTTCAAAATTGTTTAATGCCCCACCACCATATTCAGTTGCTGAATTTCCAGTAAAGGTACAACCAGAAATAGTTGCAGTACCTCCAAAAGAATTAATAAACCCACCACCACCACCTGTGGCGCTATTATTTGTAAATTGAGAGTCATATATAGAAATGCTACCTACATTTGCCACAGCCCCGCCACCACCACCTAGATTATTTACCTCATATCCTGAATTATTTGAAAAAGTGGAATTTCTTACTTCTGCCTGTGCATTTAAGTCGTTAAGAATTGCTCCGCCTTCTACAGCTGTATTGTTTGTAAAACTAGAATTTTCCACATACAACTCACCAGAATTGCGGATTGCTCCACCTTGACCACCTGAGTTGAAATGAAATTCGCTATCATAAACACTTAAATCACCGAGATTCGCAATTGCGCCTGCATTCGTACTATTTGGGGTATATCCTTTTGTAAACTTTAAGCTCTTAATTGCTACAGTTTGGTTAGCTAAGATATTAAGAATGAGAATATCGCCGTCTCCATCATTATCTGAGTCGCCGCTTAGTGTAATTTTTTCTGTTAAGGTAGATGCATCAATGGTAATGTTTTTATCTATAGTTAAAGTTGATTGAAGGCGAATGATTTGTCCTGAAAGTGAAGCGTCAAAAGTGATAGTGTCTCCACTTGAAGCATCTGCTAATGTTTGTCTAAGAGAACCTGTTCCACTATCATTTGTATTGGTCACAACCAATGTGGCGGCATGAACAGAATAAGATGGAACAACCCAAATAATTGAAAAGATGAAAATTGTAATGAGTAAAAAGGTCAATTGTTTTTTCATAAATATTCTCCAAAACAAAGTGGGTTTGTCTTGATGATTTTCAATCAGCAAAGTTATTCTGTCAAGCCTCTCCCTCCCCTCTGAATAAACTAGAAAAATATCATAAAAATTTGACAATTCCCGCCGACCCTGCTATACTACCGCCGATTTTATGATTAAAAACGCCAGTATTGGGCTTATTTATGGCACAAAATGGTAAATTCAGAGGAGTTTTATACGCATGTCGCAATTAGAAATAAAAGATCTTCACGTAAGTATTGAAGACAAAGAAATTTTGAAGGGCTTATCGCTCACAATCAAACAGGGTGAAATTCATGCAATTATGGGACCAAACGGCACAGGCAAATCCACATTAGCATATACGCTTATGGGGCATCCCAATTACACAGTCACTGCTGGCGAAATATTGTTCAATGGCGAAAATGTTTTAGAAATGGAACCAGATGAACGTTCTCGCGCGGGAATCTTTTTAGCATTCCAATATCCAGTGGCTATTCCTGGCGTAACCGTTGCAAACTTTTTACGTTCAGCAATCAATTCCCGCCGCCGTGCAGAAAATCCAGATGATAAAGGTATTTCCATTCCTGAATTTCGTAAGTTGTTAAAGGAAAAGATGGATATGCTCAAGATGGATCATAACTTTGCTGGGCGTTATCTAAACGATGGATTTTCAGGTGGCGAAAAGAAACGGGCCGAAATTTTACAAATGGCAACCCTCAAACCTGAAATTGCTATTTTAGATGAAACCGATTCAGGTTTAGATATTGATGCCCTTCGCATTGTTTCTGAGGGAGTCAACGCTCTTGCTGGAGGGGAACTTGGTGTGTTGGTCATTACACATTATCAACGCCTTTTGAATTACATCAAGCCTCATTTCGTGCATGTGATGATGGGTGGCCGTATCGTTGAATCAGGTGGACCTGAACTTGCGCTTCACCTTGAAGAGCAAGGTTATGACTGGTTGCGCGAAAAAGCGGAAGAAAATGTTTAAACACAAAAGACACGAAGGACACAAAGTTTTTAAGGCTTCAAACCTTAGTGGCTTTTGTGCTTTCGTAGTTAAGAGGTTTTAATATGTCAGATGATGCAAAAATTTTAGAAGATATCGGCGAGTACAAATACGGCTTTCACGACCGTGATGATAATTACACCTTCAAATCTCAAAAAGGTTTGAGCCGTGAAGTAGTGGAACAAATTTCACGCATGAAAGGTGAACCACAATGGATGCTTGAGTTTCGACTCAAAGCCTTAGAGCATTTCCTTGCACGCCCCATGCCAAATTGGGGACCTACCCTCGCAGAGTTAGACCTTGATAATATTTATTATTACGTCAAGCCGACTGAGAAAATGGAAAAATCATGGGACGATGTTCCTGATGATATTAAAAGAACATTTGATAAATTGGGCGTACCCGAAGCCGAACAAAAATTTTTAGCAGGCTTAGGCGCGCAATATGAATCGGAAATGGTGTATCACTCCATTCAAGAACATCTTGAAAAACAAGGCGTGATTTTTCTTTCAATTGAAGATGGTTTACGCCAACATCCTGATTTATTCAAAGAATATTTCGGCACAGTCATTCCAATTGAAGATAATAAATTTGCGGCATTGAACTCAGCAGTTTGGTCAGGTGGTTCATTTGTGTATGTGCCCAAAGGCGTAAAAGTTGATTTACCTTTACAAGCCTATTTCCGTTTGAACACTGCTAACGTTGGTCAATTTGAGCGCACGTTGATTATCGTTGATGAAGGTGCATCCGTGCATTATGTAGAAGGTTGTACAGCACCTCAATACACAACTGATTCGTTTCATTCTGGCGTCATTGAAATCATCGTCAAAAAAGGCGCGCGTTCACGTTATTCAACCATTCAAAACTGGTCAACCAATGTATACAACTTAGTGACTCAACGTGCTAAAGTATATGAAAACGGCACACACGAATGGGTGGATGCAAATCTCGGCAGTAAAGTGACTATGAAATATCCATCTTGTTATTTGATGGAATCTGGCGCACATGGCGAAATGCTTTCAATGGCATTCGCAGGCACTGGTCAAATACAAGATGCAGGTTCAAAGATGGTGCATTTTGCTCCAAACACAACTAGCAAAATTACATCGAAATCTATTTCAAAAAATGGCGGACGCGCTTCGTATCGTGGCTTGTTAAAAGTTTATAAAGGTGCTAAAGGTGTTAAGTCAAATGTTGTTTGCGATGCACTTTTGCTTGATCCAAAATCTCGCTCCGATACATATCCCTACATTGAAATTGATGAAGATGATGTCACCATTGGTCACGAAGCATCAGTTTCAAAAGTTGGTGAAGAACAATTATTTTATTTAATGTCTCGCGGGCTCAGTGAAGAAGAAGCCACCACAATGGTTGTTTCAGGTTTCATTGAACCACTCGTCAAAGAATTACCAATGGAATACGCAGTCGAAATGAATCGTTTGATTGCATTGCAAATGGAAGGAAGTATTGGGTAATGCAAGAAAAACCAAAAATCACTGTATCAAAAACTAGACGTGAATCTGCTGCAAAAGATTTTACTTTCACGCAAGCGGATATCTCCTCTGCAAACGGACTCGCTTCTTACCGCGCCTCAGCATGGGACTCTTTCAAGAAGCTTCCACTTCCCGTCAACACAGACGAAGCTTGGCGTCGTACTGATTTAAGATTATTACCCGCCTCGGATTTCAAACTCCCAAAAGATGGCGCGTTTGAAGATTTACCTGTTGTGCCAGAAGAATTGCTGAAGCCACTCACTGGCGAACAACACGGCGGACAAATCACTTTGTTGCCAGGTGGTTCACAAATTCAATTAGATGAATCACTGACCAAAAAAGGCGTTATCTTCACAGATTTTCGCACGGCTGAAAAAAATCATTCCGATTTGCTGAAAAAGTTAATCGGTCAAATCATCAAAGCGGATGATGGAAAATTTGCTGCGCTCACTTCTGCTTTAGCACAAAATGGCGTTTTGTTATATGTGCCAAAGAATGTGCAAGTAGAACAACCACTTCATTCAGTTTTGTGGGGACCAGGTGCAAACCTCGCTCACTTCTCACATTTGATTGTGTTTGTGGAAGCAGGTGCATCTGTCACTTATGTTCACGAAGCCGCATCTCCTGAAGAATCTACTCCAGCCATGCACGCAGGCATTGTTGAAATTCATGTCGGTGAAAATGCAAATTTACGCTTTGTAGAATTGCAATCATGGGGCAGGCACGTTTGGAATTTTAGCCATGAACGCGCACGTGTTGAACGTGGCGGCAATTTAGATTGGATTTTCGGTGCAGTTGGTTCTAAACTTACCAAAAACTTTTCAGATTTAGATTTAGCAGGTGAAGGCGCACAAGGACGAATGTCAGGCTTTTATTTTACAGATGGCACTCAACATCTTGACCATGACACACAACAAAATCACTTCGCACCACATTGTACGAGTGATTTGTTATTCAAAGGCGCATTAAAAGGAAAGAGTCGCTCTGTATGGCAAGGTATGATTTACGTCGCCCCTGGCGCACAAAAAACAGATGGCTATCAAGCCAATCGAAATCTCGTCTTAGATGACCAAGCCAGAGCCGATTCAATTCCAGGCTTGGAAATTTTGGCAGATGATGTCCGCTGTACACATGGTGCCACAGTTGGCAAGTTGGAACAAGAACCACTTTTCTATTTGAAATCTCGTGGTATTCCGCAAAAAGAAGCAGAACAATTAGTCGTTGAAGGTTTCTTTGACCCCATCATGCAACGCATTCCGTTTGAAGGTGTGCGCGAAAGATTCCAACAAGCGATACAAAACAAATTATCAGCCAAGTAAAAGGTTGATGGTGCAGAATCAATTTTCGGTTGAGTAAGAGGCGCGAGTCACTTACCAAGTAAGGATAAGTAAATGGCAATCAAAAAATCAAAAGAAAAATTGAAGCCAGTATTAGAATCTAAGAAGGTTAAGGCGGCATCTGTTAAGAAGAAACGTGCGGCGAAGCCTTTAGAGAAATTGCCAACACAAACAATAGAGGAGGTTACGCGCCAGATTAATGCGACGCCTGTCTCTGCTGTGTCGGTTGCGAAGCGAACTGTGCGCTCTGCTGTTTCTTCTGCTCGTGCAATGACTCAGTTTAATTTTATGAAAGCGCCTGCAACTGAACATGCCTTTGCAGTGGGTGATAATGTGGAGGTTTTTTGTGACCACGAGAAGAACCGCGAGCGTATTCGCGGTTGGATTAAGGGTATTGTGGTGCAGGTGGATAATAAATTGGTGGCAGTGCAGTTTCGTTCAAATGTGTTTTTAACTGATGGCTGGATGGTGCCAGATAAAATTCTTTGGTATTCTTTAAGTTCAGAACATATTCGACCGATGCTTAGTAAAAAGGCTACTGTAAAAAAAGATTTTGTAATTCCAGATTATTAGAGAGAAACAGGTATGCATACAAATATGCGTACCTGTTTCTTTGTACGTCTTACTCTTGCGTAATTTTCCTATGAATATCAGTGTAATCAGAAAAGATTTTCCAATTCTTGAACGCAAAGCAAACAATGGTAAAGACATTGTTTATTTAGATTCAACT
This sequence comes from Chloroflexi bacterium OLB14, assembly GCA_001567105.1. Lineage (GTDB taxonomy): Bacteria > Chloroflexota > Anaerolineae > Anaerolineales > Villigracilaceae > Villigracilis. Next base: position 6,747 of record LMZR01000030.1, read on the forward strand.
GCTACATCGCAAAAGCCGCAACAAGTGATTGAAGCGATGAATATATATTATCAACAGTCAAATGCGAATATTCATCGCGGTGTGCATACACTTGCAGAAGAGGCAACTGCTATGTATGAGGGTGCGCGTGAAAAAATTGCAAAGTTCATTAATGCAAAATCATCACGCGAAGTTATTTACACACGCAATACAACTGAATCAATCAATTTGGTTGCTTATTCGTGGGCGCGTACAAATTTGAAGGCAGGCGATTTAGTTGTTTTAACTGAAATGGAACATCACAGCAATTTAGTTCCATGGCACATGTTGCAAGCCGAAAAAAATATTGAAATAGATTTTATTAGCGTGACTGATGACGGTTTACTGGATTTAGATTCTTACAAAACGCTTCTTGACCGTAGCCCCAAGTTGGTCTCGTTTACACACATGAGCAATGTCCTCGGCACGATTAATCCTGTGCGAGAGATGATTGAAATGGCTCATCAAGTTGGCGCAATTGTTTTGATAGACGGCGCGCAATCTGCTCCGCATTTAAAAGTGGATGTGCAAAAGTTAGACGCCGATTTTTATGCTTTCTCTGCTCATAAAATGTGTGGACCAACTGGCATTGGTATTTTGTATGGCAAATCTGCTTTGCTTGAATCTATGCCTCCGTTTTTAGGCGGTGGCGATATGATTAAAGAAGTAAAGCTCCGTTCTTTTCGCGCGAATACCTTACCTCATAAATTTGAAGCAGGTACACCTGCCATTGCCGAAGCAGTTGGTTTTGGTGCGGCTGTAGATTATTTATCTAGCATTGGCATGGATAATATCGCCAAGCATGAACATGAAATTACTGAATATGCTTTAGAACGCTTAGAAGAAATTCAAGGTGTAAAATTATTTGGTCCTTCAGTAGATAAAAAAGGCGGAGTTGCCGCATTTACATTAGATGGCATTCATCCACATGATGTAGCTCAAATTTTAGATCAAGATGGTATTGCAGTAAGAGCGGGGCATCATTGTGCGCAACCTTTGCATGAAAAATTTGGTATCCCTGCCACGAGCCGCGCTTCGTTTTACTTATATTCCACCAAAGAAGAGGTAGATTTGCTCGTGAAAGGTTTATATAAAGTAAAAGAGATGTTTAAGTAAGTCTAATTAGCCTTACAGGTCTAACAAGTTCGATTCGTTAGACTTTTTAGACTAATAAGACCATTTAGACCATAGGACTATTTTATGAACGATTTATATCGTGAAGTTATTATTGAGCATTATAAAAACCCATCCTATCGTGGAAAGCTAGACCCACATGATATTGCTTTTGCAGATAATAACCCTTTATGTGGTGATCATATTGAAATTAATTTACGCCTAGATGAAAATGGAAATGTAAAAGAAGCAGTGTTTGATGGACACGGCTGTGCTATCTCACAAGCCTCAGCAGATTTGTTGATGGAATTTATTATAGGCAAACCTTTAGAGGAAGTAAAAAAACTAAATAAAAATTCTATTCTTGAAATGCTTGGCATAGACCTTGGACCTGTTCGCTTGAAGTGTGCATTGCTTTCGCTTAAAGTTTTAAAAGCAGGTGTTTACGGATTAGGCGAAGCAAGTGATGATTTGGTGGAATAAAGGAGATAAGTAAATAGATAAAGCAGATAAATACATTAAACTTGTTTACCTGCTTGCCTATTTCCTACTAATAATTATGTTTAACTACACAACCTATGATGAATCAAAAGCAGATTTTGTTGAAATTGCCCCTGCTTCTGAATTACCAAGCGGGGAGCGCTTATTTGTTGACCTTGGCGATAAACCTATAGTGATTCTTAATATTGCGGATAAGTTATTTGCAATTGGTGATGTATGCACGCATGATGATGGCCCACTGGGTGATGGGATGATTGAAGGGTACAATATCGTCTGCCCAAGGCACGGAGCAGAGTTTGATATTCGCACAGGCAAGGTAATGCAAATGCCTGCGGTGGTAGATATCCCTGCTTATCCAGTTAGAATTGTAGACGGGATAATACAAATTGGCGTACCTAAGGAATAAATTTCTGATAAAAAAGCACTCTAAAAATTAGAGTGCTTTTTTATTTCTGCCCTGTATCCATAAAGTCAATTCATAAATTCTGTGTTATAAACTCAATACTGTCGAGCAATAAACGAAAAAATTTGAGAGGATACACAAATGAATTTGAAAATTTATACTCCCATTCTTTTGCTATTCGCTAGCACATTGATTTTAGCATGTTCACTTGGAGGTATCACCCCGCAAGCTAGCTTGCCTACTCCAACGATGCCCATATTGGAATTAGCCATTCAACCAGATGCAACTTCCTTTAATACAGTAGGGCAGGTAATAAACTTTCAATATTCAGTTAGAAATATTGGGTTAACAGCTGTGGCAGGTAATGTATTGGCAACAGGCATGACTGTCAATTGCCCTGCTATGAATACAATTGGCAACCTTAACGATTCGCTAGACCCGAATGAGACTATCATCTGCACAGCCTCCCATACTGTTACCCAAGCCGACATTGATCTACGATCTATTAACTATACTTCAACAGCAACTATTAACGACATTAATTCTAATCAAGCCATAGTTACTATTTCTGCTCAACAACCACAACTATTAGCACTAACAACAACAGCAAATCCTACAACCTATGAAAAGGCGGGCAATCAAGTAGTTTTTACGTATGTTATCACCAATACAAGTAATTCAGATGTAGGACCTGCTCAATTTACTATTAGCGATAGCTTGATCAGCACTGCACCCTTCAACTGCGGAAATATAGATACGCTTCTTCCTGTTGGGGGAACTGTTACTTGTACCTCAACTTATATAATCACTGAAGCCGACGCCAATTTGGATTCTGTTACTAGCCTAGCAACGGCATCAGGTGGGGCATCTGCTCCATCGGCGCAAACAAGCGTCGCCGTGCATAGAGGCGTGATTACTCAATCTAACCCTGCAACTAATTTGACTTCTGGCAGCACAATTTCATACACAGTAGATAGTGGCGATTGGATATGGCAAATTGCCCGTTGTCATGGAGCTGATCCGCGACAGGTGATTGCGGCAAATCCTCAAATCCCAGTACCTTCTCAAATTTCATCAGGCATGGTGATTACCGTGCCAAACATTGGCAGTAAGGGCACAATTTATGGAAAACCTTGTGTTGTCAAACATACAGTTAAAGATGGCGAAACTTGGTCTTCTATCGCTCAACTCTACAATGCGGATCCTAATATCTTGCAAATTGCAAATCGAAATATATTGACAGTAGGAAAAGAAATTAGCATTCCACGTAATTCAGCTGGGACACTTGGCACTTCAATAAAGGCTTTGTCATTAACTGTTACCGCGAACCCGACATATTACCAACAAATTGGACAGCAAATAACATATACCTATACAATCACTAATAGCGGGAACACAACACTGGGACCCGCACAATTTACGGTTACAGATGCGCTTATTAGTGCAACAGCTTTTAACTGTGGAGATGCAACTACTACACTTGCTGTAAATGCTACAGTTACTTGCACAGCCATTTATACTGTGACTGAGGCAAACATAAACGTAACTTCGATTGTTAATAATGCTACAGCTTCTGGTGCTGGTGCAGGACCTTCACTTGTTGCTACTGTAACTGTGATAAAGCAATAAGACTTTCTTAGGTAGAAAGAGGAGGAAAGCCTTATAGGACTTTCCTCCTCTTTTTTATTACCTCTGTTTTTGGAATTATTCCTTAAACTTTCCCACAATTCTCAAAATATCAAACCCCTCAGCAAATGAGACTTCGGCTAAAGCACCATGTCTCACCATAATTGAACGCGTTAATTCTTGATTGAAATAATATCTATCTTTGTATGTCTCGTATTGTGCTAAAGCCTCAATTTTTTTATTAACATCTTCTTCTGTCACTTCAACTAGAAAATGCGGAAAGAATCCATACGAAGAACGCACAACGTCAAAGCCTAAGACAGTGATTCCACGAAAGGCGCGCAAGGCTTCATCTGTCATCGTGTTATGGTCTTGATGCACATCTTGTTTAGAATGTGTAAAAATTAAATCAGGTTTGAAATCTTTTCGTAATTTCAGAAAATATTCCAAAATCTCTTGGCGTGATTGCTGAAAAATGCGCGTGGTGAAATTACCGAAGATAACTTTCTCTTCTGGCACGCCCAACACTTTCATAGATTGTAAATGTTCGCCCTTTACTTTTTTCAAATCAGGGTTTTTCTGATTATCAGAAAGCGTCACACATAAAATTTCAGTCTTCTGTGCAATATGATGAATCAAAGCACCACATCCGATTTCAATATCATCAGGATGCGCACCAAGAAATAAAACTCGTTTACCGGAGAAGTTCATAGGGTTGTTTTTTACGCATTACGAATCACGCATTATTTCGTAACTCGTAATACTCGTAATGCGTAATTCGTAAAATTATTTTGTAGCGAGAATCCCGCCCACCACTTTAGTCATCACTAACTTACCATCACGTTCAAGCCAATTTTGAGCAACGGATTCGATTTTCTTAATCAAGGCTTCGTATTCATCTTTGCCATTGAACATGGATGTCCATAATCTGCGATCTTCACTCAACGAAGCGCGGACGTAATCAATGAATGGAGCAACAGCAGGGAAGGTTAGGTGATTTTCAAATTTATGTAATTCTGTCTTTGCAAAAATACTATCAATCGTATTGAAAATATCACCTTTGAAGCGTGAAGAACCAGGCATGGGAGGAATGGTGGCATTCGTGGCTTCTTTGATAATGTCATAGAACATTTGCTTATTCTCAGGCAATGGACCTGAAACAAAAAGTCGCCCACCAGATTTTAAGACGCGGTGAGCTTCGCCAAATGTAAATTTCAAGTCCGAAGCGTAATAGATGGCAAATGCCGATGTACATAAATCAAATGTATTATTTTCAAACTTAAATTTTTCGTTGAAATCTAAAAATTGAAAATCAATCTTTGCACCGAGTTCTTTATTTTTTGCGCGGGCTTTATCTAATAACTCTTCTGAAAAATCACCACCCGTAATTTGAGCTTGACCCTTTGTGTATTCATTAAACAAAAAGGATAATTTTCCAGCACCACAGCCCACATCTAAAATTTTCATGCCTGCTTGTGGTTTCAATAAATCGTTTGTCCACACATCAATATTGGCAGAGCCATATTTTTCGTGAATGTCAATTCTCATTAACAAATCTTTGCTCGGTTCTTGATAATCAATTTTCATTTTATTTCTCCATTTTTTTCGTTGGTCGAGTAGTCCAGAGCGAAGCGATGGACGTATCGAGACCAACATTTAATAAAATAATTCTCATTAACGGGTGGTCTCGATACGTGACGCGACAATCACGCGCAACTACTCGACCAGCGTGCAAATAAATTATACATCAAAATTCACCAACTGAATTTTGAAGGCATGATAAAATTCGCGCACTATGGCAAACAAAATTCAAGCAGTTAAAGGCACCCGCGAATTCTACCCTGAGCAAATGGCGTTGCGAAATTTCATTTATGAAAAAGTTCGCGCTGCATCTCAGGCTTTTGGCTTTCAAGAATGGGATGCACCGTTCATCGAAACCATTGATTTATACGCCGCAAAATCTGGTGAAGAGCTAGTAAAAAAACAATCCTTCACATTTGAAGATCGCGGCGGTGATTTCGTCACACTTCGACCTGAATTGACTCCATCTCTTGCACGCATGATTGCGGCAAAACAAAATGAATTGACTTATCCTGTGCGTTGGTGGTCGTTCGGTCCGTTTTGGAGATATGAACAACCACAAAAAGGACGTTCGCGCGAATTCTTCCAATGGAATATTGATATGTTAGGAGTCAATTCGCCTCAAGCAGACGGAGAGTTGGTTGCTGTTGCAGCGACTTTTCTCCAATCTGTTGGCTTGACTCCCGACCAAGCGACCATTTACGTTAACAATCGCCGTTTAATGGATTCTGAATTTGATAAATTACAAATCCCAAATGAAAAACGACTCGATGTTTCTAATTTAGTAGATAGACGTTCTAAAATGGAATCAACAAAGTGGGATGCCTATGCACTTGAATTAGGTTTGAATCAAACTCAATTAGATGGCTTGAAAAATATTTTATCTAATTTTGAGTTGTGGAAAGAAAGTGATGAGTTAACCAAATTATTTTCTACGCTTGAAGCATTGGGCGTGAGTGAATACGTCAAATATGATCCCAACATCATGCGTGGACTTTTATATTACACAGGCACAGTCTTTGAAGCCTTTGATACCAGTGGCTCTGTCAAACGTGCTATTCTCGGCGGCGGGCGTTATGATAATTTGTTAGCAGATGTTGGCGGACAACCATTGTCAGGTGTTGGCTTTGCAATGGGTGATGTAGTGATTGGAATTATTTTGCAAGAAAAAGGTTTACTACCTGAATTTAATCCCACCCCAGCAGATGTGTTAGTGACGGTGTTTGATGAAACCTTATTAACAAAATCATTTGCCTTATCTGCTCAACTGCGAAAAGCAGGGATTAATACAATCGCTTTTCCCGAACCTGCTAAGTTACAAAAGCAATTCAAGTTTGCAGACAAAATGAAAATGAAACTAGCACTCGTCTTGGGTCCAGATGAAGAAGCACAAGGCTTGGTGGTAGTCAAAAAACTTGAAAAACGGCGACCAAGCCCAAATCAAGCAAGAAGCGTTGATTGAATCTATAAAAGGGATGTTATCGAATGCCTGAAATCCGTAATATCACCATAGAAAATTGGCAAGCCATCATTGATTTGAAAGTGCGCGATGACCAAAAGAATTTTGTGGCATCCAATTTGTATTCGATTGCTCAATCTAAATTTGGGGATGAGTACGAAGGGCATTGGGATTTGTTTCCGTTTGCAATTTATGATGAAGATAAACCCGTCGGCTTTTTGATGTATGCGCTTAATTTTGAACATCCTACGCATCAAGCATATATTCAGCGTTTGATGGTGGATGAAAATTTTCAGGGCAAGGGCTATGGCAAATTTGGCATGAATTGGATGTTAGATTTTTTTCGCGCCGATGAACGCATAAAAGTGGTAGGCATTAGTTACGAGCCACACAACGAAGTAGCGCGAAAGTTATATGCTAGTTTAGGTTTTGTGGAGACAGGAAAAATTGTAGATGGCGAAACTGAGGCTGTGCTAAAATTACGTTGATTTGTGGTAAAATCTTGCCCGCATTATGGAGCCTGTAGCTCAACGGCAGAGCGCCACACTGTGGATGTGGATGTTGTGGGTTCGAAACCCATCAGGCTCCCAAAAAGACCCTAAAGGTAGATTTGAAAACCTTTAGGTCTTATAGTAGTAAATTATGACTAAAACCATTAATGTACTTTTCCTCGCCGCTGAAGCAGACCCATTTGTAAAAGTTGGGGGGTTAGGCGATGTAGCAGGGTCTTTGCCAAAAGCCTTACGTTCCCTTTCAAATGATGATATTAAATTGGACGTTCGTTTAGTTTTGCCCTATCATCCTGTGATTAAGGCGGATAACCTCAATCGCTTAGAAACTTATTCAATAGACAGAAATAACTCGCAGGTCGAGGTTGAAGCATTTGAAACAAGCATAGATGACTTGCCAGTGTACTTAATCAATGGCGAAGCGATTCGTGCTAATGGCTCTGTCTATTCAGCCGATTCAAAATTAGATGCTGAAAAATATGTCTTCTTTTCATTAGCGGCATTGAAACTTCCCAAGCATATTAATTGGATTCCTGATGTCATCCATGCCAATGATTGGCATACTGCGTTAAGTTTGTATGGAAATTTAACAAAGCGCTGGGAAGAAGGCGCAAAACATATTGCCAATGTGATGACGGTGCATAACTTACCGTTTTTAGGACCAGATGTAAAAGATATTCTCGAAAGTTATGGAATCAAATTAGCTCAAACTGATTTACCCGATTGGGCGCGTGTAATGCCCATGCCATTGGGCTTATGGGCTTCTGATGCGATTGTGGCTGTTTCACCAACGTATGGAAATGAAATTTTGACAGAAGAATTTGGCTCAGGCTTATCTGAATTTTTTCAAGTACGCCGCGAATCAATGAGCGGAATTTTGAACGGCATTGATACAGATTCTTTTGACCCAACTACAGATAAAGCCATTGGTGTAAATTATGATAGCAATGCAGTACATAAACGCGCTATCAATAAAAAATTATTACAAGATAGACTTGAATTTCCACTGGATGAAAATATTCCGCTCATCGGCATCATCTCGCGCATGGATAATCAAAAAGGCGTGGATATTGCTTTCAGTGCTTTGAAAACGATGAAGAAAATAAATTTTCAAGCAGTTATCTTAGGCACTGGCGACCCAAAACTGGAAGAAGCCGCTCAAAATTTACAAAATTTATTCCCTGAAAAAATAAAAACTCAATTACGTTTTGATGCAGGCATGGCTCGTCAAATTTATGCTGGGGCTGATATGTTGCTTATGCCCTCGCGTTATGAACCATGCGGGCTGGCTCAAATGATTGCCATGCGTTATGGTTGTGTTCCCATTGTGAGAGCGATAGGTGGTTTGAATGATACCGTTACACAAAATTTTACAGGCTTTGTATTTGAAAAAGCATCACATTTATCTTTAGTGGCTACAATAAAAAAAGCACTCAAATCTTTTGCGGATAAAGAAGCGTGGAAAAAAATTCAACAAAATGGCATGGCACAAGATTTTTCTTGGAACGCTTCAGCAAAAGAATATTTGAAATTATATTTATCTTTGATAAAGGAATAAAAGTACCGCAAGATTTATCTTGCGGCTTTCACATGCAACATAAATGTTGCAGTACTTAAAAACTCATGACCTTCAAACGCTCATCAGGAATTTTATTACACCCAACTTCATTGCCCAACTCATACGGAATCGGCGATTTAGGTCCACAAGCCTACCGCTTTGTGGATTGGCTCGCCTCCACTGGTTGCAAACTTTGGCAAATTCTTCCGCTCGGTCCCACGGGCTATGGCGATTCACCGTATCAATGTTTTTCTGCTTTTGCGGGCAATCCATATTTAATCAGCCCTGATGATTTATTTGCAGATGGATTAGTGACTCAATCTGATTTGGATAAAATAAAATCTGATTCACCCGCTTCAAAAGTGGATTTCGGCTTGGTCATTCCCAACAAGCTTAATCTTTTGCTGACGGCTTTTACTAACTACCAAGAGAATCCCAAACATTTGCAAAAAGAATTTAATTTATTTTGCAAACAACAAGCATTCTGGCTAAATGACTTTGCCTTGTTCATGGCGTTGAAAGAATCGCATGGGGGAGGCTCATGGAATGGGTGGAGTGACCAACTAAAAGTCAGAAATGAAGCGGAAATAAAAAAAGCTAGAAAAGAATTGAGTCAAGATATTCAACGCTATTCGTTTTATCAATTTTTATTTTTTAGGCAATGGAATAAATTACGAAGTTATGCCAACTCAAAAGGCATTCAAATTATTGGTGACGTGCCAATTTTTGTAGCATACGATTCTGCTGATGTTTGGTCACATCCCGAATTATTTTTCTTAGATGAAAGTGGAAACCCAACCGTTGTAGCTGGCGTTCCACCAGATGGTTTTTCTGCTACAGGGCAATTATGGGGAAACCCTTTATACAATTGGAAGAATCATAAAAAAGAAAAATACAAGTGGTGGTTATCGCGCATCAAAACTACTTTACAGAATGTAGATATTTTGCGCTTTGACCATTTTCGTGGCTTCGCAGGTTATTATGAAATCCCTGCTCAACACACAACTGCACAACATGGTAAATGGGTGCAAATAGATGGTAAAGATTTTTTCAAAGCAGTAAAAAAATCTTTAGGCGTTAAAAATGATTTACCAATCATTGCCGAAGATTTAGGCTTGATTACACCTGATGTTGTGGAATTATTAAACACATTTGATTTCCCTGGCATGAAAATTTTGCAATTTGCTTTTTCAGGTCCTGATAATCCTTTTCTGCCTCATCACTACATCCCTAATTGTGTAGCATACACTGGTTCACATGATAATGATACAGCAATGGGCTGGTTTGCTACAGCTAGTGAGCATGAAAAAGATTTTGCACGCCGATATTTAAGAGTGGACGGAAGTGATTTTGCATGGGATTTAATCCGCACAGTTTGGAAATCTGTTGCCATCTTCGCCATTGCTCCTATGCAAGATGTTTTAAGTTTAGGTGGTGAAGCCAGAATGAACTTCCCCAGCAAACTTGGTGGTAACTGGCAATGGCGTATGACCGAAAATGATTTTCGAGATGATTTGGCAGCAGGCTTACGAGATTTGAATTGGATAAGTTTAAGATAGATGTTTTGTAAACTTAATCCTTGCTTTCAAATCATTTATTATCTTTGAACAAATACAAATATTGACCATACCCTTCTGCTTCCATATTTTCTACTGGAATAAATTTCAGTGAAGCAGAATTCATGCAATATCTTAAACCAGTCGGTGCGGGACCATCATCAAAGACATGACCTAAATGCGAATCTGCATTTTTAGAACGCACTTCGGTACGCGCCATGAAAAGTTTGAAATCCGTTTTTGTGACGATGTTTTCAGATTCTAATGGCTTTGTAAAACTGGGCCAGCCTGTACCAGAATCGTATTTATCTAACGAACTAAACAACACTTCGCCAGAAACAACATCTACATAAATGCCCGCCTGTTTATTGTTCCAATATTCATTTGAAAATGGTGGTTCAGTGCCTTCGTGCTGTGTCACTTTATATTGCATGGGAGTTAACATTTCTTTCAATTCAGCATCAGATGGTTTTTTGTACGTCATGGCAACGCTCCTTGTCACTGTGTCTGATGAATTGAGCAATAAACTTTCTTACTAAATTTATTTAACATTAAGCATCTTCAAATATTTATTTAATCAAAACAGGTTTTTCCCTATCGGTTAAATTGACCACAATGGCATTACAGGCTTTGATTAAATTTTCAGGCGTGATCATAATCTCTTCTCCCCATTGACCTGCTCCTGTACCCAAAATTGATTCATCTACCAAACTCGCCTCAAGAAATGACCTGAAACCTGTTGGCTGCCATCCAAACGCAGGAATTGACCCGATGACGTAACCTGTCACTTCTTTTACCTTTTCAGGTTCAGCCATTTTGATATTTCTCGAACCAATCGCTTTCTTCAAATTTCCTGAAATTGCATTTTGGTCTGCACCTAGCATCACCAACACACATTCACCAGAATCAACCACTTGAAAAATTAAAGTCTTCACGGCTTGTCTTTCAGGAAAATCTAAAACCTTAGCAACATTGGATGCACCCTTTTCAGTTTCAGGCGAAAAACTTCTTGCTTCGTAAGGAATATTATTTTTTTCGAGATACAAATGAGCAGGTAATTTCATAAATTAAATCCTTTTCGTAGTAGTAGGTCACGTTTTTAACGTGACAGTAATCATTCCTTTTTCATCAATTTCAACTTCATCATCCGTTTTTATTTTTTCAAACTCATTTTTATTCACTGCAATTAATGGAATTGGCATTTTATATAATTCATCAGCCACAACTGATGCCAATGCAAAGAAAAAATCAGTAGATGTGGTGATGATGGCTTTCGGCGCAGTCTTTGCTCGAATGGCTTCAAGTAAAACCGCCGTTGTGGTAGATGACCCGCGTGTAAACGGAATCACTAAAATTTTATCTTTTGCAATCATGCCCGAAAGTGGATGCCTTCTATCAATAATTTCACCTGTTTTCCAGTCATATCCACCCCAAAAAGAAAGTGGCTCGCTGGTAGCAAGTGCGATTCCATTTGCTGAGCCTTGTATAAATGATTTTCCTTGAATAGTAATCATTTTTATAAACCCTAAAGGTCTCCTTTGCTGATTGATGATTTATGAAAATAAAAAAGACCTTTAGGGTTTCGATTCATAATTATTTCCACAAACTTTCATCTCTTATCACTTTACCCGCAACAGCAGACTCTACACAATCTTTCAAACTGCCAAATGTAATTTGTTTGCCTAACAAGCCAGGTGAATAATATGCAAACTTGGCTGAATTGGTCATCAGATATTTTATTTCTTTCGGTAACATCGGTGATGTGAGAATACAAGTATCCACTGTGAGTTGTGCGCCGAAGTTTTGTAAATCATCTGAAAAGCCTGCTTGTTTGGCGAGTTGAGTCATTGCCCGAGAAGATGTGACTAGAAACTTTACATTTTCATGTTTTCTTTTTCCTTTGACCAAAGGTGCAAGTTGTTTGAACTCTGCCAAAGAAAAATGCGGACTTCCTAAAACCACCAAATCTAAAGAGACTTCCGAAGTCTGATGCGTTAATTCCTTACGAGATTCTCGCAATACATCCATCGTCACTTCAATAATTTCTTGTGGTTGATTATTTTGAAATGCGGATTCAAAAGTCCCTGCTTCGGGTGTCACTCCGATAATATGAAACATCGCCACTGAGCCTGAGGATGCTCCCGCCGCCGCTAATGCTTTGAGTTGATCTTCGTTAGGGATATATTCTAAGCCTTGAATGACAGGGATTTTATCCAACGAAATTTTTCCCATCAAATGCCCAAGTACAGGATAAAACTCATCGCTTTCTTGTAATGCCAGCGGAATATTTTTTAATCGCAATAAAATTTTCCCTGCCCGATTGTGTGTTAGATGCAATCCAATAGCAGGGGCGCGAGCAGTGATGGCGCAACAAATGTCAAATAAATCAGGGTATCTTTCTGTCCTTGCGCCAATGACAGAATTTGCAAAAGCAATAGCATTTGATTCTCCCCATGCAATTTGATCTCCAAATTTTGGTTTGTATTCTGTTTGATACGGCGCACACGTCCAAGTTGGAATTGTCCCCATGCTTTGATAAGCAATCATTTGTCTGTGTGCTTGCTTCGCCCATTCATTCGTCACAGCCCATTCTTGCCAGTGATGTTCATCTAAACCGCTGACGTTCAAAGTTGTTGGCACAGATACTTTGGCACCCAAACTTGCTAATTTTTCTGCAAATTCTAAACCTGCATCTCCGATATACACTGTACTATCAATATGTGCGCCGACAATATCTAATAATTCGGTTGCACCTGAAACTTCTGCCATGCGCACGAGAATCTTCATCGCCATTTGCGTGGCAGGTCCGAAATCACCTTGAAGCATGGCTTGGTCTTTTGTAGTTAATGAAAGAGTCATATTGGGTTTTACTTTTTTGAATTTTTTTCAAAATTAAATAAACTATTTATCAATTGGCTGACCCCGTAGGGTCAAATGATTATAGAATTTAGGTTTGATGGCATTCAACCCCGAAGGGGTGTCATTGTTTTGTGATTTTTATTTCATCCCTACAGGATTTGTCTCCTACACATTATTTTCTATAATCCTACCATCCCTACGGGATTTTTTTTATTCGACAGTGGCTGAAGTTAAAATAAAATTTCAATCAGCAGAACCAACTGTCCGTAAGAATGAAGCGGGTGAATTTGTCAAGATGTATGTAACAAGGTACAATCAAATTATATCTAATTTAAACACGAAGGACACCAAGTACACGAAGGGGATTTTTAAAAGATTTTTCCTTTGTGACCATTGTGTCCTTTGTGTTAAAAAAATTTTAAAGGAGAAATATCATGGCTTTTGAACTACCAAAATTGGCTTATGCCTATGATGCACTTGAACCTCATATTGATGCTCGCACAATGGAGATTCATCACACGAAACATCATCAGGCTTATATTACAAACTTAAATGGTGCAGTGGATAAAGCTCCAGAACTTGCAGGAAAATCTCTTGAACAAATGCTTGGTGATTTGAACGCAGTGCCTGAAGGTGTGCGCAATGTCATTCGCAATCATGGTGGAGGAACTGCAAATCATAACTTGTTTTGGGAAGTGATGGGACCAAATGCAGGTGGCGCACCAGAAGGTGATTTGGCTAAAGCAATTGATGCTTCGTTTACATCGTTTGATAATTTCAAAACTGAATTTGCAACTGCTGCTTCAACACGCTTCGGCTCGGGTTGGGCTTGGTTGGTGAAAAAGGGCAGTGGCTTGGCTGTTATCTCCACTGCGAATCAAGATTCACCATTGATGGATGGTTTGACTCCAATTCTCGGTTTAGATGTTTGGGAACATGCTTATTATTTGAATTATCAAAATCGCAGACCTGATTACATCACCGCTTTTTGGAATGTAGTTAATTGGGATGCAGTCGCCGAAAAGTTTGCTGGTAAATAAATAGTATAATTGTAAAAAATTTATACTACTTCTAAGGAGAAAACCTTATGACTCATATCATTACCAGCTTGTGTTTGCGTGATCGCGGATGTATTGATGTTTGCCCTGTTGAATGTATGCTTCCTGGTCAACCTGTCAATGAATATCCATGGATTTATATTGACCCCGATACTTGTATTGATTGCGGCGCTTGTGTGCCTGAGTGTCCATTCAATGCAATTTTCCCAGAAGATGAAGTTCCATCTGCTTACACCGCAAAAGGAGGTGAATCAATTAGCAAAGTTGGGCTTACAGGTCACTGGGAAGGCACAAATCATCACGGCGGAAAAAATTGTTTTAGATACCACACGCGTACTCGAAGCAGGTGAAGTTGTGGACTTAACTGCCGATATCCAACCTAATTATGATTTCTTCAAAACAGGTCCAGGCTACAAAGCCAAAGATATTGATGACGGAATGTAAGAGAACGATTAGTCTTAGGTTGATGGATTCAGCCAAAGATTTCATTTCCTAATTTGTTTAACAAAAAAGTCGGCTAGTTATAACTGGTCGGCTTTTTTGTATATTCTATACTCTGTGAAGTTTATTCACTTAATAAACTATCTCCAATAAATTGAGACAATGGAATATTATTTTCTTCTAGCGCAATCACTAATGCTAAGGGTACGCCTTTCCAGTCAGGCAGAGTTCCCCCGATAAACCAAGTCACTACGGTTTTATCAACACTGGCTTGGCTAACATGACTCCAATATGCTTTTCCATTTTTGAGGAAAGATAAAACCGCTTCGTTATTTTCTTCTGCTTGGTTAATGGACTTCGACTCGCTCAATGCTGGAATTACTATCCAACCTTGTTCTAATGTGTTGATTGCTGTGGCTATTCTGGCGGAGGGCATATTGCCATTATTGCTCAACGAGGCAACAAGCAAACTTACTTGCAGTGGGCTTAAACGAGTTTTTCCTTCATCTGTACTAGCAGGCATATTGATAGTAGGAGTTTGATATAAACCAATTTGATTATAAAAACTTTGTAGTTCCGCTACTGATGGTACTTTATCTCCAAACTTAGCCAGGGTGAGAGGTAACAAAATATCACCAAAAGGATATAAACCCTGTGTAGCTCGATTTAATAAGGGGGCATTTTCATCATTAGAAAGTTTTTCGCCTTCTGTATCTAAGTTATTAGGATCATAACTTGGGTGAGATGCCATTACTAAGATTTCACCTGTTTCTGCATTCATCAATATAATGGCACCATGATGCGCACCTAGCAAATTATCTGCTTTTGCTTGTAAAGATAAATCAATACTCAAACGCACATCTAAACCTGCTGGGGGAGTACCGTAGAGTAATTGATCCCATAAGATTAAACTAGATGGATTACCCTGTAAGCCGCGCAAATAGCTATCAAGGCTAAACTCCAGCCCTGCCTGCCCGTATACGGGATGCGTGTAGCCAGTTACAGAGGCAAGCGCTGGATATAAATATTTACGAACATAAACATCATCTATTTTTTCTGTGATGTTAATTGATTTGTTATTAACATCTACAATTTCGCCTCGTGGGACGAATCGATCTGCTATAGCTCGCCGAGGGTTATCGGTGCGCGTTAATAAATCGGGGCCACGGATAACACTCCAGTAGGCTGTTATCAAAGCACATGAGATAAGCCCTAGTGCTAGTGTGCCCGTTAATAGTGTATAAGGTTGAGGGTTTTCCAGTGTAGCAGGCTCATCATCTTCTATGTTGCTAATATTTAATAATAGAAATAATGCGATGAACGAAGTTAATAAAGATGAGCCACCATACGAAACGAACGGTAGTGTGACGCCTGTAAGAGGCAACAAGCGAATATTGCCGCCAATAATTAATATGCTCTGAATTCCTAAATATGCTACGATGCCTGCGGCTAAATAGCGTCGAAATTTGTCAGGTGCTTTGAGGGAAGCCATCATGCCACGAGCTAGGATTAACCAGATGAGCAGAATCAAGCACAGGCTCCCGATAAGACCCGTTTCTTCAGTGATGGCAGAGAAAATAAAATCGGAAATAGAAACAGGGACAAGCAAAGGGCTTCCGATTCCTAACCCTCTACCTATTGTGCCGCCATTTGCAACTGCTAAGAGCGATTGAATGATTTGGTATGAATTGCCAGTGGGATCTTCCCACGGATTTAGCCAGCCAATAACACGTATTTGTACAATGCTTATGAAGAAGTATCCAATTAGAAGCGCTGTGAATAATGCTAAGACAGATGCGATTAAAATTCGCCTTTTGCCTGTTGCAATGTAAATAAAAATTGTGAAAATCAGAATAAAAATAGAAGCCGTGCCTAAATCACGTTGGACGATTAATAACAACAAAGCCATGCCTGTGACAAATAGTGTTGGAATTAATAATGGTGAAGAGAATAAATCTATATTAGCGCGATCTGCTAAATAGGCTGAGAGGTAAATAACAAACAGGATTTTTAATGGTTCTGATGGTTGAAAATAGATATTGTTTGAAACACCTAACCATAAACGCGGACCAAACCCCAGTGGATTTGTACCAAAAATTAAAGTAAGGGCTGTGATGATTGCTCCACTGGTTAGAAAAACATATTTGTATTTTCGCAGAAAAGATAAGTTAGGTAAAAATTGAATTGTAAAAATAAAGGCACACATGCTTACAGTAAACCATATGGTTTGCCGCATACCGAAATATGAATCTAAGCGCCAAATAGTAAGAAGCCCCCATCCACTAAGTAATGCAGCGGCGGGGAAAATATAAGCATCTGCTTCGGAATATTTTTTTTGAATTACTTTATTGGCTATAAACACCAAAATTACCCAAGTAAAAAAGCCTAACCAATGTGAAAGGCGGTAATCAACATTCCATGTGCGTTCACGCACAGCTGGCGATAAGGTTAAGATGATAGATTGAATAAAAAGAAAAAATCCCGCATACTGCAGTAGGCGATTTTGTGTATGATGATTCATGTGGTAATTATAGTGTAATTAGAAAGTAGAGATTACAGCAAGATGATAAAAGGCGCACTTTAAAAATATATGAGATTACACACCCAACCAATCGCCAGCCATTTTAGCTAAGTTGCTGACTGAGTTTTGCCGTGCTGTACAAGGCGGTAATGATTCTAAGAACATTCTGCCATATTGTTTGGTTAGTACACGCCGATCTAAAATAGCTACCACGCCTCTATCTGAAGCAGTACGAATTAAACGCCCAAAACCTTGCCTAAATTTTAGGATTGCTTCGGGTAAATAATATTCATGGAAAGAATCTTCGTATAGTTCAGAACGTGCCGCAATGATAGGGTCTGATGGAACTTCAAAAGGCAATTTTGTAATCACCACTACTGACAGTGCATCACCTGGCACATCTACACCTTCCCAAAATGAGCGCGTGCCAAGTAGAACTGCTCGCTCTGTTGTTTTGAAAGATTCTAACAAGGCACTGGCTGATGTGCCTTCGCTCTGTTCGTAAACAAAAATATCTTCGCGGGCTAAAGTACCTGTAATTGCTTGAGATGTTTTCTTTAATGCTGAGTAGGATGTAAATAAAACTAACATTCTGCCACCCGTGGCTTTGGCGGTAGCAATTATTGCTTTATCTAACGTTTGCTGGTAGTTAAATGAATTTGGCTCAGGCATATCATTAGCTACATATAGCAAAGTTGATGATTCATAATCAAAAGGCGAGCCAAGCGCTAGCACGTCCACTTCTTGCGCATCTAAAGTGTTGCGAACATAATTGAATTCACCATGTGTAGTTAAAGTTGCCGAAGCTAATATAGCACTGGTTTTTTCGTACCATAAATGCTTTTGCATCAACGGACCCACTCGTAGGGGGGCGGCGTTTAGAGATAGCCTTTCACCGCGTGGATTTAACTCAATCCAATAAATTAGTTCATTTGATGGTTTGTGCATTAAGCCTGAAGCGGCGGCTTCAGATTCAGTCATGCGCCGAATCAAGGTGCTTAAATTACCCATCACATCTTCTAAATTATCATGTCCTTCGCTGTATAGATCTGCTAAGGCTTTATAAATTTCATCTAATGTTTTGATTAGATGTATTAATGTTTCGCTAATTTGCCCCCATTGCATCTCCAAATCATCCCAGCCTGCTAGCGTGCGAGCGGCAGGTGTAATACGCATTTGCCATGAATAATTACTTTGTGGTTGTCCCTGCCTTTGTGTGGCGATGAATTCATTCAGATAACTAAAAAATTGTTTCGCTAATTGTTCAACTCGAAATGCTTGATCTGTGGCTCGTTTTGCTTTTTGTTGTAGCAAAGCAAAATCAGATGGGCGTAAGGCATTATGACTTTCGGTTAACATTTTTCCTAATACGCCAGCAGATGAACCACCTAATTCTTTTAACATCCTCTCCAAGTCATGTTGCGTTAAACGGAACGATAAGGCATTTGTTACTGCATTCTCCATGTGGTGAGCTTCATCTACAATCACATAATCATATTCAGGTAACACTTTACTGCCTGTTGAGACATCAGATAATAAAAGTGCGTGATTAACAATTAACAAGTGAGATGCTTGAGCGGCTTGTTTTGCTCGTTGAAATGGACACACGCCTCTCATCCTACTCATACATGTTTCTGTTGTACAGTTATCGTCTTCGGCTGACAGTTTGGACCAGATCTCACGTTCAATGGGTCCATTTAGATTTAGGTCGTTTCTGTCGCCGCTGGTATTTTCTAATTGCCAAACGATGATTTTTGCTAACACACGCATTTCATTGGCGTTGCTTGGTTTGCTTTTGCGTAAAAGTTCTAACCTGCGCGGGCATAGATAATTAACTCGTCCTTTCATTACTGCGGCACGCACATTCAAATTTAACGCGGCTTGTAAATCAGGAATATCTTTTTTGATTAGTTGATCTTGTAAGTTGATAGTATTAGTGGAAATAAGAACACGGGTATTATTTTGCACTGCAAACAAAGCGGCAGGCACAAGATAAGCAAACGATTTCCCAACGCCTGTGCCTGCTTCAACCATTAAATGTCCACCATGCGATAAAGCGTTGGATACTGCTTTTAACATTTCTACTTGCTCGGCTCGATGTTCGTACGCTTCAAAATATTGTGAGAACTGTCCGCCATATTCTAAAATTGAGGCGACTTCTTCGGGGTTTAGGGGAGTTGGCTCATCGGTGCGCTGTATGGGCTTAGCTTCAGTTTGAGGTGCAGAATCAAATATCGGCTTAGGTGAGGAGGCGCGAGTTTCTTTTTTCGGTTTAATGCCTTGCTTTACCACATTGTATAGGGTTTGTTCAAAGACCCAACCTGAATCCCAATCTACAAAATTTCCTAGCTCAACAATTTCTTGCAAGGTTTCTAGTGGAAGTTCATGAGCAATATCAAGTAAGCGTGTGTAAACGGCTTGGGTAACACGCGCATCGTCTAGCGCGCGATGGGTGGCGGGGAGGAGAATGGAGAGTTGTTTGCCAAGCGCGCCGAGATTGTAACGTGCGGCAGAAGGTAGCAATACAGATGCAAGTTCGTAGGTGTCTAGTGTTTGTTGGTATTCGAATAAGCCTGCTTTGCGTAAGAATTTAATGTCAAAACTTACATTGTGACCTAGTATGGGGGCATCGCCAACAAATGCAATTAATTCATTGGCAATATCGCGCAGGCGAGGTGCTTGGCGAACCATGGCATCATCAATGTTGGTTAGGCTTGTTATAAATTCGGGGATGTGTTTGCCTGGGTTGATGAGGGTGTTAAATTCATCTTCAATTCGTTTGCCGTTAAATTTTACCGCGGCAATTTCTATGATGGCTTCACGGTTTTCATCTAACCCAGTGGTTTCAATATCTAATGAGACGATGGTGGTCATATTAGAACAAGTGTACCATATTTAGATATTTAATTTTTTTGAGGCTAGATCAATATGGACGAATAGAAATATCCAATTGAAAAGGCGAAATAATTCTACTGAGGGGTAGATGTGGCGGCGCGTTCCATCTACATCTCCAAAAAAAGTTAAGGTAAGTGAGATGGCGGCGTAAATAAAAAGCAACTTGCTAGCCAAGCCCATGAAATTATTGTTGTGTTTTTGGTGCTGATGGCGGAGATACTTATGGAGATGAATAGAAGGATAGATAAGATATAAGTATGATTTGTTTCGGGATGTAAGGCTTCTCCAATTTTTAGTAAGGTGGTGTAATATTCTAGTTTGGGTGTGGGAAAAAATGTTTGGAGGAAATCTGAGCGTAGGTATGATGAGAGTTCAAAATAGGTGGTTAATATAAAACCTGGATGTGAAAGAAGAAAGACGGCATAGTCTTTATTGGCTTTTGTCTCAAACCATTGCTTATAGGCTGATGTGTCATTGGGGTTGGGCATACCTCGTTCCATCATAAAGGCGACACGGGCAGGGTATGGAAGAATATAATAATTCATGGAATGTTCAATGGATGGATGCCATCTAGTACTGGCTTGTGAGGTTGCACTTCCAAAGATGAATGTGATTATTAATAGGAGTGTAATACCTACCATCCACTTCATGTTCCTAATTGGTTTGAATAGAAATAGTGGGATGATTAATATAAGGAGAGTGAATATGGCGTAAAGGTGGGCGTCTCTGGCAAATACCCATAAGAGGAACACGAATAAAAAGAGGGTGATGATTAGGATATCTAAGAGAGATGCTGAATATCCTTGCAGTATTTTAGGAAAACGATGCGCACTTTCTATTAGCAGGGCTAGCGATATTACGCCTAAAGAAAGTGTGATTGACTCTACATTTAGGACGCTGTCCCATTCTGCTATTTGAGGCGTGAAACCAAATCCTAAAATTGTAATGATAGATAATATTTTATAAAAAGGGTTGTTTATTCTTTTTGAAAATAAATAAGCCAGTAAGCACCAGCCAAAAATTGAGAGGGCGTTTTGAGTTAATGCGATAGTTTGGAAGCATGGGAGAATTTCACGCTCTCGCTCTTGTCCATGAAATGGGTTGCTGGGTACTGGAGCTGGACATTCTGCTTTGGTTGATAATTTGAAAAGTAGGTTGGTTGTGAACAGTCTGCGCCCGCTAAACCCTTGCCATGAAAATAAAGGGTTGCGAGCAGAAGTAATATATGTTTCTGTATCAATTGTAGCTACTGATAGTCTCAAGTCTCCATAGCCGACAGCGCGCGCATAGATAAAAATAGAAAAGATAAAGATAGTCAGTAGAGTAGAGGGGATTGTTTTGTTAATTAACTTCATGTTGTCAGTATATTTTTTGTTGTAGTGAAATATCAATCAGCACGATTGTGAACAACCACATGAACAAGCGATACAATGTGGTTGAGAATAAGGCATGACGATTTAAAGCCCAGGTATCTCCAAGTATGGTGGGGATGAGAGTTATGCTGGCACATAGGAATAGCCATAACCCAATCCATGCCCATGCTTTGCTCTTGGGTATGTTCTTATAAAATAAGTGTATGAAACCAATGAGCAAAACAAGGCTGGCAAGAAAAGGTGTTGTGTTTTCAGAATGAAGTGCGTTACCAATATTCATTAAGATTTCGCGCGTCGGGTTTAACTCGGGGGCTTTGAAGTAAGTTTGCTTAATTTCTGTAAAAGCAAAGGGGAAATCAGACAGTACTTTTATTATCGGGTAGCCTGGGTGTTTAATCATAAACTGAATTAGTGCTTTGCCAGCATTTTGAGAAAACCATGTTTGATATTCTGGCGTATTAGGATCTGGCATTCCTAGTTCTTTTAATGTTTCAAATCGTATAGCATTGGGTAACAAATCGTCTTGATAGAGATTAATTAATTGCACCTGAGAACGCGTACTGTTACTAGCTGTAATTAACCCTAACGTAAAGATGAAGCCAAAAAATATTAATACAGAATGTATATTTTTGTTTTTCCTATAATGCGCTGAAAATAGTATTAATGCAATCATGCTAAAAGTTAGTAATGACACGAATAGATTGGTATCACGCAGAAATGTCCAGATAAAATGAACGATAGCCCCAAAAAGTAAATAAATCTTAATGTTATGATTCTGATTATTAAAAATCATGAAAACGATTTTTACTGTAAGGCCAATTTCAAGTGCAAATAATGAGAAAGTCAAAGATTCAGACATAAGGATGCTGTCCCAATCTGCTATTTGAGGGGTGAAAGCAAATAATAAAATTGTGCTTACAGCTAAAATTTTTGTAAGTAAGTTATCTAGGTGGTTAGCCACTATAAATGCTAAAAAGCCCCATCCAAATAAGGAGAGAATAAGTTGTAAGCCAACAATCCCTGTGAAGCTAGGTTGTACAATTCTACGAGTTGTTTCAATGGACCCATTGACTATGATTTTATAACCATCTTTTGGCTCAAAAAATTTATAAAGCAAGTTGGTGCTTAGTAAGCGCCTTCCAGTGAGAATTTCACTTGAAAATAATGGCACATGAGAAGCATCTATATAGCTTTGGGTGTCATTACCAGCAATTGATAACTGTATATCTCCATAGGTAGATAGGCGCATACCACAAAATCCTATGATTAGACCTAGAACCAGTAAAGCGGAGTAATTTTTGGAAATATAGCCGTAAAATTTTTTCATTACTATGCTTTCGGAAGTAAATTTGCTATCTCATTAATTTGCCCACTTGATAGAACTCGATTTTTTGACATTTGGCGCATAAAATCCTTAATCTGTTTTAGCTTCATGGCAGGTATAGGTGAGTCGTTCACTTCTAGCTCAACATTTTCATTGGTGAATAGTAAAATTGCCTTTACTTCTGGAATAGCGTTTTCACCTGTAATATTTTTTTTGAGGAATTTTTCAACCGCCTCAATTTCACTTTCTGCTTCAAGGTCTGGGCGTCCAATACCTTCTTGACCGAAAATTCGCATGTAACCCGCAAAAAAGCCACCGCCTTTATTCTTCCATTTTTTATTCTCATAAAAGATTTTCCCACCTTGATGATAAGGTTTCAAAACCCACACGCCAGCAGGTCCAATAAGTAGATGGGGCACGGGTGATGTGTAATGATATATATTAAATTCACTATGTAAGCCTTTTAATCCTGCATCTAATTTTTCATCAGGGCGAGGGGACCTACCCCAACGATTGCCCATATACATACCAACCTGAGTTGCAATGAACCCAACCAATAAACAACCTAATGATACAAAAAATAACTCGGGGCGGGTGATGGATATATACATCCCACCACCAAGAACCAATAGTGCTCCTAAGCTTATCCATTGAGAAAACTTCTTGTTTCTTTCAATTTTTTTTTCATCCTTAATAATCTTCATTGACCTATATACCTAATTCCTTTATCCTTTTCTACTTTCTACTTTCTACTTTCTACTTTCTACTTTCTCTTATCCATTCAAACACCTGCCTACCTTCTTACTTCTTCAAACTGTCTTCAATAGCAAATTTCATAGCATCTAGCACCTTCACATCTACTGCATGTTTAGCTACACGGATGGCGCTTTTGATTGCCAAAGCATCTGAACGTCCATGTCCAATAAAAACCAAGCCATTTACACCAAGTAGTGGCGCAGCGCCTTGCTCGCGAGGGTCAAGTAGTTGTTTAATTTTTCCTAATGCAGGTTTAACTAGTAGCCCACCGATTTTAGTGATAATGTTTCCGTTTTTGATTAATTCTCGAATTGTATCTGTGATTAACTTTGCAACCGCTTCAGATGATTTCAACATGACGTTACCAGTAAAGCCATCTGTCACAGCCACATCAACTTTTCCGCCTATCACTTCTTTACCTTCTACATTTCCAAAATAATTCACACCTGAGTTTTTAATCAAAGGCGTAGCCGCTTTAACTAGCTCATTGCCCTTTCCTTCTTCTTCTCCATTAGAAACTACACCAACCTTAGGTTTGTTTATACCTCGAACTTTTTCAGCATAAATACTGCCTAAAATTGCAAATTGTAAAAGGTTTTCTGGCTTACAATCTGGGTTAGCGCCAATATCTAGCACAACACATGTGCCAGTGGCTGTCGGGAAGATGGGGGCTAAGGCAGGGCGATCAACCCCACGAATGCGTCCGAGGCGAAACAGAGCAGTTACCATACCCGCGCCCGTGTTACCAGCTGTAACAAAGGCATCTGCTTTTCCATCTTTCACTAAATCCATACCCACAGCCATAGAATTTTTTGCATCTTTAGCGCGTGCTTTCAAGACTAACGCCTCGTTCTTATCTTCCATGGTTAACATTTCTGGCGCATGAATCACAGAGATATTTAATCCCTGAATATTTTGTTTTTCTAAAACAGCCCTAACCTTACCTTCATCTCCGACCAAAATAATTTCCACACCATATTCACGGGCGGCTTGTACTGCACCTTCCACATCAGGCTGAGGGTATTCATCACTGCCCATTGCATCCACAACGATACGCGCCATATACTTCTCCTTAAAATTTTTTGCTTGACAATAAACCTAAGCCGATTATAATACGCCCTGCTTACGCGCTGGTGCTGGAATTGGCAGACAGGCATGCTTGAGGTGCATGTGTCGCAAGACGTGGAGGTTCAAGTCCTCTCCAGCGCACAAAGCAAATAAAAAACTCCATAAAGGAGTTTTTTTATTTGCCTAACGTGAAATAAAAAGTAGCACCTTTACCTAATTCAGATTCAACCCAAATTTTCCACCATGAAACTCAATAATTCTTCTTACAAGCGCCAACCCAACACCAGTACCTTCAGTATTAGGGTCTAACTTATTAAACAAACCAAAAATACGTTCATGGTAGCTTGCTTCAATACCTATGCCGTTATCGCGCACAAAAAATATCCACTGTTCATTCTCGTGTTTTGCTCCAATTATAATTTCAGGATCGCTTTGCTTGCCCATAAATTTTGATGCATTATCTATTAAGTTTTGGATAACTTGAATCATGCGCACCTTATCCACCTTGACGACAGGCAAACCCGCTTCAATTTTAACCCGCAAGTTGGTTCGGGTTATTCTGCCTTGTGTTAGGCTGATGGCTTCTCTGGCAATATCTTCAAACTTAACTTCTTGGGGTTCATTCAAAATTCTTCCAATGCGTGAGAGCTCTAATAACTCATTTAATAATCTTTGCATTTTATTCACTGCTTCTAAAATGCGCGCTACACTCTGTTTAACTCTCTCCTCATTGTTGCTGCTAATATCTTTTTCAAGTAAGCCTGCAAACCCTCCAATAGTAATAAGCGGAGCTTTCAAATCATGCGAGACGGTATAAGTAAACCTTTCTAGCTCTTCATTTTTCTCTTGTAACTCATTTAAGGCTTTTTCTAATTGTGTAATTTCATAAATGGAATACAGAAAACTTTCCTCTGAATCAACTATTATGTAAGAAACCGAAAGTAGCACAGCCGCTATCTCACCTGATTTTTTTCTCAAGTGCGTCTTGAATTCACGTAAATACCCATGCTGTTTAAGTAACTCACGATGTTGAATTCGTTCTGCCATACTTGCCCAAAGATTCAGCTCTGATGAAGAATGATTAATTGCTTCTTCACGCGTAAAACCTGATAATGCTGTAAACGCTGTGTTCACTTCAAAGATAAGACGGTCAGAAACTTTGCCGATAACCATAGGGACAAGTGATTTGCTAAAAATTGTCTGAAACTTTTCTTCCGAAGCCTTAATTTCCTCATCCGCTTTCTGGCGTTTAATAACAGCACCTAATAAGCCCGCTGCAATTTTCATGGCATCTACTTCTACTTGAGACCAAGGCAGCGTACGCGCACAATCATCAAAGCCAATCACGCCCCACCATTTACCATCCACAAAGATTGGCACATCTAATAGGGTTTTAATTTCTTTACGCCCTGGTTTATTTTTCCATTCTTCTGGAAACTTATCAGTTGCATCATAATATGATTTACCTGTTTTTAGCGTTTCATACCAGTCCATCATATCTTCAACTTGAAGTTCTACATTTTGAAAAACAGTAAACGGATTTGAAATAGGACAATTAGGGTTCTCCCATTCATAACGTAAACTGGTTGCCTCTGTACCTTGTTCGGTGAGATGATTTTCAAACAGATACGCATGACTTGCTTGCGCGGCTTCACCTAAAAGTTTGAGCACATCATTAATTTTTAATTTCCAATCAGGTGCTTCAACCAACATCTGTGCTGATTGCGCCACAACGGATAATAAAATTTCATTACGATTTGACATTTCCATTTATATTTCTACTTCCATGTTTCCCATGCAATTTGTTGTAGGGAGTTTTGCTTAACTTCCTTTATAAGTTCACTAACAAATATGAACTCATAACCTTGTTGATGCAGAAATTTAATCATTTTTTCAAAGTAATCAAATGCTTTTTGAGAATTTCTTGATAAGGCTATTTTTTCTGCACCTTTTGTGGTGTTGTTTGCAATTTCTGCAAAATAAAAATCATGTGGATGCGAAAGTAGTAACACATAGGTTGGTAAGCCAAAAATCTTTAGTAGTAGAGAATATAATCCCCAACCTAGCAACTT
Source organism: Chloroflexi bacterium OLB14 (assembly GCA_001567105.1). Classification (GTDB taxonomy): domain Bacteria; phylum Chloroflexota; class Anaerolineae; order Anaerolineales; family Villigracilaceae; genus Villigracilis. The sequence continues at coordinate 33,438 of LMZR01000030.1, forward strand.
GACATAACTTAAAGCAAATACAATCCGAATTTTTTCGATGGCTGTAAATGGAAACTCGATTAAAGACTTACCGTCATTTCGCGTTACTTTGAACGGGATATTTGGCATGTGTAAATTAGAATATCCAAACTTGCCAGGGCGGATAGATGGGTAAACACTAGCATCATAAATAAAATCATGATCTAGTAAATGACCTAAACCATCTTTGGTGATTCTGCCAATGGGGGCGCGATAGCCCATAGCTTTTTGTCCTGTAAAATTTTGGTAGGCTCGTTTTGAATTTTGCACTTGATCTAACGAACAAGCATTATATGGGTCATGTGTGTGTGAGTGAATAGAATACTCTAATGGTATGCGCGTAGCCAGTTCGGCAAATTGTTTGTTGCGTTTTTCAAACAGATTTGTAACAGTAAACATTGTTACTTTGGCATTATATTTATTGATGATAGAAATGTATTTTTCAAAATATTCTAAATTATCTAAAAGGCGAATCCTTTTTTCAATATCGCCATAATCTGGCTCCATATCTAGGGTGATGCAGGCAAGTTTTTTTCATTGAGGCAAGTTGGTGACGTAGTAAAAAATTTATTTTTCTTGATGACTCTTAAGTTGGTAAAACCAAATGGTTTGGCAATTTTTTCAAATTCATCTAATGTATATAAATAAACACCAGGTAATTTATTAACTCGAATGTAAACCTGACGCAGAATCCAAGTGGGAAATTCTTTTTTTCTACCGTAATCAGGAAAATCTAACAAGAAATATTTTGTTTTTAGATTGCTGAGGAAGACTCGCATGTCGTCAGTAGGGAAGTACTCGATGACACCCAAAGCAGTTACAAGGTCTGCTGGTGGAAGCGGTGTGTTCGGTTGCACAATATCTAAAACAGAAAAAACTAATTGATTTTGTAAATTTAATTCTTTGGCACGTCGGTTGGCAAAGCTAACTGCATCTGCTGAAATATCAATGCCTTGTACTTTTTCTGCACCTGCTTCAAGCATTTGAAATGCAAAGCGTCCACTAGCACAGCCGACATCTAAAATAGTTTTGCCTTTGATATGAGGCTTGATTAATTCCAATGCAGTTTGCATGCGCACATACATGGCATCGCCACGAAAAATGGTAGAGAGTTTATCCCACCAGTTTGCTTTTTGTTGACCTTCTTTGAAATAAGCACTGGCTTCCCAACTTTCGAGATGGCTTTCCCAATAAGTTGCTGATTCTGATTTGTTGTTTTTTTGGCTCATTTGATCAATATACCTTATTCTTTTATTTTTTTATGGGCAAGGTGAAATAAAATATTGTACCCTTTCCAAGTTCAGACTCCACCCAAATTTTTCCGCCATGCACTTCGATAATGCGTTTAATAAGTGCTAAACCAATACCTGTGCCTTCTACTTTAGGATTTAGTTTGTTGAATAATTCGAAAATTCTACTGTGATATTTTTCCTCTATGCCGATGCCGTTATCTTGCACAAAGAAGGCACTTGTTTTTTTGTCGAAGCCAATTTTGATTTGTGAGCTAGGTTGTGTTCCCATAAATTTGGCGGCATTGTCTACAAGGTTTTGCATTACTTCGGTTAAACGCACTCGGTCACCACTTATGGTAGGTAGATCATCTTGTATGATCACTTCAATCTTGTTGCTTTGTATTCTGCCTTCAACGGAGGCTAAAGCCTCGCTAACAATGTGTCGAAAGGGAATGTCTTCTGTCTCGTTTATTAAACGCCCAATTCGTGAAAGTTCTAGCAATTCATTTAATAGGCGTTGCATTTTTAAGTTGGCATCTAAAATGCGATTAATATCATTTTGCAAACGTGTTATATTTCCTTTTTCTGCATCTTCTTTTAGGTAGCCAAGAAACCCACTCATAGTTACTAATGGTGCTTTTAGGTCATGTGAAACAGTATAAGCAAAACGCTCTAACTCAGAATTTTTAACTTCCAATTCCTTAATTAAGGCTTCTCGTTGTGCTTCAATTTCCTTTTCTTTGGTAATATCAAAATAAACACCCTGAATGAACGACACTCCTTTTTTTTCATCTTTAACTAAAACGAATTCATCCCGTACCCAAATCCACTTACCACTTTTTGACTTCATACGGTATTCAGAAATATTTTTCTTGCCTGTTGCTAACGTTTCATTAACATCTTTGAGAACTGATTCGACATCATGTGGATGAAGTGTATCAATCCAAAAATCAGGTTTGCTAAGAAATTCTTCTGGCGTGTAACCTAAAATATTTTCTACTTGCTTACTGATAAATATGGAAGGTGAATTTTCTTCTGCTTTATCTCGATAGATTACTACAGAGGAATCTTCAATTAGTGTTCGGTACAATAACTCCGCTTCTCGCAATTGATTTTCAATATTTTTTCTTTCATCCAATTCATTTTTTGCTAGTGTTAGCGCGTTTACAATTCTTTGTGTTGCAAAATGTAGGATGGTTGCGCCTATAAAAAAGTAGATGACCTGTGTAACCCATATAATTAGGGGTTCGTTAGATATGTTGACCGCCCCAAAAACCTGATATGTATATATGTAAACAAAGAATATGCCAGAAGCTGAACTTAACACAGCAAATAGTATTGACCACCTTTTGTCCAAGAAAACACCAGCGGCTAAGATGATGATTAAAAAGCCGCTATATCCGGGCGCAAGTACACCGCCGCTAAACCATGTCGCAATGAACAAAAGAAACCATAACCCGCTAATTAATAATACGCTGGCAAACTTTAGATGCCCTTTACGAATTAATATTAGTATGCAAAATAAAAATGGAGGAAAAGGCAAGCCTAACGAAATACGAGTGTTGTATTCGGGCACAAGCATTATCCAGATAAACATGTGAGTCATACTCGAAATAAAAATGACCATCACAATTCGCCATAACTGTGCGGCGAGACTAGTTTGCTCTGGATTTTCAAAAACAGGCGGAGATAGATATTTTTTAAGCATACTTTATAATTTTAACCCCGAATACGATTTATACGCTTCTTTTAACTGACCTGCAACTTTGTTGCTGTGCATCAGCAGTTTCACAGGCTGGGAATTATCTAATAAATGCCGAGTCTCTACAAAATTAAGCTACAGCAGGTGATTGCCCCCTCGGCTTTGGCAAGTTCATCCAAATTGACATTTTTTTATTTTGTAGCCTTTGTTTTCAAGTAACTTTTGGGTATGCGGAAAAGATGTCGGGTAAATAATCTGCCCGTTGAGCGGTAAACAATTTGCGGCAAAGTCTTCTGAAGCGTGGATGGGGATTAAGTCAAAGCCTGAAAAGTGAGTTGAATCCACCCAGTTAGGATTAATCAATAAAGTTTTATCATCCACTTTTGTGACGGCACTTTTAAGATGCAAACAATCGGTTAAATTAATTCCAAAAACTTGATAGCCAAAATCTTTTAATAACGTGTTGAGTTGTTGAACTGCTTGCAGATTACTGCGCGTGGATAAACCGATGTAAATATTTTTTCCAAGCACTAACACATCACCACCATCAACAGTGGCAGGTTCTTTTATTTGCAGTAATTTTTTATAAGGCGATAACGCTGTGATAATTGAATCAATTTCAGGTTTGCGTGAATCAGCACCAGGGCGCGTGATGACGGCAACTTCGGGCAAAATAAAAGCAGTATCTTCCACAAAAACGGAATCGGGTAAATCTTTTTCGGCGGGTAATTCAATCACATCACAATTTAATGCTTGTAACGCTTTGATATATTCGTTATGTTGTCTTTCAGCAATTTCTATATTGATGGGCGTGCGGTCAATATGTGTGATTTCACATTCATTGAAGCGTGGGCTGATTTTTCTGGTAATTGCAATAGTCATTTTAGTTTTCACCAGAACGATAACGATCAATGAGTGCCTTGGTGCGCGGGTCTTTTTGGGTTGGCAAAGAGTTCGTCTGGTTTTGCGTCTTCAATCAATTCCCCTTCAGACATAACGATGACTCTATCTGCTACTTCACGCGCGAAGCCCATTTCGTGCGTCACTACTAACATAGTCATACCTTCTTGGGCAACTTTTTTCATTACATTTAATACTTCGCCAATTAATTCGGGGTCGAGTGCTGATGTGGGTTCATCAAACAGCATGACTCGAGGTTGCATGGTTAATGCCCGTGCAATGGCAACGCGTTGTTTTTGTCCACCTGATAAGCGCAATGGATATTCATCTTTTTTGAATAACATGCCAACGCTATCTAAATTTTGTTCAGCGAGGGCAATGGCTTGATTTTTATCCATACCTTTGACGATGACTGGACCTTCAATTACATTTTCTAAAACTGTCATGTGTGGAAATAAATTAAATTCTTGAAAGACCATACCTGTTCGTAAGCGAATATCATGAATTAATTTTTGATGCTCTTTACCTTTTCCTTGGGCTTCTACTTTGACACCATCTACTTCAATTGTCCCATGAGAAGGTTCTTCTAAAAAGTTAATGCAACGAAGCAAGGTACTTTTACCAGAGCCACTTCGTCCAATTAAACATACTACTTGTTTTTCAGGTACTTCTAAGTTGATGTTTTTTAACACGTGTAAGTGACCGAAGTATTTATCTAGGTTTGAGATTTTTACAATAGCCATTATCGGTCTCCTTTGGAGAGGCGTGCTTCTAATTTTGCTTGAACAGATGTGAGTAGCAATGTAATTACCCAATAAAAAATTGCTGCCATTACTAGGGCTTCCAAGTTGCGAAATTCTGCCCTACCAACTTTTGTGGCACGCCACATTAATTCTTGCACAAAGCCTGTGGCAGAAACAAGGGCTGAATCTTTTGTCATGGATATAAAGTCATTACCCATTGGAGGAATTGCAAAGCGTAATGCTTGCGGGAGGATAATTCGCCTCATTGTTTGATTGGGCGTCATGCCTAATGCAATTGCGGCTTCTCTTTGCCCCTTACTAACGGATGCAATGCCTGCCCGAAATGTTTCACTCATGTAAGCGCCATAATTTAATCCTAAGGCAATTACGCCAGCAGTTAATCCTTTGAGTACGATTCCTAATTGAGGTAAAGCTAAAAAGAAAAAGAAAATTTGTAAATATAAGGGTGTGCCTCGAATTAACGACACATAAAAAGTGCTGAGTGCATAAATAAAAGGGTTTTTTGATAATCGTCCCAATGCCGCAAGTAAAGCGAGAAATATTGCAAATAAAATAGAAAGGATAGAGATTTGAATTGTTTGAGCAATGCCACCCGCAACAAAGTTCAAATTATCAGAAATAAAATTTCCATCTATCAAAATTGTTGAAAGTTGAATGCCATTGTTAGGCAAGCCAGTTGGGATAGAGAATAAAACGGTTTCAACCTTTGTGCGTTTTTCAATTCCGTTTTCAATAATATTTTCGTATTTCCAAGTAGAAAGTGAGGTTATATTGTTAGCAGATTTAAATTCTAACCCACTGAACATTACAATCATAAAGAGTAATAAGCCTAGCCAAGATAAAAGGACATTGCGACGGAAGATTTGTTTTTTTCTTTCTTGGGCTTCAAATAGCAATTCTGCTTGCGATTTGTTTTTACTTGAATCTTTTTTTGCGTCACTCATATAACACTCCTTCGTGCATCTGAAATAAAAAGGGAAGCGATTATACAATCGCTTCCCTTAAGCTGCCTTTATGTTATTGGCTTACTTGGGTTAAATCTGTTCCGAACCATTTTTCAGAAAGGCTTGTGAGTCTACCATCACTGTGCATAGCAGTAAATAATTCATCTACTGCCGCACGTAAGGAGGTTGTATCTAAACTAGATGAGCGGTCAAAGGCGGCGGCAAGAACTTCAGTGAAAACTGGTTCACCAAGTTGTTTGACTGCTAAACCATCTGCAATGTTTGAATCAACAACTGTTGAAGCAGTAACATAACCAGCAAATTCACCACGTGATAAAGCTTGAGCGCATTCTTGGTCAGTGGGCAAAGATACAACTGTTACACCTGCAGGTGCTGCCGAAAAAACGGTGATGCTTGGACCAAGGTCTCCACCGTTTAACCATGTTTCATAGGTAGTTGAAGCACCAGCACAAAGTGCTTGACCAGCTAAATCTTCTAAAGATGAAGCGGTTGAATCAGCAGGAACTGCTACAACTGCAGGAGTTCCATAATAAGGGACACTAAAATCTAATACTGCTTGGCGTTCAACAGTGATGGTCATCGAGCCAACGCTAACATCCCATTGATCAGCCCAAGAACCAGCAGTGATTGCATCCCATGCTGGAGTTGGGAAACAAGTTTCAACTCCAAGTGAGTCACCAATGGCGATGGCAACATCTACATCAAAGCCTTGCATTTCAGCAGTGGTTAATGCGCCTTCTGGACATTTCGTATCTGCTGGGCGAGTGCCTGATGTGTTGAGGAATGATTGTGGTTCATAGTTCGGGTCTGACGAAACCATGATGTAACCGCGTTCCTTAATGGCACCCAATAAATCTGAAGCGGATGAACCGCCACTGCCACCACATGCACTGAGTACAAGTGCGGCTACTGCGAGCAAGCTAGCCAATGTAAAAAGTTTTTTCATTTCTCCTCCGAGAGAATTAAAAAGATTTGACAACAGTATTTGTTGCCACGAGATAATTTTATCTCGCACTTTAAGCATAGACTATTTTTAGTAATTATGCAAGGATTTAATCCTTAAATTTATGATGCGAATAGAGTTGTTTTGTCTTTTACGGGAAAAATATCTCCTCAATTCTTTTCTTGAACAATTTTGCAATTTGAAATGCTAGTGGCAAACTTGGGTCATATTTTTCTGTTTCAATGGCATTGATGGTCTGACGCGAGACGTTTAGTTTATCTGCCAAATCTGCTTGTGACCAAATTTTTTTCGGCGCGTAAAACTTTGAGATTGTTTTTCATTGGTATTTCCTTGAAAAATAAATAGCACCAATGCCCCACAGAAAAATCATTATGGGGTAGACGAAAATGGTGGGGAAGGATGGAAAACCGATATTCTCAAGAAAGCCATAAGTGAAGGTGATTAATCCAGTAGTGACGGCAGAAAACGTAATTGCTTGTAGTTGGATTCTTTTTTGCAGTTCATCACTATCGTTTAATGCACGCATAATTGAAATGACTACAAAAATTGTTGGGATGATCGGAATCAAGGTGATAATAATTTGAGCAAATTTAGGAAACTCAAAATTATTTAATACCATGCTACTGGCGATAACAGCCACCACATAAAAGCCCATCGAAATACCAAATTCTTTGAAATAGCGTTTTGTAACTTCATTTTGTTTCATTGTGATCTCCTGTTTTGTCATCATTATTTTTATCAGTTTTGATAGAACCAAATGTCATTCCTAAAACGGCACCAATTGCCATGCCAAGGATGATATTGTCTAAGGCGACACCTATTGCAATGCCCATCGCTAACCCAACAGCGAAGCGCGCGCCAGAATTATTCTTGTTCATGATTTTTCTCCTAGGTAAAGTTTACTTGACTTCTGATAGTGTAAAGCATACTTTACTTTAAGTCAAGGGTAGTTTACTGCGAGTTTTCGGCTTAAAAACAGACAGTCACCTCAAAGGTGACTGTCTACTCGCTCGCATTTATTTCGAGTTAAAACTCATCTTCTCTTTTACAGCATTAGGCAAGTCTGGCAATTTGCTGCGTTCAATTAAAAAAGTTGTCACTTCATTTAATTCTTTGAAGATGTAATGTTGCCGTAACGCGCCTTCTAAATAACCTGCGCCACTTGTGCCGCCTGTGCCAACGCGCATGCCAATCATGCGGCGAGTCATTAGCATGTGTTTATAACGCCATTGTGAAAACAATTCATCAATATCAATCAACGTAGTTAATAAATCAAATGGCAAATGAAAAATTGGTAAGTTGCGATACATCATAATAAACAAAACTGCGCGCATAGCATTCTTTGAAAAATCACCAGAGCCTTCTTTATAAAAAACTTTGTCTAATGCTTCTAATTGATTCTGTTCTGCTTTCGATAAGCTGTTAGCATAAATTTGTTTGTAGTCACTCCAAAATTTTTGTTCGTCTTTTTCAAGTGTATATAAGTTTTGATATTCTGCCCAAAGCGACTCATCGAAAAAGGGAGTTCGTTCTGCCCATTTGACGATTAGCTCTTTCAAAGTCGCTTCTTTTTCGACATTTGTAATTGATTCATAATCCCCAGCATTGAACCCACCTGGGCGGATGTTTTTATAATATTCCGCCTTGTAGCGATGTTCCATTTTTAATCCAAGTTTCGCTTCGATGATTCTGAATTGCAAACTTTGGAATCCAGATGAAGGTTGCAGTAAATTTCTAAATTCTAAAAAGTCCATCGAGGTCATGGTTTCTAAAATGCTGATTTGTTGAATCAACACCTCAAAAATTTTGACCACACGTTTTAATTTATGAAGGGCAAGGCTCATTTCCCCTGCATTGTCATTGACTTTTTTAGAAGCGAAAATTTCTCGCACTGCATCTACTTCATGGATAACTTGCTTAAACCAAAGTTCATAAGTCTGATGAATGATGATGAACAATAATTCATCGGTCTTCATCGAACTTTTTGGATGTTGGCTGTTGAGAATTTTATCTAGTTCGAGGTAATCGGAATAATATAAACCCTTAGTGTCGTTCATAGATTCTCCTTTTGTTTTTAATTCTGTGTCATCCCTACAGGATTTTATTATTAATTATGATTTCTTTATTGCTAATAAAGTAATATCGTCAAACTGCTCTGCTGAACCGATGAAGGTTTGCAAGGTCTCTTCCATTTTGTTTACAAAATCAGTTGGTTTTGTATTTGATTTAAGAATCTCTAGCATTTTTTCTTTGCCGAAAAACTCGCCATTGCTATTTAATGTATCGGGAATACCATCTGTAAAGGCGATTAATAAATCATCGGCTGAAAGGATAATTTCTTTGACGGAAAATTTTGTACCTGAAATTGCGCCGATAACTGAACCTGTGGGCGTTAATTCGGTGTGGACTTTGCCATCTTTGCCGATGATTAATGCGGGTTCGTTTCCGCCGTTGATGTAAGAAATCTTTCCAGTTTGTGGTTCTAATATGCCGATGAATATGGTTGCAAACATATTTGCGGATTCATGAGTCTCAGCGACGTAGTCATTCGTCAGCGAAACTGAATGTTGAAGTCGTTGAGCAGGCGTAAGCGAGTCTGAAGCGTTGCTGGAGGCACGAATCAAACTGCGGAAGAGAGTCATGTATAAGGCAGCGCCGATTCCTTTTCCGCAGACATCGGCAACTAAAAAAGTTAAATTGCCATCGGGTAAAATGAAGGCATCGTAAAAATCGCCAGCAACTTCTTTGGCGGCTTTGAAATAAGATGCGATTTCCCAATTTTCTATTTTGGGCAATTCGGCAGGCAAAAATTCTTTTTGAATATCACGCGCGATGTTTAGTTCGTTTTCTAAACTTTTGAGATACAGGTCTTGCAAATCGCGCAGATGTTTTTTTTCTAAACAAGATTGGATGCGAGCTTTGAGTAATGTTGGCTCAAAAGGTTTGGGAAGATAATCTTCTGCGCCGAGTTCAATGCCTTTGACCATGTTTTCCAAATCGTTGTTGGCAGAAATGACGATGATGGGGATGTTGCGAATATTTGAATCGGCTTTTACTTTTTCGAGAACAGTAAAGCCATCCATAATGGGCATCATAATATCGAGTAAAACCAAATCAGGTTTTTCGTCTGTGATTTTTTCAAGCGCATCTTTTCCATTCACGGCTGTGATGGTTTGATAATTTAAATCTTCGAGTTCTTGTTCGAGATAATCTACGTTGAAGGGTTCATCGTCAACGATTAAGATGCGGGGAGTTTGAGGCATGGGTCTCCGAAATATATATTGGCTTTAGCCACCGTCTCGGCGGCATTTGTGAATTAATTCTGCGCCGAGGACGGCGCAGGGAGCAGGGTAATGCAATGACATGTTATTTCAAATATTCATTCAATTTTTCAAACAAGAGTTTATCGTCAATCGGTTTGGTGAGGTAGTCGTTGCAACCTGCTTGAATGGCTTTGACTTCGTCTCCGCTCATGGCGTGGGATGAGAGACCGATGATAGGTAAAGATTTATTTAGTTCGCGAATTTTTTGTGTGGCTTCATAGCCGTCCATGATGGGGAGCGCCATGTCCATCAGAATCAAATCTGGGTTTTTGCTTTGTGCCATTTCCAAGCCTTGTGCGCCGTCTTTGGCGATGACGAGGTTGTATTCGTCTTCAAGCAGTTGGGTGATGAGGTCTATGTTTAGTTCTGTGTCTTCAACGACTAAGATTGTTTTCATAAGGTCTCCAAGAAGCGTAGGACAATTTGTCAAATTGTCCTACTTTTGAGGTGCAGAATCAATTTGAATGTCAGATGAAGAAGCGGATTTTTTATCTGCAAATTGAATGGGCAATGTTAAAGTAAAAGTTGAGCCTTGATCCACTTCGCTGACTACTGTCAAATCACCGCCGAGCAGATGCGCTAAGTTGCGACTGATGGAAAGCCCAAGCCCTGTGCCGCCATATTTGCGCGTGGTGCTGGAATCGGCTTGTTGAAATTCCTCAAAAATTTTGCTGAGGGCTTCAGCGTTCATGCCAATGCCTGTATCGCTGACATCAATTTTGAAAATAGAATCGGCATGGGTTAGGCTTATTTTTATTTCGCCTTGATGTGTAAACTTGGCGGCGTTGCTTAATAGATTCAAAATAATTTGTTTGATTTTATTTTGATCTGAATAAATGAGCGGCAATGTTATATCATTTTGCTTTTCAAATTTTACGGTTGATTTGACAAGTGGTTGAGCAGTGTTGAAGCATTGGTCAACTAGCGCGTTGATGCTAAAGTTGCTGGCGACCACATCCATTTTGCCTGCTTCGATTTTGGCAATATCTAAAACGGTGTTAATTAAACCAAGTAGATGTTCGGCGCTGGATAACACTTTGTCTAAATTATCTTTTTGTTTATCTTCTAACACGTCATCTGCTTTTTTGCGCACGATTCTAGTGAAGCCGATAATGGCATTCAACGGCGTGCGCAGTTCATGACTCATCGTAGCAAGGAAAGCGCTTTTGGCTTGGTTGGCGTGCTCGGCAATGGCACGCGCTTCTTGGGCTTCATCAAATAATTTTGCATTTTGCACAGCAATCACCGCTTGGCGCGCCAGACCATTCAAGAAATGCAATTCGTTTTCAAGAAATTCTTTATTTTTTCCATTACGCCAAACTGCCATTAGCCCAACTAACTCATCATTGGCGAGCAATGGCACTGCTAACAAATGTTCGTCTAAATTAATTCCTGTTCCTGCGATTTGAATGGCACGCGAATCGTTATTTACATTATTGATGATTTCGCCGATTTTATTTTTTGCGATGTTGCCTAAGATGCCTTCACCTAAGTTGATGGTCTCATCTTTTAGATTTTCCGCTTCATCACCGACTGCGGCTATGGCTCTGAACATTTGACCTTGTTCTTCGGGGAGAAAGAGTCCACTCAGTTCGCCGTTTAATACATTTTTGGCGTGTGTGGCGATTCCTTCTAAAACTGTTGAAGTTTCCAGCGTGGATGAAATATCACGGCTGATATCTAGCAAGGCGATATTTTCACGTTCACGGCGTTGGATTTCATCAAAGAGGCGGGCGTTTTCAAGTGCCACACTCATGGCGTTTGTTACAGTTTGTAGTAAGCGAAGTTCGCTTTCGCCAAAGGCGTGTTCTTTTTCGTAGTTGCCGATGTAGACCAAGCCGATGGCTTTGTTTCCCGCCGTAATAGGAACCGCCATGAGTGATTTTTCCATATCGGTACCAGGTATGACAATCAAACCGCTCTCTTGAGAGAATTGCATCATGTTTTCGTTAACAATCAGCGGCTGTTGCGATTCGATAACACGTTTGGAAACTCCTATAAAAGCTGCTGGGTCAACTTGAATTCTTTTGCCATGTTCGCGGATGTAAACGAAATCCACCAAACCGCTTTGCGGGTTGAGCAGGCGAATATCCAAATCTTGCGAGTCGAACACGTCACACAGTTTGTCACCGACCAATTCGTAAATGGCTTGCATATCCAGTTTGGAGGCGAGACCCCGTTGAACTGAGTTAATAATTGCCAGTTCAGCAGCGCGCTCTTCGGTGATTTTTAAGAGGCGTTGCGTTTCATCAAAGAGACGTGCGTTTTCAAGCGCAGTACCTAACGAGGCGGCGATGGTGGTCAACAGGCGCAGTTCGGATTCGCCATAGGCATTCTCGCGCTCGAAATTTTCTAAACTGACTGTACCCACCACGCGATCCTTGCTAACAATCGGCACAGATACAAAGGACTTGCTCAGGTCGGTATCCGCAATCAGGGTAGCGTTGTATTTTTGATAATCAGCAAACGAATTGAACACGATTGGTTGTCGCGTTTTTTGATGGGCTTCGAAAATTCCGTTCGGTAGCGGTGGCAGGGGTTCAACCACCAATCGTTTTCCATGTTCATATTCGTAAAGAGAGTGTATGAGATTCGTTTTTTCATCATACCAACGGATGCCCATGTCGCCCATGTTCGATATGTCAAATACTTCTCTTAATTTATCGCCGACCAAATCTACGATGGTTTGAAAATCTAACTCAGCGGCGAGTCCTTGTTGAATGGAGTTAATGATTTGTAATTCAACAACGCGTTCCTGCAATTGTGTGGTTCGCTCTTCGACCTTTTGCTCAAGCCCTTCAAGCAGACCTACATTGTCCAACGCCGCCGCGCCGTGATTCGCTAACATGCCGAGCATGTTGCGGTCAACATTGTCGAATGTGCCGTAGAGCGCGTCCATATCTGCATAGAGGTAGCCGAGCAGTTGGCTTTGGGCGATGAGCGGCGCGATGATTCTTGAACCGCCAAGTCCACTGGAAAAGCCGCTCTTTTTCTTTTTGGCAGATTTTTTTTCGTCGGGCAGAATCAGTTGTACTGTCCGTGTGAGGCGGGTTTGGGCAAGGTAATCCTTGATCGAAGCGAGAACGGCTGAGGCGTCCTCTCCGCGCGGGAGGATGGAATCCGCTATATAGGCTTCCGAAGACTCTTTTTCAAGAATCAACATCACACGCTCGCCACCGCTCAATTCGGTGGCTTCATTGACGAGGAAGGTTTGAATATCCCTGATGGTTTTCAACGAATTCAGGCGCAGGCTGGTATTGCTGAGGCGCTGGAAGGGTTCACGCAGGTTGGATTCGATATTGAGATGCGCGAAGAGCCGTTCTTTGGGCAATTTGCGTTTCACCCCATCCTTGACCCAATATTGGACGAGTTCGCGATTGACCTCTACTTTGTTGAGCGCGTTGCGGCGCAAACCCACATCGCGAATGTTGCTGATCTGTTCGAGTAGGAGGTCGTAGGCGCGGTCATGAGCTTGGCGGGCTTCTTCGGTTTTTTGTTGGCGAGCAATGCCTGTGTATGCCGCCACCAAATATCTTGCGGAGGGAACTCAATATTGACGAATTTTTCAGCTTGATGCAGGCGCATGGCTTTGGTGGTGGCTTGAAGCGCGGCGACAGGTTCATGTGCCGCAAGATAGGCTTTCCCTAATTGGGTCAGGTCTGATTTTATACTGCGATTGATATTCATCTTCACGGCAGATTTGTAAAAGCGGATGGCGGTTTTGAGGTCGCCTTCGGCAAATGCCAAGAGTCCCTTGGTTTGAGGAACTGCAATTTCAATAAACGGGTCGCCGCTATCGGCGGCGAGCGCTTCTAGTTCGCGCAGGCGCTGGCAGGCAGAAGCCTTCATGCCGAGAATGCTCTCATAGCCTATGATATTTGCTACCGCGTATGCTAATGCGTCCTTAGCGTTCATGGCGCGGAGCGCTTCTATTGCCTGACTTGTCAAACGCTGACTCTGTGCAAACAAGCCAAGGTTAGCATAAGAGAGCGCTAGATTCATAAGAGCGATGCCTTTCCGTTCGGCGTAGCCTGCCGCTTCAAAGGCTTGGATTGCTTGGTGCGTGTGCTGAATGCCTTCTGCTATATCCGCATCTGTAAATGTCATCACGTTTAAGGCGTTGCCTATGCCATATCCGTCTCCTGCCTGCTGGCAGAGTTCCAGCGCAGTTTGAGTGGCGTGGCGCGCGTCTTCGGCGCGCCCTAAATTATAGTAGGCGACCGCCAACGCCCAATGCGCGCGCCCAGCGCCTGATGGATCGCCCAATTCTTGAAAAAGCGCAATCGCCTTTTGCGCGCTTTGCACTGCCACTTCGCTTTGCTGGGCGCGAAATTGCGCTTCGCTCAAGGCTAAGAGACTGGTCGCTAATAATTGAGTTGAGTTGTGCTTGAGTTTAGTTGCGCTGTGCGCGCTTTTGATCGCATCGTTTAATTTTCCTAAGGGAATTTGAACGAAGGCAAGCCTCTTCAACGCTTGCGCCTTCAATGCCGCTGGTTGAGTGCCGCCAGCCTTTGCCAACTTCATCATTTCTGTGGCATCTTTCATGGCAAGGTCAAGCTTGCCTATGGCGATATAAGATTCAGAGCGCAGGTCTAGCAAATCCAGCCTGATCTTCAGAAATTTCTGAGACTTCGGAAGTCTTGTTAACTCGCCTGTCGCCGCTTCAATCGCCGCCGCATGTTGCCCCGTCCATGCTAGTTGGTGAATCTGTTGTAGATGATTAATACTTGTCGGCGGATTTGACTTTGTTGCTTGACGAGTCTGCTTCACCCCAACCGCCTCTTTTTTTGACTTCGGCTTGGTCGCTGTTTTCTTCAAATTTTTATTTGCATTTGAAACTTTTTTCGCCATACCGAATATCTCCTTAAAAGATTTCTTCTATTTTATTACAAATACAAAGTTATGTCATTGCGAGCCGCGGTCGAGTAAGCCAAATAACTTTATAATCAACATCTCGCACTGACATAATAAGAAGAGTATAATTGAAAAAGTTTTTGGCACCACCTCTGCAAGTTATCTCATTAATTTAAGGAACTGCATGTGACGAAAATATTTTTTGCAACAGACATTCATGGCTCAGATATTTGCTGGAATAAGTTTTTAAACGCGGGCAAATTCTACGAGGCTGACCAATTAATCCTCGGGGGAGATATGACAGGCAAAGCAGTTGTGCCGATTATTCATCAAGGCGGGGCAAATTACCGTGTCACTTTGCTGGAACAGGTGTTTGATATTACAAGTGACGCTGAATTAACCGATATGAAAAAGAAAATCCGCAGTCGAGGCTATTATCCGTACATCACCAACCCTGATGAAATTGCCGAGTTGGATAAAGACCCTAGTAAAGTAGATAAAATCTTTTTACAAGAAGTCTTAAAAGTAGTTCAACAATGGATGGAGATTGCCGATAAAAAACTTGCAGGAACTGGCATGAAAGTCTATTGTTGCCCTGGTAATGATGATATGGATGAAGTGGATGAAATTTTGATGGAAAGCAGAACGGTTGTCCATGCTGAAGGCAAGGTGACAGAATTAATAAGCGGGCATGAGATGATTGCATCAGGTTGGAGCAATAAAACGCCGTGGGATACGCACAGAGAAGAGGGTGAGGAACAACTAGCAGTCAGGTATGAAGCGATGATATCCAAATTAAAAAATCCGCATAATTCCATCTTCAATATTCATGTGCCGCCCTATAAATCAGGTTTAGATGAGGCGCCCGAATTGGATAAAGATTTACGCCCCGTGTTGGCTGGCAATTCAATGATTCCTGTTGGCTCGAAAGCATTAAGAGCAGCGATTGAAAAAACGCAACCTTTGTTAACGTTGCATGGGCATATCCATGAAGGGCGTGGCACAACGCGCATTGGCAAAACACTTTGCATTAATCCAGGCTCTATGTATGAGCAAGGTACTTTGTTAGGCGCATTAATTGTTTTAGGCAAAAATAAAATTGAGAATTTTGTTTTGACAACAGGTTAAGGAATAACGTCCCGCAAGTTTGAGTAAAGTGATTGAGAGTTACTCACAAACCTGCGGGACGGTTTGTAAATCATAAACAAAAAGGAGAATTGTTATGAGCAACTTGTTTGTCCGTAAGGCGACTGGCATGGTACGTTCGTGGTCAGTTTTCGACGCATTTATCTATGCGTTCTTTTCCATCAACTTGGTAACGCTTGGCTTTTATAGTTTTAGTCAAATGTATTACTTTAGTGGTGGCATGATACCTGCGTTAATTGTCAGCGCAATGTTCATCATCTTTGAAATTGTTGTGTACGCTTCACTGATTTCAGTCATGCCTCGCTCTGGTGGCGACTATGTTTGGCAAACGCGCATCTTCGGCGGTGGTGTTGGATTTATTCTCTCCATCACTGGCTGGTGGTTCACACTTTGGTTGTGGACTCCCATTTATGGTGACATGCTTCGTCAAATTGTGATTACTCCGCTGTTAGGAGCATTTGGTATGAAACAAGCCGCAGTTTGGTTTGCAGGTCCAGATGCCGCGTTGTTTGTATGTTCTTTGCTGGCGCTTCTATTTGTGGTTTTAGTGATCTTCCTTGGCATGAAAACCTATGCCCGTATTCAAAAATATTCTTTCTATGCAGGCGTGCTTGGTTTGTTAATTGTCATTGCATTGTTGTTCACTGGTTCTCCCGATGCTTTCAAAGCAGGTTTAGATTCTAATTCCGCCGCTTATTTTGGAACTAGTAGCGGACTTTTTGATGCCACTGTGGAAACGGGCATTGCAGCGGGAGCAGGTACTCCTATTACTGGTGGGTCATTCTTTTTGATTATGTTGACGCTCCCATACTTGGTTTTCTTTAACTTATGGCCCAACTGGGGAGCGACATTATATGGAGAAGTGCGTGGCGCTACCGATTACAAACGTAATTTCTCAGGCATGGCTTGGGCATTGATAGTGACCACAGTATTGGGCATTTTATTTTTCCTTGGCATTAACAAATCCATCGGCTGGGATTTTTATGTTCAAGCAAACGCTTCATGGTGGAATTATGCTTGGGGATACACAACCGAAGTTCCTCCACTTCCAGTGTGGCCCAACCCTGCTATGTTGGCAGTCTTCTTAACTGATAATCGCTTAATTCAAATTATAGTTTTGTTGTTGATGAGCACTTGGTGGTTTGGCTGGGCTGGCACATTGTTCCTTTCATCAACACGCGTTATCTTCGCCGCCGCATTTGATCGTTTACTCCCTGAAAGTGCCGCTGAATTAAATAAAAATGGCACACCTGTTAATGCCATGTTGTATATGGTTATCCCTGCGGTTGTTGTTTCGGCTTTGTATGCCTTCAATGTGGGTGGCTTTAAGTCAATTACATTAGCGGCAACACAAGGTATTGCTATCATGTACTTTGGCACAGCCATTGCCGCCATCATCCTTCCATATAAAAAGAAAGAACTTTTTGAAGCCTCACCAATTGCCAAAATGAAAGTGGGTGGCATTCCATTAATCACCATTGCTGGCTTAATCTTTGGTGGCTTCTTATTATTCCTTTTAGTGGAATGGTTCTTTGACCCATGGCTCAACCCTGCTTATGCACCAGTAGGGTTATACGGCATCAGCCTTGCTAATACAAATTCAATTATTTTCCTTGGTTCGTGTTATGCAATTGCCGCCATTATTTACTATAGTGCTAAGTCTCGCCGTAAGAAAGAAGGCATTGATTTAGATAAAGTGCAAGCAGAAATTCCTGCTGAATAATTTTATAAATAAAGTGACAGTCACCTTTAAGGTGACTGTCACTTTTGCTTTTGTGGAGAACCTATGCCCATCATTGATGAAGTAGTTGCAAAAGTAGATGATTGGAAAAATAAAGAAATAAAAATTGAACAACTTTCAGGTGGGTTAACCAATACCAATTACAAAGTCCTTGTAAATGAAAAGCCATTTTTTGTGCGTGTGCCTGGTGAAAGCACCGAACTGCTTGCCATTGATCGTACCAACGAATATCACAACACCAACTCCGCTGCCAATGTTGGCGTGGCTCCTAAAATATTAAATTATTTTCCGCAATACAACGTGATGATATTAGAATTTTTAGATGGCAAGACCATGTCTAAAGATTTATTAAATGCAGATGGAATGCCGACCAGAATGGCACAAGCCATCAAACGACTCCACACTGCTGAACGCTTCTATTCTGACTTCAACATGTTTCGGCTTACAGAATATTATCTTAACTTGTGCCGTGAACGTACTATCAAAATCCCTGATGGTTATCTTGAACGAATGCCGACAGTGAATCAAATTGAAAAAGCGATGTCTGTTAAACCTTTAGCAACTGTCCCATGCAATAACGATTTACTCGCCGAAAATTATATTGACGATGGCAATCAACTTTGGCTGATTGACTATGAATACAGTGGCAACAACGACCCAACATTTGAGTTAGGCAATACTTGTCAAGAAATGCAATTCAATGATGAGCAAATTAAAGAAGTCTGTGCCGCATATTTTGGTGAAGCCACTCCTTCATTAATTGCCCACATGAAATTAAATATGATTATGTCTGACGTTGGTTGGGGATTATGGGCGGCGATTCAAGCAACATCTCCACTATTGATTTTGATTTCTGGGGCTGGGCAATTGAACGTTGGGGCAGAGCCGTAGAAAAAATGGATTCAGCAGAATTTCAAGCGTGGTTGAAAGATGTAGTGAAGTAAGTCACGTTTTTTAACGTGACGATTATAATTAACAAAAAAAAGTCACTAGGAAATAAATTTGAATCTCCTCAACGAAATGTACCGCCTCGTAGAAGCGGCAGAGAAAAATAAAATACAAATCCGTGCAGTGGGTGGCTTAGCAGTTAATGTGCATAACAGAAAAAATCACCCTTTCTTCATCCGAGAATATGGTGACTTAGATTTTGCCGTTGCCAAAAAACAACGCCGTGAATTTGAATCTTTCATGCCGACGGTTGGATATTCCCCGCATAAACAATTTAACGTTCTAAATGGTGACGTTCGCCAAATTTATTATCACAATGAAAGCGAAATGAAAATTGATGTCTTTGTCGGTGATTTTGAAATGTGCCATAAAATTCCACTTGAGAATCGCCTTGCTGTTGAACCTTATACAATTCCGCTGGCTGAATTATTTTTATCCAAAATCCAAATCATTGACTTGAACGAAAAAGATGCCAAAGATATTGCTTCGTTATTATTAAATGCTGAAACTGGCAACCACGATAAAGAAACAATTAATCTAAAAGTTTTGGCAGACTTATGCTCGCAAGATTGGGGTTTATACAAAACAACTTCTATTAACTTAGAAAAAATACAAGAAGTGATAAACAAAACATCACTAACTGCTGACGAGAAAAATTTAATCTCACAACGCAGAGAAGAAATTTTGCAGACATTTGAATCCATGCCTAAGCCATTAGCATGGACGCTACGCGATAAGGTGGGAACACGCGTTAAGTGGTATATTGAAGTGGAAGAAGTTAGAAGGTAATGTCATTGCGAGCCGCGCTTTTGCTCTTTGCGGCGAAGCAATCTCCAACTTAATCATAAGATTGCTTCGCCTTTATGGTCTCGATAGGCCCTTCGCAACGAACGCTCAGGGCTACTCGACCAACAGGCTCACAATGGCATAATGAACATTATGAAAAAAATTCGCCTCATCCTTGCTATCATCATCCTATCTATCTCCATCTCACTTTTGATTTGGGCATATTTCCCTAATCAAACCGAAACACGCATTCAAGATATTCCTCCGCAAGAGATGCAATTACCGACTCCATCATCATTTCATTATGAATTTGTGATATGAAACATATAAAACTTTTCAAACTTTTATTTGTAGTTTTATTGCTATCTGCTTGTGGAACCTTTGCGCCATCTAATATTAACCCTACATTTACACCTGCTTTTGCCACACAACCTCCTGCTTCAACAGAAATACCTGTTACTACAGCGATTCCCACTGCATCTATAACAACGAATCAAGAAGCAGGGGCATTACTTGAAACGCGTAGATTAACTTTAGAGTTCCCACCAAAAATAAAAGCGGATTCAGCAAGTGATATTGTTCGCTTAACTTTAGAAGTGGATGATTTAGGAAATGTCACCCCAACTGCGTATTATCAAGAAAATATTATCACGGGTGAAGTGATTCAAATCCCAGATTTATATGAGACACATAACGTTGGCGTAGAAGCAAGTTTTGATATTGCAGGTATTGAAGTAAAACCATCGGGTAAAACCTATCAGCCGTTACAAAAAGGCAAGCCCGTTACATTTCATTGGAGTATTCGTTCTCCACAAGTTGGTAAATTTCGTGGCACAGTTTGGGTGCATTTAATTTTTGTAGATAAGGTAACACAAGAAGAAAGTCGTTTACCAATCTCTGCTCAAATTGTGGATATTGAATCAGTAGATTTTTTTGGCTTCTCTACGAATTTTTGTCAAAACTTCTGGCGTGGTGGGTTCAGTGTTGGGTATCATTGTAGGCTTTCCATTTTTTGATGATATTATCAAATACTTGTGGAGCAAAAGAAATAAAAAGAAAAAAACGTAAATAATAATTTGGAGAATATATGTCAAAGCCATTAATCGGTATTACTACATACAATGCAAAAAATTCTTATGGGCGAGATATTTCTGCTGTACAACATACTTACATTCGAGCAGTCACCGAAGCGGGTGGAATCCCAATTTTGATTCCTGCTATTTTGCCAAGCGATGATTTAAATAATTTATATAATCGTCTGCAAGGAATTTTATTTTCGGGCGGCGGCGATATCTCACTTAAATATTTTGCTGGGGTACAGCACCCAAGCATCCATCAAGTAGATGAAGCGCGAGACGTCACCGAAATTTCTTTATTGCGTCAGTCAGTTGAAAATCAAAAACCGTTTTTAGCAATTTGTCGTGGCATACAAGTGATGAACGTGGCAATGGGCGGCACGTTGCATACGCATATCCCTGATCAAGTTTCAAATTCGCTAAAGCATGATAACGAGGAATTTAAAATCATTGCACATCCCGTCAACATTGCGGAAGATTCGAAGATGGCTGAAATTTTTGGCGAGACATTGCTACATGTGAATAGTTTGCATCATCAGGGGATAAAAGACCTCGCTTCAAACTTGCGGATAGTTGGTCATGCTCCAGATGGTGTGATCGAAGCCGTCGAAATCGCTGACCATCCTTATGCGATTGGTGTGCAATGGCATCCTGAATGGCTGACAGACCAACCTGCCATGCAGAAGTTGTTTAAGTCTTTTGTTGATGCGGCTGGAAAGTAAACTTGGTGGTTGAGTAGCCTCGAATGCTCTTTGAGAGGCGTATCGAAACCACCTACTTAATAAAAAATTTTGTAACATGTTGGTCTCGATACGGTCTCACAACACCTGTTCGACCTACTCGACCAACGAGTTTGATATTTATGACCTCCCCAAACAATCCCATCGGCATATTTGACTCAGGTATAGGCGGGCTTTCTGTTTTACGAGAAATTCGCGCACTCATGCCAAATGAAAATATTATCTACTTTGGTGACCAAGCCCATGTGCCTTATGGCGCACGCTCTATGGAGCAGATTCAAAATTTTTCAGAAGGCATTACAAATTTTTTGTTGAAACAAAATGCAAAAATTATTGTGGTAGCTTGTAACACTGCCTCTGCGGCGGCGTTGAAATATTTGCGCCAGAAATTTGCTGATATTCAATTCGTGGGCATGGAGCCTGCTATCAAACCTGCCGCTGAAAAAAACACAGACGAAAAAGTTGGCGTGTTGGCAACACCTGCTACATTTCAAGGCGCCTTATACGCTTCAGTTGTGGAAAGATTTGCTACGGATGTAGAAATTTTTCAAAATACTTGTAACGGATTAGTTAATCAAATTGAATTAGGCGAACTTGATTCTGCGAAAACTCGAAGCGTTTTAGAAAATGCTTTAATCCCCATGCTTGAAAATAATATTGATACCGTTGTGCTTGGATGCACTCATTACCCGTTTGTGATTCCGTTGATTAAAAAAATTGTCGGTGATAATGTTCGCGTGATAGACCCTGCTCCCGCCGTAGCAAAACAAACCGAAAGGTTGTTAGAAGCAAGCGAATTAAGGAATTCATTTAACAAAAACGGCGAAGTGATATTTTTCACTTCGGGTGATATGAAATCAAGTGAAAATGTTTTGTCAAAGTTAATAAGTGAAGAAGTGGAAATTAAATCTGTGACTTGGAAGAATGATTGTGAGGTTGGGAATTAGTAACGTCAATAAGATACACGCTTTGTTGGGCGTTTTTGTTGCACAAGACTTACTGCCTAAAAAAGACACCGCCGCAAACCTTTTGAAATATTTACACAAAACTCAATGCATACCTGTTAGGTTTTATGCATTCGCTTGCCCTATCATTGCGAGTAAGAAAAATGCGGCAATAATTAGAACGTACATTAAGGCGAAAACTATCAAAGCGATATATATTTTTGACGGTTTCAAAATTATTGCTGGCATAAAGCGTTCTACTTGATTTCCAATTATCCAATAACTAAATGATTTACCCTGAAACGTCACGATTGCGCCAATAATTCCATATGCAATCAAGATAAATTTTGCAATCGAACCAATAATCATCATTGGAAACATTAGGTATGTGTTGGCAATAATCACAGAGAGCCAAGTTAAACCGTAGCCAATAAACCCAATTATGATAATGCTCACTTGATAAGTTAAGGCTTGAAGAGATTGAAATGTTAGGTATTGTGGCTTGCTTTTTTGGTTTGCCTGTATTATCCAAATGATAATTGGCACAAGAAATCCAATGCGGGGTATCAGAATTGACACATGAGAGAAGGCAGATAATAGACGCTCGCTTTGACTTGGTTGTGATATGTCAGTGTCGTTAATCATTGATGAAAATCCTTTTTACTGTCTGGATTCGACTAAACGCCCAACGGCTTGCGTTACCTGCGCTGGGGCGGGGACGGCGAAGCCGTCCAGCCAGAAAAATGCTAAGGCGTGTGAAACTGTTTGGGATGTGCGCAGAATCCCCAGCGTCAGGTGCACCCAAGCAAGAAAAAAAAATTTCCTGTAAGGAAGCAGAAACAGGAGAGATAGACGAAGTATACTGCAAATAGGCAGACATGAAGCCGAACAAAAGCAATGGAGAGCAAAGACTCCCGAGGTGCACCGTGGTTGCCAATCACAATGATGTAAATAGTGGTGGCGCGTCAAGCGACCCCGATGAGGAAGCTATAAAGTAGAAGTGATTGGGTCTGCCCAAAAAAGAAAGAGGTAGACATGCGAAAAATAAGAAAAGAAAAAAAGGGAATGGAAGAAGCGCGGGCATTTGCAGGGATGAGCAAGATAAAAAGAAGAGCGGA
>LMZR01000031.1 GCA_001567105.1 Chloroflexi bacterium OLB14
CACAAAGTTCTTATACAAAACAAATATTACTCAGACAAAGAGTACATAGACAGCTTAATTAGCTGGCATTTCTATCACAATGACGATAAAGACTACGGACTAAAAATATTTAAGGAATGAAAAAACGACCGCATAACAAGGTATTGCCAAAAGCGGGGCTGAACGGCTTCGATTGGACATTTGTGCAAGGTTCATCATTCGTTCTTCGATTGAACTTTTGTGCAAAAAATCCCCTCCTTCGGCAATACCCATTCCGTTACCTGCAAGCGTAACGACCGACCGTGCTAACACAACCGAATGAAAAAATGTTTACCTTTGCGGACAGAAAATAAATGACAAAACAGATTTACATATTACTGATAACAACGTTTGGTTTCTTCCTGACACCAACGCTAACTTATGCTTGTGGTAAATCTCATACAAAGACAGAAAAATCTTGTTGCGACAAAAAATCTTCACAGACAGAGAAAAAAGACTGTTGCAAAAATCATTCTGACAACGAAAAAGACAATGACGGTTGCGGTGGCAAATGCGGACATTCATCTTGCCATTGCCCGACTTTTAGTTTTGGATTTATCCCTTTCACATCAGAACCCAAATACAATGTATTAGTTGTTTCCAAAAAACAATTTTTTCCTTATTCAGACCCTTACATTTCTTCGGGTTTTCATTCCATTTGGCTACCGCCTAAAATAGGCTGATTTCTTTCCTTGACAGCCATAAGTCTGTCCTGTTGAAAGCAACATTTTTGCTTTCAGCCAAATTTTATTTTCAAAAACATAAATTTTCAAAAGAATGAAATCAATAGTTTTATTGGTAGCGATGTGCATATCTCTATCGCTCACAGCGTGCAATGCACAAATCAAAAATGCAAAAACAACTTCCGTAAAAATTTACGGCAACTGCGAAATGTGCGAAAGCAAAATTGAAAAAGCAGGGAACGTAAAAAAAGTAGCCAAAGTAGATTGGAACAAAGACACAAAAATGGCTTCAATCACTTACGACAGCACAAAAACCAATCAGGACGAAATACTGAAACGTATTGCGTTGGCAGGTTACGACAGCGACCAATTTCTTGCACCCGACAATGCTTATTCGGCATTGCCACAATGTTGCCAATATGAAAGAGTGAACAAAACCGTTGCAACAAAAGAAACACCGAAAGTTGAAACGGAAAATCACGAACACCATACGGACACGGTTCAAAAAAGCCAGCAAGTAAACCAACTGAAAGCAGTTTTTGACAACTACTTTGCCTTAAAAGAAGCATTGGTAAAATCGGACGGAAACACCGCTTCTGCAAAAGCCAAAGATTTGGTTAATGCAATTTCTTCTGTAAAAATGGAAACATTGACAACCGAAGAACACACCGCTTTTATGAAAGTGATGAAAGACCTTTCGTTTGACGCAGAGCATATTTCCGAAACAAAAGATGTTTCACATCAGCGAGACCATTTTACAACGCTTTCCGACAATGTTTACAAACTGATAAAAGTTTCAAAACAGGAAACACCTGTTTATTATCAGCATTGCCCAATGTATAATGACGGCAAAGGTGCAAATTGGTTGAGCAAAGAAAGTGCAATCAAAAATCCGTATTACGGTTCGCAAATGCTCACTTGCGGTAAAACAACAGAAACGATTAAATAACAGAAAAGGCGTAGCCTGCGGGCTACGCCTTTTTATATATCAACAAAATGAAATTCTTAAAATGGATATACAAAACCTTTTTCAAAAAACGCTGTTGTCGTTAGTGTTTTTGTTGTTGGCAACAACTTCGTTGTTTGCCCAAAAAGTAGTTCGTTATGATTTGTATGTAAAAGACACGATTGTAAATTTTGCAGGAAAAGAAAAACGAGCCATTGCCGTAAACGGACAAATTCCAATGCCTACACTCACTTTCACAGAAGGCGACACGGCAGAAATTTATGTGCATAATGAACTGAACGAAAACACGGCTTTGCATTGGCACGGCTTGTTTTTGCCCAACAAAGAAGATGGTGTGCCGTATTTAACGCAAATGCCCATAAAACCGCATACAACACATTTGTATCGTTTCCCGATTATTCAACACGGAACACATTGGTATCACAGCCATTTTGGGTTACAGGAACAAATCGGTATGTATGGTTCAATGATTTTGAAAAAGCGTGATGACGACACCACATTCAGAAAAGGCATTGACGATTTGCCTACTATTCCTGTTGTGTTAAGTGAGTGGACAAACTTAAAACCCGAAAATGTTCACAGAATGTTGCACAATGCTAATGATTGGTTTGCGATAAAAAAAGGAACTACACAAAGTTATGCCGAAGCAGCAAAGCAAGGTTATTTAGGCGTGAAGTTGAAAAACGAATGGAAACGAATGTTGGCAATGGACGTAAGTGATGTTTACTATGAAAAGTTTTTAATCAACGGCACAACTGAGCAACAATTATCCCAATTCAAAGCAGGCGATAAAGTGCGTTTGCAAATTTCCAATGGTGGTGCTTCCACTTATTTTTGGCTCACTTATGCAGGCGGGAAAATTACAGTCGTAGCCAATGACGGTAACGATGTAGAACCTGTTGAAGTGGACAGGTTGATTATTGCCGTTTCCGAAACTTACGACATCATTGTAACCATTCCCGAAGAAAATACTTCGTATGAATTTTTAGTAACATCGGAAGACCGCATAAAATCGGCTTCACTTTATTTAGGAAATGGTATTAAACAACTAACCGCACCATTACCAAAACTCAAATACTTTGACGGAATGAAGATGATGAACGGAATGATGAAAATGAACGGAAATTTGGACGATATGGGTATGAATATGTCGCTCAATCAAATGGATATGAATGTGGTAATGTATCCCGAAATTACAGGCGAACAAAAGAAGAAAAAAGCGAAAGAAAAAATGCAAATAACGGAAGATAGTTACAACAGCAATAAACTTTCCGACATTGTTACGCTTAACTATGCAATGCTCAAATCGCCTGTAAATACAAGCCTTTCTGATACCGCACACATAAAAGAATTGAAATTTACACTTACAGGAAATATGAACCGCTATGTGTGGAGTTTGGATAATAAAGTGGTTTCGGAAGCCGACAAAATCCTAATCAAAAAAGGCGAAACAGTCCGTATGGTTTTATACAACAACTCAATGATGCGACACCCAATGCACCTGCACGGACACGATTTCAGAGTATTAAACGGACAAGGCAAAAATGCACCACTCAAAAACATCATAGATATTATGCCAATGGAAACCGACACTTTGGAATTTTCAGCAAATGCAGAGGGTGATTGGTTTTTTCATTGCCACATTCTGTATCATATGATGAGTGGAATGGGCAGGGTTTTTACTTATGAAAATCAAGCAAAAAATCCGCTTATTCCCAATCCGAAATTAGCACAAAGAAAGTTGTTTGCAGACGACAGAAAATTTCATTTTATGATTGAAAATGATTTTGCAACTAACGGCAATGACGGAGAAATGATGTTGCAAAATACACGTTGGAGTATCGGTACAGAATGGCGTTTGGGTTACAACAATATGCACGGTTACGAAACCGAAACTCACATTGGGCGTTATGTTGGCAAAATGCAATGGTTTATGCCTTTCGTTGGTTTTGATTGGCGTTACAGAAAAATGGGAATTGACGAACAAGAAAAAAACATCTTCGGACAAACCAACAAAAAAGACAACCGAACAGCAGTAAGTTTAGGATTTAACTACACATTGCCTATGCTTATTGTGTTTCAGGCGGAAGTTTTTCACGATGGAATTGTAAGACTACAACTAATGCGTGAGGATATTCCAATTACGAAAAGACTACGAGCGGGATTTATGGTAAACACCGACAAAGAATATATGCTTGAATTGGGTTACATCGTAAATCGCTTTATGCGTGTGCGGACACATTACGACAGCGATATGGGTTTTGGTGCAGGACTGACAATAAATTACTAAAAACGGACAGACAAAAACGCCAGCAGGTAACAAGGGTTTGGCGTCAGGCGGGCTGATGTGCTTCGTATGAAAATTTGTGCTAAATTTGGCATTGGTTCTTCGCATCAACCTTTGTGCTAAAAATCCGCCAGAACGCCAAGCCCCAAACCGTTACCAGCAAGCCTATGACAGAACGCATAAACAATCAACCGAGAGACAAAATAAATGAAAGCAACTAAAATATTTACAGATTTTTTTAACAGCGAAAAAGCAGGCGGTCTTGTTTTAATTGCTTGCACAATTTTGTCATTGACATTTGCCAATTCAAATTTTGGTGCAGACTATCACCAATTTTGGTTAACACAATTTGCAGGACACAGCTTAGAGCATTGGGTAAATGATGGTTTAATGACTATTTTTTTCTTACTTATTGGTTTGGAGCTAGAAAGAGAAATTTATCAAGGCGAACTTTCAAATTTCAAAGACGCCTTGTTACCAATTTTTGGAGCATTAGGCGGAATGTTTTTACCAGCAGGAATATTTTTACTATTCAATTATGGAACTGTAACACAATCGGGAGCAGGTATTCCGATGGCGACAGACATTGCTTTTGCTTTGGGAATCTTATCGTTATTGGGTAACAGAGTTCCAACTTCATTAAAAGTATTTTTAACAGCATTGGCAGTTATAGATGACTTGGGAGCAATTATCATTATTGCTGTTTTTTTATACCAAAACTTTACTTTGGACAAACCTTTTTATCGCATTAGGAATTTGGCTTTTATTATTCCTAATCGGAAAACTAAAAGTAAGAAATTTAATTCCTTATTTAATTGGCGGAGTTGCAATGTGGTATTTTATGCTTCATTCAGGCGTTCACGCCACTATTACGGGTGTTTTGTTGGCATTTGCCATTCCATTTGGTAACGGAGACGAAAAATCTACTTCATACATTTTGCAACACTTTTTACACAAGCCTGTTGCATTTATCATTTTACCCATTTTTGCATTGGCAAACACAGCCATTGCTTTTAGTGGTGACATTGCACAAACCTTGACAGAGAATAACAGTTTAGGTATTGCAGTTGGACTTATCGTAGGTAAGCCATTAGGTATTTTCCTATTGACACTTTTGGCTGTAACTTTTGGACTTTGCAAACTTCCGACAGACCTTAATTGGAAGAGAATTTTTGGCGTAGGACTTTTGGCAGGAATAGGTTTTACAATGTCTATTTTTGTAACCTTACTTGCTTATGACAACGAAACAATAATAAACAACTCAAAATTAATAATCTTAATTTCTTCATTAATAGCAG
>LMZR01000032.1 GCA_001567105.1 Chloroflexi bacterium OLB14
GTGGTGGGATGGTAACTACTGCCCAATGCTCCTGTCACTCGGGCTGAGATGGCTGTCTTCTTGCTGAGAGTCATGCACTCTGCCAGTTACACTCCTCCCAACCATGCTCCCACCTTTGGTGATTCTGCTGGGCATTGGGCTGAAGATTGGATTGAGCAGTTAGCTCTTGAAGGTATCACCAGTGGTTGTGGTGGTGGCAATTACTGTCCCAATAGCCCTGCCACGCGTGAGCAGATGGCGGTCTTCTTGGTCAAGGCTTTCAGCCTGCCATAGAAAATCTTTTTCTTATTCTCGATAAATCAATAAACAGGTTTTACTCTAAAAATAAAGCCTGTTTATTTGATTCTTGATGGGCTTTCAAATATATAAGATGTCGCAATATTTTTAGAGAATGATAATTATGTTTATTTGCTACCCTTTCGCTACTTCTTTGTTTGTCATCCTGCCGCATTGACTGAGGCGTTTAAGAAGAAGTTGGGGAAGTAAGGCGTGATACAAGAAAGACTTTCGAATGTAGATTCGAAAGTCTTTTTTGAAGAATGGCTAAAGTAAGAAAGAAAGTACTGCAAGATTTATCTTGCGTTTTATTTGCAACATAAATCCCACAAGAGGAGAATCTGTCGCAGTACTTAATTATTACTCACACCTTTGCCACTCCCATGTTATCTACTTGATTGTCAATCTTTCAACTTCTGGTATAATCTGCACGCTTGACAATCAAACTGGAGAGATCGCATAGTCTGGCTTAGTGCGCACGCTTGGAAAGCGTGTAACCCAAAAGGTTCGCGGGTTCGAATCCCGCTCTCTCCGCCACAAAATACTCCCTATGTAGGAGTATTTTTATTTTAGGTTCACGCGCCTCCATTGAGGAGATGTTATTCGAATCCCGCTCTCTCCGCCAAATGAACATCCCCTCACAAGGGATGTTTTCTTTTAGGTTCACGCAGAAACTCTCTAGGAAAACAAAAAAAGACCTGATTTTGAAATCAGGTCTTTTTTGTTTTTATATAAACTTTAGTGTGCAGGTTTGCCAACAAAAACTGTTTGGCTGGCAAGTTCTTGTGAGGTATCAAATAGCGCTTTGGCTTCCGCAAAAGTTGCTTGGCAATTTACGCCATTGGCATCTGTAAATTGAAATTGTTCAGTTTCAGAGGTGCCAGAAATTACCCACGCTTCAATTAAAGATTGGGCGTTCACTTCGCACAGTTCTTGGGTGTGCATTTCTGGGGTAGCAACTGCTTCCTCTACTACGGCAACAGGCATGGTAGCAGGGATTAAACTAGGAACTGGGGTGCGAATTACTGCTAAATCACCACGGTGGCAAGTAAGTGTAAATCCACAGGCATTAATATAAAGAAATCCAACCCATGTTAATATCCCTAGTAGGAAAACGGTTAACAAGCCGTATATGTAGGTTTTCATATCGTCATTCATTGTATATCTCCCTGTCCTATTTGGTCGCCGCTAATGTGCGCACAAAGTTAACCACATCCCAGCGTTCGCGGACAGTCAAGTTTTCGTTCAAAGGTGGGCATTGACCTGAGAACTGCACATCTGGAAATAGCGAGTTGTTGGGGTTAAAAACGCCGTTTGAGATAGTTAGGAAAATTTGCCCATCACTCATGGCTTGTACTTCATCGCTAGTTAGGTTAGCAGGCTTTACTTTTGTGAGGTATGCGGCAATGGTGGTGGTCTCTAAGCCTGTAGCGCCATGGCACACTGCACAATTGATTTGATACAAAGTTGAACCACGATCTATTGAGGCTTGGTCTGCCTCGACGGGGTTAGTGGGCTCACTTCCAGATAAATATGCTATTCCATTGACAGGAACAGATTGGGCGGGGACTTGAAGCGGGCTTTCTTGGTCATCAAAAGATGGCTGAAGTTCCATAAAGCCTACCCATTCTAGTTTAAAGACGTCGTAGCTTAAAATCATAGTACCGCCCAAAAGAATAGCAAGTACTATAAATACTCCCACAAGTTGTTTGAATAATCTCATAATTGTTGCGCCTCCGTAGGTTTAACGGATGTTGCGCCTAGTTTTGTAAGCGCATCCACAAATTTTTTGTTTTTCCCCATTAGGGCATCTGAAAAAGATTGCAATTTTTCCGTCACTAACTTCTGCTACATATTCTAAAGGGCGATAATTAGGGAAGGAACTATCTAAAAGTACGCCAAGAAAAGCAGAGAGCATAGCGAATAGCATAGTCATTTCGAACATGATGATTAAGCCAGGGGGGACAGGTGTGACATATTGACCGCCAACTGAAACTGTATCGGCATATAAGTATGGCGTTCCAAAGTTTAGGAAAAGACCCACGCAAAAGCCAACAAATGCTCCGCCTAAAGATAGTTTAGAGACGTTCGTCCATGGGTGTGGACGTCCAAGCATTTTATGGGCAATGGGTACGCCTGAAATGATATTAATATCGTCATCTGCGATGTTCATTTCGTGCAGTTTTTCAACTGCATTGGCAGCAGGGTCAATTTCTTCAAACACAGCTAATAATAAAGTTGTATCAGACATATTCGCCTCTATTCAAATTCACTGATGGTTGGAAGTTCAGCCTTACCAACTTTTCGTAAGGAGTGTGTCATTTGCCCTTCTTCAACTTCCCAAACTGGAATTAATGGGATGAGGCGAGAGGCAAGCATATAGAAGAATAAGAAGGTGGCAAATGTTCCAATAGTGAGGAAGATTTCAATATTAGGTTGATAAAGTTTCCATGTAAATGGAGCACGGTTGATGGTTAGCATAACTGGGACGATGAGATAGCGTTCCCAATACATGCCGATGTTGATAATAAAACCAATCAGAGCCAGTAGCCAAGGAGTTTGGCGTATCTTTTTATTCCATAAAGTAAAGGCAGGAATAACCAGATTGAACAAAATTAACTGGTAGAACATCCAAGACATTGGTCCTTCTTCTAGCCAGTGCAATAAGGCATCTGTCCATTTGTCACCACCATACCATTGTAAGATGTAGTCATTGAAGAAGAAGTAGGTATAAGCAAAGGTAACAATGAGCATCAACTTTCCTAAAGCGTCAAAATGCTCTTTGCGAATGAAGTAATCCATATGTTTCATGGTTAGGCGCATGATGAATAACACGATGGCGACTGCTCCCATGCCTGAGTGTAAAGCACCTAACACGAAGTAGGGACCAAATACTGATGACGACCAACCTGGGCGCATTGCCATGGCAAAGTCCCAAGAAACGATGGTATGCACAGAGAACATCACAGGGATAATTGCAAATGCAAAGATGTTCATAGCAGTAGTGAGGTGTCTCCATTCACCTTCGGTGCCACGGAAACCTAATGCTAAAATTTTGAAGAAGGTTTTACGCCAGCCTGTAGAGCGGTCTCGTGCCATTGCCAAATCTGGAATAAGTGGCATGAATAAGTAGATGGTGCTGGATAAAATATAAGTTGTAATGGCGAGTAAGTCCCACATTAATGGAGAGTGGAAGTTGGGCCATAACATTCTTTGATTGGGAATTGGCAATAACCAATAAGATAACCACACCCGCCCAAGGTGCATGAAGATGCTTGCTCCTGCTTGGATCAAGCCGAAGGTGGTCATCAATTCTGCCGCACGGGTGAATGGACGACGAAATTCTGCTTTGAAGACTCGCAAGATAGCAGAAATAAATGTGCCTGCATGGCTAATACCAATCCAAAACACGGTATTGACAAGGAAAATACCCCAATAAGATGGGCGGTTAACACCAGCCACACCTAAGCCTTCAGCAATGAGATAACCCCATGCATACACAAAACAGGTAGCAACTAAAACACCTAAAATAGCGAATACAACCCAAAACTTCCATGAAGTGGTCGTCATTGACTCCATAACCATGCGATTCATTTCACCACGTGGTTTAGGGTCGTACATCAAGTATTGCTTCATATCGTGTTCATCTTCATGATGAGCATCATGAGTTTTAGCAGATTTAGAATAAGGCTTCGCAGTAGCAGTCATCGCTTAGGCTCCCTTAAGATAAGTAACACGGGGTAATGTATTTAATTCTTCAAGGTGTTT
The DNA here is from genome assembly GCA_001567105.1 of Chloroflexi bacterium OLB14. GTDB lineage: Bacteria > Chloroflexota > Anaerolineae > Anaerolineales > Villigracilaceae > Villigracilis. Next base: position 4,045 of record LMZR01000032.1, read on the forward strand.
TACGCCTCGTTCATGATGCGAAAGTTGGCTGACCAAACTTTCGTGGTGATCTACGCGCCCAAAGGTAATGGCATCGGCAGGGCAAGCTTGCGCACAAGCAGTTGTAAATTCACCATCAAATACATCACGTCCTTCTGCTTTGGCTGTATCTTGTGCTTTATGAATACGTTGAATACAGAAGGTGCATTTTTCCATCACACCACGGCGGCGAACAGTTACATCAGGATTAAATTGGTTATGTAATGCAAAGACAAGTTTCCCATCTACCATATTGGCATGGAATGGGTCAATATGATAATCTCGCCAGTTGAAAGAACGTACTTGGTAAGGGCAGTTGTTAGCACAATAACGTGTACCTACACAACGGTTATAGACTTGTAAATTTAATTGCTCCGCATCGCTATGTGGGGTTGCAAACACAGGACAGACAGGTTCACAAGGTGCGTGACCACATTGCTGGCACAACATCGGCTGATTAGGCGTTGCCTTGATTTCTGGATATTCACCTTCCCAGAAGCGCTCAATACGAATCCAATGTTGGGTACGTCCATAACCAGCATCTTCTTCACCGACAAAAGAAAGATTATTTTCCATTGCACAAGCCGCTACACATGCCTGACAACCAGTACAAACATCTTGGTCAATTGTCATGCCCCATTTGCCTTCAGCTGCCTCTGCAATTGCGCCCTTAGCGCCTACTAGATTTAAATCAATTTTCATCATCATCAACTCCTCTTAATGCCCTTCCATGCCTTCGTTATAAACCCCAATGCGGCTCTCAAGGCGGGATAATGGTTTCGTTCTACCAGTCTTTTCAATGCGAACTTTCATACCTGCAAAAGCCAAGTCACCTGCTTCATTGAAATGAATACTGAGCAAGTCAGCAGGGTTGGCGCCACGTTGTAACACATTTCCATTTTCATCTGTTGTAGTGGCGTATCTACCATAAGCAATATGCCCCTGACCAAATGGAATGGCTATTGTATCTGGTCGAATAGCAGGGTACAAATATACAGGCACTTCAATTTCACCCGCTTCACTGATAATCTTAATCAAGTCGTCATTATGAATACCTTGATGGTGGGCAGTTTCAGGGTTCATTTCAACCCATGTATTCCACATTACAGTAGTAGTAGAGTCTGCCAATTCTTGTAGCCATGGCTTATTCGCACCTGCTTCACCTAAAGTGGGAGAAACAAATGGCACCAAGAAAAACTCACCCTCACCAGCAAATTCTGCAACCTCAGCGTTAGCAGTTTTATCTAACACATTTGAGTCGCTTGCCGAGGTAGTACCGTTAGACTTTTTCCACCAACCACCATATTGCTGGAAAGAAGCCATGAAGCTTTCTTCATCTGTAGCAGAGAATGAACCACCTGCTTCACCCATCAAAGCGATCACTTTGCTGTGTAAAAACTCAACTTCATCTTTGAATGGTAAAGCATTTCCAAAAGCGGCTTGCGAAGCAGTGAGCAACACATCCACTGTGGAGCGTGTATTGTAAAGAGGAGATACAACTGGTTGAGCACCAGAAAGCACCGGTAAGTTCACACCTGTAGCCACACGTTGATACCCCCAGCCTTCCAAAAAGTGATGGTCTGGAAAAACATAATCAGATTCGAGCGCAGTTTCATCTGGGAAAGTAGCAAAGGAAATCACTTGCTCCACATTGCCTAAGGCACCTCTTATATTTAACGCAAGAGGTAATTCAAATACAGGGTTACCACCATGCACAAATAAAACCTTAATCTCACCAGCGTTCATTTTCTCAATCAAGGCTTTCATTTCTTGAATAGAAGCCGGGCGTTGATATTCTGTTTCCGTTGGAGCAAGTGGCGAAAGATATACGCCACCCGCCTTACCAATATTGTCTGCTAACACATTCAAAGCCAACACTGCTTCTGCCACTGCCAAGCCATTGGATTGACCTAAAGCTGCCCCCCCCGGAACTGCAATTGATTTTGCTTCAGCAAACATTTTAGCAATATGTTCCAACGCCTCTAACTCGATGTCTGCCTGTTCTGCAACTTCAGCAGGGTCTACGCCTGAAAAGATTTTTGGCACTTCCATGCCATGATGTTCTGCTACTAATTTACCAATAGCCAAAGCTACCAAAGCTTCTGTACCGGGGCGTAGTGGAACCCACTCATCTGCCCTAGCACCCGTAGCCGACATTCTAGATTCAAATTGCACAAATTGACCGCGCGGTTTCAAGCCTTCTGCTTTTCTTAAATTAGAAAAACCTCGCGTATAAGAAACTGGGGAAATCCACGTTTCTAAAAAGTTTGCTCCGAATGAAAATACTGCTTGTGCATTGGCAATATCAAACCATGGCAAGCCCGCCTGACCAAAAAGATTCTCAGCGGCTTTGCTCAAGGTTGCGCGTGCCTCAAACATGCTCAACGCACCAAAGCGAACGGGAGCATTGACTCCAGTTGAATTTGCCAAATCAGTTACAAGGTCAAACAAATGATCCGCAGAAGTTCCAAGCAAAAATGCAATTTCACTAGGTTTATGATTTTTCAAAGCATCAGTCACAACTTGTAATGCATCATCCCAATTCATTGTTTCACTTGCAACATCGCCACGCACGCTTCGTTTAATTGGGTCTGTAACTCTATCAGGGTTATATAAACCTTGCAAAGAAGTTTGACCACGTGCGCAGGTCTTCCCTAAATTTAATGGATGATTGGCATTACCTTCAACTTTAATGGCGCGACCTTGATATGTGCGCACAACAATGCCACAAGCTGCTGCACATTCACGGCAGGTTGTAGCGTAATATGTGCTATGCCCTACTAAATTGTACTCAGGCATTTGTTGATATGGCTCACGGGTTACATAACGCGAAGCAGGACCACAACCTGTTAACACTGCTGTAGTTGCCGCACCTAACCCCGCCAGTTTTAGAAAATCACGCCTAGAAACTTGTTCACTCATAAAATAAATTCCTTTCGCCCGCTTTTAATAATGGCATGTGCCGCAGTCGGTTAATTTGGTCTTCTTCTCTACATCATCCCCAGCATTTTTAAGGTGACAATCCAAACACCAACCCATATTAAACACTTGCGGGTTTTCAGCAATAGTCACTTGGCTCATATCACCATGACATTCTTCACAATTTTTACCTGCCGCAATATGTGGGCGATGATTAAATTGCACAAAATCTGGCACAATTGCCACTGGCACCCATTGAATCGATTCGCCGCTTAACACTGCATTTTTTAATGGGGCAAGTAATTCACTAGTTTGTGTTTTTTCAATTTGGTTATGGCATGCCCAACATTTTGCTTGCGAAGGAATTCCAGCCGCAGGACCTTTAGATGCGCCAGGGTGGCAATATAAACATTGAATTCCAAAACCTACATGTGTCTTATGCGGAAACTCAATTGGTTGAGCTGGCGCTTGTTGCGTGGTCGAAATTCCGTAAAGCGCCACACTAAATACCGAAAGGAAAAATATCCCTACTGCAATTAAACCTAGCGGTTGTTTCAGCCAGTCAAAAATATTTTTTAACATGGATTCTCCTGAAATGAAATTTTAGCATTGTATTACTATAAAATTCAACACTGCTGACTTAAAGAATATTACTACTTACAACCCCAAATTATATTGGGTAGAAAAAAATTTACAACCACGTTCAAAATTAATTATACATCGAAAGTGCAAAAAGGTACAAGCACGTCTCACACAAGGTAAAATAAACTCCTATTATAAAGTAGATATGCCAATTTTGCTCAACCATAAGCAGTGATACAATTCAAACATGAAGCCCTCAACCATTGGACTTAGCACACTTCTTCTAGCCATGCTAATACTAGCTCTTATTACTTCAACCTTTGTTTCAGCAGATGGTTTAAGTAATGCCACCACAGCAGGTACGATGATACAGCAACCCACCCTCATCCCTACTGCTCAAATTGATACAGAAATTGGCTCTACCGACGGCATCCTCATTATGGGTATTGTCATTATGCTTATTGTAACCTTACCTATTTTACTTCGAAAAAAATAGAAGGAAGAGCTACTGTAAAAACTAGTATTATTTTTTACTTATGCCCATTCTTATGGAACACTTCCTTCAACGTCTCACCTAGCCTTGTAATTCCTTCTCGAATCACATCAGGTGATGAATACGAAAAATTGATGCGCATTGTATTGTTCTTTCCACCTTCAGGGTGGAAAGAAGCCCCTGGCACAAATGCCACCTTCTTTTGAATTGCCATCTTCAAAATTTCAGCCGCATCCACACCTTGCGGAAGAATACCCCACAAGAACATACCACCCAACGGCTTTCTCCAACTCATTTCAGCAGGGAAAATTTCTTCCATCAGCTCAAGCATCACATCCCGCCGTTCTTTATAGACCGAACGAATCACCTTCACATGCTCATCTAAAAATCCACCTTTAGCAACTTCATACGCCACTTGCTGATTAAACGTAGAAGAATGTAAATCTGCCGCTTGTTTTGCCATCACCAACTTCTGAATCACGTTTGGAGGCGCAATCACCCAAGCCAACCTTAAGCCAGGTGCCAGCAATTTAGAAAACGTACTCAAATAAATCACATTGCCCGAATATTCGCCATCTATATCATTTCTATATTGATTATCCAACATCACCACCGATGGAATATGTTCACCTTCATAACGTAACTGACCATACGGATCATCTTCAATAATCGGCACACCATATTGGTCTGCTAACATAATTAATCTCTTACGACGTTCCAAACTTAACGTTGAGCCCGAAGGATTTTGAAAGTTCGGTAACACATAAATAAACTTAGGACCCACCCGAAGCGCCTCTTCCAAATGCTCAGTAATCATGCCATGTTCATCGGCAGGCACAGTAATATATTGCGCACCATACGCATTCCACGCCTGCAAAGCACCCAAATACGTTGGCGACTCAACTACAATATGATCACCACGATTGATAAATAATCTACCAAGTAAATCTAACGCTTGTTGCGAACCAGATGTAATTAAAATATTATCTGCCGTAACAGGCACACTAAAACGGCTGTTATGACGGGCAATCATTTCACGCAATGGTGTATAGCCTTCCGAAGCGCCATATTGCAAAGCCTGCGCCCCCCGCTCGTTCAAAACAAAATTACAAGCTTCTTGAAACTCCTTAATCGGAAAAACTTCAGGGGCAGGCAAACCACCTGCAAACGAAATCATCTCAGGCTGTTCAGTTAACTTCAACAACTCCCTAATTTCAGAAGTCTTTGCCTTTTGTGCACGATGTGCATAACGATATTCCCATGGTGTCTTCAGCATTGGTTCTCCTTGAAATAAAAAAACCTGATAAGTATGTCAATACCTATCAGGCTTGCTGATGGATGCTTCCTAAAAGAATAATTGCCAAAATAATATTCATGGCGTTTCTAATCTTACCCTATTTTATGAATGATGCAACTTAAAAATTAATTTAAAAAATAGCTACCCCCCACTTCCAACTCACCCTTCAACACGCCTCCATATCTGACTTCAAGTTGATTCTGTTTCATACAAATATTCCTACCCCAAAAGATTTTATAATCCTGAAGGGGTATCATAGATTTTCAAATCTCTGTCATCCATTTCGACAGACTCAATGCAACGCCTACAAGATTGAAAACTTCTGTTTTCTCAAATCTTTCTCAATGAACTCTGCCTTCTCTGTGACTAACGCTCTCATCCAAACACAGCAATCACCATCACCCCAACAAACACAACTACTGAACCCACCAAGCGGATTCCTCCCATCTCCTCTTTCAAAAACCTCCAACCTAAAAATGCCCCAATCACAGCACTCACTTCTCGAATCGCACCTGAATAACTTAATGGCGCAATCGTATAAGCAAACAATGCCAACATGTATGCTACTAAACCTAATACACCACCCATCAACAAATATCTGCGATAATTTTTCCATGTTCGTTTGAATGATTCAACCCCATATCTATTGATTAAATATGGCGTAGTCACAAATGGCACCATCACAAACATAGATAATCCATACGGAAGCGCAGGTGTTTGCTTTACTGCAATCCCATCAATAAATGTATAAATAGAAATCACCAACGCCACAGATAAAGCCGTTAATATTCCTTTCAAATGAGGCTTTTCACCTTTATTTTGTAAAAGCGTCGTTGCACCGATTAAGATAATTCCACCTGTAATCATGGCTAACCCAATATATCCGCCAATAGTTAATTGCTCGCGCAAAAAAATAGCAGACCATAAAACTAACAAAGCAGGTGCCGCCCCGCGCGCAATTGGGTACACCAACGAAAAATCATGATCAGTGTAGGCGATACATAACAAAATAAAATAAATCGCTTCCAGCAACATGCTGATAACTGCAAATAACCACATTTCTTTGGGCGGCAAACCAGAATAAAAAATTAAAGCCAAAGAAAATATGCCACTCAAAATCACTTGCCAGCCCATAGCAATATATTTTTCTTCTGAACTCTTAAGTAAAAAATTCCACAAAGCGTGCATCGTAGCAGACAAGAAAAGTAAGACCAAAGCAAAAATTGGCATAGATTTATTTCCTCACATCAGAAAGGGTGAATAGAATCCGTTACAGGCAATGTGCAATTCTTTAAAAACAATGTCCCAAATAAAAAATGACATAGTTGCCTATGTCATTTAATTTTACTCCTCTTTACTCATAATGAACGCATTGCGCTTATTTACGAATTGATTCACAAGATAAAATTTTCTTGGTGCTTTTGGTGTAATAAAAAATATAACTATCGCCTTCATCAATGAGGTTGAGCAATTCTTCAGCCACATTTTCAAATTTGTTGTTGCCCACGCGCAATTCATATTGTTGCACAGTGCGATGCGAAGAAATTTCACTGGTGGATGTGGGAACTTGTTTTTCAACTTTTACAAAGTTAACTTTGCCTTGCGCCGATTGAACAGAATTATCAAATTTACTGCTACCCATTTTAAAAGCACCCATTGCAAAGAAACCAAAAAAAATTAGCGGAAGCCCCGCACCTAAAATAATAGTCAAAATATCACCTGAGGCGAGATTGCCCGAAAACAAACGCATGAGTGATTCTCCTGCCACAAAGTAAGCGATAACCAATGCAACAAGGATAAAAAATATTCCTGCCCCAATTAAAATTTGATCAGCACCTTGTTCATCTTTTTCTAATTTTGTTTTTTGTTTTGTTGAAAGTTTGCCAGAACGATTGGCATTCAAATCACTTTGGTCAAAATTAAAAAACTTTTGTAATTGCGCATCAGACATATCAGCCTCCGAAAAAAAATGACATAGTTGCCTATGTCATTTAATTTTACTCCTCTTTACGAAGTGCAGGGAACAACAGCACTTCACGAATAGAATGTTTATCCGTTAATATCATCGCCAATCTATCCACGCCCATACCAAAGCCACCATTTGGTGGCATACCATAACGCATGGCGCGTAAATAATCTTCATCCAACGGATGTTTCTCTTCATCATCGGCTTCATAATCGCGCCCCATTTCAATGAAGCGTTGCTCTTGATCAAGCGGGTCATTCAATTCGGTAAAAGCATTACACAATTCAAAACCTGCCACATACCCTTCAAAGCGTTCAACAGTTAATGAATCATTCGGAATTGATTTTGCCAACGGCGAAATATCACGCGGATAATTATATAAAAATGTTGGTTGGATTAATGTCGGCTCCAAAAATTCAGAGACGAGGAAATCGATTAACTTTCCGCGTGTGGATTTCGCTTCAAGATTTGCTTGTGGCTGTTTCTGTTTAATAGACTTTATCAATTCCTCAGCCGTTTTATGCTCGTTGATATCTATACCTGTCACATCTAAAATGCCCTGACGCATTTCGATTCTTTTCCACGGCGGTTTGAATTCCAATTCATGTTCACCAAATTTGACTTTTGTTGAACCAGTCACTTGTTCGGCAACATAAGCCACCATTTGCTCAGTTAATTCCATCACTTGCAGATAATCAGCATACGCCCAATAAAATTCTAATTGTGTAAATTCGGGGTTATGTTTGAACGAAACACCTTCATTACGAAAGTCTCGCCCGATTTCGTAAACTTTTTCTAAATTGCCAACCAATAATCTTTTGAGATACAACTCAAAAGAGATTCTCAAATACATATCTTGATCTAACTCGTTGTGATGAGTCACAAACGGACGAGCCGCCGCACCACCATACAACGGTTGCAAAATGGGAGTTTCAACTTCGAGAAAACCTTTATCATCCAAAAAATCTCGCAGTGACTTAACAAGTTTGGCACGTTTACGAAATGTCTCACGAACATCAGGGTTAACTGCTAAATCAGCATAGCGTTGTCTAGCACGGAGTTCTGGATTATCTAACGAAGCATGACGAACCACAGTGCCATCATCGAGAGTCACATCTTTGTCAGCGGGTAAAGGAGTCACAGATTTAGCTAACAACTTGAAGTCATGCACATGAAGCGTCACTTCTCCACTTTTCGTGCGGAACATCACGCCAGTCGCTTCGATGAAATCACCTAAATCAAAAAGTTTATTGAAGAATGCTAGTTTGTCATTGAGTTCGTTGACGCGCAAAAATAATTGCACTTTGCCATCACCATCTTCGATGTGTGCAAAAGTTAATTTTCCACCCGCTCGCATCGAACGGATTCTGCCAGCCAATGTCGCTTTAACTTCTTTAGTCTCATCGCTTTCAAATTCAGCAATGGCTTGCTTGCTTGTATGTGTGCGCGTGGCACGGGTTGGATAAGCCTCTACACCTTCGGCGCGCAGTTCTTCCAATTTTTGTAACCGAATTTTTTCAAGAGCGTTGAATTCTGTCATGTAAAATCTTTCCTCTTTCTCCTTTCCATTATAAATGAAATGTAAATGAAAGAGGAAAGAAGAAAGAAAAACTAAAATAAAAGCCTCGCCAGCAAAAGCCGCGAGGCTGAATTAGTGGCGTATTATTTAACTAACTTTCAAAATCTTCACGTTGTAAGTGCCAGCAGGTGTTTCTACTTTAACTACATCATGCAGTTTGTGACCCAAAATAGCTTTGCCAATGGGTGACTCGTTTGAAATTTTTCCCTCGCGTGGGTTGGCTTCTGCTGCGCCCACAATAATAAAAAGTTTCGGCTTCGTAATTGCCTTCTTTGATTGTCACCTTCGAGCCGACTTGAACGCCATCACTCTTTTTGTGTTTGCCATTCTCTTCAATAATTTGAGCCGAAGCAAGCAACACATCTAACTCTTGAATGCGCCCTTCCACAAAAGCCTGTTCATTTTTAGCGGCTTCATATTCAGCGTTTTCAATCAATTCGCCACCTTCCATTGCTTCATGCAAACGGTCGGCAACTTCTTGGCGCTTCTTGGTGCGGAGGTGATCTAACTCCTCCTGCAATTTGTTAAAACCCTCTTTGGTAAGGAAATTTGTGGTCATTGTACTTTCCTGCACTAATGAATTTTGCATCCCGTTTCAGAGATGCAATGAATAAAAATTTCGGGCTACTCCCGAAAAGCGCGCATAATATATCACGACTCAAATGACCATACAAGCCCCAAAAGCATTACAAAAGTACGGTTTATTTAACCCAAAACCTAACACCTTTGTTTGTCTGGCAATATTCCTTTACTTGATTTTTCACCATTTCTGGGTCTTTAAACAGCATTGAAATTTGAGATTCGTAAGCTAAAACCGCCTCAGTCCATGACCTGATGCCTGCTTCGCTGATTACTTCAACTTTTTCTTTCATCCCAACTGTGTGTTCGCTTAAATGCTCAGGTGAGTTAAATAAATATGGAATATCAGCCACATATAAAAGAGGCTTTTGCAACAGTTCAGCCGCACGCCGTACAGTCACATGGTCGACGTGTTTGCCAATGCCGAATTGAGCAACCAACTGGCAGTCAGGTGTGAGGCGTTTGAGAATTTCATCGGCAATTTGTTGAGGTAAATCTGATTCTTGTGGTAGTGGGTCTGTGAAGATGTTGTCATATAACCAGTTGCCGTCTTTATCTCGGCGATAGATACAATCTAAAAAGTCAAAATGTTGTGTGGTGGCACCAAGAATTTTTGCCGAATTAACATCTTCAATTCTTCGCCCGCGTACAACTTCTTCAGCGGTTTCCATATCCCATTGGTTATGCATATATTGGGCGTAAGGTGATAGTTCTTTATCAGGCGGGTAACCACACATAATCGTCCAGATTTCTACGGGAATGTTTTTTTGTGTTTGTTCGTAAATCCAGCCACCTGCAGAAAGGGTGGCATCGTCTAAATGAGGGGAAAGGTAAATGTAGCGCATTGGGTAGTTTTACCATAAAATAGCAATGATTTTTGTGACTTGCTTCGCTTAAAATAGTTGTCTATTGTGCCAATCAACTTGAAAAGAGGCATTATGAAGGAACGCAGAAAATCTGAACGAAAATCACTGGTAGCATATACTCAAGTGTTTGATTTATACGCTGGCGATTTGCTTGGATACCTTGGTGATTTAACTGTGCAAGGGATAATGGTAATTAGTGAAAAACCTATGCAAAAAGATATTGAGATAACTCTAGCCATTGAACTGCCCGAGTTGCCAAACATTAAAGCACACCGCATGACCCTACCCGCCAGAGTGGCATGGTGCGAACAAGATATTAGCCCTGAATTTTATAATGTGGGGTTTGAATTCAAAGAAGTAAAAGAAGAACAACAATCTATGATTGAAGCTATTATTCAAAAATATGAGTTTCGACGAGATGTTCCGCCAGCGTATCCAATACGTTAGGGTTGTAAGTTGTTAATTAAGGATACAAGCAGAAACCATTAAGTTTTTCTAAGAGAACTCTGTGCAAGATATGCGACACATACAATCTTTATGTAACTAAAATAAAAAAAATCCGCAGACTTTTCATCTGCGGATTTTTTAACTCAATTACTATTCACTATTCCCCATTCACTATATATTATTTTTCAAACACCCACTTATCAATATCTCTAGCCCAATCAACAAGTTCTTCTTTCTTAAACCACAAAGCAACTTCGCGTTCACCAGTTTCAGGTTTATCAGAAGCATGGATTAAGTTTCTACCAACTTCCAAACCAAAATCGTGGCGGATGGTGCCAGGGGCAGATTCTGCTGGTTTAGTAGAGCCAACAGTTTGACGCACAGCCGCTACAGCATTGTTGGCTTCCCACACCATTGCCATCACTGGGGCTGATGTGATGTATGAAATGAGTCCATCATAAAAAACTTTTCCTTTGTGTTCGGCATAATGTGCTTCAGCCAATGATTGGCTTACTTGCATAAATTTTGCCGCCACAAGGCGCAGTCCGCGGCGTTCAAAGCGAGCAATCACTTCACCGATTAATCCTCTTTGCACACCATCAGGTTTTACGAGTACGAGCGTTCTTTCCACAGAAATTTCCTCCGAAAATATTTTTTTTATCATTGCGAGGAGTGACAAAGTCACGACAAAGCAATCTCCTAATAATTTAGAGATTGCTTCACCTGTGGTCTCGATACATTGCTTCGCAACTACTCGACCAACAGGTTCGCAATGACATGATTTAACGAATCAACTCTTCCGCTTTATTATAAGCATCTAATGCTTCTTTCAAACGATTGGCACGCATATAAGCATCACCTAAAGCTTGCCAAATATTCACTTCCACTGGATAGCGATATAACGACTCACTCAAATCGCGGATAATTTCTTCAAGATTTTTTCCGCGTTTGATTAACTTACCATAATGCAATAACGCTTCTGGAATATCGCCTCTGTCTAACTCAGCTTTTGCTTGGTGCAACATAGACGTATTTGTTTCACCTTCAACCTTTTTCTGTTTAGGTGGTTTTTGTGTAGAAACAACCTTTTTTCTTTTTCAGCTTTAGCAGTTGTCTGAAGCGTTGGTTGTGGAGGAGGTGGTGTTTGAGATAGTTTGCCAGTAAGACTCGTTTTAGATTGTGCAGGTTGCCAATCTGATGCGGCGGTTGGGATGGCATCAACAGGTTTAACATCTGCAGATTCAGCCTCTGTTGTTTCATACTGCTCACGATGCAACCATGGTGGCAAATCATCAGCTTCTGCAGATTTATCGCCATCTACATCACTTAACCAATCAGGCAATGATGTAGCAGAATCTGAAACAGTTTTCACTTCAGGAGGCGTCCATTCATCATCTGTCTCTTGTTCCTCTGTTTCACTTACGTCACTAAGCCAATCTGGCACATCGTCCTTCTTGGCAGTTTCTGCTACAGGCTGGTTTTGCGATGGAGCATGTTGCGATGCACGTAAGATTTCAGGATCAATATCTAAACCTGGTTCATCATCCAAGCCACTTAGCCAATCAGAGAGATTGCTACTGCCAAGTAGTTGTTCACTATCAGCAGGCTTGTTCTCATCAATATTGTTGAGCCAATTTGGCAAGTCAGATGTTTCTTGGCTGGTGCTTGATTGTGCTGTTTCACTCAACCATTCTGGAATTTCTTTTACTTCATTTTCACTTGCTTTGGTTTCCAAATCATTCAGCCACGCATCAGTTTGTTCGCCCTTTGCTTCTTCGGCTGAAGATTTTTCAAACTCTGCAAAAAATTGTTCGCCAACATTGAGAGCATTATCTACAGGCTCAATAATGGCTGGTTCTTGTGCGGAGGGTTGATTACCAATATTTTGTGCTTGTGAAACCCAATCGGGTGGCGTTTCGCTTCGTTTGTTCGGGTCCGTAACAAGTTCTTCAGGTTTAGCACCATGCTTAGCCGCAAGCGATTCGAGCCATGCTACGGCATCATCTTGCTCTTGAGATGATGCACCCAAATTCTCAATAGCAGAAGATGACGCTTCTTGCTTGGGTTCAGCTTGTTTTAACCAATCAGGTAGATTTGTCGGTTGTAGCGTGTCATCATCATTTTGGTTTGAGTTTGACATTTCTAGTTCACCTCCAACTCCGCTCAACCAATCTGGAATATCGTTCTCGTCAGCAGAAGCGGGTATAGATTCTTCTTGAGCAGATTCAAGAGAATCTGAATTGCTAATCTGGCTAAGCCAATCTGTTGTCTCAAGTTCGCCGTTTGTAACAGGCTCTTGAAAAATTTTCAGTTTGAGACAACATCGTATCTGGTTCGTTGCTTGGGGCTTGCCCTTTAAGCCAATCGGGTAAATCTGCGGCAACTAAATTTGTATTTTCAGTTGGATCTTCATCAAAAATTGAAGTTGGTTGCTCAGGTCCAGTCGATTCGCCCCAACCTGCGGCACGTAAAAAGTCTGGGATTTCGTCATTCTGTTGAATTTCAGAATCAGCTGTCAGCTTATCTTGAGGCGTTTGGTTTTCAATATCAGTTCCGATGCCAACTTCTTTTAACCAATCAGGTTGATCACTCACTAAGCTAGAAGACATAGCAGGTACAGCAGTTGAAGTCAATTCAATGCCTAATGCCGAGCCCCAATTATTTTCAAGTTGAACTTCTTCACCATGATATTCCAACTTCTCTAGGTTGATAGAAGCATCTGGCGCGTTGCTGGTATCAAAGGTAGAGCCTGTTGAAAAGTTTGAGTAGGGATCCATCTCGCCCACCCGCATTCGATATACTTGTGTGCTTTCTAATGCTCCCGTTGTAGTAGGCAACAAATCTACCATAATACGATTAGCATCAAACGCATATGGATAACGTTTAAGTAATTGATTACATAAATCAGTAGCGTCTGAATTTTGCCCGCTCTTGAAATATGCATTTGCTAACAATACTTGCATATCAGCACGTTGTGGGTCTTCAGTAAGTACGCCCCTAATTTCAGCAATGGACTGAGGATATAACTCGCCTTGCATGTATATACGAGCAAGCGCACCCCGCGTCATTCTAATTTTAGGCGGTTGCATACCATCACGCTTGCCATACAATCTTTGTAATTCACCTTGAACAGCAGAGTTGGAAGGCTGTACCTCGAAAGCACGTTCCATGTGCCAAATTGCATCATCTAATTTATTTTCTTCATCTCGAATAATGCTTAAACATACATGAGCAGAAAAATCATCTGGCACTGCCATTAACAAACGACCTAAAATATCTATAGATTCGTTATAACGCCGTGCTTCCAGATATGCTTTACCCAATAAACGATATGTTTCAAGATGTTTGGGAAAGGTCTTTAAGATATGCCGGCAATGCGCAATCGCCTCATCAGTATGACCTTGCCCGATGAGGGCTTCAATTTCTTGGGTGTAAATGCGTAATGCAACTCTTGCCATCAGATATATCCTATACGATTAATATAATATGTTCTATTTTACTCGTAAAACAGCGGTAATGGTGATACTGGTTGCTCACTAATTTGAAAGGCTGCAAGTACCGCCTCGCGGGCTTCTGCTAACTTATTTTTATCATTGGCATGGATTTCAAACAAAACATCGCCAGCTTTCACTGCATCGCCAACTTTTTTGTGGATTAAGAATCCAACTGCATGATCAATTGGATCGCCCTTTTTGGCTCTACCTGCTCCCAGATTTACTGCCGCCTCACCCACGCCTCTAGCATTGACCTGTGAAATGTTTCCGCTTCGTGGGGCTTTTACTTGTTCGACAATTTGTGCACGTTCAAATTTTGTTGTGTCATCAATAAAGGTCGCATCCCCACCTTGGGCATTGACCAAAACTTTTAACTTCTCCAATGCACTGCCATCGGCAATAGATTGTTCTGCCATCTTTCGGGCTTCATCTAAACTTGTGGCTTTATTACCAACCAACAGCACATGAGAAGCGACATGTAAACAATGTTCCATAAAATCTGCTGGAGCATTTCCTTTAAGTGTATTAATCGCTTCGATAGTTTCAAGTGCATTGCCCACTGCTGCACCTAACGGCTGATTCATATCAGATAACAACGCTACAGTTTTTCTACCTGCTAAACGTCCAATATCTACCATGAGATTTGCAAGTTTACGGGCTTCATCTAATGTTTCCATGAAAGCACCATTCCCAGTTTTGACGTCCAATACAATGGCTTGGGCACCTGCCGCAATTTTTTTAGACATGATAGAGGAAGCAATTAGCGGAAGTGAAGGAACAGTTCCAGTCACGTCACGAAGCGCGTAAAATTTTCCATCAGCGGGTGCTAAATCTAATGACTGACCTGTTAGCACAATCCCTTTTTCTTTTAATTGTTTTTTGAATTCATCGGTAGATAAATCTACGCGATAGCCTTTGATTGATTCCAATTTATCTAACGTGCCACCACTGAAACCTAATCCGCGACCTGACATTTTCCCAACGGATAATCCACACGCCGCAACCATCGGCATGACTGCAATGCTAGTTTTATCACCCACGCCACCAGAAGAATGTTTATCAACTGCGAGGTCAACAATTTTGGAAAGGTCTAACACCTGACCAGAATTTGCCATAGCAAGTGTTAAGTCTGTTGTTTCTTGGGCAGTCATATCATTGAGCATGATTGCCATTGCAAAGGCTGAGGCTTGATAATCTGGAATATCCCCATTGGTATAACCATGAACAAAAAATTTAATCTCTTCGGCTGTTAATTCAATCTTGTCACGTTTTTTTGATGATGATATCTACTGCACGCATAAATACTCCTTATTCATGCAGTAATTTTAACGCATTTATTGGACGATTGACGATAAACCATAGACGGTTTTTATTATCGTCCGTTGTCTATGGTCAATTGTCAAGGCTTTACTAAAACTTGCCCTTCTTTCGTATCTTTCACAGTCCAACCTAATTTTGCAATTTCATCGCGCAATCTATCCGATTCGGCGAAATCTTTTTTGGCACGAGCCTGTTTACGTTGTTCAAGTAAATTCAAAACTTCGTCTGAAGGTTTTTCTTCATTTATAGTTTGTGCATCTAAAGTCATTTGCCAAATTTCAGGGGGAATATTTTGTTCAATTGGGTTCGGAGTTTGAAAATCTCCTAATTCACTTAATGCAAAACTAGATTCAGCAGGGTAAATCTTAGTTTGATTATTTTTGACAACGCTAACAGAACTGACTCCATGCACAGCACAGGTTTGATTTTCAAAATCAATGACCAAGCCTGAATGTTCATCTAAACCAACAATAACATTTTCTTTGGAAGTTAAATTTCGCCATTCGTCAAAACGGCTCACGCCTACAAAACAACGGCTGGTATCTAAATCTGTGCCACCTTCGCTATTATTCCAATGCGGGATGAATGAAAGTTGTAAACCAAAATCTGCAAAAAAATCTAAACCATCTTTCACATGCACTTCTTCACCGACTTTATAAATTTCATACACAGGCAAAACATATTTCCCTACTGAAATCGTAGCGGCAGATGCAAATGCTAATATTGCACCTTGTCTGTGACGTGCGCGGATAATATCCCAAGCCAGTGTGTTTTTTAATTGACGTGCTAAATAACTCGGGCTACCAGGTCCCATAAAAATTAAGTTAGCAGTTAATAATGGTTTTAAAATTTCTAAATTATCGGGGCTGTAGTGCGTATCTTTTTTTCGCGCGGGGATTAAGTCAATGCTTGGTTTGAAATTTTGCAAACGCGTTTTCAAAAATTCACCAACACGGTTTGCAACCAACGAAGCGTTTAACTCAAAGCCAGCAGGCGTTTCCAGTATGGCAACCCGCAATGGGTCAGAGATGAGGCG
>LMZR01000033.1 GCA_001567105.1 Chloroflexi bacterium OLB14
CGCACATATCGTCAATGATGTGTGGGGATTAAGAGCAGATTCAAACCTTGCGAACATCGTCGCAAAATATGCAGTGCCAGTTATTTTGATGCACAATCGTAGTAACCCATCTAATGTTGAGGTGAGAGAAAAACTTGGGGCTACTTACATCGGTGCAGAGTATGAAAATTTAATTGAAGATGTAAAACGTGAATTATTAGTTAGCGTGGAACTTGCTCACAAGGCTGGGATTAAAAAAAATGCAATCTGGTTAGACCCAGGCATCGGCTTTGGCAAGAAGCGTGAACATAATCTAGAATTAATCAACAGATTAGATGAAATCAAAAAATTAGGTTATCCTGTTTTGTTAGGCACATCCAGAAAATCATTTATCGGTTTTACATTAGACTTACCACCCGAAGAACGTATCGAAGGAACATCTGCAACCATTGCTATTGGAATTGCGCGCGGTGCAGATATAATTCGAGTGCATGATGTTAAAGAAATGGCACGTGTTGCCAAAATGACGGATGCACTTGTGCGTGAAAATGCGTAAGTCGTAAATCGTAATTCGTAATTTACGCATTACGCATCACGGAATAGGAATCAATGGACTCAAATTACGCCAAAGAATTATTACGCACTGGAATCATAGAAGCAAAAAGCGGTAGCAAAGATTCTGCGCGCCGATATTTAGACCGTGCAATTTATATGGCACGCACACATGATGTGATTGCCGAAGCATGGTTTTGGATGAGTGAAGTTGTTGATAATAAAATAGAAAAACGCAAAGCCTTAGAAAATTGTTTGGCGCATGATTTACGTCACGCTCGCGCACGCCGTTCGTTAGCCATTTTAGAGGGGACATTAAAAACAGACGATGTAATTGACCCAAACAAATTGCCCGAAGCACCACAAGATTTAAGAAATGCAGATGCACAAAGATTTATGTGTCCTAAATGTGGCGGACGCATGTCATTTGCACCTGATGGTAGCAATGCTTTGGTATGTGATTATTGCACCACGCAAAATGCACTCGGTGTTGATAAGAAAAAAAATGAAGAAAAAGAATTTTTTAATTGCTATGGCAACTATGAAAGGACATGGCAAGCCATTACAAGAACAAGCCTTTCATTGTAATGGTTGTGGCGCAGAATTTATTTTGCCGCCCAAACAAATCTCTGCTTCATGCGCGTATTGCAACTCGCCTCATGTAGTGAGTTTAGAAAAAACAAAAGATTTATTAGCCCCCGATTCAATTCTGCCTTTTGCAATTGATCAAAAACAAGCGGTTAAACATTTAATCACATGGGTGGAGCAGAATCATTTCAAACCTGAAAAACAAGTTGAACTTCCACGCGCTTTATATTTGCCGTTATGGACTTTTGATGTTGGCGGTTCAATTGCTTACACAGGCGAAATGATTGAAACGCAAAATGAATTTTTAGGTGGACGCGAACAAAGAAAAGTTATCCGCGTTTCAGATGAGTATCCAATTATCGTCAATGATTATCCAATCCCTGCTTCACGCAAAGCCTCATCTGTTTTTTTTGAATTGCTGCCAAGTTTTAATTTGAAAAATCTCAAAGCATACGACCCGTGTTATTTGGCTGGCTTCCTCGCCGAAATTTATGATGTGCCAATGGCTGATGCTTCTTTAGATGCGCGCAGTATGACTTATAAAAAATATAAAGATGATTTACCAAGCCTGACGGGTGTTACTAACATCATCAACGCTTCATCTGCCAAGCTGATGGTTGATTCTTTCAAATTGAACCTTTTACCAGTCTGGATGACCGAACTGCCCCTCAACGGACAACAACATCTCCTATTAATCAACGGGCAAAATGGAAAAGTAGAAAGCAGCGCTGATGATAGCAATGAAGGCGGTCTGTTCAGTTGGCTGGGAGATTTGTTGGGGGAGTGAAGTTACATACATTTCGATATATTGCAAAAAAACAAAAAAATGATATATTGAAAGAGATATGTCATTTAATCCAACATATCCCCACAAATTAAGCCCACTTCCGCCTTCTAAAGAGATTGCCAATATTGATTTTGATGACTTATTAATAAAAGCGCGTGTGCAATTAGCAGAGTTAAAGGGCATGTGCGGGCAAATCCCAAATCCGCTTTTGCTTATGTCGCCTGCTATTATTCGAGAATCAGTGGCAAGTTCAAATATTGAAAATATCAACACAACTTTAGCAGATGTCTTGCAATGGCAATTATTCCCTGAAGCAGAACAACGTCAACCTGATAAAGAAGTTTTAAGATATCGAGAAGCAATGAATTGGGGATTTGATAATTTGGGAAAATATGCTTTATCTACTAGGCTTATTAACGGAATACAATCAAGATTAATGCCTAATGGAAATGGTCAATACAGGCGTGAACAAAATCAAATTGCTAACCTCGCTAGTGGTGAAAGTTTATATACTCCTCCCATTGCAAGTGATATTCCGACCTTAATAAGTAATTGGGAAAACTATACAAATTACCTAGATGAATCGATAGACCCTTTGATTCGAGCCATTATTAGTCACTATCAATTTGAAGCAATCCATCCATTTCGTGATGGAAATGGTAGAACAGGTCGTATCTTAATGGTTTTACAACTTATTAAATATGACCTACTTCAATTTCCTGTTTTGTATATCAGTGGATATATTAATCAATATCGTTCAGAGTATTATCACCATTTATTAAATGTCACCAGAAAACAAGATTGGCATGGCTTCATTGAATACATGCTACAAGGTTTTTATATTAAAGCAGTGGAAACTCGCCATGACTTACAAAGTATTACTGTACTATTTGAGAAAATAAAGGAACAAATCAGGTCGCAGAATAAAAAGATTTATGGACTGGATCTTGTTGAAGCCTTATTTACTTATCCTGTGATTACACCTACAAAACTGGCCAGTCAGTTAAATATGCACTATACAACCACAAGTAGATACTTATCTCAATTAGCAGAGATGGGTATCTTGAAAGAAGCCTTTGTTGGAAAGCATCACCTATTCTTAAATCATAAGTTACTCAAAATACTGGGCAAATCATCTTAGTAATATTCACTAACCTTCTGCTAAAAGGCTTACATCACACAAAATTAATTTTGCCAAATTCAAAAAACCATTACCCAAGTAAAGAATCTTTGGAATGGCGATATAGTAGATTTGCGAAAACACAATAAAGCTCCGGGATTTTCAAAATCTCGGAGTTTTGTTCTCAATACCTTTTCTCAAATTCCTTTGTGTGCTTTGTGCCCTTTGTGGTTAAATAAGAGCCATGCCCTCCACCCTCCCCATTTTGCGTGCCAGACGTGAACGCAGATTAAATCAGCAAAACAAACATTCAAATCGCCAGCGTGGATTTGTCCTCAGCATTGGCATTGTCATTTCTATTTTATTAGGCGTAGTGATCATTCTCGCTGCGTTTGCCTATGCCGACATTACACAAGATTTACCATCCACAGAAATTTTGCCGCGTTTATTTAATCCACCTGATGGCTTGTTATTACAACCGACTCGCATTTACGATAGAACTGGTTTGCAATTGTTGGCAACATTTTCGCCGAATGAATCTCCGCGCCGTTATATTCCAATTGGTGAACAAAATTCACAACACATTCCGCAAACGTTAATCAACGCTGTTATCGCCGTCACAGACCCGCAGTTTAATCGTCATTCAGGTTATGCGTTGGATGAACTTGATAATCCAGATTCACATCCAACCATTGCACAAAAACTTGTGTATGATTTTTTGTTATACAACGAACCATCATCTACCAAACGCGCCATTCGTGAGAGAATTTTAGCGGCACAAATCACTGCACAATTTGGGCGCACACAAATTCTTGAGTGGTATCTCAACGCTGCAAATTTTGGTAATCATGCTTATGGAGTTGAAGCCGCCGCGCAAATTTATTTTGGCAAACCTGTTGAGCAACTGACACTGGCTGAATCTGCAATTTTGGCGGCAGTGATTGAAACGCCTGCTTTGAATCCGTTGGATGCTGAAAGTGTGGCATTGCAACGTGGGCGTGAAGTTTTATATGTGATGAATCAATTAAGACTCGCTAGCAATGAAGCGACTGCCATAGCCTTAGCAGAGACTCCTATCATTCAGCCCGCGCCTCAGACTCAGCCGATAATTGCTCCTGCTTTCGTCAACTTGGTCTTATCTCAAATCGAGTCACAAATTCCGCGTGAACGTTTACAACGTGGTGGCATTACCATCATCACAACATTGGATTATCAATTACAAAAACAAGCCACTTGCACCACTGAAGTTTATGCCATTCGTTTAGCAGGTCTAGCAGAATCAAATAACAATTGTGATTCAGCACGTTTATTACCATCATTACCACCTGCTACAACATTCCCAGATTCATCTGCCAGTGCCATCATTATTGACCCTACAACAGGTCAGGTATTGGCATTGGTTGGAGAAACAAATCAGGGAATAGAAACTCCGCTGATGAGCAGTCACCAAGCAGGGTCGAGTCTTGATGCGTTTGTCTATTTAACAGGATTCACTCGCGGCTTGAGTCCAGCCTCGTTAACATGGGATATCCCAAATGAAAATAATTATCAAAACTTTGATGCTGAATTTCATGGACCTATGCGATTAAGAACAGCGTTGTTAAATGATTATCAAGTGCCTGTGGAAATTTTGAAAAATCAAATGGGTGTTGAAAATGTAATTGATATTGCTAGTTCGTTTGGCATTGATATCAATGATGATATTTCGTTAATGGATGTAGCCAGTGTGTATGGTGTGTTTGCAACGCAAGGTGTGCATTTTGGACAAAATGTAAATGATGAGTTTGTGCCTGTGAGTGTGTTGCGTGTGGAAGGTGTGGATAAATCGGTGATGTTGGATTGGTCTATTCCGCAAGCACAAACTGTGATAACGCCTGCTATGTCTTATGTGATGACGCATGTATTAAGTGATGATGCAGAACGCGCAACCACATTTGATGTGCATAGACCTGCGGGTATAAAAGTTGGTGAAACGTTTGATGGTAAAGATGCTTGGGTAGTTGGTTACACTCCGTATTATGTTGTGGGGACGTGGAGTGGAATTCATACCCTTACATCCCCCCTTCAGGGGGGAGAGGAGGGGGGTAACCCCGAGGATTTCCTGCTGTGTTGTGGAATGCGTTGGTGCAAACTGCATCACAAAATAAACCTGCGGATGGTTGGTCTGCTCCGTTAGGCGTTTTCAACTATTACAGTATGTGACCCTTCGGGTTTGTTGCCAACGCGTGAATGTCCGAATTTGGTCAGTGAAGTTTTTTTTGAATGGCAGTGAACCAACACAAGCGGATAATTTGTTTCGAGAATTTTCTATCAATCGTGAGACGGGTTTATTAGCCACTGTGTTTACTCCGCCAGAATTAATTGATAATAAAATTTATTTGGTTTATCCTGATGAGGCAAGAGATTGGGCGCAAAGTGCAGGTTTGGATATTCCGCCGACTTCGTATGACGCTATTCAAGCACCACCGATTAATCCGAATGTTAATATCACTTTCCCTGCTTTGTTTGCAGATGTGAGTGGTGTTGTGCAAATTATCGGCACGGCTTCGGGTGAAAATTTTGTTTCGTATCGTGTGCAGGTTGGCAAGGGATTAAATCCGCAAGAGTGGATTCAGTTGGGTGCTGATAACACAACTCCAGTAGAAGGAAATATTTTGGCAGAATGGGATACAACAGGTTTAAGTGGTTTGTATGCTGTGCAGTTGATTGTTGTGCGCAATGAGCAAGTTGTAGAGTCAGCGGTGATTCAGGTGACTGTTAGCGAATAGCTATTAGCCGTTAGCGATTGGCTGTTGGCTTTTTGCAGAAAATTCAACTTTTTATGGTGTAAAACTCTGTATAGGTGTAACAAATGGTGTTGGAGGGAATATCTCGAGTTTTTTTCCGCCTAAATTTTCTAAATCTATTTGTATTAATTTAAGCATTGGTTCTTGGATGTGATAGGTTGCTTCGGCAGTTTGGAGTAAAGAAATAGCAGATTCAACATCTCCATTAGAGAGAGCAATTTTTGCTTGTGTATATGGCAAAAGCCCGCCTCTTGACCAAGTTTGAGTCATGCCAAAGGCTAAATCCTTTTCAGCATTTTCAATATTTCCAATAGTGGCATATATTAAACCGCGTAAATAATAGCGATAACCACAAAAATTAGGACTTAATATAAAAGAATTTTGTAGTGTCTCAAGTGCTTCATCGTACCTTCCTAAAGAATACAAGACTTTCGCATGATCAAAACTTCTCTGACATAAACCAGCCGTCACATTCTTTTCTATTCCAACTCTTACAGATTCAGCAGTAAATTTAACAGCAGTTTCTAGATCTTCAATACAATAATAATATAACCCCATCGCTAAATTTAGTGTAGCACTTGGTTCTGTTTGTACCTTAAGTTGTTTTTGTGTTTCTATTAGCATCTCATCACACCGTCCTAAGACATATAAAGCAAAAAGAACATTACGATTTGCTAAAGGCTCAGTTGTTCCATATTGGTACGATGTTAATAAGTTTTCTAAAGCAATTTCTTCAAGTGGAATAAATTCTGCCCTTGTTTCTTGCAAAGAGGCAAGAGAATCATAAATCTTATACCTCGTAAAATAATAATTCCCAATCGGAGCTGGCGAAAGTGAAATTGCGGTATCAACATCTTTAAGGGCATGATTCAGTAGGGTTTGATATTCTTCTAAATTATGCTCATGTTCCATCAGACTTAAATATGAAGAGCTACGTTGATAATATCCATCCGCATATTCTGGAACACTTGCTAATACTTCATCCCATTTTTGTATTGCCCCCAAATAATTTTCTTGTGTCATATCTTCTAATGCATCATTAATAAGTGGTTTGGCTTTTTCTAATCTTTCTTCATAAGAAGGTAAATTGTTATTTGGAAGAATATTACATGACGATAAGAAAAGAATAATAAATAAAAATCCTCTGATTAATAAGTGATAAATCGTTTTAGTCATAAAACACCCTTCCATCACTCATAGCTACCTCGCCAACACTTTCGCCATGTGATAATACTCTAAATTGATTCTATGTTTATTGCTAATCACATCAGCAAGATTAGTAAAATCAACGCCTTTGCCTCGTAAACCAGTCATCACACCATGTGTGCCTTCAACAAGTGCTTCCACGGCTTTGACTCCGAATCTCGAAGCCAGTAAACGATCATACGCAGTGGGTGAACCGCCACGTTGAATGTGACCAAGAATCGTCATGCGTGTTTTGAAGCCCACATCCATTTCATCAATTTTTGCGGCTAAATCTGTGGTGCGAATCCCCGAACCTTCTGCATTGACAATAATGGCATGAGTCTTACCACGTTTATAAGCATCTTCAACTGCTGCTGCAATTTCATCTATCGTAATTGGTGCTTCGGGAATCAAAACCACTTCTGCACCACAAGCAATGCCAGTCATCACTGCTAAGTAACCACTGTGACGACCCATTGTTTCAATTAAAAAAGCACGCGAATGTGATGAGGCAGTATCACGCAATTTATCTACTGCATCCATAATCGTATTCATAGCAGTATCAGCCCCAATGGCAATGTGTGTGCCGTAAATATCATTATCAATACTAGCAGGGATTCCAATAACCTTGATTCCTTTTTTTGATAAAGCATGTGCGCCATTCATTGACCCTTCACCACCGATGACGATTAACGCATCCATGCCCGCTTCATTCATGCGTCTAATTGCTTCTCTCTGCCCAGCTGATTCCATAAACCTTTGGCTTCTACTGGTTAACAAAATCGTGCCACCGCGTTGTAAAATTCCGCCCACATCTCTAGCACCCATCTGATTAAACTCACCATTGATTAACCCTTCAAAACCATGTGTGACTCCAATCACATCCATGTTATTGGCTAAGGCTGTTCGTACCACTGCTCGAATAGCGGCGTTCATGCCTGGAGCATCACCACCTGAGGTTAATATGCCGACTGTAAATTTATCTGCCATCTTATTTCACCTAATATATAGACCATAGACAATAGATCGTGGACGATAAAAGATGGTCTATGGTCTGCAGTCTATCGTTTAATTATGAATGTATCAAAATCTCTTGCAACAACTGTATTTTCAAAAATTGTTTGGGCTTCTGCTAACACATCTTTACCACGATAACGGCGTGAGAGATGCGTCAGAATTAGTTTTTTAACCCCTGCTTTTTGAGCAAGTTCCGCACCCATTTTGGCTGTCAGATGTGAAAACTGTTTTGCCATATCGGCTTCTTCATCCATATATGTTGACTCAATTACAACAGCATCAGCATCTTTACAAACATCTATTAAGTTGTCAATTTTGCCAGTGTCACCGACGAGGACAAGTTTACTGCCGCGTTCCAAGTCACCAAGTACAAGGTCAGGTGTGATGCGTTTTCCATCGGGCAATGTAATTTCTTTTCCATTAACTAAATCACGGCGTTCAGGTCCAAACGGCACGCCAAGTGCATCTGCTTTTTCAGCCAAAAACGGACGCCGAGATTTTTCTTCAAAGATATATCCCAAACTATCAGTCCCGCGATGGGTGACAGGAAAAGCAGTGATAGTAAAATCATCGGCTTCAAAAATTATGCCAGGTTTAATTTCGGTGAGACGAAGTGGCATGGGCGGATTTTTTCCTCTTAACACAACATCATACAAAAGTGTACGCACTCTTTCGAGCGTGCCTTTGGTGCCAAGAATTTCAAACTCTTCGATGGCTTCCCAGCGCATAAAAGTTGATAACAAACCTGCCAAGCCCAGAATATGATCGAGATGACCATGTGTTAATAAAACACGCGTTAACCGTTTGAAGCCTTTGCCCGATTGTAAAATTTGACGTTGTGTACCTTCGCCACAATCAACTAAGAATCGATATTCATTATGTGAAATGATGTGCGCGGATAATCCGCGTTGTGCAGAGGGCGCCGATGCTGATGTGCCGAGAAATAAAATTTCAAACAAAGTGAGTCCTTAATTTTTTGATCAAAAACTTTATCCGCTAATCCTCGCCAATCTACACTAATCTATAAAAAATTCGCGCAGATTAGTGGATTAAATGATTTATCTTTGATTAAAAACTTTTCAATTGTACCTTAAGAAAAACAGACCATTTGTGCTATAATGATTTTAAGAATTGCAAATTACTATTTATAAATTATTCATTACGTTTCACGCATTACGAAACTATGTTTTCCTTTTTCAAAAAAAAAACCTTCCCCCAAAAATAAAAAAAAACACTGGCAAACCTTCATCACAAAAAAAAGGTGGATTGCCCAGTAATAAATCTATTCCTACATCACAAACCCCAACACACTCACCATCTGAACGTCAATTAACATGGTGGGAGCAACTTTCAGCCGAAAGAAAATTAGATGTTGTTGGTTATATACTCGTTAGCATCGGCTTAATTATTTTATTAGGTTTAATTTCAGCCAATCGTTCTGCTATTGTTGGTGGCATTATATTTTTTATTGCCCAACTGTTTGGTTGGGGCGTTTACATTCTGCCATTTGGTTTAATGGGTTTTGGCATCTGGCTAGTGATTCGCAAAATCGAGCGCATTCCACCATTATCAATCGAACGTGCAATTGGTAGCCTGATTCTTTTTCTTTGGTTCTTAACTTTATTACATGCTTTCGTTGCCACAGCCGAAACCGCCAAAGCGGTTGCATTAACTGGCGCGGGCGGTGGTTACATTGGTGGTTTATTTCAACGATTTTTATGGGGCGCACTTGGCTCTGGCGGTGCAATCATTGCATTAATGGCATGGCTCATCATCGGCATCGCAGTCACATTAGATAAACCCGTCACAGAATTATTTTTCTGGATTCCATTATTGCTGAGCAAGATAAAAAATATTTTGATGAAACGCACTGCGCCTCAATCCGCGCCGACAGTTGATTCTGTTTCAACAAACGGATACACGCCGATAGATCCTTCTGCACTTCCGCAAACGCAAACAAACAGCGTACCTGTTCAACCAGTTCAAACGCGTAGCGGAGTCACAGTCATAGACTGGAAATTACCAGACGTGACCGATATTTTAGATGCAGGTAATGCTCCATCTATGAATGATGAAGTCATACAACAACGCGCGCGTCTAATAGAAGAAACTTTAGCATCCTTTGGCGCGCCAGCGCAAGTAGTTGCTATCAGCAGTGGACCAAGCATCACGCAATTCGGAGTTGAACCACTTTTCGTTGAGACCAGAGGCGGTGTTCGCACAAGAGTCCGCGTCAGTAAAATTGCATCTTTATCTGATGATTTAGCATTAGCACTTGCCGCACCACGTATCAGAATCCAAGCACCTGTGCCTGGTCATAGTTATGTTGGTATCGAAGTTCCAAACGATGAAATGGCAATGGTGGCATTGCGCGATATTTTAGAAAGCGAAGTGTATAAAAATTACAAGCGACCTTTAAGTTTTGCCTTAGGGCGTGACGTAGCAGGCTTGCCATCAATTGCTAGTATTGAAAATATGCCACACATGTTAATTGCTGGTACAACGGGTTCTGGTAAATCTGTTTGTGTGAACGCGATTTTAACTTGTATGTTGTTATACAACACCCCTGATGATTTGCGTTTAGTTTTAGTTGATCCCAAACGGGTTGAGTTAACTGGTTATAACGGCGTGCCACATTTGCTTGGACCTGTAGTTGTTGAAATGGATCGAGTCATCGGTGCATTGCAATGGATGACGCGTGAAATGGATAAGCGTTATCACATGTTTGCCCAAGTTGGCTCAAGAAATATTATTGATTACAACGCCAAAATGAAATTGCAAAATCAAAAGAAGTTACCTTATCTGGTAATTGTGATTGACGAACTCGCCGACTTGATGATGATTGCGCCCGATGAAACAGAAAAAACAATCACACGTTTAGCACAACTTGCGCGTGCTACGGGCATTCACATGATTCTGGCTACACAACGTCCATCTGTAGATGTGGTGACGGGTTTAATCAAAGCCAACTTCCCTGCGCGTATTGCTTTTGCAGTAGCATCTAATACTGATAGCCGTGTAATTTTAGATCAACCAGGTGCTGAAAGATTATTAGGGCGTGGTGATATGTTATATCAAGCACCCGATGCGCCAGCCGCAGTCCGCTTGCAAGGTGTCTTCGTCTCTGACGGTGAGATTCATAAGTTAGTTGATTTTTGGAAAACGCAAGCAGGCGGTGGTAGTACCTATGCCGTAGCAGGTTCTTCACCAGCAGATTCTGTCCCTGAAAATGTGCCGATGAAACAAGCACCTTTATGGGAGAACGAAGTAAAAGTTGAAGGGGATCCATTGTTTGAAGAAGCAGTAGCAATTATCCGCAAAGAAGGACGCGCTTCAGTTTCCATGCTACAAAGGCGATTAAGAATCGGTTACACACGCGCCTCTCGCATTGTAGATATGATGGAAGATAAAAAGA
The DNA here is from genome assembly GCA_001567105.1 of Chloroflexi bacterium OLB14. Classification (GTDB taxonomy): domain Bacteria; phylum Chloroflexota; class Anaerolineae; order Anaerolineales; family Villigracilaceae; genus Villigracilis. The sequence continues at coordinate 11,430 of LMZR01000033.1, forward strand.
TAGTTGGTCCGCCCGAAGGTGCAACGCAAATGAGACAAGTGCTGGATTATGGGGATCAGTCACAGCCGATAGATACACCATAGGTCACGCTTGTAGCGTGACAAAATTGAGTAAAATAATAGTGAAATGAAAACTCCGAGATTTTGAAATCTCGGAGTTTTCATTTAGACCTTTTGTATAAGTGTTCTAAATAGGCTACGAAATTTTTTGCCACAGATTTCACGGATTATCACAGATGTTAAAAGAAATCGGTGTAAATCTGTGTAATCCGTGGCTAAAAGAGACTTTTGCAAGATGTCAATTTCACAATCAATCCTTTCACATTTATTAACCCCATTTGTGATATATAGTATTAATCACCTCTCACGAGTATAATCACATTAACGATTGATTATCGGAGGAACAATGGCAGATAAAAAAATTAGAGTGTTAGTTGCCAAACCTGGGCTGGATGGTCACGACCGTGGAGCAAAAGTTGTAGCGCGTGCTTTGCGTGATGCAGGCATGGAAGTGATTTATACTGGCTTACGTCAAACACCTGAAATGATAGCCGAAGCCGCCTTACAAGAAGATGTAGATGTAGTTGGGCTTTCAGTATTATCAGGCGCACACATGGCATTAGCACCTCGCATTATGGAATTATTGCGTGCCAATGGGCAAACAGATGTCAAAGTTTTTATTGGCGGAATCATCCCCGATGAAGATTTATCTCGCCTCAAAGAAATGGGTGTGGCTGGCGTGTATGGTCCAGGTGCTTCAACAGAAGATATCATTCGTGATATTAAGGAATCATTTGCAGGATAATTTTAATCAGCACAGAGCATTGACTCTGTGTTTTTGTTTTATAAAAAAATAAATATTCGCGTTCTGCACAGAGGACGGCGGCTTAAGCATAATAAAAAAACTTTGTGTACTTCGTGCCCTTCGTGTTAAAAAATATGACAACCACACAAGAAATTCTCAACGGCAACCGCTTAGCATTAGCAAAGTTGCTGACCAAAATAGAAAACAATGCACCTGAAGGTCAGAGTGCTTTAATTGAATTATTTGCACACACAGGCAAAGCACATCTCATTGGAGTCACTGGCGCACCTGGCACAGGTAAATCATCTTTAGTGAATCAACTTGCATTGCATTATCGCAAAACAGAAAATAAAAAAATTGCTATCCTTGCAGTTGATCCGTCAAGCCCGTTTACTGGTGGAGCAGTTTTAGGTGATCGTGTGCGCATGCGCGATTTATCTGGCGATGCAAATGTTTATATTCGTTCAATGGCAACGCGTGGTTCGTTGGGCGGCTTGGCGCAATCCACTGCCAACATGACGCAAGCATTTGATGCAGCAGGTTTTGACATCATCATTATCGAAACAGTTGGTGCGGGTCAAAGCGAAGTGGATATTGCAAAACTCGCGCACACTACATTAGTTGTCGAAGCGCCTGGGCTTGGTGACGATATTCAAGCCATCAAAGCGGGCATTTTAGAAATTGCAGATATTCTCGTCGTCAACAAAGCTGATAGACCTGGCGTAGAAAATACAGAAAAAGCATTGAAAGCGATGTTGGAATTAGCACATCCTACTGAACGGATTTTTAGACATCACGGCTCAACCATGCGGACAGTTGCTCCTGCTCAAAAAGCCTCTGCCTCGCTGACGTGGATTCCTCCTATTAAACGAACAGTCTCTACTGAAGGCACTGGCATTGCTGAACTTGTTGAGTCAATTGCGAAACACGCCGAGCATTTAAGAATCAGCGGAGATTGGGCTGTACGAGACAGAACCAGATTGCAGGTCGAGTTAGAAGCGTTAATTCAAAGTTCATTGATGAATCGTTTTCGAGAAGATGTATCTGAAAAAAAATATAATGAAGTCTTAGAAAAAATTAGTCAAAGAAATTTATCACCGTATGAAGCGGTGAAATTATTGATGAATGGCAGATTGAAATGAATACAAACTTGCTTGCTCTCGACGGCGTCCTCGCCGCCGAGGACTGCGGCGAGAGCAAATTTTTATAAACAATGAATGGCAGGTTGAAATGAGTATTATTTATGGCGAAAGAATCCGTTTGCGTGCGGTAGAACGTGAAGATTTGAAAAAATTTCACGAATGGGTCAACGACCCCGAAGTAACTCGTGGGTTAGCGATGTATCTTCCGCTTTCTATGGCAGATGAAGAGAATTGGTTTAATTTATTACTGCAAAGAAATCCAAATGAAAGACCGTTTGTGATTGACCTTAAAAAGGGAAGAAGTTGGAAGATGATTGGCAATTGCGGTTTTCATGCAATTGAAAATAATAATCGCTGTGGTGAAGTTGGGATTATGATTGGGGATAAAGCCGAATGGAACAAAGGTTATGGCACCGAAGCCATGACTTTATTGCAACAACATGGTTTTGAAACTTTGAATTTGAATCGTGTATATTTACGGGTATATGCCGATAATGTGCGCGCTGTACGTGCTTATGAACATGCAGGCTTTGTGTTAGAAGGACGATTAAGAGAAGCGAATTATAAACACGGCAAATATGAAGATGTGTTATTGATGGGCGTGTTACGCTCTGAATGGGATAAGAGAAAGAAAAAGAAATAATTAATTATCTTGAACAGTACCGCAAGACATCGTACCTCTTGTGGTATTTATCTTGCAGTTTTGAGGCAGCATAAATATTGCGGTACAAACAAGAAGGAGAAATAAAACATGCATCATGTTCGTGAAGAATTGAAAGTATATGGCGGAATAAAATTATTTGGCGGTACAGGTTCGCCTGAACTCGCTCAAAAAATAGCAGATTATCTTGGCATGCCTTTAAGCGGGCGCGAGGTGATTGAGTTTCCAAATGAGAATTTGTTTGTAAAATTAAATGGCAGTGTGCGCGGACAAGATGTGTATGTGATTCAAACGACATCATCCCCAGTGCATCGTAACTTAATGGAATTATTAATTATGATTCAAACTTTGCGTTTGGATTCTGCCGCGCGCATCACTGCTGTTGTGCCATATTTATGTTATGGACGTTCTGATAAAAAAGACCAACCGCGTGTACCCATCACTTCTCGTTTGGTAGCAGATATGATTGAAGCCGCAGGTGCTGATAGATATATGACGCTTGACCCACATGCTGGGCAAATTCAAGGCTTCTTTTCAATCCCTGGTGATGTGTTAACCGCTTCCCATTTACTGGTTGATTATGTCAATCAGAATTTGCGTAAAGATATGCAAGACCCTGTGGTTGTTTCAGTTGATTTAGGCTTTGCCAAAAAAGGTCGCAACTATGCCGCAGATATAAATACACCGATTGCTTTCATTGAAAAACGCCGTCAGGGTAATGATGCCAAAGCAGAAGCCTTGACGTTAATTGGTGAAGTCGAAAATCGTGATGTCATCATTGTGGATGATGAAGTAGATACAGGTGGTTCTATTGCTCAAGCAGTGAACTTGGTCAAAAGCAAAGGCGCACGCGATGTATATTTAATTTTTGTTCATCCGATTCTTTCAGCCAATGGCGCAGAGCGTTTGGCTTCGTTGCCAATTAAACAAATTATCACTACTGATACTGCCCCACTTTCAGCAGAAAAGTTAAAACACCTTGAAGGAAAAATTACAGTCATCTCTGTGGCTACTTTATTGGGAGAAGTTATCAAACGCGCACATGAAGGTCGGTCTGTGGGTGAGATGTTCAACGAGTAAAGTTAGAATGTTGGAAAGTTACAAGTTGAAAAGTTACAACCTTCAAACTTTTCAACTTGTAACTTGTAACTAAAATTATGCCCGAACTTCCTGAAGTTGAAACCGTTGCTCGCAAAATAGAGAAAGATGTTATCGGCAGAACAATTGTCTCTGCCGATGTTCGTTGGGCGCGCACCATTGCCACTCCATCTGCCAAAAAATTCAAGGAACAAATCAAAGGGCAGAAGATTAAAAGCGTTTCTAGGCGGGCAAAATACATCGTTTTGACCCTCGAAAATTACAATCTCCTTATACATTTGAAGATGAGTGGCGATTTGACCGTCAGAAAAGGTAAAATTAAGCCTGAAAAACATAACCGCCTCATTCTTGACCTGAAACTGCCTAAGGCTGGCAACAGTCAACTTGCCTTCAACGACGTGCGTAAATTTGGTAAAGTTTGGCTCACAGATCAGCCTGAAAAAATTTTAGGCAAGTTAGGACCTGAACCTTTAGAAAAAAATTTCACGCCACAATGGTTATTTGAAAATTTGCACAAACGAAAACGTCAAATTAAACCAGTGTTGTTAGACCAAACATTTTTGGCAGGCGTTGGCAACATCTATGCAGATGAGTCTTTGCATATAGCAAAAATCCACCCGCAGGCATTTGCCAACTCCGTTACACAGAAACAGGCTGAGGCGTTGCATGAAGCGATTGTGTCAGTTTTGAAAGAAGGCATCCGCCGTAATGGCGCATCTATTGATTGGGTCTATCGCGGTGGTGAATATCAAAATTATTTTCGCGTGTATGATCGTGAAGATGAGCCTTGTATGACCTGTGGCACAACAATAAAAAAGATTTTCGTTGGGCAACGCGGCACACATTTTTGCCCACAGTGCCAAAAAATTGAAAGGAAGAAACATGGAAGTTAATTTTGCAATGACTACAATCCCCACAATTTTGTTATGGGTAATAGGTTTGGTTGTGTTTGGCATTGGAGCATTGCTTGGTTATGTAAATATGAATGTTGATGCCCGCAAAAAAATTGAAGCGATGGAGACAAAAGCTGAAATTATGCGCACCGAGGCAGAAAAGAAATTAGAACAAGTTCAACTGTTAAAGGAACAAAACCCTGGCTTGCTGGGAGATGATAGTTTGTTGCGTTTGAGAAAAGAAAATAATCGTGTGCAAGTTGAAATGGATGGGAATCTTTTAACAACATCAATATCTGCTGAAGAAAAAAAAACGTTTATTAGAATACCTTTCCTATATTAGACCATTTATTGAAAGCGGGCAACCAGTTGCGCAACCTGTTGTAAAAGATGAAGTGAAAAATGAAGTGAAGGCACAAGTTACCCCTGTCCGCACGCCTGCCATAATGCCCAGCTCTAATGAAGTGAAACCTGTTTCTATTTTTGGTGGCAGTGCTCCCAAAAAATTGGACCCAGAAAAGGAATTCGCTTTACTTAGTATTGTGCAACAAATTGACACTGTTTTGCAGAGAAAAATAGCAGGCACACCACTAGAGGAACAAAAACTCCATTTGAAGGAGTCCCCTGAAGGCGCGGTGGAAGTGTATATAGGCTTGCAAAAATATCCCTCTATTGATGATGTGCCAGACGAAAAAATAAGGGCAATTATTCGGGGGGCAATTTCGGAATGGGAGAATAAACACATTCCGGGTTTATAACATGCTTGCAGTGCAGTTAACAATTTGAGGTTAGGTGAGAAGCGCAAGGTTTACAAGTTTGTTAATTGTCTAACAATCGTAGGGTAAACGTAGGGTTAGCGTCAAGTAGGATTGAATCAGGTATGGTAAATTTGAAGCAATAAGGTGATTTCTCTTCTCCTCCTTTTTTTTTCAAAAGAACCGCGGTCGGCGTCCGCGGTTCTTGAATTTTAAGCAGATATAATAGGCAGAACAATTCTAAAAGAGGTAACTATGCCTGTTCAAATTACAATTATTGGGTTGGGGCAAGTGGGGGCATCTATCGGCTTGGCACTTTCCAAAAATACGGAGAAAGTTTTTATTACGGGGCATGATAAAGAGTATGGCGCTGAACAAAGTGCTAAAAAACTTGGGGCAGTGCACGCTACCAACCATAACTTGCCAAGCTCAGTTGAAAATGCTGATATTATTATTTTGGCTATTCCTGTACATCAAATCCGCCAAACATTTGAGCATATAAAACAAGATGTTAAAAAAGATGTGGTATTGATTGACTTAAGCCTTGTGAAATCTGAGGTTTCTAAATGGGTGAAAGAAATTTTGCCAGCATATTGTCATTATGTTGGATTAGTGCCTTCAATTGGGGTTAATTACTTTGATAAGATGCCAACGCTTCAGAATCAGCCTCAGCCTGATTTGTTTTCTAAAAGCATTTTCTTACTTTCAACTCATGCTGGTACACCTGGTGAAGCCATCAAATTAGCTACTGATTTGGTAAACCTACTGGGGGCTTCTGTGGTGTTAACTGATTTTGTTGAATCAGATGGGTTGGTAGCTTCGGCATATTTGTTGCCACAATTACTTTCTGCCTCTTTATTAAATGCCACTATAGAGCAAGCAGGTTGGCAAGAAGCACAGAAGATTGCCAGTGCTGAATATTTTGGCGCTGTTTCTGCCTTTACTGAAGGCGACCATGCTGAAGCATTAACTTCTTTATCTTTTCAGAATCGTGAGAACTTAATCCGTGCTTTAGAAAGAGTGATTTATTCGCTGGTGGAGTTTCGTGATGACCTTGAAAACAAAGACGAGACATCTTTTACTGAAAACCTAAAAGTTGCTCAACAAGGTAGAACGGCTTGGCTGGATGAAAAAATTAAAGGGGAATGGGGTGTGCTTGAAGAAAAGATTGAAAAAACCTCTATTATAGAATCTCTGTTTGGCTCGGCAATGAGTAAGCGCTTTAAGTCTAAAGACAAATGAGTTGTTTTTGCTATATTCTTAAATGCTCAGATGGCACGTTATATACAGGCTGGACAGTTGATGTTGATAGAAGAGTTGCACAACATAATGCAGGTAAAGGTGCAAGATATACAAAAATGCGTTTGCCTGTTAAGTTGGTGTATGTTGAAGAACAACCTGATAAAAGCACGGCATTAAAAAGAGAAAGAGCCATTAAGGCTCTTCCACGAAAAAAGAAATTGGAATTGTTTTCTTTGTAGGGGCGAGGTCATCTCGTCCCTACAATTTTATTAATCTGTAAACAGTGGCAAATGCCCAAGTGAATAGATATTTTCCCACTGGGCGCGATCGCCTTCGGTGAGAATGGCGGCTTCGGCGGCGATGGTGGCGTTGGCTTTGTCTAAAATGAGGCGCATCCCTTGTAGGGTTGAACCTGTGCTGATGACATCATCCACAACCAAAACTTTTTTGTTTTGAATTAATGTTTTATCTTTTTCATCCAAAATTAAAGTTTGTGGCTGACCAGTTGTAATAGAAAGTGTTTCGGCTTGAATAGCATCGCCCATGTAGGCTTTATATGTTTTGCGAAAAACGATGTATGGTTTTTTTGTTTCAACTGAAAGTGCATACGCCAACGGAATTGATTTTGCTTCGGCAGTCACAATCACATCAAAGTCAACATCATTTAATTTTTTGGCTAATTCTTTAGCACTGGCTTGGACTAGTTCTGTATCACCTAAAATATTTAAGATGGCAATGCGTAAGCCAGATTTAATTTCAAACAAGGGGAGTTCTCTTTTTACTCCTGCAATTTCAATAGCATACGTTTCGCGCTTCATTTTGCCTCCGAAAAAATTTCATCGAAAGTTTATCATAATGTTATGTCATTGCGAGGGCTATAGCCCGAAGAAATGTGGTGTCTCAAAATTCAAAAAATCTTAACACGAAAAAACGCGAATAAGCGAATTTCGCCAACAATCTAAAATTCGCGTCTTTCGCCTATTCGCGGAATTTGCGTTAAGCCTTTAATTTTTCTTTAGCGTGGCTAGTAATTACATGGCAATAGCGAATTAGAAAATTTGTGCTATACTCGGTTTATGCGACCAATCCGCTCTTCTGAAATTGGAAGTTATTTATATTGTCGGCGTGCATGGTGGTATCGCAAGACGGGTATCCCATCCGAAAATGTGACTGAACTTGCGGCTGGAACTGATTTGCATCGTCAGCATGGGCGAAAAGTTTTAATCGCCTCTTTCACACGGACTTTGAGCCTGTTTCTGTTTCTGGTAGCGATTCTTTTGCTGGTGGCTTATTTGGCTTATCAATGGTTATGAATTTTTTTAACACTAAGGACACGAAGGTCACAAAGGTTAAGTTTCTAATTATCTAAATTTTTTATGTCTTCAATTATCGTAATTCTTTTTTTGCTTGCTCTCATATTTTTCTGGCAATCGAATCGTCAGCAAAAGGCGACTGGCTTGCCTGGTGGACAAGTCATTTATACGGATACACGTGCTTGGGGTAAAGTGGAAAAGCCTTTGTTTTATGCGGCACTTGGGTTAACTGGCAAACCTGATTATCTAATTGAAAAAGATAATCAAATTATTCCAGTGGAAGTGAAATCTGGTAAAGCGCCTGAAGCACCGTATGATTCACATATTTTTCAGTTGGCTTCGTATTGTTTGTTAGTTGAAAAAAATTATGGTAAACGTCCGCCGTATGGGATTATCCATTACGAGAATAAAGATTTTTCAATTCGTTATACCAAAGAGTTAGAAAGTGCATTAATCGAGTTAATCGCCGACATGCGCGAAGATGACTTTAAGAAAGAAGTCGAAAGGTCACATAACCAACCGTCCCGATGTAAAGGATGCGGTTATCGAAATCTGTGCGAGGAAAGTTTGGTCTAGAAAAAAAGTAGACAGGTAGACAAGTAAACAAGTCTATATCCCCTGTGTAGTTGTGTACCTGTTTACCTATAAACTTGTGTACCTTATAATTACAACATGTCTTTCATTCCGAAACATCCAGTGGTGACGGCTTACCCGAAAAATGCAGAAGCAATGGCTGAAGCCGAAATCATGTCGTCTTATTTGAAAGAAAAAAATATCACTGCGCCGTTTGGCTCGATTTATGATGAAGAGTTGCGTAAGCGTGTGAGGCGTGGCGAGTTTGATCTGTTGATTATGGCTGGCGGTGATGGTAGTGTGTTGCGGGCTTGTCATTTATGTGCGCCGAGCAATGTGCCAGTTTTAGGAGTCAACTTGGGCAGAATTGGTTTTTTGATTCAAGTTGATAAAACGAATTGGCGAGAGTACTTTGATAAATTATTAAACGGCGAAGCATGGATTGAAAAACGTATGTTGTTGAAAGCCGAACATATCCGTGCTGGAGAATCGCTGGGCAATTGGATTGCCTTGAATGAAGTAGTCGTTGGGCGTGGACAAAATTTGCGTCCCGTACATTTGACTGCTAGTGTAGATAATTTGCACTTAACAAGTTATGTAGCTGATGGATTAATCGCTTCAACGCCAACGGGTTCAACGGCTTATGCACTGGCGGCAGGTGGACCGATTCTCCCGCCAGAGTTAAGAAATATTTTGTTAGTGCCAATCGCCGCACATCTTTCAGTAGATAGAGCCGTTGTGCTTTCGGAAGGTTCATCTGTAAATATTGAAGTGCAAAGTGAGAATACTGTTTTGAGTGTGGATGGGCAAGCGCCGATTAGTTTGATGGAAGATGATCATGTACTCATCACTGCTTCGGATGTGACTGCTCAATTTGTGCGTTTTGGTGATGCAGGTTATTTTTATCGAAATATTACGGTTCACATGAATGGAAATTCTTTAAGATTGCCGAGGTAATTTTGGAATCAGGGAGCTTGCTCCCGTAATGCGCCAGCAAGCTGGCTGACTCCAAATTAAATTAATAATTAAATTAATTATGACAGACACTACTTACTGTTACGTTCATCCAACTCGAGAAACGTCACTGCGTTGCAAAAACTGTGACCGTTATATTTGCACGTCCTGCGCCGTCAGCACGCCAACAGGTTACATGTGCAAAGCATGTATCAATCAACGCAAAAAGAAATTTGATACCGCCATTTGGTACGATTATTTAATTGGCTTCGGTATTACATTTGTTTTATCACTCATCATCAGCATCTTAGTTGGAATCGCTGCTATGTTTATTGGCTTTTATATGTTCTTCCTCGCCGCTGCAATTGGTGGTTGGGCTGGCGGGCTTATTTCAAATATTACATTGCGCGCCATCAATAAACGCCGTTCAAAAGCATTGTTTTATGCTTGTGCCACAGGCGTTGTACTAGGTGCAATTCCAGTTGCATTAATCATGTTTTTCTTTGGTGGCGGGTTCGCTTCATTTGCAATTGCTGTTTATGCTTTTATTGTCACACCTATTGTTTATACACGCGTCTCAGGGATTCAACTTTAACTATGTTAACTGAACTTCACATACAAAATTTTGCGATTATAGATAAATTAGATTTACGTTTTGGTAATGGATTAATTATCCTAACAGGTGAAACAGGTGCAGGCAAATCTATCATCCTCGATGCTGTGGTGATGTTAATCGGTGGCAAAGCGGATTCAACTTTCATCCGCACTGATTCAGATGCGGCATTTGTTGAGGGCGTGTTCCAACTCAAAGGTGCAGAAAAAGAAACGGTGCATGAAATTCTCAAACGTGAAGATTTGATGGATGACCCAAACTATGTCGTGCTGATGCGTGAAGTCCGCAAAGAGGGGCGAAGTGTAGCACGCATCAACGGGCGGACCGTCAACGTGGGTCTGCTCAAAGAAATTGGTGCCTTGCTGATAGATATTCATGGTCAAGCCGAACATTTATCATTGCTTGACCCGCGTGCTCATTTAGGTTTGTTAGATAGATATGCCGAAGTTTCAAAACCATTAAGTGAATATCGTGAGAGTTATCATAAGTTGTTAAATTTACGGCGTGAATTATCCGATTTGAAAAAGGCGCAAGCCGATGCAGACCGCCGAATTGAAATGTTGACCTATCAAGCCGAAGAAATTGAATCGGCTAAATTAAAAGCAGGCGAAGAAGATGAATTAAAAAAAGAACGCGATAGATTGGCTAATGCTGAATCACTGGCGCAAAATGCACAAGAAGCTATTGCAATTTTAGAAGAAGGCTCGCCTGAAACTCCCGCCGCAACCGATTTGCTTGGTCAGGCGGCGCAAGCGTTAAGCGCACTAGCAAAAGTAGATGAATCACAAGTCGAATTGGCGAACCAAGCCGAAAACACGTTAGAAGCGGTTTCAGACATCATTCATAATTTAAGAAATTATCTCGATGAGATTGAATTTAATCCCAAACGTTTAGATCAAGTTGAAGAACGATTAGATTTGATTCATTCGCTCAAGCGAAAATATGGCGGCAGTATTCCAAACGTCATTGCTTATGGTGAAGATGCGCGCACACAACTTGAAACAATTACAGGCGCGGCGGATCGCATCAATGAATTAGAAATGAACGAAGCCAAGTTGTTAGAAAAACTTTGCAAACAAGCAACAACAACTTTCTGAAAAACGAAAGAAAGCCGCTATTGAAATGGGCAAAGGTATTGAAATTGAATTGGATGATTTGAA
>LMZR01000034.1 GCA_001567105.1 Chloroflexi bacterium OLB14
GTCCGGACGCCCATCGGCCGGCGCGGCAGCGCAGCGAGCTCGCGCAGGGCGTCGCCGAACCCCGACATCACAGGCACCCCGTGCCCGGGCAATCCGGACTCCGGCGCGGCCGCGGCGAACTGCCGGATGGACTCGAGGTACTGTTCGTCGTCGCGGTTGGCGAGGCGCATCGAGCGCGTGAGCTCCCCGCCATGGCTGATCACGAGGTCGCCAACGAAGGCGGCTCCCAGGCGATCGACCACGAAGCAGCAGGAGCCCGCCGTGTGGCCTGGCACGGGGATGGCCCGGATCCCGGGCAGGATCTCGGATTCGGCTTCAATGCACACATCGACGGGCACGTCGGGAGCGTCTGACCGGCTCAGGCGCCCGACCAGGAAACGAGCGACGTGCGTACGCCCGACCGTGGAGTGGAGGAACGCCTGTCCCTCGCGCTGGAAGCAGTCGCCCCGGCCGATGTACAGCAGGGCGCCGGTGGCTTCGCGGACCGCGGCTGCGGCGCCGGAGTGGTCGCGGTGCATGTGCGTGAGCAGGATGGCGGACAGCGTGCCTCCGTGCGCGCGTACCTCGTCGAGGATGGCGGGCGCGCTCGATGCGAAGCCGGTATCGACCATTGCGAGCCGGCCGTCATCGGCTTCGACGAGGTAGACATTGGAGCCACGGGTGCCGTGAAGCCACCAGAGGCCCGGAGCGAGCAGGTCGGCCAATGGGAACACCCCCTGCGATTGAGCTTACCGTGACGCCGCGTTGCGGGAAGGGTGGTTTGCGTTAGGAGGCGAAGGAAAACGAAACGAGCCCTTCCTTGTGGAAGGGCTCGTTGAGAGCGTGCGCGTAGAGGGGATTGGTAGCGGGGGAGGGATTCGAACCCCCGGCCTTCGGGTTATGAGCCCGACGAGCTACCACTGCTCCACCCCGCGACCTGTGCCGTGCGAAGTTGGGTGCACCTTAAGTTCTGAAGAGCGAAGTACTGCAGGGCGCGTCATAGAAAACAAGTCTTCAATGCAGGTCAAGCCCTCGACCATTAGTACGCCTCAGCTGAACACATTACTGTGCTTACACCTGGCGCCTATCGAACAGGTAGTCTTCCTGTGGTCTTACCCGATTAACTCGGTGGGAGCCCTCATCTTGAGGTCGGCTTCGCACTTAGATGCTTTCAGCGCTTATCCGATCCGGACATGGCTACCGGGCAGTGCTCCTGGCGGAACAACCCGCACACCAGCGGTCCGTTCACCCCGGTCCTCTCGTACTAGGGGCAACTCCTCTCAAGGCTCCTACGCCCACGGCGGATAGAGACCGAACTGTCTCACGACGTTCTGAACCCAGCTCGCGTACCGCTTTAATGGGCGAACAGCCCAACCCTTGGGACCTACTCCAGCCCCAGGATGCGACGAGCCGACATCGAGGTGCCAAACCTTGCCGTCGCTGTGGACGCTTGGGCAAGATAAGCCTGTTATCCCCGGGGTAGCTTATATCCGTTAAGCCACGGCCCTTCCACTCGGTACCGTAGGATCACTTTGACCGGCTTTCGCCCCTGCTCGACGTGTTTGTCTCGCAGTCAAGCTCCCTTATGCCAATGCACTCAGCGGGTGATTTCCATCCACCCTGAGGGAACCTTTGTGCGCCTCCGTTACATTTTAGGAGGCGACCGCCCCAGTCAAACTGCCCACCAGACACTGTCCTCACGCTTGCTCGTGAGTTAGAAAGCAGATCAGAGAAGGGTGGTATTTCAAGGATGGCTCCACGCTGCCCGAAAGCCTCGCTTCAAAGCCTCCCACCTATCCTACGCATCTCAGACCCACTCCCAGTGCCAAGTTGCAGTAAAGCTCCACGGGGTCTTTTTGTCCTGCCGCGGGTCAACCGCATCTTCACGGTCAATTCAATTTCGCCGGGTCCTTCGTTGAGACAGTGCCCAGATCGTTACGCCTTTCGTGCGGGTCGGAACTTACCCGACAAGGAATTTCGCTACCTTAGGACCGTTATAGTTACGGCCGCCGTTCACCGGGGCTTCAGTTCAAGCCTTGCAGCTCTCCCCTTAACCTTCCGGCACTGGGCAGGCGTCAGCCCCTATACGTCAGCTTTCGCTTTTGCAGAGACCTGTGATTTTGATAAACAGTCGCCTGGGCCTGCTCACTGCGGCCCCCATCTGCTTCCAAAGTAAATCTGTACACAGACAGAGGCGATCCTTCTCCCGAAGTTACGGATCCAATTTGCCGAGTTCCTTAACGAAGGTTCTCCCGATCCCCTTATGGTGCTTACCATCACCTACCAGTGTCGGTTTGCGGTACGGGCGCAATGGTAACTAGCAGCGAGGCTTTTCTCGCCAGCGTGGGCTGAGCCCCCTCGCTTTGACAAAGTCTCTACTCGTCCCGGCCCCTCAGCTTAACCTCACCAGGGATTTGCCTCCGGTGAGACGCCTACAAACCAGGAACGGACCATGTCCAGTGGGCCCGCGGAGCCTACCCTCCTGGGTCCCCCCTCTGCATCAAACGCTACCAACGCGGTGCTGGAATACTAACCAGCTGTCCATCGCCTACGCCTTTCGGCCTCGGCTTAGGCCCGACTAACCCTACGCGGATTGACCTTCCGTAGGAAACCTCAGGTATACGGGGGGTGCGGTTCTCACGCACCTTACGCTACTCATGCCGGCATTCTCACTTCGCTTCGCTCCAGGGTGCCTCACGGCTTCCCCTTCACAGCTGAAGCAAACGCTCCCCTACCGCCACCCTTCCGAAGAAGGATGACCCACAGCTTCGGTGCCATGCTTAGCCCCGTTGAATTGTCGGCGCAGAACCACTCGACCAGTGAGCTATTACGCACTCTTTAAAGGGTGGCTGCTTCTAAGCCAACCTCCTGGCTGTTTTTGCGATTCAACATCCTTTCACACTGAGCATGGACTTCGGGACCTTAGCTGGTGGTCTGGGCTGTTTCCCTTTTGACAATGAAGCTTAGCCCCCACTGTCTCACTGCCAGGTTTTGTCCAACGGCATTCGCGGTTTGATAGGGTTTGGTAAGCGGTAAGCCCCCTAGCCCTTTCAGAGCCCTACCTCCGAAGGAGATCACCTGACGCTGCACCTAAATGCATTTCGGGGAGAACGAGCTATCTCTGAGTTCGCTTGGCATTTCACCGCTACCCACAGGTCATCCAATAACTTTGCAACGTTAGAAGGTTCGCGCCTCCATCCAGTTTTACCTGGACTTCACGCTGCCCATGGGTAGATCACTCAGTTTCGCGTCTACTCCACGCGACTCAATCGCCCTATTCGGACTCGCTTTCGCTACGGCTCCACAAGTCACCTTGCTTAACCTTGCCACGTAAAGTAACTCACCGGCTCATTCTTCAATAGGCACGCCGTCATCCGCCGAAACGGACTCCGACTGCACGTAAGCACGCGGTTTCAGGGTCTCTTTCACTCCCCTCCCGGGGTACTTTTCACCTTTCCCTCACGGTACTGGTTCACTATCGGTCATCAGGGGTATTTAGCCTTGGGAAGTGGTCTCCCCAGATTCCCACGGGGTTTCACGTGTCCCGTGGTACTCAGGTACCGGTCGGCAGTCGCGACGAGTTTCGTCTACGGGGCTATCACCCTCTCTGGCTGGCCTTTCCAGGACCATTCTCCTACCCGCGCGATTGGTAACTGCACAATGACCGGCCCTACAACCCCGCCAGGGCGAACCCTGGCGGTTTGGGCTTTTCCCCGTTCGCTCGCCGCTACTAGGGGAATATTCTCTTTTCCTCGGGGTACTTAGATGTTTCAGTTCCCCCGGTGCCCTCTACCGGACCTATGTGTTCAGTCCGGAGTAGCCCGGTTTTGCCGGGCTGGGTTACCCCATTCGGAGACCCCCGCTTAAGCTTGTTTGGCAGCTAGGCGGGGCTTATCGCAGCCTTACCACGTCCTTCATCGGCCCCTGATACCAAGGCATCCACCGCGCGCCCTAAGTAGCTTGACCTACATTAAGACTCGAATTCTATGAATTGCCCGATGCTCCGGCCTCGCGCTCGCGCGCTCCGCCGAAGCGATGCAGTATCTTCGCTCTTCAGTTCTTAAGGTGCGCCGCCAGTTTCCTGGCGGTTCCAGCTTCGTCGCCGGCCGGTGCCATGGGGCACTGGCCGATTGCGAAACTGCGGGGAGCTCTGCGCGAGGGCAAAACAAAACCGGCCCGCGACGGCGGACCGGTGTCCATCCGTTGCGTTCGAAGTCGGCTAGTCGGTTTCGCCTGCTATGCGGATTGCTCCTCTGTGATTCCCGGCGGGTTGGCGCTTGTGTTGGTGGAGCCGAGGAGATTCGAACTCCTGACCTCCGCCGTGCAAAGGCGGCGCTCTCCCAACTAAGCTACGGCCCCTCCGGGTCTGGACTGTTCTAGTATGCCACGGGCTTGCCCGGGAGCCAACTGCTCAGCTCTCGGGCCAGGATGGTGGGCCATTCTGGACTCGAACCAGAGACCTCAGTCTTATCAGGACTGCGCTCTAACCAGCTGAGCTAATGGCCCCTCTGTGTGGCCAGTGCACCTTAAAGACTGGATAGCGGACGGAAGAAGGCTGCTGGGGAGCCTTGAAGGTTACGACCACCGGCGAACCGGGGCCGATCGACCTGGGTAGTGCCACACGTGCACCAGGCACCCACCGCTGAGTGCCGGGCGAATGCTCGTGGGCATTCTCCCTAGAAAGGAGGTGATCCAGCCGCAGCTTCCGCTACGGCTACCTTGTTACGACTTCGTCCCAATCGCTGGTCCCACCCTCGACGGCTGCCTCCTTGCGGTTAGCCCACCGGCTTCAGGTGTTACCAACTTTCATGACGTGACGGGCGGTGTGTACAAGGCCCGGGAACGTATTCACCGCAGTAATGCTGACCTGCGGTTACTAGCAACTCCGGCTTCATGCAGGCGGGTTTCAGCCTGCAATCCGAACTGAGGACAGTTTTGATGGGATTAGCTCCACCTCGCGGTTTGGCGACCCGTTGTACTGCCCATTGTAGCGTGTGTGTAGCCCCAGGCGTAAGGGCCACGCTGACCTGACATCGTCCCCTCCTTCCTCCGAGGTTTTCTCGGCAGTCTCGCCAGAAAAATACAACTGGCGACAGGGGTTGCGCTCGTTGCGGGACTTAACCCAACACCTCACGGCACGAGCTGACGACGGCCGTGCAACACCTGTGCATGCTCCCCGAAGGGTCCCTCAGCTTTCACATCAGTACCACATGCATGTCAAACCTGGGTGAGGTTCTTCGCGTATCATCGAATTAAACCACACGCTCCGCTGCTTGTGCGGGCCCCCGTCAATTCCTTTGAGTTTTAGCCTTGCGGCCGTAGTCCCCAGGCGGAGTACTTATCGCGTTAGCTTCGGCACAGAGGGGGTCGATACCCCCTACACCTAGTACTCATCGTTTACGGCGTGGACTACCCGGGTATCTAATCCGGTTTGCTCCCCACGCTTTCGCCCCTGAGCGTCAGGACAGGGCCAGGATGCCGCCTTCGCCACTGGTGTTCCTCCCGATATCTACGCATTTCACCACTACACCGGGAATTCCACATCCCTCTCCCTGCCTCAAGCCTGCCAGTTTTCGAGGCACCCTCCCGGTTGAGCCGGGAGATTTCACCTCGAACTTGGCAAGCCGCCTGCGGGCTCTTTACGCCCAATAAATCCGGACAACGCTCGACACCTACGTATTACCGCGGCTGCTGGCACGTAGTTAGCCGTGTCTTATTCGCGAGGTACCGTCAGAACTTCTTCCCTCGCAAAAGGGGTTTACGACCCGAGGGCCTTCGTCCCCCACGCGGAATTGCTGCGTCAGGCTTTCGCCCATTGCGCAAGATTCTTAGCTGCTGCCTCCCGTAGGAGTCGGGGCCGTATCTCAGTCCCCGTGTGGCTGACCATCCTCTCAGACCAGCTACCGATCGTCGCCTTGGTAGGCCGTTACCCCACCAACAAGCTAATCGGCCGCGGGCCCCTCTCATAGCGCGTAAAGCTTTTACCACCCGGATTCTCACCGGGGGTGTTATGCGGTATTAGCTCACCTTTCGGCGAGTTATTCCCCACTACGAGGCAGGTTACCCACGTGTTACTCACCCGTTCGCCACTAGCCCGAAGGCTCGTTCGACTTGCATGCCTAATACATTCCGCCAGCGTTTGTCCTGAGCCAGGATCAAACTCTCCGAAAAAACAGAAACACCGGTCTCACGACCGGAACGTTCCGTGTTAACGGGTTCCCAGACGTTCTCTTTCGTCCGCTATCCAGTTGTTAAAGTGCGCTGGCCTTTCGCAAGGCCCGAACGAGAAGATTAACCCCCTCGCCCTGGCCTGTCAACCAGCCCTGGCTGCCCGCCGCAGCCCGATTCCACCGGAATACCTGGGGACTCTCAGCGTGGCATCCCTGTTCGTTTCTGGCAAGGCCCCGTGCCGCTTTTTCATGTTCCCTTCGCGCCGGCGGGATCGCTCGCCTGCCAGCGCGCCTTCTGTTCCATCCGGGTGCTTTCGTCAGTCGGCCGGTACCGCCCAAGGTACTCCCCCGCGAAGTCCTCGAACCTCCCGGCAGCAATCGCGTCGCGCATCCGCTCGCACAAACGGACCAGGTAGTGGACGTTGTGGATGGTCGCAAGCCGGTAGCCCAGCATCTCGTCGTTTCGGAACAGGTGGTGCAGGTACGCCATGCTGAAGCGAGCGCAGGAGAGGCACTTGCAGCCCTTGTCGATGGGTTCCGGGTCTTCGCGGAAGCGAGCGTTCCGGATGTTGACACGGCCGTCGTCGGTGAAGAGCGCGCCATTGCGACCAAGGCGCGTGGCCAGCACGCAATCGAACATGTCGACTCCGCGTGCGACGGCGTTGACCAGGTCTTCGGGGCTGCCGACGCCCATGAGGTACCGGGGCCGGTCCACCGGGAGCTCGGCGGTGACGACGGAAGTCATCGCCCACATCAAATCTTTCGATTCGCCCACCGAGAGGCCGCCGATGCTGTAGCCGGGCGCGCCGGCAGCCACGGCCTCGCGCGCATGGAAGCGCCGCAGGGGTTCGTGCACACCACCCTGGATGATGGCGAAGGTCGCGAGCCCGGGCTGGGCAATCCGGCAGCGCTCGTACCAGCGCAAGGTTCGCTCGACCGCGTCCCGGGCAGCCCGTTCGTCGGACGTCCCCGGGAGGACATGGTCGAGCGGCATGGCGATATCGACGCCGAGCGCGGCCTGGACTTCCATGGCCAGCTCGGGGGTGTAGAAGTGTTCGGAGCCATCGATATGCGACCGGAACGTGACTCCCTGTTCCGTGATCTTGCGCAGTCCAGCCAGGCTGAAGACCTGGAAGCCTCCGCTGTCGGAGAGGATGGGGCCGTTCCAGCCCATGAAGCGATGGACGCCGCCCATGCGTTCGATGAGCTCGTGGCCGGGCCGAAGGTAGAGGTGGTAGCCGTTTACCAGCAGGATGCCGGCTCCCGTCGCGGCAACCTCGTCAGGCAGGAGCGTCTTGACGGTAGCCAGCGTGCCGACCGGCATGAAGGCGGGCGTTTCAAAGGATCCGTGCGGCGTCGTAACGACGCCTGCACGGGGCGCGACGGGGGAATCCGGCGACGAGGTAAGCCTGTAGTGGAACTCCTGCCGGGACACTATTCCAGCACCGTCTCCACCGCCCGCCGGACCACCTCGTCTGGCACGCCATCGCGTACGGTGGCGTTGCCGATGCCTTCGAGGAGCACCCAGCGGATGCTCCCGCCTCGGACCTTCTTGTCGAGCAGGGTGGCTTCGAGCACGGCGTCAACTGCGAGGCCTGGCGCGGCATCTGGCAGTCCGAAGGCGCGCAACAGTGCCTGCTGGCGGGCGAACTCGTCGTCACTCAGCAGCCCGAGCTCAACTGCAATGAGCCCGGCGGCACGCATGCCGATCGAAATTGCCTCGCCGTGCAGGCAGGTCGAGTACCCGCTAACAGCCTCGATGGCGTGGCCGATGGTGTGGCCATAGTTCAGGAGTGTCCGGCGCCCGGTCTCCCGCTCGTCGTCCGCAAACGACGGCTGCCTTGATGGCGACGCTCCGGGCGATGAGCCCGGGCGACATCAGGGGCGGGCCATCCTTTGATGCTCGTTCCAGGTCTCGCACAAGCGCCTCATCGAGGATGAAGCCGTGCTTCAGGAGTTCGGCCCAGCCATTGCGTAGGTGACGCTCCGGCAATGTCCGCAGGAAGAGCGGGTCGATTACGACGGCCCTGGGCTGGGCGAATGCCCCGATGAGGTTCTTTCCCCGGGGATGGTCGACCCGGTCTTGCCACCGATAGCCGCATCAGCCAT
Organism: Chloroflexi bacterium OLB14; assembly: GCA_001567105.1. GTDB lineage: Bacteria > Chloroflexota > Anaerolineae > Anaerolineales > Villigracilaceae > Villigracilis. The sequence continues at coordinate 8,259 of LMZR01000034.1, forward strand.
CGCGAGGAGGGATGTTGGGACGTGGACGAAGTCGATGCCGCGGAGGCAGGTGGCTGCGGCGAAGCCTGCCAGGTCGGTGACGACGCCACCCCCGAGGCAGACCACGAAGTCCGACCGCTCGACCCGGTGGTCGATGAGGAAGTCATAGACGCGTGAGACCGTAGCGAGGGTCTTGTGTTCTTCGCCGGGAGGGATGCGGAAGGGGTGAGCTGCATAACCGGCTTCGCGCAACGGGTCACACGCCCGGCCGTCGAACAGCGGGCCGACGGCTTCATCGCTGATCACAAAAGGCCCGGCCCTTGAGCCCGATGCTGCGGCAGATAGCTCCGAGCTGGCCCGCGACACCCTCGGCTACGTACACCGGGTATGTTGCCTGGGGGGTCGTAACGATCGCGGCCGGGTCGGGGATGTGGCCCGGCGCAGGGCGGGGCGCCGCCCGCTGCGAACCATAGAAGCGCTGGCCCGGGGGCAGCGGGTCTCGGCGCCATTCTTCCCAGAGCGCGACCACCTCGTCGGCAACCTGCTCGGGGTCGAGTTCATCGACATCGATGGCCGCGTCGGCACCACGGTAGAGTTCGAGCCGTGCCTGGAGCAGTGCCTCGAGACGGGCCCGGGCGTCGCCTGCGAGCAGAGGCCGCTCAGAAGTGAGGGGATTGCCGGCGAGGCGGCGAGCGGCCTCGGCTGGCGAAACGGCGAGCCAGACCACGAACCCATTCCCCAGGGCCACCCGGCTTTCAGGCGTGGTGGGAGCGCCACCACCCGTGGCGATCATGATCGGCTCGCGGGCCGCTAGCGCTCGCAGCGCTTCGGCCTCGCGTTCGCGGAACCTGGCCTCGCCTTCCTTCGCGAAGAGTTCCGGGATCGACCGCCGGGCCACCCGCTCAATCTCGTCGTCGGAGTCAGCAAACTCCCACCCGAGCCGCTGGGCGACCAGCCGGCCGACGGTCGACTTGCCGCCACCTGAGAGCCCGATAAGGAAGATGCGGGCGGGGAACATCACGAGGAACGGGCACGCGGCCCGATGGTGGTGAGGTAGTGCTCGTAGTTGGCCCGCGTCTCGGCGAGGGTATCGCCGCCGAACTTTTCGAGCCAGGCATCGGCGAGCACGATTGCGACCATCGCCTCGGCAACCACGCCGGCGGCGGGCACGACGCAGACGTCGCTACGCTCGTAGTGCGCAAGTACCTCCTCGCCAGTATCAAGATCGACCGAGGGGAGCGGGTGGGCGAGCGTGGGGATGGGTTTGACGGCGGCCCGAACGATGATGTCCTCGCCGGTACTCATGCCGCCCTCGATGCCGCCGTGGTTGTTGGTAGCGTGGCGCCAGGGCAACCCCTTCCACTCGGCGACGGGCAGGATGACATCGTGCACCTTTGAGCCGCGCATGGCGGCGCCCTCGAATCCGAGGCCAAAGCCGACGGCCTTGAAGGCGTTGATACTGCAGATGGCCTGGGCGATGCGTCCGTCGAGCTTGCGGTCCCAGTGGACGTGGCTTCCGAGTCCGATCGGTACTCCCGAGACGCTCACTTCGACTTCACCGCCCACGGTGTCGCCGTCGGGCTTGGCCGCGTTGATGGCTGCGACCATCGCCTCGCCGGCAACCGGGTCGGAGCAGCGGACGGGGTCGGCCTCCACGGCCGCCCAGTCGACCTCGGCGGGGACATCGGCGTGAACACCGCCAATGCTGAGAGTGTGGCTGTGGAACGCGACGCCGAACTCTGCAAGGAACCGCTTGGCCACCGCGCCGACGGCCACTCGCGCGGCGGTCTCGCGGGCGCTGGCGCGTTCGAGCACGTTGCGGACATCGTCGAAGCCGTACTTGATTGCCCCGGGCAGGTCGGCATGTCCCGGGCGCATCCTCGTCACGCGCTCGATCTCCGTCTCGACAGGCTCGACGGCCATCTTCTCCGTCCAGTTCACCCAGTCGCGGTTTTGCACCCAGAGCGCGATCGGGGTTCCAAGGGTGAGCCCGTGGCGGACGCCGGACATGATCTCGGCGTGGTCTTTCTCGATCTTCATACGGCCGCCCCGGCCGTAGCCGCCCTGGCGCCGGGCCAGGTCGGGGGCGATATCAGCCTCGGAAAGCGCCAGGCCCGAAGGCACGCCCTCGATGACCATCGTGAGGCCCTTGCCGTGGCTTTCGCCAGCAGTCAGGAAGCGGAACTGGCCCATTGCTACTCCTTGCCGCTCTGCTGGCGGCGGGCGAATTCTGCTGCGGCCTCCTCGGTCGGACGTGGAGGCGTCCCTTCGATGGGCAAGAGCTCTATCGGGACCGGTTGCCCGGAGGGCCCGCGTTCGAAGGTGGCGCCGAAGCGCCGGAGCACTTCTTCCGGCGTCAGCGCTTCCCAGTCGAGGCCATCGGCCGTGGCCCGGTCGGCCGTGACGGTGATGATAGGCCGCTGGATGGGCGTCCCATCTTCGCCCGGAAACGTCGAATAGACGTCAACGCGCGCATAGCCCAGGCGGAGGTTGGGCACATCGTACAGGATCATGTCGAGCAGCTTCGAAGCGAGGGCCATGCCAGCATCGAGCGCGGAGGCCACCTGGACGCGCTGACCGCCTTCGGTCCGGAACTCGGCGTCGGCCGAGCTCGACAGCGTCGCGCCGTGCGTCTCCACGGCGAGGAGCTGGGCCTCCTGTACGCCTGCCCAGAGGCTTGCAGGCGTCCCCTTTGGCGGGCGGCCCCGCCGCCACGTCCCGAGTGCTTCCTCGATGAGCGCCGCGACGATGTCGACATCGCCCGATTCGACTCGTTTGCGCCAGGCGCGCTGCTGGAACATCTCGGTCGAAACGGCCCAGCCGACTACAACAAAGATGGTGAGCACCACGATCATGCCGAGCAAGATCACGCGCCACCCCCGGCACGGCGGGCCAGCTCGTTCCGGGCAGCCGCGAACATCACATCGATCGGTGCGCGAACGCCGGTCCAGAGCTCAAACGCCAGGGCCCCCTGGTAGATGAGCATGGGCAGGCCGCCAAGCACGGGGAGGCCGCGGCGGGCCCCTCCGCAAGGAATGGCGTCTCCTCAGGCGCATAGACGATATCCACGATGAGCGTGCCGGGCCGGGCGGCATCGAGACCGGCAGGCAGGCCGCGCGGGTCGGGCCCGCCATGCATGCCCACGGACGTGCAGTTCACGATGCAATCGTACTCGG
>LMZR01000035.1 GCA_001567105.1 Chloroflexi bacterium OLB14
AGAAGAATAAAGAGCGTGAACAGGGAGAATCGTTTCATGGATATCGGATGTCTTGCCGTTCAAACATCAGCGCGTTGTGGCGAGTCGATGTAGTCCTGGGTTACGGCGGGTTGCTCTCGGGGAGGGAGTTGGCTCCGAACCGCGCGAGGCGGCTGGAGGCTTCGGCGGAGGTCAAGCCGTGAGGGGAGGTCATAGGCTGTATTTTAACTGATGTTTAAGGCGTGGCGAGTTGTGTTAAGTAGTTCGCCATAAGTCTTTAGAAATCCTTTTGTGTAGTCGGCGTTCTCTTACGCCGACGGGGACGTTAGAGAACGTCCCCTACACGTCTAATTATTTTCGACGAACTACTTCAATGCACGTTATAGTTGATAACGTTAGGCGGGCGCTCTAGTTGCTCTGCTTGCCTGTGTCTGGTGGGAGCAGGCAAGTAGAGTTCACGCCTGCCTACATGCGGGTATCCCACAAAGAACATGGAGCAGGCCGCAAACCGTTGGGCGGTAACCTTGCGTACAGGCATATAAATTCAGGGGCGAGTTTGAGATAGCCCATGTAGTATACTTGTTCTAAAATACCAAAAAGGAGAGCATGGGCTGTGTTACTTGATGAAGAAGTTTTAATAAATGACACAACTATCGGGTTAGCCGAGATTAATCAACTTGACCAAAATTTACAAGAACATTTCAGCGGCAAGTTGATTGTTCAGCCTGCTTTAACCCGCCCTCTGGTAAGCTTTCAAGCAAATAAAAATCGCCCCATTTATCGGTGGTACAAGTACAAAGAAGCATTTTCGGCTTCTTTGGTTGAGTATTTCCTTGAAAGATATAAAATCTCCGAAGGCGCGATATTAGATCCGTTTGCGGGAAGCGGAACGGCTCTATTTGCCGCCAGCACAATGGGAATCAATGCCGTTGGTATCGAGTTACTGCCCATTGGGCAGCAAATAATTACTACAAAAAAAAGTCTTGAATCCGAGTTTACGCCCAGCGATTTTGACGCTTTGCAAAAATGGGCGAAGTCGCCTGTTTGGGAAAAATCTCCCAAAAAGGTTGAACTGCCTGAATTAAGAATTACCAAAGGCGCATATCCTGAAACCACCAAAGAATCGATTGAAAAATATTTAGCCGCTTGCGAACAGGAAAATGACAAAGTTAAAGCAGTCCTGCATTTTGCGCTGTTTTGCATACTAGAGTCCGTCAGTTTCACGCGCAAAGACGGTCAATATCTTCGATGGGATTATCGGTCTGGACGCAGGCAGGGCAAAAAGATTTTTGATAAAGGTCGGATATTAAGTTTTGAACAGGCGATCTCGGAAAAAATTCAAGAAATAATCACCGACCTTTCCCCTGCCAGGCAGTCCAGTTTATTTCCCGTTGCCAAAAAGCAAGGCGAGATATTTTTGTATAGCGGTTCATCGCTTGAAGTCTTGCCCCGAATGACCAAAGAGTCTTTTGACGCTATTATCACTTCACCGCCGTATTGCAATCGCTATGATTACACCCGAACTTATGCGTTGGAGTTGGCTTTGCTTAACACAGACGAAACAGAGTTGGTTAAATTGCGCCAAGAGATGTTGAGCTGTACAGTGGAAAACCGGGCGAAGGACTTATTAGCCATTAATCCGCTTTGGACAGACGCGCTAACCGCTGCAGATGAGCAAAAACTTTTACAGTCCATATTGAAGTACCTGGATGAACAAAAATCGCAAGGGAAATTAAATAATAACGGCATCCCTAGAATGGTTCGTGGATACTTTTATGAAATGGCGTGCATTATCGCTGAAAGCGCGCGGGTTTTGCGTCCCAATGCTCCATTGATCATGGTAAACGACAATGTACGTTACGCAGGCGCAAGTATTTCCGTTGACTTGATTCTTTCAAGTATTGCTGAAGAATTAGGTTTTTCCATTGAAAACATCCTTGTACTACCCAACGGAAAAGGTAACAGCAGTCAACAAATGGGCGAACATGGGCGAGAAGCCTTGAGAAAGTGCGTTTATATTTGGAGAAAACGATGAGTCCATATCGAGGTCATCTTAATTCCAGTGATGATTTGGTAACAACCTACGAAGCAACTCGCGCAGGTTTTGTAGCCCTTGCCTTAGAAAAGAACCGAAAAGCCACGCCTTATGTAGCAGAAGCCCGTGCGCTCCAGACAGCCGCATCAGCAGCAAAAACGCCTGCTGGTTTGCTGAAAATTAAAGGAATAGAATCTGGCCTCCTAACAGCGGCAGGATTGTCTGATAAAGCATTTAATCATCTGTTACCCGAAGATAGAAAAGAAGCCATAAAGGGTCTGATCAAGAATTTTCTTGAACCAGCGGGAACAAAATTTGTAGAAGAATTAGTGTTTCGCTTTTTGCTGACTAGAGGCGATACGCTAGGCGGTTCAATGCGAAATATTGGGGGCGCTTTAGCGCAAAGGAAATTAACTCGCGCGATTATTTCAACGCTAGCCATTGCAGACATCAGTTATCAATGGCAACACGCCAAAAGTCGAAAATGGCTTGACATGACAGATGATGACTCCGACATTGAGTTATCGTTACGGGGTTTAAGTTGGCACAATGGAACTGGTAATCGCACGTTGATCTACAACTTGACTGTTCCATTAGTCAAAAACAACGTTGACCTGTGCTTGTTCAACGCATTGCCCGCTGAAGTAGAAGCGAGCAAATATAAAATCCCTGAAACCTACATTGCGTTGGGCGAACTCAAGGGTGGAATTGATCCCGCAGGAGCAGATGAACACTGGAAAACTGCTCAAACCGCATTAAACCGAATTAGGGAAGCATTTTTCGAAGTAAGCGCAACGCCGCGCACATTTTTTGTAGGCGCGGCTATTGAGAAAAAGATGTCCGCAGAAATTTGGGAGCAATTAGAGTCGGGCATTTTGAGCAATGCCGCAAACTTAACCGATGAGAGGCAGGTTATGTCTATTTCACAATGGCTGTGTGGTCTGTAAGGCAAAGGCAAGCCATCAATAAACGCCAGCGTCAAAGACACAAGCAAATCGCCCACAAAACCAGAAAACGGTTCCTTGCTTTCAAGGACCGTTTTTGATTCCCCGCCGTCCACGCGGCCTGCCGCGCGCTCACTTGCCAAGCGCCCTCCATTCGGTTATCCTTGCAGGCGGGAGTGGTTAAGTCCCGGCGGGCTTCCTGGTCTTCAAAACCTGTGGCGGGTCGCGTTGCGGGCCGCGGTGGGTTCGACTCCCATCCACTCTCGCCTATGTTCGTAGTGACACGGCGACGCCGTGTCACTACATAAAATGGAGAATCATGTCTTTCCCTGAAACTGAAATATTAACCAAACTCGTCTCGCGTGTGTTTCGTATTGACGATGTAACTAGTTTAAATCCAAACCCACAAGAAAATAAAAATTTCTTCCTGCGCTATCGCGGACAATTAATCAGCGAAGATTCTGTTGAGGCGTATGATGAACTAGCAGATTCATTGAATCAATACAACATCATGCCCTTGTTTCGTGAAGAAGAAAATAAGCACATCATTTATCTTGCACAAAAACAACCTGAACCAAAACAAGAAAATATCAAAACAAATATTATTCTTTTCATCTTAACAATTTTAAGTGTCATGTTAGCAGGCGCACAACCAGAAGGTCCCATCCCTAACGATTTTTGGGGACAATTACTTGTTTTAGGAAAAAGTATTTTCACAGGTTGGCATTTTGCATTAAGTCTGCTCGGAATTTTATTAGCACATGAACTTGGGCATTATTTTATGAGTCGTTATCATAAAACACCTGCTTCATTGCCATACTTTATTCCATTTCCATTAAGTCCGCTTGGCACGATGGGCGCGGCAATCATCATGCGCGGCATTCCAAAAAACAAACGTGTGTTATTTGATATCGGTGTAGCAGGTCCAATTGCAGGTTTGGTTGTTGCCATTCCAGTTTTGTTATTAGGCTTATCACTTTCAACGCTCGGCACTATTGATCCAAACCCAAATGGTTTTATTGAAGGTAATTCTATAATTTATCTTTTAGCAAAATATATAACTTTGGTCAATTACTCCCTGCGCCTGTTGAACCGCAAGGGATTTTATATTGGCTGCAATATTTTTTTTACAGGCAAGCCCATTCCATTTGGCGGTACGGATGTTTTCATTCATCCCGTTGCATTTGCAGGTTGGGCAGGGATTCTCGTTACGGCATTAAATTTAATTCCAGCAGGCACGCTGGATGGTGGTCATGTCATCTATGCTTTGTTTGGTGATAAAGCTCGCAAAGCATTTCCATTTATCGTGGCAATATTAATTGGGCTTGGATTTTTTTGGGATGGATGGTGGTTATGGGCGGCTTTATTATTTTGGCTTGGAAGAGTCAACGCTCAACCACTTGACCAAATCACCCGCCTCGACCCTAGCCGCAAGTTGGTTGCTGTACTGATGATTTTTATTTTCCTGTTAGTTTTTACTCCCGTTCCATTTATGCTGTTGGCGCCGTAATAAATCCCGTAGGGATGGCATGATTATAGGTTAACAATGAAATTACAAATCAAATCCCGTAGGATGACATAGCCTAAAAATCTATAACACCCCTTCGGGGTTACATTTCATCCATCATTTAATCTATAATCATTTGACCCATTTCGACAGGCTCAACGCACCGCCTACGGGGTCATTAAGAAAGTAATATATATTTATAAAATATAATTCAAACAATGAAAAAAATAATTTCGCTTTTCTTTATCGTAACAATTTTATTATCCGCGTGTGGTGTGAATCAAACTATCACAGCCACAACTGAATCGTCTGAAACGGAGATAGCAGAACCAAACTCCACGCCAGAAGAAACTGTCGTAGCGACAACCAACATTCAGGTCAATGAAGAAGCGTTGCGTGGAATCGAAATCAATGTGTGGACTCCGTGGCATGAAGTTGAGCAGAGTCTGTTTGAAGCATTGGTCAAACAATTTAATAATGAAAATCAATGGGGCATAAAAGTTAATTTGCAAAGTCAAGTTAATTTTTCAAATCTATATGAAAGTGTAAATGCTTCGTTGCCCACTGACCAACGACCTGATTTAGTAATCGCTTTGCCTGAACATGCGCAAGAATGGTTTGATAACCGCGTGGCAATTGATTTGAATGAGTATGTGCATGATGCGCGCTATGGTTTAGATGCAAATGATATTTATGATATTTTTTGGAATCAAGATATTGCTAATGATGCCCGTGTTGGTATCCCTGCTCAACGCACAGCACAATTTTTATTATGGAATGAAACGTGGGCAAATGAATTAGGTTTTGATAATGCACCAAGTTCGATAGAAAATTTTGAGAAACAAACTTGTGATGCACATGCTTCAAAATTAAAAGATGATGTTGCAGAAAATGATGCGCTTGGTGGTTGGTTGGTCAATACAGAATCAATGACTGCCTATTCATGGTTGTTAGCATTTGATGGTGGCATTTTGGAAGAAGGCAATTATCGTTTTATGAAGCCAAACAATATTAATGCTTTTCGTTTTTTGCGCGAGTTATCTGAAAAAAATTGCGCATGGCAAAATGCAAGTGACCCAATTCTTTCGTTTGCGAATCGTGAAGCATTGTTCATCACCACCAGTTTAGAAGAACTGCCCAGTGTAACGCGTGTGTTTGCAAATGTTGGAAACCGAGATACTTGGAAAGTTTTACCATTTCCAAATGATGAAGATGGCGTGTTGGTTGTGTATGGCTCATCGTATGTGATGTTGAAATCAAATGATGAAAAACAATTAGCAACTTGGTTATTTATGAAATGGCTTTTGGATAATGAACAAGATAAACGATTCGTGGAAGCGACTCATCTCTTTCCGCTTCGTTCTTCGACCTTGAGCCTGTTGACTGATTACGAGAAAACGCATCCTCACTGGAAGCAAGCAGTAGATTTGATTTCAGTCGGTCAGTTGCAACCTCAACTGGCATCTTGGCGTACAGTTAAAATAATGCTCGGTGACGGATTTGCTCACATGTACAGAGTTAACACACCAAGTGGTCAAGTTGCCGCGATTTTGGCACAAATGGAAAATACGGCGAAAGAATTGAGTGAGTGACCTCACCCCCTACCCCTCTCCTAAAGGAGAGGGGAGTTAAGGAGTAAAAAATGTCTACATCAGAATATAAAGCCCGTCAGGTTCGGGCGAAGACGCATGAAGTGTATGAATACGATCATGATGATGCAAAACCTGGTAAGCCTTTGCATATCTTAATCCCTGGTGGGTTGATTGCCTTAGCATCTTTGGGATTAATCATAGTGATTGCATATTTAACTTGGATAGACGAAAGCCTTTCACAAGAATTGGGAATTATGTTGTGCTTAATCCTCTCGCCGTTTTATGTAGGCGGCGTTTTCTTGTTTAGCTATGGTTACGAGTTATATGACATTCCGCGTGCGATCCGCTTAACTGCCATCATTGTATTTGTGACATTAGCATCTGTTGTGATTATCGCTGTTTTGTTTGCAGTGTTAGGAAATATGAAAGGTGGCGGTTCGAGTTCATCTTCTAAATCATCGAAGTCGTCCTCGTCTTCTAATAAATCATCAGGAAGTTCCGCAAAACTAACTTCACAATCAAAAAGTGTTTTAGGTGGTGTTGCGGTAGGTGGACTATCAAAAAAAATATCAAGTGGAAGTTCATCATCTAGTAGTGGAGGTTCATATCACTCAGATAGTGGACCAATTTTCATTAACACTGGTGGCGGAGGAACAAGAGTCGAAACTCGTGAAGTGACTAAAGAAGTTATCAAAGAAGTTCCCAAAGAACCGATGCCGATTAAATGTCCGTATTGTTCACGTTCTTATGTACCAGTTGAACATAAATACGTTTGCCCAAGTTGCGGTGGCGCAACTCCGAAAGAATTGATTGAAGAGTCACAGATGCCGAAGGACGATAATAGCGGTTAGCGATTGGCTTTTAGCGGTTAGCGTGATTCGTAATCCGTGATTCGTAATTTACGCATTACGAATTACGGATTATTATTTAAAAACCTGCAACTTTTCCAAAATACCTGCGTAAAGTATAGTGTAGAAAGAAATCCAAGGAGCATAGTGAACGAAGAACAAAGCTGGGTAATGCAAGCGCAAAAAGGCAACGACGAGGCGTTTACAAATTTGGTAGAAACCTATCAAAAGCCAGTTTTCAACTTGTGTTATCGCATGTTAGGCGAGCATGAACTCGCCGAAGATGCCGCACAAGAAACCTTTCTACGCGCCTATCAAAACTTATATCGCTACGACCAGAAGCGCCCATTTGCAACTTGGTTACTCTCTATTGCGGCACACTATTGTATTGATCGTTTACGCCGTAGAAAATTTTCAATGTTTTCAATAGATGCAGAAGATGAAGAAGGCAATAGCATAGATTTACCAGATTTTGACGCACCTAACCCAGAAAGTGAATCTATCAAAGGGCAAAACAAAGATAGAGTTCACAACCTACTAAAAGATTTAGATGCCACAGATAGAGCCGCAATTATTATGAGATATTGGTACGACTATTCAGAAAAAGAAATTGCAGAATCTTTAAGCTTGTCAGTTAGCGCAGTAAAGAGTCGCATGCACCGCGCTCGCAAAGAAATGGCAACCTTATGGCAAGAGCAAGAAGATGACTTAACTGCTGAAATGGAAAGGAGACATTATGAATCACCAGCCTTTTGAAACTTGGTTACTGGATGATAAACATCTCACAACTTTAGAAAAAAATGAACTCAATGCACACTTACGAGTTTGCAAAACCTGCTCTGCCTTAGCAGAAACAGGCATAATCTTACGCTCTGCTAAAGTAATTGAACCTACTGCTGGCTTCACATTGCGCTTTCAAGAAAAACTTGCACAACAAAAAATAGCAGAACGCCGTAAACTGTTATGGGGATTAATTATTTTGATATCCAGTGGCATAGGGTTATCACTCTGGCTCACCATGCCATACCTAAGCACATTCTTATCAGCCCCTATCGAATGGCTCACCACCCTCATCGGCTATTTACTTTTTATCTTCACCTCACTACAAGCCTTTAACGAAGTATTACAAGTTTTCACTCGCATCGTCCCCAACTTCATCCCACCATACGCTTGGATGATTTTCTTCTCAGGCATGGCAGGCTTTGGTTTGCTATGGTCTGTATCCATTTGGAAATTTACAAAAAGACCGCAAGGAGTACCTGTATGAAATTAAATTTAAGATGGCTTCGCCTCATACTTATTTTGTGTTTGGTGTTTGTTCCTTCAACCTCCGTCTTCGCCCAAAGCCCCGATGGCGACGACATCGTGTTATTTGGACAAAACTACACAGTTGAAAACGGCGAAACATTGAACAACGCAATTGCTATCTTTGGTGGAAATTTAACCATCGAAGAAGGCGCCACAGTTAACGGAGATATTATCCTTTTTGGTGGCAACATAGAAATGGCAGGAAACACCAAAGGTGATATCGCCTTACTTGGTGGCAATATGACCATTTCAGGAAAAACAAAAGGCGAAATTGTTTTATTTGGCGGACAAATCAAATTAACCGAAACCGCTTTTATAGACGGCAACATCTCAATGGTTGGTGGTAATGTTGATAAAGAAGAAGGCGCAGAAATTACAGGAGAAGTAAAATATAACGAAGCACCTATCATCAACCCACCAGACAAACCAAACTCACCCAATTTTGATCACGATGTATCCTTTAATCCGTTTTGGGAAATAGGCAGTGCTTTCGCTAAAGCCCTAACAGTAGCCGCCATTGGCATGTTACTGATGTTATTCTGGCAACCTCAACTAGCACGCACTGGTAATGCAATTATCAGCAACCCATTTATAGCTAGCGGCTTCGGTTTACTAACATTAGTAGCCCTTCCTATTGTGTTAATATTGATGGTTGTTACTATTCTGCTCATTCCCATCACACCGTTTGTATTACTTTTCGTTCTATTAGCATGGTTATTTGGCACAGTAGCATTAGGTCAAGAAGTAGGAGAAAGGTTTACAAAAGCTATTAACCAAACTTGGGCACCTGTACTTTCAACAGGCTTTGGTACCTTCATGCTAGTTTTGTTAACAAGCTTAATCGGCTTAATCCCATGTGTAGGATGGCTCCCCACTCTACTATTTCATCTAGTAGCTCTCGGCGGTGTAGCCATGACATGGTTCGGCACAAGAAATATCATCAAAAATAATATAGCCCTCGAACCTCCAGCAACTGAATAAAATACCAACACAATAAAAGTGCCTCAGAAAATCTGGGGCACTTTTATTATTCTTTTAGCAATAATGCCAACGGAGAAGCAACCAACACCATGCCCGTCGTTAAAGTTAGCACATAAGGGAAGCCCTGGCTTTCAGCCACTGGACCTGTATACAGTAAACCGAGCGCACCTGCTGAAAAAAATGAATCCGAGCACCAAGCCTGAGGCTAATGCCATACTACCAGGAATAATTCGTTGAGCTAACACCACCATAATGCTATGCACAGCCCCAGTCAACGCACCTGCTAAAGGAATAAGAACATATAACCAGCCAGACCATCCAATCAAACTGGAAATATAAATCGGAATAGCAGATAAAAACAAAACACCAGCCGCTACAAAGCGTTTGGTGTATCTATCTCCTAAATACCCACCCAATATATTGCCAAGTGCTGACCCTCCCATAAATAAACCAGCCATACTGCCATACACTGTTGCGCTCTGACCCAAATCCTTAATATATTTTGGAATTAAGTTAACCATGTTAGATTGCGCCCAAGATTGCAAAGCCGCAACAATTGCTAGCACAAGAATAAATGTAAGGCTTACCTCTACATGATTATTCTTTGAAGTTTTTTCCACTTTTGGGTGCGGGCGGTTTGCCCGTAATTGATATAACAATGAAATTCCAATTGGAATAGAAATAATTGGCAAAATATATAAGCCGGGTGTTTCGTAATAAGCAAGGATAAACCCCGTCATAATTGGTCCAATAAAATGGCCAATTTGACCTGCCATAAAAAAAAGCGCTGTGGGTGTAGTCTCTTTTCCTGCTAATAAATCTCTGCCGCGTAAAGTAGCTTGCACCGCCCCTACTGGATGAAAGCCCGAAGAGCCAAAAGCAGCAATTACTAAACAGATTAGACCGATATTGCCTGAAAAAAACAATGCACCTGAAAAAAAGATAGCCATCCATAAAACACTGCCACCTGCTAACCAGCGTGGACCCGTTTTATCTGATAGCCAGCCAAATAATGGTTGCGTTAAAGCTGATGCCCAAATGTAGATTGTAGTGAATATAGCAATTTCAGATTCGGATAAGCCAAAATAAGTTAGCAAGACAGGTCTGGCAGAATTGAAGGTATCCACCATTAAGTGGCTGAGTGCAATAGAAGAAAAAATAGAATCAAGAAAAATTGACATTATTTTTACCGATAAAGTTGATGGGTTTCGATGTAGTTGTAGACTTCGGAAGATAAATAATAACGAGCCATTTCATTTGATTTAATCCTACGGCGCAGTTCTCGTGAAGAAACAGGCTGTAGAAGTGCTTCTATAAAATGTAGCTTTGAAGTAATACCGGGCAGTTGTGATTCAAGAGCGTATATATCAATATGGCGGTTGGGGCGAAGCATTACGCCGAAGTTGGAGACAGCAGTTATCAGGTCAGGGGCGAAGCGCCAAGTGGGTAAATCGGCTAGTGAGTCGCCACCAATCAATAAGATAATTTCTGCTTCAGGTTCTTGTTGTTTCAATAAATTAATTGTATCTACTGTGTAGTGTGGACCTGGACGATTGATTTCAAGATATGAAATTTCAAACTTTGGGTTGTGCGCAATCATGCTTTGTAACATGTTGAGCCGATGCTCTAATGATGTAATTAAATTATCTTGTTTGTGTGGTGGGTTGGGGGTAAGTACCCAAAGCAGGCGTTGTAAATTTAATTGCGCTAGTGCTTCGCCTGCTAAAATTAAGTGACCTATATGTGGCGGGTCGAAGGTGCCGCCAAAAACACCAATTCGTTGTGTGGACATAGTTTAAGTATAACGTAAAGTTTTATATAGACTTTGCTTGGTGGTATACTGATTAACATGCCATCTGATGTAACCATAATGAGTTCATCTTCACCATTAAAGCGCATTTCTCATGCTGTGCGAGCAATTGAAGCTGGCGAATATTCATCTGCTTTGTTGGCTGAGCTTATTAAAGATAGCGGAGATTTGGGGCAATTAGCACGTATGTTAGATGCTGTGGCAAATGGTATTTCGGCACGTGATAATCAATTACGTTTGCTGAGAAAAGTAATTCCAATTGGGGTTTCACTTTCAGCCGAAAAAAATTTTAATCGCCTCCTTGAATCTTTGGTAATGGAAGCACAAGCTGTAACCAATGCGGATGCAGGAACTTTATACTTAGTTGAAGATGATTCGTTGAAGTTTGTCATCTTACGAAATATATCTTTGAACATGGCAATGGGCGGCACAAGTGGGAATGATATTCAGTTTTTTCCAGTTAAATTACATAATATAGATGGAAGTGAAAATCGGGCAAACGTGGTTTCTTATGCGGCTTTAACTGGTAGGCGAGTTAACATTGCAGATGCTTATAAAACTGAAGGTTTTGATTTTTCTGGTACAAAAGTCTTTGATGAACAAACTCATTATCACTCAAAATCCTTTTTAACAATTCCGCTTCAAAATAAAGATGAAAAATTAATTGGTGTATTGCAATTGATTAATGCTAAAGATAGTAAAACAGGAGAAATCATTTCGTTTCAAGATGATGATGTGCTAGAAGCATTAATTTTATTAGCAACTGCCGCTTTAGATGGTTACATCCGCGAAGCGGCATTGCGTCAGGAAATTGCCAAATTAAAAATTGAGATTGATGAATCGCGCCGTGCTAAACAA
This sequence comes from Chloroflexi bacterium OLB14, assembly GCA_001567105.1. Taxonomy (GTDB): domain Bacteria; phylum Chloroflexota; class Anaerolineae; order Anaerolineales; family Villigracilaceae; genus Villigracilis. The sequence continues at coordinate 11,863 of LMZR01000035.1, forward strand.
GTGGCAGAAATCACCGAAACAAAATTCTTTCAGGATTTACGCACCAAAGCCCAAGCAATGCGAGAGAGAAGAAATCGAGAATAAAAATGGCTTGGCTATACAGGGGAATATATAACCTCTACGCTTCAAGATTTAGGGATAGCTGGTTCATACATCTTCAGCAGAATCAAACTCTTCAGCCTCAACAAAGATGGTCTGTATAGTCACCTACTTCAACAGGCAAAATATATTTTTCTTCATGTATAATTTTGTTCATGCTTCCTGATTCTCCACTTACTGCCATTGAAAGCAGATTACGCTATTTACTGCCAGCTGAAATGTATGTTTCGATGTGGGGAAATCCATCTATAGATATGATGCTAAGAGTGCATAAGCACCTGAGTACTCTGCAACGCATTGTGCATGACTATACCTCCAAACAAATTGATATAAAAAAATTAAAACCAGGTGATGTAAAAACAGAGTGGCAATATGGCACCATGATGTTTACCGATTTGGCAGGCTTTACAAAATTGATGGAAGCTAATGCCTCTAAGGGAGAAGAAGGGGCTGAAAATTTACTTAAACATTTAACCAAATATTTTTCGAGCATGATCTCGATTATTAGCATTTCAGGTGGAGAGTTGGTTGAATTTACAGGTGATGCTTTGTTAGCGGTGTTCTCAAAAACAGAAAAAGAGGATGATACTGCCCGAGCTGTGCGCGCCGCATTAAGAATGCAACGTGCTATGAAAGAATTCGCCGAAATTGAAACGCCATCAGGTACGGTTAATTTGAAAATGCGCATTGGCATCCATACAGGAAAATTCCTAACTGCTGATATTGGCACGCCTCGTCGCATGGAGCATGTACTACTCGGCAAAGACGTACAACTTGCCAAGTTAGCAGAAAGTAATGGAAAAAATGAGCGAGTCAATTTATCAGATAAGGCATATCAAGCAGTAAAAGAGGAATTTAGATTCGAAGCAGGGAATGAAGGGTATCAATTTGTAATTGATGATTTAAGCGATAATCAATTAGGTGAATATGAAATTACACCTTTACGCAGGCGTATGTCTAGCAATATTTTGATTGAAAGAGATAAAGCTGTCGTTTTGCAACAAATTATCACCATGCTAGATGATATTGAGCCAATTGCCAGTTTTATTCCTGACCCTATCCTTTCTTTGCTAATAGAAAGCGCCGCAGATAGACGCATTCCACCAGATTTTCCACAGCCAACTATTATGTTTGTTCAATTTGTAGGTTTGCCAGAAGCGGCAGATCGAGCCTTACCAGGTGAAGAAACAAAACTAGCGTTAAGTTTTTCAAAGGCATTTTCATTAATCAATGCAGCAGTTGAGGCACGTGGAGGTGTATTGAAAAAAGTAACATATCACCTTTCAGGGTCAGATATTGTGGTGTATTTTGGTGTGCCTAATGCCCATACCAATAATGAAATTCGAGCGGCGGCAACGGCACTGGCTATTCGAGAAATTGTGCAAAATCTTAAAGTTCCGTCTATTGGAACAATTCAGCCGGATGTATATTGCCAGATTGGAATTAATGTGGGACCTACTTTTGTGGCTGAAATTGGAGAACCTCGTGGCAGGCGAGAGTACAATGTGCTAGGAGATACTGTCAATACAGCGGCGCGTTTGATGAATTATGCTGGTCGCAACCAGATTATTATTTCGGAAAAAATAAAGCAAGCAATAGAGCCAAAATATGAATGCAAATCTTTAGGGGATGTTACGCTAAAAGGAAAAAAGTTAGCAATGCCCTTATACGAGTTGGTACAACAAAACCTCAAAAAATAAAAGAGACATAACAAAAGTTATGTCTCTTTATTTTATTCTTTTGGCTTTCTTTTTAATTTTTCATCTAAACTAGACCAAATTCCAGAAGCAAGTTTACTTCCTACTTTTTTGCGTAAGTTAACTTTATAAATGGCTTTTTTTCCTTCGCCAATATGCGTCAGCCAAAATTGCTGAGTCAGGCTGAGGAGAGCAGAATCTAACTGGTCAGGTGTGAGGCGGTCGGCTTCAGGTAGAGATTCAATTGCCTCAAGTAGGCTGGGGTAGCTCATCTGCAATTCACGCAATAAGAGTCTCATTATTTTTCGTAAAGTAGGGGGTAAATCTACAAGGTCTAAAGCGGTGATCCCATCTGCTTGTTGTTTAAGTTTAATTTCTTTATCTAGCCTATCAAATACTCCGGGCATGGCTACCTCACTTAATACAACTCTGGCATACTAATTGGTTCAGGTTGTGGTTCACACTCGCCACACCAAATGACATTGGCAACTGCTAAGCCTTTGGGGGTGTTGTTTGCACCAACAAACATGGTGATAAATGTAGACATGGTTGCGGCGTGGTCTTTGCAAACAAATCTACCGCAAAAAGCACATGAAGCACGTGCATGTTCTTCGCAATGCCAACATTTCATAATGAACTCCTATTTTGCGGCGAGGATGAAATCTACTACGCCAATTAATGATTGTGACCACTGATGTTCGGGGTAACGTAATGAAAATAAATCTTTGCTGGCATTTTCTGCCATATCAAATGAAAGAGGCAGAACGCCTGTAACTTGAGCATTAAATTGATTTTGAATCTCATTTTGAATTTGGTCAAAATTATATTTTGGCAAAGCTTTATTAACTAACAGGAAGAGATTGGGTACATCCAAACTACGGGCAACATCAACAGTGACAGAAGTGCCTTGAATATCTTGGTTATCTGGGCGCAAAATAATAATCAAAATATCGGAAGTAGCGATAGAAAGTAAAGTCTCCTCATTAAGACCTGGATGAGTATCAACAAAAAGATAATCTAAATCAAATTCTGAAATAGTTGTTTGCAAGCCTTCGTTTAATTTATTAAAGTCTATACCTTCACGCAAAATTTGGCTAATATCTCTCCCGCGAATACTGGATGGAAACAACCATAAATTTTTACCTTGTAATTTAGCACGCCCTTCTTCATCACCTGTATTTTCCCCAATATTAAAACCAACTTCTTTAATGGTGACTGTGCCATGTAAAAAGTCATTTAAGGTTTTGCCCATTTTATCTTCATCTAAGCCAAACAAAACATGAATGCCCGGGGATTGAATATCTGTATCCACCACGCCTACGCGCTTACCAGTTAATGCTAGTTGTGCAGCTAAGTTCGCAGAGATATTTGATTTACCAGTACCCCCACGAAACGAATGGATAGATACAATTTTTCCTTTGCTCATCAATGCCTCCGAAAATAATTTTTTTTAATTGATCTTCACTAATTTTTACTTATGCCAATTAGTAGGTTCATCTACCTCAAGAATCTTGGCGCTTCCTTCTTAACGTTTTTGCCTGTTCCTTCAAATTTGAATAAAACTCTGTGCTTGTGATCTCTTCAAATTCTTTTTTACGGCGATCTTGGTCAATTTGAAATGTTAGAATTTCTACTTGTTGTTTTAACCCTTCTTCACGTGCTTTCACTTTACGTACCATCGAATAAAATGTAGACAGCAATTGCGCCGCCTTATCATCATCTGTCCCTACTGTGTTGACCATGGGTTGAGTGTAATCTAAAAACGAATAATCACCCTCTGCCATCTTTTGTGACCAATCAATCACTTTTTTCAATGTACGTTGTAGAAAAAACGTAGGCGACTTGAAAAACCACGCAAAATTCCAATTGAAACATCCAAACGGTCATTTAATAAATCAAAAAAAGCATCTTTGGTTAATTCAAGTGCTTGCACATGCTCTAAAGCAACCACACTGGCAGAACGTGGAAGTTCATCTACAATCGCCAATTCGCCAATCGTTTCACCTGCTTCCACTTTATTGATAATAATTTCATCCCCTTTGGCATCGCTGGTTACTATTTTTAAACTACCCTTCAAAATTACAAAAAACGAATCTGCTGGGTCACCTTTATACATAATAACTTCATTCAACTCGTATGTTTTTATACTAGCTTTCGCCGCCACCGCCTGAATTGCTTCATCCGATAGTTCTTTGAAAAAATCTGTCTCTTTGATAACTTTTAAGATGTCAGTACTCATAGTTGATTTTCTTCTTGGCGTGTAGATTGCTTCATTCTATCTGCAAGTGTACTCCATAAACCGCCTCCTTTTTGACTTGGACCTGCTGCTGCTATTCGAGCATTTAATAGGCTAAAAACCTCCAACGCTCTCTCAGAATACACCTGACGATAAAGCAACATACAGTTCCAGCCAATTTTATTGCGCAACTCTTCCATTTCAATTAACAAAGTATCAATAATTTTTTGGGTTTCTTTTTTTCTGGCTTCGCTAGTATCTGATTCTAATATTTTTTTCTTAATTCCAATTTCTGCTTGCTTAAACATCAAAGCACGCATCATTTGTGTTTTTTTTATACCAAAGCGTTGCTGAATGGGTTGCAATACTTTATCTACTGTTTCAATATAGCGAATCACTTTAGTTTCTTCTTGGGTAATGCGTTCTGCTTCCCCTAATGTTTGAGCTACCCATTCTTTTTGGATGTTCAAGCCCCGTTTAATAATATAAAAAATGAAGCCAAAACCAACAAACCCATAAATGATTGCCGCAACCAAAAAAGTGCCAGCACTGACCATGGTATTAAATAAAGCATGGAAAGAAATTGCCAATATATAGCCTAATAACACAAAGCCAATACCACTAAACTGTGCTTTTTCTCCACGCTGATATGCTAAGCTATGCCAATTATTCCACTACCTGTGGCGTGAACAAGGTTGGTTGAGAAAACACGGGCAAAGGCAATAGCAAACGCTAATTGAGGGTTGTTAATAATATATTCAATATTTTCAACTACTGCAAAGCCAACACCTGCCCCAAAGCCATAAATAGCCCCATCTACAACATAGTTCGAATCAGACCGTGAGATGAGATATAAAATAATTAACGCTTTTAGAATCTCTTCTATAATTGGGGCGCTGATGCGAATCACTTGATCCCAAGTTGCCCAACCTATATTAACGATAAATGGATTGATTTGGGTGGCTATCCAATATGCAATCATCCCGCCACCTAATGTCGCAAAATTTTTTCCATACTTTGCCTGTGTGCAATAAATCAAATTTGCGTAAGAATAGCAAAAATAAAATTGGAATAACACAAGCAATAAAAATAGAAAACATTACAACGCCATTCATATTCATTAAAATCATACCTTATGTATATATGCCCTGCAAGAAAAAAACACGCGGCAATGACGATGTCATATGCCGCGTTGGATGTAAAAGGTATTTTATTTTCTACGCAAATGTATGTAGATGCCTAACAGGATTAAAATAATTCCACCAATAATCAGGATAGGGTTTGAACGAGTGGCAGTGCCTGTTAATGTTTCACCGCCACCTGTTTGAAGGGTTGGAATAGCAATAACAGCAAAAATCAAAACTGCTACAAGGCTAATGCCATACTAATTTGTGGAGAGTTTTGAAAGTTTAATATTTTTTTCCAAAATGGTTGGGGAGATGTAACCTCTTCTCGTTTTAGACGGGCTTTTAGGCGCACTAGCATTTGCTTAGAAGTGGCTGAATTGGGTGAGTCATTGGGCAGAGATTGCTTGAGGTGCAGTATTGTTTCTTCGAGCTGTCTCAGGTCGAGGTCAGCAGAAGAGGCGGTTTTCCCATCTACAAAATCAGCGAGGTGGTTATCTTTTTCAGTGTCATTCATATTATTTATCCAAGTGTGTTCGTAATGCAGCAACAGCTCGCCGAAAGAGGGATTTGACGGCTTCAAGGTTTTGGTTGGTGAGTTGTGCAATTTCATTAAATTGTAAATCTTCGGCAAAGCGAAGGAGTAAAATTTCTCTATAATTTTCGGGTAGGTTTTGGATGGCGCGTTGAATAAAAATTCTTTCTTCCATTGTTTTTGATGTGTTGCCCGCCATGGTTGTGGTAGCATCTGAAAGTGGGGCAAGCAAGGGTTCTTGCTTACGCGTTCGTTTTCGGTAATATTCAGCTACTTTATGGTTGGTAAGGGTTCGTAACCATGTACTAAATTTTGCATCACCTCTGAAAGAAGGTAAGGCTTTGATGGCGGCGATGAAAATTTCTTGGGTAACATCTTCTACATCGTTTTCAGGGATGACGTATCGCACCCGCTTGTAGACATTGGGTAGGTGGCGATAGTAGAGCAAGTCGAACGCCTCTGTGTGGCCAGTTTTGAATTGATGAATCAATATTTCGTCATTCGCTTCAGGGTTGATTTTGTGCATATAATTTGTCGTTACCATGGGTCAAAATGGGCTGTTGCATTTTCCTGCAATCTTGTAAAGATGTTATAACATAGAATACAAGGAATTGACTTTCAGGTTAGTTAGGCTATAATTTAGTTTAGATTTGGTAGATTATCCAAAAATTGGAGCGTGAAGATGTCCAAAATTATTTCAGTTCACTCATTTCGAGGCGGCACGGGTAAGTCTAACACAACTGCCAACCTTGCTGCGCTTTTGGCTATGGACGGCGCACGCGTTGCTGTGGTAGATACGGATATTGCATCTCCTGGTATTCACGTACTTTTTAATTTAGATGAATCGGAAATGGTTCATTCATTGAATGATTATTTATGGGGTAAATGCTCTATTGAAGAAGCCGCTCATGATGTGACGGGGCATGTAGGGAATGAAATTAAGGGGCAAATTTTCTTAATTCCTTCTAGCATTAAGGCTGGTGAAATTGCTCGTATCCTCCGCGAAGGTTATGACGTGGGCTTGCTCAATGACGGCTTCCGCGATGTGGTTGATAAAATGAAGCTAGATTATTTACTCATTGATACACATCCTGGCTTAAATGAAGAAACGTTGCTTTCAATTGCCATCTCAAACTCACTCATTATCATTTTGCGCCCTGATTCACAAGATTATCAAGGCACTGCAGTAACAGTAGATGTTGCTAAAAAACTAGATGTGCCTAATATGATTATGTTGGTTAATAAAAGCCCAGATACTTTTGACCCTGAAGATGTACGCACACGTGTAGAACAAACATATCAAGCCACAGTGGGTGCTGTATTACCTCACTCTGACAAAATGATGACCTTAGCCAGTTCGGGCATTTTCTCTATCAAATACCCAGATCACCCCGTGACGCAAGGATTAAAAAAATTAGTTGAACTCGTTAAATAAAATACGAAATCATACTAAGAAAAATAAGAGTTCTTAACTAGTTAAGAAAGAGGACAAAGTGAACTCTGTGCCATACGAACTTGTTTTACAAGAAATCCAATCAGGGCAAACAGATTTGATGCCCTCAGATGTTTTGGCTTTTTCAGAGCCACTTCGCTCCGCCATTAATGCAATGGTGCGCCTCGGTAGATTTAGCCTCACTGAATTTACAGAAAAATTGCCCTTCACGCGTGAAGAAACAAAAAATATTGCTAATGCTTTGGTAAAACGAAAATTATTTGAAGTAGCCTCCTACTCTACCGAAGAAGAAACATATTATCTGGCACATCTTTCAGGCTCAACTCGTCCACTTACAAAACCACCCTCTGATATTTGGGGAAAAATAGATTGATATAGAATCAGGGAGCTTGCTCCCATATTTTCAAGAGGAAAGATTTTTAAATCCGTCAGCAATCTGACGGATTTTTTTTGACGTATAATTTGCACATGGCAGATAAACTTTTTTCCCGTTACGAAGAACTCAAAGAACAAATTCATTTTCACAATCATCGTTATCATGTTTTAGATGCGCCCATCATCAGTGATGTGGAATATGACCGATTGCTAAATGAATTAAAGAAGATTGAAGCCGAACATCCAGATTGGATTACATCTGATTCTCCAACGCTTCGGGCTGGGGGTAAGCCTGCTGACCGTTTCAGCAAAATTCGTCACCCTGCTGCCATTTTGAGCTTAGCCAACGCCTTCGGTGCAGATGATGCGCGGGCTTGGCTTGAACGAATCAAAAAACTTGATGACCGTGTTGAAAAAGCAAAATTTGTAGTTGAACCAAAGATAGATGGCTTATCTGTCGTTTTGCATTATCGTGATGGAGTCTTTACACAAGGTGCAACACGCGGTGATGGTGAAATTGGTGAAGATATTACAAATAACTTAAGAACTGTGAGAGCCATCCCATTGAAGATACCAGTTAGCGGGAAGCAAAAGGCAGAAGTTAAAGCACCCAACTATCTGGTAGTGAGAGGCGAAGCGTTTATTCCAATTAAAGAATTTGAAGCATTGAATAAAAAATTGGAAGAAGCAGGCGAACGGACGTATCAAAATCCGCGTAACACAGCCGCAGGTTCATTACGTCAACTTGACCCTGAATTAACAGCATCCAGACCGATTACATTATTGGTGTATCAAATTGTTCATGCAGAAGGTGGCAAAGTTCCAACATCGCAATGGGAAATTTTAGAATATTTGAAAGCCTTAGGTTTTCCTGTTTCGGATGTGCCAAAAAGATTTAACGATTTAGAAAAAGCAATTGAATATACAGAGACTTGGGATAAAGGGCGTGATAATTTATCTTACGAAGCCGATGGCATGGTCATCAAAATTGATGATTTGAATTTAGCCAGTGATTTAGGTTTTGTGGGAAAAGATCCGCGTGGCGCGATTGCATATAAATTCCCTGCGCGTGAAGTGACCACAACATTAAATGATATTGGTGTGGCTGTTGGCAGAACTGGCGTGTTGACTCCGTATGCGATTCTTGAACCTGTTGAAATTGGTGGCGTGATTGTTGAACGGGCTACATTACATAACTTTGATTTCATTGCTGAAAAAGATATTCGTGTGGGGGATAGAGTTTTGCTCAAACGTGCAGGCGAAGTGATTCCGTATGTGATTGGCCCAGTAGTGGATGCTCGCAAAGGTAAAGAGAAAAAATTTAAGCCACCCACAAAATGCCCTGCTTGTAATGAACCAGTGGAACATTTTGAAGGTGAAGTAGCTTGGTATTGCGTCAATGCTTCATGCCCTGAACAACTTGTCCGAAACATTGAACATTTTGTTTCGCGTGGCGCAATGGATATTGTAGGGCTTGGAATCAAAATCGTTGAACAGTTAATTGAATCAGGTTTGGTGAAAGATGTAGCAGATTTGTTTACGTTGAAAAAATCTGATTTGTTAAAACTCGAAGGCTTTGCAGAGAAGAAGGCAGATAATCTGTTGGGGGCAATTGAACAAGCAAAATCACAAAGTTTGAATCGTTTAATCGCCGCGTTGGGGATTCATGGTGTAGGTGAAGTAATGGCAAATGATTTAGCCCGCGCGTTTGGAAATGTATCTGCTTTATCCAAAACAAATGCGGATGAGTTACAACAAATTGAAGGCTTGGGACCAAACATCGCCGAATCAATTGTGGATTGGTTCAAGCGACCTGCAAATCAAAAAGTGTTGAAGAAATTAAAATCCGCTGGTGTTGACCCGATGATGAAGAAAGAGGAAAGAAAGAAAGATGGAAAGTTAACGGGTTTAACTTTTGTGGTGACAGGCACATTGCCAAATTTTTCACGCGATGATGCCAAAGAATTTATTGAAAATAACGGCGGTAAAGTGACGGATAGTGTCAGCAAGAAAACAAGTTATTTGGTGCTGGGCGAAAACCCTGGCTCAAAATTTGATAAAGCAAAATCTTTGGGGGTGAAGATTGTTGATGAGGCTGGGTTGAAGAAATTGGTGGGGTGAGTTTATGAATTTAAGTTGCCGTTTGATTCGATAAACTTCTTAATACGCTGAAGCATTTCACCATGTGCGGCTTGAGCTTGCTGAAAAGCATAACCAAATAGTAAGTTTGGTGCTTTCATGCTAAATGTTTCGTGCAGTCGAACACCGTTATCTGTTGGTGTGACCGTTGTGACATTGACGATATAAGTGCTCGGAAATTGATAGGCTTCTGTATGGACTGTATCAGTAGTCACAGAGAGAATATCTGCTCGATATTTAATCTTGAAGCGAAAAGGTCCCCATTGCAGGCTATCTGTAATGAAATAACGACGAACACCCTCAGGAGCATCCTTAGCCCGCTCCACATTGACAATTAATGGATGAATTTTATGATGTTGACTATAATCTGCAATTGTGTTGATAACAGTCGCTACATCAGATTGAATAAAAATTTCCTTCTCAAAAGTTCCCTGTTTCATGCGTATAATTATACTTGTTTCGTGTTGCAAATCAAACATTTGCTAAATACAACTAGACAGAAACTTTCCACTCGGCTACACTTACCCCAATCTCGTTCGGAGGAACATAAATGGATATCCACAACATAGATAACGCCACCACTCGGCGAATTGAAGCGTTACGTCAACGCGTGCAAATGATGAAAGAACATGATTTTTATTTTTACAACCAACCCGTAGAAGAAATTTTAGAAGGGGCGAAAGTGCGCGTCAAAGGGCGTATTATGGGCATGTACGCTTCATATTCTTATTTGGGCTTGGTCAATCACCCGCGCATCAACGAAGCCGCCAAAAAAGCAGTTGATCAATGGGGAACTGGCACAAACGGTGTGCGAACTTTAGCAGGCACATTAACTTTACACAACGAACTTGAAGAAACAATTGCAAACTTCAAACACACTGAAACAGCCATCACCTACACTTCTGGATATGTGACCAACTTAACCGTCATTTCAACTTTATTAGGACGTGGAGATTATGTTTTCTCTGACAAAATCAATCACGCTTCAATCGTTGACGGATGCTTGATGTCTGGAGCCGAGTTTCGTCGCTTCCGCCACAATGATATGGAACACTTAGAAGGCTTGCTTAAAAATGCTCCTTCCGATGTTGCAAAATTAGTCATCGCTGATTCTGTTTTCAGCATGGACGGCGACATTATTGATTTACCCACAATCGTTGCCTTATGTAAAAAATATAATGCTTGGTTGATGATTGATGAAGCCCACTCCATTGGTGTGCTTGGAAAAACAGGCAGAGGCATTGAAGAACATTTCGGCATGGATGATGTGATTGATATTAAGATGGGCACATTAAGCAAAACGATTCCATCTGTTGGTGGATACGTAGCAGGCAAAAGAGAATTGATTGATTTTCTACGCCATGGTAGCCGTGCTTATATTTTCTCTGCCGCATTACCACCTGCACAAGCCGCCGCCGCTAATGAATCTTTCAAAGTCATTTTAGATGAACCTTGGCGCATTGAAAGATTAAATGAAAACACCAAACAATTCATCGGCGGACTCAAAGGCATGGGCTTTGACACATTACTAACTGAAACGGCTATTGTTCCAGTGTTATGTGGCACAGATGAACGCGCTTTTGAATTAACCAAATACTGCCAAGAAAATGATGTTTTCGTATTACCAGTCGTCTCCCCTGCTGTGCAAGAAGGCATGGCTCGCTTAAGAGCCACAGTCACCGCCGCGCATGAACCTGCTGAAATTGAACGCGCTATGGAAGTAATCTATCAAGCAGGCAAGAAGATGGGCATGGTTAAGTAGTAATTGATAATTAAAAATAAAAGAGGCTGTCTATATCAGACAGCCTCTTTTTATATAATTAAACTTATCCCCTGCCATAGTTGATACAACCCAAACAAAAACAAAGCAATTGCTGAAATACCCAACATAATACGATTCATATTTGCCCCAAGCTTTTGCGCCTGACCAAAAACGATGATAATGAGAAAGTATCCACAAATCATAGTCAAGTAAAAGGAAATCAGGAAGCCAACTCCATGCAGAATCGATTCTCGCCATGCTTGGATTAATATCGGTCCCGTCACCAAACTCCAAAAAATATATGGACCAGGGCTAAGGAAGTTCATCAAAATTGCTTTCGGTAAGCCATCTATTTTGGATTCAGGTTGCGCTTGATTCTGGCTAAAGTTTTTCCAAGTCTTATAGGTGCCATACGCAAGATATAAAATAAAAAGTCCGCTGGCGATGTAAAGGAATTGTTGAAACCAAGCAGGGATTTGGCTCAATACCAAAGTGCATAACAGGATAATTGGAAAATCACTCAATAACGGCGCAAAAGCATTGATTAAACTTTTCTTCCAGCCACGCGTTAGAGTTTGAGAAATTAAATACGTTTGAAATGGTCCAGGTTGAGAGGCAGCGGCAAGACCGAATCCAAACCCTTGAATGAGATAAATTAACATTTTATAAAAAATATATCAACAGGCTAGCAAGACTAAGTATTATCGCTAGAAAAATTTGTAATTCTGCAAACCATAATTTAGTTTTATGTTCATCATACCAATATTGTTGTAGGTATCGTTGTCCGAAAAAAATATAAACACTTGTTTTGAATGCAAGGATTCCATGAAATAGTGAGATTACATTTACCAACGGCGTGAAAAGCAAGAAGAAATCCTCTCCAAATTTATCTTGATTGAATGAAGTGTAAAAAGAAATGCCAATCAATGGAATAAAAATAATCGTGTAAACAATATCATGGGTTGGTTTTATCCATCTCAAACTTGGGTAAGAAAAAACAAATTCATTCCATGTCATCGATTTTATATTCCACAAAACAAATAATGGAAGATAAATTAGAAACAATGAGGATAGTAAACAAAGATATGCAAGAAGCATTTTATTTATTGACCTAATAAGTATTGATTAAAAATATACAACTCTTTTTTTATATTCAAGCATCTCTGCTCTTATAATTCTGGGACAAGTTTATCTTCTTCTTTATGCGGTTTAACGTTGAATATCTTAAACGCCCATTGCACGGCGGGTCCAATTAGAATAGCAAAAATCAAAGTGCCAATGCCAGCGGGCCCGCCAAGTAGCCAACCCACTGTAAAGACAACAATTTCAATGCTAGTACGTGCCATTCTTAAACTTAACTTTGTAGTGCGATGAATGGCTAACATCAAACTATCCCGCGGACCTGCTCCCGCATTCACGCCAATGTAAATTGCACTAGCAATGCCTTGAATCAAAATAGCGGATAATAGCATCATAATTTGTAAGAGCAGGTTATTTTCAACAGATGGAATCACAGATAAAAATAAATCTAACCACAAACCAATGCTGAGCATGTTCCCTAAAGTTCCCCAACCTACTTTTTCTTTCAGCAACAGCACAAACATCAAAACAAAAAATGCCATGATGATAGTCATCCTGCCAAAGGTAATTCCGATAATATCTGCTAAAGCTTTTTCTAAAACAGACCATGTGCTTGTACCCAGATTCGCCTGCAAACTCAATGAAATAGATACACCATATAAAGCAAAGCCAATTTGAATCACAAAAAAATCACGAACAAAAGTACTCCAACGAATCGGTTTGAGCATGTGTCTCCTGTTTATTACAAATCTTGATTCAAGCCTATCAACCCACCTGCTGATTTGGCTGATTGAACACCCCGAATAATTGCTTGTGACATAGCCTCCGCCGCGTATGCTCCTAAAGTAGATATATCTGCTTTTTTTGTTCCAGTAGATAAAGCAAAAATAACATCGCCATCAAACATGGTATGAGCAGGTCGAATTGCCCTTGCAATTCCATCTTGCGCCATTTGAGCAACTTTGGTTGCTTGCGCTTTGGTCAATTTAGCGTTGGTCGCTACCACGCCAATTACTGTGTTACTTAAACTTGCAATGCCTAATACCCCTTTACCAATTGGGTGTTTCATCATGGAAAGTGTATCGGCAAATAAATTTTTCTTATCACCAATTTTTAACACACCTAATTTGCCTGTGCGAAGCCCAGCAATGATATTCCCTGTGCTTGGGTCAATGACATCACCATAAGGGTTAACAGCCACAATGGCACCTACCATCACACCTGCGCCGAGATTAATGCTACTTGTACCTAAGCCAGCTTTCATCGCAAATTTCATACCAAACATTTTTCCAACTGTTGCACCTGTGCCAGCGCCTACATTCCCTTGCAATGGTGGTGAAGAAGAAGCCGAAGAGACAGCCTGATATCCCATAGCAGAATCAGGTCGAACGTCCGCAGAAGCGATGGCTAAATCATATAAAATGGCTGAAGGCACAATCGGAACTTTCGCAACGCCTGTATTGAATCCAATTTTCTTTTCTTCAAGATAACGCACCACGCCACTGGCGGCATCTAAACCAAAAGCAGAGCCACCTGCTAAAACAATTGCATGAACTTTTTGAACGAGGTTGAGAGGGTTAAGCAAATCTGTTTCGCGCGTGCCTGGCGCGCTACCGCGAACATCCACACCCGCAACTGCACCTTTACGACAAAGAATAACTGTACAGCCTGTTAATGCTTCTTCATTTTGTGCATGACCAACTTCAATACCACTCACATCTGTAATTGCATTATAAAAATTAGCCATTGCTATATCCTTTTTGAAATTGTTTTTTTATTTCTCCCCTAATTGTATATTCTTTTTTACATGAGTTCGTAATTTGGTATGTTTGATCCCGCTCAAATCAATTTTCTTGGCATCAATCATCTTTGCAAATCTTTGAATCCCTTTAGCAAGCGCATCTGCAAATTTAGAATCAACAACTGTATCATCCTCAAGCCAAAAGCCAAGAATATGAAGTGTGTTTGTAGTTCTATCAAGTTTGGGGTCAAGGCGAGCAACCAAATCATCACCGTATAAAATCGGTAGCACATAATATCCCCACTTGCGTTGATGTTCAGGCTTATACACTTCCCACACATACTCAAAGTCGAAGACAAGTTTTGCTCGTCCGCGAGCAGAGACCATTTCCAGCGGAGCGAGAAGCGTCACTTCTTCATTGGTGGTGGTATCTAATGCTTTCCATGCTTTTGGAATTTTCCCTGATTCCAAATCATCAAAAAATTTTATATTTTCACTCAACGTAATCCAATTTTCTTTTGAGCCTTCGATTTGAAAGCGCGTAATGATCTTATTTTCAAACAATTCATTTAATTTATTTTGCGATTCTTGTTTGCTTACTTTTCTATCCAACCCATCTGCCCATGCAAAATGAAAACGCTTTTCACGAATCAAATTCATCATCTTAATTTGTTTGGTTGCAAAATAATTTTCAGCATCTTTCACGCTAGCAACATAATCATATTTTTTTGGCACAACACGTTCACGCAAATCATAAATGCGGTCAAAGCCTTTGCGATGCGAAATCATCACTTCGCCGATCATCCACAAATAATATAAAGTTACCGCTGTATCTTTGCGCCCGCGATAACTCCACTCTTTGAAAGCAGTGCCTTCAAAATCACGATTGCCCATCGCGCCATTATCTTTCAATGTTTTCAAAACAAATTTTATTAAATCTTTGGGCGGATGTTTAAACGATTCATAATGCATTCCACGCGCCTGATAATTTTTCATCGGCAATTGCCAATACGGAAATTCACGCATCGGATACATCGCCAACCAGCCACCATAATCAAACGCCTGACGTTTTTCATACGCCATTTGATATAGCATTTCAGGCTTGTAATTGACAACGCGACCATACATAGCAATATCTTGACTGCGTGCTACCATCGTCAACGGATCGAGTTGCAACGCTTCAATTTGACGTAAAGCTGTTTCTACACCTTTGACATTTTCATATCTGCGACCAGGCCACAAGCCTTGTGCGCCTAATAAAAATTTTCGGTATGTGTGTTTTGAGATTGTTATCATAATAAGTAGCCTTTAGCGATTAGCAATTAGCATTTAGCAATTAGTAATTATAGTCCATTTGTTCTATTTATAGAAATTTGTGTTGATAAATGTTTGACCCCGTAGGGGTCAAATGATTATAGATTTTCAAACAAAATTACAGAACCCCGTAGGGTGTCAATACTATTTCATCCTACGGGATTATTTTTCTGTTTCATTAATTTCTATAATAATTTCATCCTTCGGGATTGATATACAGTTACGCAATAAAAAAAACCGAGACTTTTCATCTCGGTCAATTATCTATTATCTATTATCTAATCATCATTCAACGAAGCGATGGCACGCAATAAGCCAAATAACAACACCCCAAGCTTTAACCCCTCACCTGTTGTGATGGCTGTTTCTCTTTCATTTTTTTCCGCACGGCGATTTAGTAACATTGCGGCTATGAGACCTACCACCGCACCAATAATCACACCGCCAAAAATTGTTCTGCTTCTGTTCATGGAGTCACCTTTTCAAAAAAATGCTTTGATTGTTTCTAGCCAGACATTAATCGCAACAATGGGTTTCGCCGCCATATTTGCTCCACGTTTGATGTAGCCTTCGGCTATAAACACATAATCTTGAGCAATGCCTGTGTAATAGGGTAATGCGCTAATAGCACGCGACATTAAATAAATTAGCCCAATTAACAAAGCCAGCACGATGATGCCTGCAATCATCACTGGAATCACAATCCAAATAGTAGAAATTGCCGCCCAACGACCTACGTCACCGCCTTGATTGAAGGTAGCAAAACTTATCCACACGATAAATCCTACAAACACTAAGGCACTAATGACCACAGGCAGGATAATCTTAGTCACCCGTTGTTTGCGATGTAACAAATATGAATAATGTTCAGGTCGTTGAAGTACTTTTGCTTTTTCAGTCATTGGGGATATTTTAGCATGAAACAGAAAAGTAGAATTATTTTTTGAACGAAGTTGCTTCTTGCGCTATTTCTTCTTTTCTCATTCTCTCAAAATTTTCCATCTTTAACCTATTAAATCCTTCGGGATTCATTTGGCAATGATAGTAGTAGTGATCTTTCAATGTTTGTTCTTTTATTTTTTCTTTTTCCTTCTTGGATATCGGCAATATATTTGTAAATTGAAGAATTTTTTGAATAGCTTTAAATAAAACATAAAGAAATGCTATTAATGACAAATATTGGTTGAAGTAAACAAAAATTTCCGCAACAAATGCCGTTAACACAATCCATACAAGGATTATAAATCTGCCATCATCTATTTGTCGCCTTCTCTTTTCCCTATCAATGCCATACTGAGTGTCAGTAATAAAATTGAAGTCAGAATATAAATTATTTCTATATTCTTGATCTAACCCCACATCAGGAATTTCTTCATCTTTCAACAACCCCCAATGAAAATAAATTTCACCTCTTTGATCAAAAAATGCAATAAGATGTTTTTTCTCTTTTATTTTTGAAAATTTATACAAATCACCTTTATTATCAAAAACTGAAACCATCACTGGAATTGGATATAGCGTAAGCCAACACGTTGCTTCTTTTTCCATAGCTTTTATAATATCTGTTTCACGAGTTTCTTCAACTGTCAATATCAGTTGAATATTTGCAAACTTAAAATAATTCGCAGGATGATATTCAACAAAATACCACTCACGATGTTCTTTTTTAGGTTCGTATTTTCCATCAGTATTCATCCTGTTATTTTACCTACAAAAAGACCCTAAAGATTTTGAAAATCTTTAGGGTCTAATTTACTTATCTTCTATTTCTCAAAAACGTTGGTACATCTAAATCATCAGAGCCGAGATTGGGTGCAGGTTGTGATTTGACATCACTCGATGCACGCGTCTCAGCACCAACGCTGACAGATTCTTTGGGAGGAGCAAACAACATCCCCGAAGCAGAAGCAGGCTTCTCGCTACGTGGGAGGCGTTCTAAAGTGCGGCGAGCAACTCCACTTCGTTCAAATCCAGTAGCAATGACCGTCACCCGAATCTCATCACCTAATTCAGGATCAATCACCGCACCGAAGATCATGTTCACATCAGGATGTGAAGTTTCACGAATAATCGCGGCGGCTTGATTGACTTCAAAGAGAGTCATGTTTGGACCACCAGTGACATTGAACAAGACACCGCGTGCGCCATCAATTGTTATATCAAGCAATTGACTTGATATGGCTTGTTCAGCCGCAGTCTTTGCACGTTCATCACCAGAGCCACGACCCACAGCCATTAATGCCGCGCCACCTTCAGACATAATCGCGCGCACATCAGCAAAATCCAAATTGATTAAACCTGGAATAGTAATTAATTCTGAAATACCTTGAATACCTTGATGCAAAACTTCATCAGCCATTCTAAAGGCATCTTGCAATGAAGATTTTTTATCAGCCAGTTGAAGCAAACGATCATTCGGAATTGAAATAAGTGTATGTGCATGTTCTTTCATTTTGCTAACGCCCACCTCAGCCGATTGACCACGCTTACTACCTTCAAATGTAAATGGACGTGTTACAACACCAATGGTCAACGCACCAGATTCTTTTGCAACTTGTGCAACCACAGGTGCAGCACCAGTTCCTGTTCCGCCACCCATACCAGCAGTGACAAAAACCATATCGGCACCTTTAAGCACGTTATAAAGTTCATCAGATGATTCTTCTGCGGCTTTACGACCAATTTCAGGATCACCACCTGCACCAAGTCCGCGTGTAATTTTATCGCCTAAGCGCACACGCACAGGCGCACGTGATAACGTCAACGCTTGTGCATCTGTATTGGCTGAAATAAATTCAACGCCTTGAATACCTTCTTCCATCATACGGTTAACAGCGTTTTGTCCGCCACCACCAACACCGATGACTTTGATGCGTGCAAATGCTTCACTTTGTAGATTTCTTTTGTTTGTATCCATTTTATTCTCCTGGCAAGAATATGCCTAATCTTAAACGATAATTCGATTTTTTAACAGGGTTAACAAGTACCAATTTACAAACTTTCTTTCAGTGATTCTTCTTTCCTCTTTCTTCTTTCATTGTTTAGAAAAGATGAAAGAAGAAAGAAAATTGACTATGGCAACAACCTCTTCATCCAATTCTTAACCGCTTCAAAACTGACCTGTGAGTTGTTTCTGTTTCTGCGACTTTTATTTCCACTGGAAATAGCCACTTGATGATCTTGCATTGCAATTGCCCATTTCAACAATCCAATAGATGTTGAATACATAGGTGAATTTAATTTATCAACAAGACCTTTCAAATTTTGTGGTTGTGCAGTTCGCACAGGCATTCCTAACACTTCACTTGCAACTTTACTGATAGCAGGCAAGGCAGATGTGCCACCTGTTAACACCATACCAGCAGGTAATAAACCATCATAACCAGAGCGTTTAATTTCTTGCAAAATTAATCCAAATGTTTCTTCTACGCGTGCTTCAATGATATGTGCTAAATCTTGACGATTGATACGCACATCTTTATCTTCACCAAACGGGCGGATTAAGAAAAATTCTTCCATGCCAATTTCAGATTTCACTGCATGACCTTGTTGCTTCTTGACATCTTCTGCTTGCGATAAATTCAAACGTAACCCATGCGCAATATCTTGAGTGATGTGATTCCCACCCACTGCTAAAACCATGGTATGCCAAACATCACCATCTACATAAATGGCTAAATCCGTTGTGCCACCACCAATATCACAAACTGCTACACCTGCTTGGCGTTCTTGTTCAGTCAACACAACTTCGGCAGAGGCTAATGGATTCAAAACAAATTGTTGAATCTCCACGCCTGCCGCACTAACACTTTGACGAATATTATCTACCGTTGCACTTGCGGCAGTGATGATGTGAGTCTCTACTTCTAACTTATATCCATGCATACCAACTGGAGTCTTTACACCTTCTTGACCGTCTACTGATATGCCACGTTGAATCACATGCACAATTTCACGGTCATGTGGAATGGCGATGGCTTGAGCTTGGTCAAGTGCATTGGCTAAATCATGGATGCTGATGATGCCACTGGGAACGCCAGCCGAGCCACGACTATTAACAGAGGAAACATGTGCACCCGCCAAACTGACTAAGGCAGTTGTAATCTCCAAACTAGATGTGCTTTCTGCTTTTTCAACAGATCGTTTAATGGCTTGAGATGCGGCGGCTAAATCTACAACAATGCCTTTACGAATCCCAGCCGAAGGTTCAATGCCTACGCCAAGAATGCGAACATTGCCATCATCTTCCACTCGCCCAACGAGTGTGCAGATTTTTGTTGTGCCTACGTCTATGCCTACTACAATTTCTTCCATATCTTTTCCATTTTGTAGGTCACGTTTTTAACGTGACTTATTTCATTAATTTTATTTGTCACGCTACAAGCGTGACCTACGGTTCTACAACCTCTGCCATGCGATAAAACGGTGCATCGGGATGAACAACATTGATATAAATTGGTGTTCGATTGCTAGCTGATAATGAATCTACCAATGATTGGTAAATGCGCATCTTTAGTGGCATGTCATGTGCGGATGTGCCGAAAGCAACTGTCCAGCCACGTGGGTCTTGCCAGTGTAAACCGTCAGCCAATGAAAAGGTTAGGGTAGAGCCAGCAGGCACAAGCGGGGCAAGAAGCGTGACCGCATCTACTAAATCTTTTTGCAGGTAGGGGGTCAAATTGTTTTCATCTGTAATGCCTGCAGGTGGTGTATCAATAACGTTGAGTAGAATTAAGTTTTCTGCAAGTCCGTGGGGGCGAAATGCAATGCCGTTTGTATCTATCCAAGTGTAACCTTGATTTTGTTGTAATAAGATAACAGGCGTGCGTTCTGTGACGGTGATGTGAACTTGATTTGGTAAGTATACATTCACTTGTGCTGAAATTAACTCGGGATAGTTTGTGAGGATATTATTTTCGATTTCATCACTTTGTAGCGTGAAGATTGATGCGCCCATTACACCACTAACAGCGTTGATTTCTTCTGAGGTGATGCGATTGGCGCCAAACACAGTGGCTTGTGGTACATGAAAATAGGGTAATGTAAATAACAAGTAAAGTGTAACACCTAATAATAATGTAATGATGAGTGATGCGAAACGCCAATTGGCACGGATATGAAAATTGGGCAGTGCAATTTTTGTTTTTGGTAAATGAATTTCTGGTAAGCCAAGCAATAAATTAAAACGGCGTTTTG
Organism: Chloroflexi bacterium OLB14; assembly: GCA_001567105.1. Classification (GTDB taxonomy): domain Bacteria; phylum Chloroflexota; class Anaerolineae; order Anaerolineales; family Villigracilaceae; genus Villigracilis. Next base: position 32,614 of record LMZR01000035.1, read on the forward strand.
TTTTTTGTTTTATTGGGGCATAACCATTGATTGGCACAGTGGGTGTGCGTGAAGTGGCTCGTACCATAGGCTTGAGTGCTTGTTGTTTGGTTTGTGCCATTTCTTTAGCACTGCGTTCATTGCGCCGATTGCGTACAATTTCGGCTCGGGTGAGATCGCGTTTATTGCTCATGCTGTTCTCCGACGTTCGGTGTTATCTCTTTGTTTTTTTTCTTTGTAGTGCAAGTTCAATTAGTTGATTAACTAATTCGGCGTAAGTTAATCCACTGGCTTGCCATAGTTTGGGATACATGCTAATTGAAGTAAAACCTGGTAAGGTATTTAATTCATTTAGGTATATTTTGTGTGTATCAATATCTACAAAAAAAATCTGCGCGTGCCATGCCTGCACAATCAATGGCTTTATAAGCACGGGTAGCATATTCTTTGATTTTTTCTGTGATGTCGTTCGGCAATTGAGATGGAATTAGTAAGCCAGATGTGCCGTCAATATATTTTGATTCGTAAGAATAAAATTCGCGGCTGGGTAACACTTCGCCACATACAGAGGCAGTTGGTTCTTCATTGCCTAACACGCTGACTTCCACTTCACGCACGTTGCCAACACCTTTTTCAATTAAGATGCGTCTATCGTAACGGGAGGCTTCCATTAAGCCTTCGGTTAAATCAGAAGGTGAATTGCATTTGCTAATGCCAACTGATGAGCCAAGATTGGCAGGTTTGGTAAATAGTGGATATGCGCCCAATGCTTCTGCTTTTGAAATCACCGATTTCAGGTCATTTTCAATTTCACTTCGTAAAACTAAAATCGAATCTACAATCGGAATATTGTTAGCACGCATGACATCTTTGAAAATGCCTTTGTCCATGCCAACGGATGAGCCTGCTACGCCCGCGCCAACATAAGCCACATCTGCTAATTCTAATAAGCCTTGTATTGTGCCATCTTCGCCGAAGGGTCCATGAAGGACGGGGAAGAAAACGTCAATGTCAGAAATTTTGTTTAATGTTTCTTTGTTATTAGTAACTAGTAATTGGTAAAGTGCAGAATGAGATGGTTGTGTAGGCGGAATGACAGGATTTAGATTTGAAAAATCTTTCTTTTCAAACGATTCAATAGTGTTCTGGCCTGTTAGCCAATTACCATCTAAGGTGATGCCAATTTGAAAAACTTCGTAGCGTTGTGAATCTAAAACAGAAAGCACAGAGCGCGCAGACATGAGTGAAACATCATGTTCACCTGAGCGTCCGCCGAAGATTACTGCTACGCGGAGTTTTTGAGTAGGGGTTGAAGTAGTATTTTTCATTTCGTAATTCGTAATACGTGATTCGTAAAGAACGAATTAAGGCATTGGTACATTCTTTAGCAAATCTTCTATCAAAACATCAGTATTAATTTTGTATTCACTTGCTTCTTCACGGATTGATTTACCTCTTTGTTGAGGAACCATTGTTAACAAAAGACGAATGATGTGCGTTAACAAATTTCCGCGATGTTCAAATACTTTTTCTCCTAAAACGTGCCTGCTTTTGTAATACCAATCTCTACTTTCACGAGCAGAGCCAAGTGCATATTCATAAAAAACTGCTCGCATTTTGTTCGTACCACGAGAATAACCTTCTGCAATGTTTGCACTCACTGAACCTAACGAACCATATAACTGATTAGACACCTTATATAAACGTGGGTCAGTTTGTATTTTTGTAACATCATGCCAACCAAGTTCACCAATAAATAAACTTAATTTATAAATCGACATCTTCCATAATGCGTCATCTTTTATAAAATTAGGAACTGTCACTTGCCATTCTTCAAAATTCATCTCATTACCTTTTACGCATTACGTTTTACGTATCACGCACTTTTACCAATCTCCAATCATTTCAACTTCCAACTCCAACTCAACGCCAAATTTTTCTTTAACAGTCTGACGAGTTAAATCAATTAACGCACGAACATCACTTGCTTTCGTTTCGCCATGATTGACAAAAAAATTTCCGTGCACCGTACTGATTTCAGCATTGCCAATGCGTTTACCTTTTAAACCTGCCGCTTCAATTAAACGTCCTGCATAATCACCATCAGGATTTTTAAACATCGAACCCATACTTGCACCTGGGGGCTGACTGGCTTTGCGGCGTTCGCTGAATTGATTAATTTTAACAGACACTTCCTCACTGCTTGCATTTTTTAATCCCAACAAAGCTGAAAGGACAACCATTTTAATTTCATTACGTTTCATCACGCTCGAACGATAAGCATATTGCATTTGTTCAACAGAAAATTTTTCGATGCCGTTACCCGTCATCACTTCTGCCCAAATTAAAGTTTGCGAAATATCACCATCATACGCGCCCGCATTGCCATACACTGCCCCACCCACTGTGCCAGGCACTGTACACGCCCATTCCAAACCAGATAAACCTTTATCAATACATCTTCTTGATAAATTGCTGATGACAACACCCGCTTCGCACCAGACTTGTGGTTGGTCACCGAACCCAAACTTGACTTCCTTCGCCCGATTCAAAACCACCACGCCCCGAAAGCCTTTATCACTGACTAAGACATTCGAGCCACCACCAAGTATTGTGTAATTGATATTGTTATCCCAAATGATTTCAACTACATTAGCAAGTTCATCTTTTGATTTAACTGTAATCAACACATCAGCAGGTCCGCCAATGCGTGCAGAGGTATAAGGCGCAAGCGATACATGCTCTTTTACGGCATCCCCGAAATGAGCAGATAATATTTCAAAAGCAGAAAGTGTTTGTGTCATAAACATAATTTCATTTCGTAGGTCACGCTTGTAGCGTGACTGTCACGTTAAAAACGTGACCTACAATTCTTTCAACAACTCTCCATTCATCTTATCTGCATCACCAGCGGATAAGACAAGCAACACATCATTTGGTTTTAGATTTTCTACTAAATATTTTTTCGTTTCATCTAGCGAACCTGTATAACGTGCGGAAGCATGAGGCATCAGCGAAACGACTTCAGCAGATGAAAAATCCTGTTGAGGCTCGCGTGAGGCGTAGATTTCTGTCACCAACACTTCATCTGCATCTGTAAATGCTTTAGCAAAATCCATCATCAAAGTTTTTGTTCTGGAATATGTATGTGGTTGCCAAACAGCAACAATGCGCGAGGTTGGATAACGCGCCTTAGCACCTGCTAAGGTAGCGCGAATTTCAGTGGGGTGATGAGCATAATCATCAATCAATATTACGCCGTTCTTTTCACCACGAATTTCAAAACGCCTGCCTGTACCTGTAAATTCGCTCAATGCTTTGGCGGCTTCATCAAGTGGGAGACCAAGCATTGCCGCAACAGATAACGCCGCAAGTGCATTTTTGACATTGTGCTCTCCAGGTACTTGAAGTGAAACGTTCATATTGGTAGATAAATCAAGGTTTGTATTTGCAATAAAATCAAAGCCACCGCGCGTGTTTGCTTTGACAGAACGTGCTTGCATCCATTGCGGGCTGTTTATGGTCTTTTCACTTTGCAAGCTATAAGATAAAACGTTCAAGCCTTTTCTGCGGGCATGGCTTAACAAAGAAACTGCGCCTTCGTCTTCTGCGCAGGCAATGAATATGCCATCGCTCGGAAGTAACTCTACAAATTTTTGAAATGCTGAAAGCATATCCTCATACTTTGGAAAAAAATCTGGGTGGTCATGTTCTAAATTTGTAACAACTGCAATTTGTGGCTTCAAACCTAAAAACATATTATCGTACTCATCTGCTTCAATAACAAAGGTATCACCACTGCCAGCATGTGCATTAACTTTCAAATTATTCATAGTGCTACCTACAATGAAAGATGGATCACGTTGTAAGGCGTGTAACATCCAAGCAATCATGGCGGTGGTTGTAGTTTTCCCGTGTGTACCTGCTACTGCGATGCCAGTTTTTCTCTCCATTAATTGACCAAGAAAATCTGAGCGTTTATACACTGGGATGCCTGCCTTTTTCGCCGCTTCAACTTCGGGGTTGTTTGGTTTTATGGCAGACGACATGATTACCATTTCAGCATTGGCGATGTTACGTGGGTGATGCCCAATAAATACTGTTACGCCTTCATGCTGTAAATCTACAACAAATTGACTGGCGTTTTGATCTGAGCCTGTCACTTCGTAGCCACTTTCCTTTAATAAACGCGCGATGGCAGAAAGCCCTGAACCGCCAATGCCGATGAAGTGAACCCTAGTCATAGTTAAATAGTTACCTAATTAGATGTAAACCACAATAATAAATATTAAAATAACAATAACAACGAAGTAAATGCTTGGTTCGCCTAAAAAGCGTGGAGGCATAATCGCCATCATTCTTTCTACTGCTTCAACAATTTGAGCGTTATTGGTTGCCGCCGCACTACTAAGGACATTGGGGTATGGATAATTCGCTACGTGGTTGTAATATAAAACTGTGCCTGCAATCAAATAGCCATTTACTCCGCCCAAAACCGCCCCGAATAAACTATCTTGTAATTTTTCGCGATTGGCTTTGGGTGCAAAACGAGAGACGTTGACAGTTTGATAACCAAAGTACACTAAAGCTGTTAGGATGATAATTCGCGTCCAAAAGACGGACGTGCTGGCTTTGTCTAAATCTCTTACAAGTGGAATATATTTTTCTAGCAATAAGTTAACTGCCAAAGAGGTGACTACGCTGAAAATCACTAGCAGTTCTTTTGCCCAGCCGCGCATGGCACCGATAACAGCGAAGAGGATGACATACATCCAAAAGATATAAACTATACTCATCATAGAGGGTGTGCTCCTGCCAGTTCAACCAACTGGCTGGCGATTAAGTCTGCCGCATTGGGGTTTGATAATGTTTGCATTGCGCCTTTCATTTGATTACGTTTGCTTTCATGTAGAAGTATATCTTTTATTACGGTTAATAATTCATTTTGTAGCAATTCATCTGGCAAAATGACGGCGGCATTATGTTTTACTAGGTAGTCGGCGTTGATTTTTTGATAGCGCCAAGCATACGGGTAAGGCACTAGAATAGCAGGCAATGCAAAAAGTGGATATTCACCTAAAGTTGAAGCACCCGCACGAGATAACACTAAATCGGCACAAGCCAAAGCAGCGCCCATATCGTGTAAATAGGGCATGGCGTGATAGCGTTTTTTCAGTTCATTAGGTAAAGAAGTTTGAGTTGTTTTTTCTATCACTTCGTAATCTGTCTCGCCTGTGATGTGAATCACTTGGGCAAATTCGAGAATGTGCTTTAAGTGCTTGATGAGGGCTGTGTTAATGGAGCGTGCGCCTTTGCTACCGCCTGTCACTAACAGCACTGGTTTTGTAGAATCAAGTTTGAGATGAGATAAGGCTGAGGTGCGAGACCAAGTTGAAAGTCCAGCACGAAGCGGGTAGCCTGTAGTGACCAAGTTCTTTGAGGAGGAAAAGTATTGGCGTGAGTCATCTACTGTTAATGTAATCACATCTGCAAAACGAGATAAAAATTTTAATGCTAAACCTGGTTCAATATCTGGCACGTATAAAAGAATCGGAATCTTTCTGCCAGCCAAAGCCATAGGTGCGGCGACATAACCACCAGTGAAAAATAAAACATCAGGCTTGAATTCTTTTAATATTTTTTTTGATTCGTTGACACCACGAATCAATTTGAAAATATTTTTTGGTAAAGTACGCAAGCCAACACCATGCACACCTGCGGCAGGAATGGCGCGATATGAAATACCAGCACGTTTTACAAGTGCTTCTTCCATGCCGCCTTCACCACCAACCCAAAGTGTTTGCATGTTTGTGTGTTTATTTTTTAGCGTTTCGTAAACGGACAGCGCGGGGTACACCCCTCCGCCCGTTCCACCAGCGCAAATCAGAAGTCGCACTATGTGTTCTCCATTCTTCATCTGATGTTCGTGTTGTAATACTTGCCTGACGTGAAATATTAAATAAAATTCCAATAGCGGCAAGGGTGGTAATTAAATTTGAACCGCCTGAACTAATAAATGGTAAAGCATTACCAGCAAACGGTAATAAACCAACCATAACTGCCATGTTGATTAATGCTTCGATGCCAATCCATAGCACTAAGCCACTGGCAAGTAATGTGCCAAGCATATCAGCGCGCGCGCGTGCAATTACAAATCCACGCCAGACGAATAAAGCATATAAAGTAATTAATCCAACTGCACCAAACCAACCCAGTTCTTCTACGACAACTGCAAAGATACTATCGGTTGGCGGGACGGGTAAGCCTGTGACTTTGGATAATGATTTTCCGATGCCAACTCCAAACCAACCGCCATTGACGATGGCTTCAAATGAGCGACGAACATGATACGAAGCTTGAAGCGGGTCTTTAATCCCAGCCACGAAATCGGCGACACGTTCTTGCCCTGTTAAACTAATAGAAGCGACTAACCATGCTGCGGCGAAAGCAATTAATAGCAATACGCCAATTTGTTTCAAGTCGCCGCCTGCCAAGAAGAATAATAAACCTCCTAACAATAAGACAGTGGCGGCGGCACTTAAATCTGGTTGTTGATAAATTAAACCACCAACAATACCTAAAATAACGCCAAGTGGAATTAATCCTAAAGAAATATCTTGTAGCAATTCTCGTTTGGCATATAACCAAACTGCTAGATATAAAATTGAAACTAATTTCGCTAATTCAGAAGGTTGTACTGAGCCTGAAAAAATAGCGCGTTTGGCATTGAAGCGGATTTCACTCATCAACAATACTGTGATTAACATCAGTATGGTAAATGCCATTGCAGGTACAACCCACTTGCGCCAGTGGTGATAGTCAAAGAAGGCTAAAAACAATGCGGCTATAGAGCCTATGCCTAACCACATGAGTTGGCGATTAAACATATACATGGCATCACCATCGTAAGCAGCAAATGAAAAATCCCATGATGCTGAATACAACATCACTAAACCAAATACAATCAATGCCACTACTACCACGAATAAGGGCATATCAAACCCGCGTGCAAAACGGGCAGGGGTATGTTCTTTTACGAAAGTTCCAACACCCATGTTTTAAACCTTTCTCCTCGTTCGGCGAAATCTGCAAATTCATCAAAGCTGGTGCAACCTGGTGATAACAAAACTACAGAACCCGATTGTGCTACCTGCGCCGCAGATTGAACTGCTTCTTTCAAGTTTTTTACTAGCTGAAGATGAACGCCTCTACCTATCGTGATGCTTGATACTACATCTTCAATCATCTCGCCTGCTTCACCAAAGGCAATGACATGTTCTACGCGTTCGTGAATCAATTTGGCTAAATCATTCCACGGCAATTTTTTATCTCGCCCGCCAAGCAATAAAACGATTGGTTCACTAAAGGAATTAATAGCCGCCATGCTTCGTTCAGGTGCAGTAGCGATAGAATCGTTATACCAACGCACGCCTTTTAACTCACGCACAAGTTCTAAGCGATGAGCAACACCGTGGAAGTTTGTTATTACCTGCGCCATAGACTCTATTGAAAAGCCTGAGGCGTATCCGATGGTTAATGCGGCGAGTACGTTGCGTACGTTATGGTCTCCGCGAATTTGGATTTTGTGACGAGGCATTACTTCGATATTCTGTTTTCCATCTCGAATGTATAAAACATCGTCTTTTAGATAAGCACCGTTTAATTTTTTTTCTAATTCAGAAAAACTAAAGGTGAATAATTTGCCTTTTACTTTATCTTTCAAATCCCATGCAGCGAGATTATCTCTGCCTAAAATAGCAATGTCATCTTTCTTTTGAAAATCTAAAATGTGTGTTTTAGCATTGGTATAGGCTTGCATGGTGCCGTGACGGTCTAAATGATTGGGTGTGATGTTAAGAATAGCGGCAATATTTGGCGAAATTGTCATTTGCTCTAATTGAAATGAGGAGAATTCCAACACGGCTAAATCATCAGGTTGCATTTCATCTACATAATTAATCAATGGGTCGCCGATATTTCCACCGACATATACACGGGGGCGGCGAACTGTGAATAGTGAACTTTCTATATTCTGACCTCTATGATCTAGCTTTGCCATTTCGCCTACTAATGTGGTTGTAGTAGTTTTACCTGCCGAACCAGTAATGCCAATAGTTCTGCATGGAACCATTTGCATAAAAATTTGCGAATCGTTAGATACTGTAATTCCTCTTTTTATGGCTTCTTGCACAATGGGTAAATCTAATGGCACGCCGCCTGAAAGGCACAGCACATCCGTATCGTTTAATAAATCTAATGGATGTGAACCTGTCACCCATTTGACATTTGTATCTTTCAAATCAGCTTGAGCCTTTGACAATTCATCAGATGAGCGAGAATCATTCAAGGTCACGTTTGAGGCGTGACGAGAAAGCCAACGAGCCAAAGCAACACCTTGCCTGGCGGCTCCTAAAAATCAAAACGTTGATATTTTTCCAGTTTTTCATAATCAATTTGTCATACGTGACGGGGCATCACGTTCTTAAACTTGTGATAATCCAATACCAATCAAGGCTGCCATTAACCCGATAAGCCAAAAACGTTGCACAACTTGCGTTTCACTCCAACCGAGTAATTCAAAATGATAATGAATGGGCGCCATTTTGAAAAAGCGTTTACCGCCAGTCCATTTGAAGTAAGCGATTTGAATGACATCGCTGACCATTTCAGCCAAGGGGATAATACCAATTACCAATAACATGGGCCATTGCCCTGTCATCAATGCCACAACTGCCAACACTGCTCCTAAAGGTAATGAACCTGTATCACCCATAAATAATTGAGCAGGATGTACGTTGAACCAAAGAAAGCCAAACAAAGCGCCCACTAAAATAAAGCAAAAACGAGCAAGGTACACTTGTTCTTGCATGAGGGCAATACCGCCAAATGCCGCAATGGCTGTTGCCGCAATTAAACCTGCCAAGCCGTCTAAGCCATCGGTAAAGTTCATGGCATTGGATTCAGCAACAATGATAAACGCCGCAATGGGCACATACCACACACCAATTTCAATTTCAAAGAAGAAGCCCGGCAAATACATATCTGGGGCATCAATTACATATTTCAAAACATAAGCAACGACTAAGGCTAAAATTAATTGGAAGAGGAATTTTGTCCTAGCTCTCATGCCATCGCCTTTGCGTTTGCCATGAATACCTTCCCAATCATCCACTGCACCGAGAATAGCATAAGCAACCATCACTGCCATTGGTAATAAAATAGATGGACCTACCACGCTACTTGTCAAACCAATTAGCCCAGCGGCATTTAGCAAGCCACTAAATAATAAAACTGGCAAAATAAACAAAATGCCGCCCATAGTTGGTGTGCCCATCTTGACGCCATGCGAGCCAGGTTCTTCCACGCGGATAATTTTTCCGATTTTGAAATGGCGCAAAATGCGCAATAACGGCTCACCCCAAATTGCTGTCATCACAAATGCTAAACCAGCCAAACTTAATGAAAGGGCAGTATCTCTCACGAGCGAATCTCCAATGTGGCTGTAATTTTATCCATGCGTAAACCGCGTGAACCTTTGATTAATACGGCATCGGCTGAAGTTAAATTTTTACTGAGCCAATCTACTATCGCCTCAGAGGATTCGAACTCAAAAATATTTGCAGATTTCAAGCCCGCTTTACGCGCCGCCTCTGCTATGATTTTTGCTCGGTTGCCAAATGTCAACAGTATTTTAGCTACTTGAGCAACACGCATCCCAACTAATTCATGCCCTTGTCTTTCATAGGGACCGAGTTCGAGCATATCACCTAACACTGCTATTTTTCTACCATCTAACTCATCCAACAAATTTAATGCGGCTAGCATAGATTCTGGTGAGGCGTTATAGGTGTCATCTAATATCAATGCACCGATGTTACTGCGTACAACAGCAAGGCGTAATTGCGTATGCCCATAAGACAAGCCTTCTAAAATTTCTTGCCAAGTTAAGCCATCGTTTAAGCCAACTGCGGCGGCACGTAAAGCCGTGTGAACAGAATGACGACCAATTAATGGCACGCGTGTATGCAAAATTTCTTTTTTATAATGAAAGCGAAAACGGATGCCATCTAAACCTAAGCCTTCAATTTCATCTGCCCATAAATCGGCTTCGGGAGATAAACCATAAAAGAAAACTTTGGCTTTGGTTTTTTCTTCCATTTTACGCACATAAGGATCATCAAAATTTAATATCGCTACGCCATCGGCAGGCAGTGCTTGAGGTAATTCACTTTTACCTTTGAAGATGGCTTCTTGTGAGCCTGCTCGTTCTGCATGGACTGTACCTACATTTGAAACAACGCCAATTTGTGGCAAGGCAATATCACATAAAAATTGAATTTCGCCTGGTACAAAAAATCCCATTTCTAGCACGGCACGTTCGTAGCCAGAGCTTAATTTCAAAATAGTTAATGGCAAACCAATTTCATTATTCAAATTACCCGGGCTTTTGAGTGTGCGATATTTTACGCTTAGGACTTCGGCAACCATTTCTTTGGTGGTAGATTTTCCAACACTGCCTGTAATACCGATTACTTTCAAATTTAATTTTCGCCTCCAGAAGCGGGCGATTTGTTGCAAGGCAGAGAGTGTATTATCTACTCGCAAGCATAAAGGGGAATCAAACTGAAAGTTAGCATCAATTTGAAAATCAGCACGCAGGTCGAGGGTCAAGAAAGAGGCGTTTACGTCTTTTTGAATTAAAGCAAAAGATGCCCCCCGCTTGAATGCTTCTTCAATAAAATCATGTCCATCAACATTTTCGCCGGGCATAGCTACGAACAATGAACCCGGTATTACTTGACGTGAATCAATTGCCGCGTCGGTGATGATAGCGTTGGCATTCGCTGGGCGAACTGTGGTTAGGGCTTCCAGAACATCGGCAAGAGTGAGCATGTTAGTGTGAGGCTGTTTGTTGACGAATAAAATCGGGCGGGATGTTTAACAAGATAACAGTTTTTTGAGCCATCTCTGAAAAAACTGGCGCGGCAGTATCGGCACCCCAAGGTGAAACACTGGGTCTTTCTAGCCAAACATAGATCATAAATTTGGGATCATCTATTGGACCCCAACCAATGAATGAAGCATTGGTTTGAGATTCATCATAAAAACCATTTACAGGAATTTCGGCTGTGCCAGTTTTGCCAGCCACACGGTAGCCCGGCACTAGTGCCAATGAGGCTTCATCTTCTAATGAGATTGCTAACATTTCGGTGAGTGTGTTAGAAGTGTTAACCGAAATTGGTGAGCCAGCAAATTGAGCAGGCACATTGTATTGACGGCCATCTCGCAACATGGCGTATAAAATATGCGGTGTTACCATGCGACCATCATTTGCAACTGCTGAAGTTGCAGCTAACATTTGAATAGGTGTAACTGAAATACCTTGACCAAATGAATTGGTGCCCAAATCTACTGGGTACCAGTCCGCATCACCTGGGACTTTGAGCCTGCCTTGTGATTCTCCAGCCAAGTCAATGCCTGTTAGGTGACCAAAACCAAATGCATCCATGTAATTATAAAAATTTGTGGCGCCCATTTGTGTAGCAAGATTGACCATACATACATTCAATGAATGTTGTAAACATCCAACCATGTTTTGCACACCCCAGGGGTTTCTGTCCCAATTTTGAATAGTTACACCACCAATCAATACTGAGCCTGTATCCAAATAGGTAGTATTTGGTGTGACAATGTTTGTATCTAAAGCTGCTGCCATGGTTAATATTTTTACAACTGAGCCTGGCTCGTATGTTTTTGAAATGGCGGGGTTAAAGTCTGTGGCGTTGCTGTAGATAGAATCGTAATTCCAAAATTCATTCAAATTCATGCGTTTGGATGTTGCCATTGCCAGCAGTTCACCTGTTTGTGGGTCCATTACTACAATTACACCGTTTTGTGCGCCATATTCAAGTAAAGCATTATCTAAAATATCTTCGGCGGCAGATTGCAAATCACGGTTGATGGTGAGAATCATCGTAGTGCCATCTGGTATGTTGGGAATTTCGTAGGCTTTGTTGGGGTCAGTAGGAATTAGCACACTAACTGGATTGCCTGCTAGCAAGTTATCATAATTTTCTTCAATGCCAAAATAGCCTTTGCCTTCACGGCTCACAAATCCTAAAATATTTGAGGCTAAATCATTTTCTGGGTAACTACGTTGTGGATGTGCTTTAAATTGCAAGCCCGTTAAACCACCTAAGCCACCTGAGCCTGCTTGTTCTTGCAATGCACGTTTTAAGTCTTGTAAGTTCAATGCCTTTTGAGCATCTACATAATCTTCTAAAACAAGATATGAAATTCCATCAGGCGGATTTTGAATGACGCTCATCAACTGGTCATAATCTAAGCCTAATTCTCTACTCACTGCAAAGGCAATAGCATGAGCATCTACTACTGTGCTTAAATCTACCCCAACTTCATAAACAGTTTTTTGCCCTGCTAACAAGCGACCGTTACGGTCATAAATTTCGCCACGATTTGGATAAAACGTTTTCCACTCATATGCATAATTCTCGGCTTGTTGACGGAATATAGCGGCTTCAGGGCTGTTTTGAATGCGCGTCATTTGCACAACAATGGCTAGCGCGATGAGGAGCATCACACCAGCCAATACGTGACTTCGTTGCGCATATTGTTGTCTCATTGCTGTCTAGCCCTACGCGAAGTGGATATCGCTTCATCAAACCAATCTAATAACGATTGGTTATATTCAGGTGGAATGGTTAAAGCACTAAGTTGTGGCGCTGTGGAAGAAGATAGGTCTACAACTGTAGGAGCGACATAGCCAGGTACAAGCAAATATTGTAAATCTGTTGCTTCCACAGGGCGAAAGCCCAACTTACTCGCGCGGAACTCTAACGAAGCAGATGAGGTTAACAAAGCTAATTGTGTGTGCAAATCACTACTCACCTGCTGACTTTCAGCAATCGAATTCATCAAATCTTGAATTTCACGCCCAGCAATGGCAGTGCGTGAAGTTACATTCAAATACAAACCTGCTACCATTGCCAACACCACCACAAACAACAAAGCGTTGCCGATCCATTGGCGTTGTACTCTCCAAGGGGCAACTCGATAAGCATGAATAAAATTGACATTTGGTATGTTCATAGTTTTGTGTACAGCGAGATTTATCTCGCTTTTCCTTTGGCAACATAAATGTTGCGCTACAATTTTTCTATCACTCTCAACTTTGCACTTCTTGCCCTCGGGTTCTCCTGAATTTCTTCCACCGAGGGCGTGATCGGTTTTTTATTTATTATTTTTATTACTGCCCCACGTTCATGTTCATAAATCTTTTCGTAAGGCGGATTAATTAATTCTTTACTCTGCTCTCGAAAATAATCTTTGACGATTCGATCTTCGAGTGAATGAAACGAAATCACTGCGCCTCTTCCACCTGACCTGAGGCTTGCTACTGCTTGCGGAAGCGTTTTCTGCACTGCGGCTAATTCATCATTGACGACGATTCTCAAAGCCTGAAAAGTTTGCGTGGCTGGGTGAGTCTTGTCACCTCGGCGGGGAGATGCTTGCTCAATAACAGCAACCAACTGTCGGGTAGTGTGAAGCGGTCTGTTCATCACAATGGCTTTAGCAATTTTTTTTGCATCTCTATCTTCGCCATATTTGAAAATCAGGTCGGCTAATTCTTTTTCATCAAAGGTGTTGATGATTTCATCAGCACTCATCACCGCATTGATTCCGAATTTCATATCCAGCGGACCATCTTGCATAAATGAAAATCCGCGTTCGGCATTATCAAACTGCATAGACGATGCGCCTAAATCCAAAACGATTCCGTCAATGGCATCCCATTGCAATTTTTTTAATTGCTCACTCAATGTGATGTGGGAGGCTTGCACGAGATGAAAACGATTTTCATAAGGAGCCAAGTTCTCACGAGCAATCGTCAAAGCATGTGCATCCACATCAAAACCGAGCAAATGCCCATCTGGCGCGCAAGCCTCCAAAATTCCGCGAGCGTGACCACCCGCGCCAACAGTTCCATCCACATATCGTCTGCCATTTTGGGGTTGCAGAGCGTGTATAATTTCTTGGTAAAGTACAGGTTTGTGCATTAACTGTGCTCTCGGTGGCGTCCTCGCCGCCGAGGACGGCGGCTAGAGCACAAATTATTTTTTCGATAAATCCAAAGTTGAGAAACGTGCATTATTGGCTTCAGTGTTTTGGAGTTCGGTCATTTGTTCATTCCACAAAGCAGGCGTCCACACTTCAAAATATTCGCCTTGCCCTGCTACAATCAACTCACCGTTTTCAATGCCCAAAAATGTTCGTAAATTTTGTGGCATCAAAATGCGACCAACTTTATCCACTTCAATTGGATAAGCGTTTGATAAAATCAAACGGCGTAACAAACGAGCAGTTGGGTCTGCTAAGTTCATAGACTCAATGCGTTCATAAACTTGTTTGAAATATGTCTCGGTCATTACCATGAGGCATTTATCAAAGCCTTGTGTGATATATGCGCCATCTGCCAACAACTCGCGGAAGCGCGCTGGTATCATCAGGCGACCCTTATCATCGAGGTTGTGTTGGAATTGACCTAAGAACATTTGTGCTATAATTCCTTTTAACGCATGAACGCCGAACCAATCGGCGTTCCTCTGTGGCATTTACCACTTTCTACCACTTATTCCCACATTATACGCTTTTTGAGGGAAAAATCAAGTGGTTTGGTACCTTTTTCTTAGGTTTGCAATGTTACAGAAAGGCAACCCCATATTTATATAAATTATGAAACCTACTTCATTTAACTTGCTCGAAGCCACCCACTGGAAAGATTACGAACTACTTGATAGTGGTGATGGATTAAAACTAGAACGCTTTGGCAAATATGTTTTTTCACGCCCCGAATCACAAGCCATGTGGAGTCGTGCCTTGTCATTGTCAGAATGGCAAAAGGCTGACGCGGTTTTCCAACCCTCGGGCGAAGAAAGTGGCGGTCATTGGGATTTCAAAAAAAAGGTTGAAGAGAAATGGATCATGAACTATGACCTCTCCCCCAGCCCCTCTCCTGAAAAGAGAGGATTGCTTAAATTCTGGGCGATGACGACTCCTGGTCGTCACCTCGGCGTTTTTCCCGAAGTCGCTTCACATTGGGACTTTATGGCTGATACTATCCATCAACATGCTACTAGCCCCAACATCCTTAATCTGTTTGGCTACACTGGCTTGGCGAGTTTAGCCGCCGCCTCTGCTGGCGCAAGTGTGACGCATGTAGATGCTTCTAAAAAATCTGTGGCATGGGCGCGAGAGAATCAAACTTTATCTAGTTTGAGTGATAAACCTATTCGTTGGATTGTGGATGATGCAGTGAAATATATGCAACGCGAAGCCAAACGCGGAGTCAAATATGATGGCATTATTTTAGACCCACCAAAGTTTGGGCGCGGACCAAAAGGCGAAGTGTGGGAAGTGTATAAATCTTTGCCGAGTTTGTTAGAAATGTGCCGACAGTGTTTAAGTGATAAGCCTTTATTCGTAATTGTGACAGTTTATGCAGTGCGTGCTTCTGCTATTCACGTTGCTCAAGCAGTAAATGAGATGATGAAAAAATATAAAGGCGATGTTGATAGCGGTGAGTTGGTAACTAGAGAAAAAAGTGCTAATCGCTTGTTGTCACAAGCGGTATATGCAAAGTGGTTTGCAAAATAAAAAAATAGTGTGGGATGACATCTCGCACCATGAGAATTTACCTAAAATAAAACTCGGAGGTCTTAAAGACCTCCGAGTTTTTGTTATTCTATTTTTTTCTTTTCGGCATATCCTTACCAGAATTGAAACGGACTAGTTTTTCCCAATCAATCACGCCGTTTTCGCAAAAGTCATTCATAAATTGTTGGGTAAAAAGATTTAATGCACGGTCATATTCAAGTGCAAGTTCTTCGTTACGAATTTTGGCTTGATGACCAAACGGTTCAATAATATCTATAAACAAACGTTCATCACCAGAAATAAACGTCCAAAATTCCTGACCACATATTTTTAAGTAATCCCCTTTATCTAAATTCGTTTTACCATAACAACAGCCATTTATTGCTTGAACATTGATTTGGCTGTTTCCTGTTCGCAAGATTCTTTTGGCTTGCTTGAAGTTTTCAACCATTCTTTTCACTTGATTGCTGTTTCCCCAATTTGGTCCCGATTTTACTGAGACGATATAAACTACATTATCTTTTTGAAATTCTAAATCAATACCTTCGGCTGATGATTTTCTTCCACCATATACTTGACCGCAAACATAAATTGCTAATTTTTCAAGAAACTCGCCAAAGATTGTTTCTTCTTGTGAAGATAAATGAGCATCTAAAAATAATTTAACTAAATCATGAGCATCGTTGATATTCTTAGCTTTGAAAAGATATGGTTTTTTTCTTTTCAAAACATCCGTCAATTTTAAGCTTTGTAAACTTGCACCACGCCTAGAATGAAATTCACCGATATTTGATTGTATAAATTCGATAACATTATTTAGATTTAGCGGTGACATATTTTCCCTTTGAATCTAGCAATGCCATTTGAGTAGTTGCAGTTTTCGTTTCTAATTTTGGAAGTATTATAGTTTTTTCAGCCAAATGGAAATATTCTGGTTTAATTTCAATTCCAATTGCGTTTCTGTGCATTTCTTGTGCAACCGAAACAGTTGTGCCTGAACCCATGAATGGGTCTAAGACCCAATCACCTTTTTTGGTAAACAATTTAATAAACCATTCTGGTAAATCTGTGGGGAATACAGCACTATGATTTCTGTTTTTTGTTTCAGTTGCCATGTGCAATACATTGGTTGGGTAAGCTTTTTCTCTACCCACCCAATTGGCAATTCTTTTTCCAAAGCCACTACCTGCTTTTGAAGGGTCGCGCACTTTATCAGTATCACTTAAATTTTTTAGTCTGCGTGTTGCCCAGTCGCCCATTGGCACCATCACTTCTTCTTGATACATATTAAATTTTTTAGTTTTATTAAATTGAATCAAACGTTCCCATGAATCTCTAAATCTATTAGGCCACTTGCCTGGATAAGAATTTTTTTTATGCCAAATAAATTCTTCTGTCCATAGCCAGCCTTGTTTGCGCATTTCCATAATCAATTCAAGCACATAAGTATGTCTTTCACCATTAACAACTTTTTCTTTGATGTTTAATACAAAAGTGCCTGTTGGTTTTAATACTCGTAATAATTCTTGTGAAATAGGAAGAAACCATTTGACATATTTATCAGGAGATACACCGCCATAAGTATTGACTCGGCTATCCGCATAAGGTGGTGATGTAAAGATAAGGTCAACGGAATTAGTTTTGAGATTCTTTAACTCTTTTTGGCAATCACCAAGAATTAATTTTGTTTCTGGTTGCTTCATATCCTCATTATACCTGTAACAAAAAACTCGGAGGTTTTGAAAACCTCCGAGTTTTTTTATACTTAACCTTTTGGCTCATTATCACTACTACTGCTACTACTACTGCCACCTTTTGAAACGAGTTTCTTCAAGAAGTCATACCAGAATGAAGAACCTTGTGAAACTGCCATCACTGTTAGCCCTAAACCAAGAGCCTTCAAAACTATAAAACCAAGCCAAGTCCCCGCCGTTGAGCCTGCTGGAGGCAATTCTGTTTGCCACCAACCAATTTTGACAACGTTCAAATCAATTAACTGTTGAAGTAAATCATCCACATTAACTTCAGGTGCAGAGCCATCGGCTTGTTGCATTTGCACAACCATCTCAGCCTGAGCCACAGCCAAAGCGCGTACACCTGCATTCTGCCACAGCGTGCGTGCTAGTTGAATACTATCAGTGCCTAAAAGCAATGTCAGAAATATAGATAAAGTGATCACAAAACTGCGTGAGTTTGAACGAAATGTAGCGGCGGCTTGGTCTGTTAAACCTGTAAAATAAGCAGTGGTGCGTTTTCGTAAATCTTCTAAATTTGTAACGCCTTGCCCCACCCATTTGGCAATTGCGCGTTTTCCTTCAGAATCAGGGAAAGCACTAATTAGCTCCTTTAATTTATCCCCTGTAATTTCTGTTGTAGCTGTTAAGCCAACAAAATCAAAATACGAATCAACTAA
Organism: Chloroflexi bacterium OLB14; assembly: GCA_001567105.1. Taxonomy (GTDB): domain Bacteria; phylum Chloroflexota; class Anaerolineae; order Anaerolineales; family Villigracilaceae; genus Villigracilis. The sequence continues at coordinate 50,681 of LMZR01000035.1, forward strand.
TGTGGCTACTGGAATTTTCTCCACCATCTTCGGCTCTGTAGCAGATGTAATAAAGCTATACCAACTCTTATAACGAATTGGGCGCAAAGCTTGCAATTGGGGTAATTTTACAAAATCGCCCACATGGCTATCACCTACAATTTTTTTAAGATGTTTCTCTAAAGACTTGCCACGCGTTTCAAAAGCTTCATTCATCCATTGCGTAATTAACGAAACAATTGCCCCCAACACATAAAATACAAAAACCAAACCAATCACTACCTCTAACCCTTGTGAAAAAGACATATCATTCTCCTTTGTTAGGCTTTAGTGTTCCAACTTTTCTAACTCAGCCAACCAACTTAGTGGTTTACTCCAGCGTATCCGTTGATTCACATCCACTTGATTTTTCTTAATCCGATCCCATTTTGGTCCTGGTGGACCAGATTCATCGTTCAACCAACTCTTTACACCCCACAGACCTTTATATTGTACCCAATCAGGCTCAGGATTCAAGAGTATACGCTTCCACTCTTTACTCTGTGGTCTGTAAACTTGCCTATCAGACATAACTCGCTTCAAGTAGCTACTAGACTTTAACACTGATTCTTTCAAAATGTCGCCCTGAAAACCAACTCTAAATCCATCTCCTGAAGCAATTTCTAATGGCAAGCTAACAACGTAATGATCTGCTTCATCTTTTAAAGAAATAAAAGCATCTTCTGCTAATACTTCTACATGTTTAGCGCGTAATTCTTTTAATGCAATTTGACGAGCTTTTTCGTTTGGGTTAAATAACAGGAAAAGGTAATGAACCAAGCCATCGAACCAAAATAAGAAGCGTTGCAATCTACCTGGAGTGTACATAGATGGCGAGCGAATCACCTCAGGTTTGCTGTAGTTTGCGTGTGAACCTAATGCCGCATAAATAACAGGGTGCGTAGTCTCTTTGCCTTCTTTATCAACCGCTTTGATCACTGTTTCCCACGCTTCAATATTTCCCGCTCCATGTTGTGACAATAAAAGCGCATACGGCTGATGATTTTTCAAATAGACCGCAACCATTTCCCAATCACCTTCATGGTGATTCATACCATTCGCAGCTAAACGCCAATCGTTGAAAGCATAGAAAAAATGATATTGCAAAATTGTCCATTCGTTTTCTTCTTCATCTACCTCGCGTAAGACGCGCCCATAATAAACTGGTTGCTCATGTTTTTCTAAAATCTGCTGATATTGTAGATAAGCTTCTTTAGCAATTTTCTCTGTAGCTTGCGAAAGCATATCCATTATCAAGCCTGGTCCCTCTGGAAAAATTCGCTCCACAATAAACTTCAAAGTCATCACCAATAGATATAAAAGTAAAAGCAAATATATAGGTAAAAAAACAAAATACTCAATCGCAATGCTAATATTTGGAATTGGACGAAGAAACAACCAAATTGGCGCAATGCCAAGCCCAAGAAAAAACAACATTGCAAATATAGAAGGGATAATGCGCAACCGAATAGGAGAAGCCAACATAAATAAAATCAATGCGGCGATTAGTGAAATTGTCATGGCAAGCTCTAAAACAACTGCCCCGCCAAAAAACCAAGCCGCCAGCCAACCAATTAATGAAAGCACACCTAACCAAACCAAAGCATCAAAATCATACAGCGGTTTATTGACAAAGCGTAAAAAATATTGTTCGCTTTTCAAACGTCCAATTTTATGTATCAAAGGTTCATTCAAGTGTGAAAATAATTCCGCCGCCCCCACTGCCCCACTTGGAAAAAAACTACACTGTTCTAAATATGGTTCCACTGCCATTGGAAAAAAAACGTTCGCTTTTGGCAAAACGTAAAACAGGCTCATATTTTTTAAGCAAATCTAAATCGGTCACGAAGCCTCTATGGTATAAACAAACTATGAACTACGAATTAATAGCCCATTCATTTGAAACCTATTTTAATACCAAACCAAAATTTATTGTACGCGCGCCTGGTCGGGTAAATTTAATTGGTGAACATACCGATTACAACGATGGGTTTGTTTTGCCAATGGCAATTGACCGCGAAGTTTGTATTGCCTTCAGCCCGCGTGCTGATGATAAAGTACGCCTCTTTTCATTAGACCTGCAAACTGATTCTGTTTTCAACATCCATTCACTTACCTCCAGCCATGACTGGGGGCAATATCCCAAAGGCGTGGCAAATCAACTGCTTAAAGCAGGTTATGACCTGAAAGGCTTTAATGGAATCATTACAGGCAACATACCTCAAGGTGCAGGTTTATCTTCATCTGCCGCAGTTGAGTTGGCAACTGCAAAAGCATTTTCAGTTGTATCAAATTTTGAATGGAATGCAGTGAAGATGGCGAAGATTTCTCAACAAGCAGAGAATGAATGGGTTGGCGTAAACAGTGGCATTATGGATCAAATGGCGAGTGCAGTTTGTAAAGCAGGCTTTGCATTATTTTTGGATTGCCGCTCGTTAGAGATTCAACATATCCCATTGCCAAAAGATATATCTATTGTAGTGTTAGATACCTCTACAAGGCGTGGACTGGTGGACTCTGCATATAATGAAAGAAGAAATCAATGTGAAGAGGCGGCAAGGTGGTTTGAGGTGAAGGCGTTGAGGGATGTGAGTGCAAAAGAGGTTGGAGATTGGAAAGTAGAAAGTGGGTTAAGTGAAGTTGTGATGAAACGCGCTCGGCATGTGATTACTGAAAATGAAAGAGTATTAGAAGCGATTGATGTAATGAAGAATGGGAATGCAAAACGATTAGGTGAATTGTTTAATCAGAGTCACGAAAGCCTGCGAGCTGATTTTGAAGTAACGAATGATGCATTAAATATGATTGTCGCATGCGCGAGAGAGCAAGATAGTTGCTATGGAGCCAGAATGACGGGTGCAGGTTTTGGTGGCTGTGCAGTGGCACTTGTGGATGCAGAAAAATCATCAGCATTTGTTAAGGCTGTTGAAACAACATACCAGCATAAGTCAGGTTTGGAAGCGAATATTTATGTTTGTAAAGCCAGCGAGGGGGCGAGTCAAGTTTTATAAGAGTAAAGCATTATGGTATGTAAGTTAAATTTCAGGCGAGATAAATATTACGGTGCAAATATAAAAAATGGACATGTTGCCATGTCCATTTTTGTTTAACTAAATGCCATTTGTAGTTCACGCTCTTTGCGGCGTTGGCGTTTGATAATAATTTTTTTCCGCGGCTCTTACAGTTTGACGTTTTTTGCCCAGAACGAATAATCAGCTTCATAAATTTTGTATGATTGATGTGTTTATCATTCATCAATGAAAAATCGGCAGAGCCTGGCTCGT
>LMZR01000036.1 GCA_001567105.1 Chloroflexi bacterium OLB14
ACAAGTTATCTGATTCAGTTAATACCCACGCTACTGAACAAACTTAGTTTTTTCCCTAGCACAAAAAGTTCTCTTAGAATGATTAATTTGGTATCGAAAGAAAACTCTCACAGAAAATAAAAACAGATGAAGTTTCCTTCATCTGTTTTCTTCTAATCGCTAAAGACTAACAGCCAATTGCTAACTGCTAACTATTTTCTATCTCTCCCGCCACGACGGTCTCTATCTCCGCCGCCGCGATTAAACCCGCCTCTATCGCCACCTCGACCGCCGTTTCGATTTCCGCCTCCGCCCGATCTTCCACCCTTATCTTTTTCTTTCGCTTCTTCGGCAGTCCAACCTTCTAGCACGGCTTGACGAGACAAACGAATCTTGCCTTGTGGGTCAATATCTGTCACCATGACGGTTAATTCATCACCAAGCACACAAACATCTTCAACTTTTTCAACACGTTCGCTAGCAAGTTGTGAGATGTGAACGAGTCCATCCACACCTGGCAAAATGTTTACAAATGCACCAAAGGCTTCAATGCGAACTACTTTGCCTGTGTAGATATTTCCAATCACTGCGCTTTCGCCAAGCCCCTCGATTCGTTCTTGAGCAATCTTTGCACCAACACCATCAACCGATGCGATGTAAACAGTGCCATCGTCTTGAATATCAATCGTTGCGCCTGTTTCTTCTTGTAAAGCGCGGATATTTTTACCGCCAGGTCCAATCAATGCGCCAATTTTATCTACTGGAATTTTTACAGTGATAATTCTTGGAGCATGTTCTTTTAATTCACTGCGAGCTTGTGGAATAACTGCTAACATCTTATTCATAATTTCCATGCGAGCAGTATGTGCTTGTGCTAATGCTTCTTTCATCATTTGCGCGCTCAAACCAGAAATTTTTATATCCATTTGCAAAGCAGTGATGCCATTTGCAGTGCCAGCCACTTTGAAATCCATATCACCTAAATGATCTTCGGTGCCTTGAATGTCTGTCAAAATTTTATAGCGACCCGTTGCATCGGTGATTAATCCCATCGCCACGCCAGCCACAGGTGCTTTGATTGGAACGCCTGCATCCATCAATGCTAATGTTGAACCACACACTGAACCCATTGAAGTTGAACCATTTGATGATAACGCTTCAGATACGACTCGAATTGCATAAGGGAATGATTCTTCAGCAGGGATGACGGGTTCTAATGCTCTTTCTGCTAACGCTCCATGCCCGACCTCACGCCTGCTTTGCCCACGTAGAGGTTTGACCTCGCCTGTAGAAAATGGCGGGAAGTTATAGTGGTGCATGTAGCGTTTTGTTTTGATAGGGGATAAGTTATCTAACTCTTGTGCTTCACCTAAGGTTGCTAATGTAGCAAAAGATAAAATTTGAGTTTCACCACGAGTGAATAAGCCTGTGCCATGTGCGCGAGGTGAAATTCCAACATCGCACCAAATGGGGCGAATCTCAGTTGGTTTACGACCATCGGGTCTTTTTTCCATGCCGAGGATTCTTTCGCGCACGACATCCATTTCAGCCAATTCAAAGGCTTCTCGGAACGAAGCAACTGTCAGATAGTTTGAAGCGTCTGCTCCATCTGGCACTGTGCATAATTCGGCTTCCGCTTCCTCTTTGATTTTTTTCATGCCATCATAAAATTCATTTTTAGAAAGTGGTTTATCGAGCAAATCATTCATCGCACCGCTAACGCGATCAAAAACTTTTTTCTTCACTTCATCGGTTGGGATGTAAAGCGTGATTTCGCGTTTTGGTTTGCCAATTTCTTTTGCAATTTGATTTTGCAAATCAATAATCGGTTGAATGGATTGATGACCTAAATCCAAAGCCTGCGCCATTACATCTTCTGGAATTTCATTGGCACCACATTCAACCATGAGGATGGCATCTTTTGTACCAGCGAGTCTTAAATCTAAATCCGAAATTTCCATTTCAGCAAATGTTGGGTTGATAACAAACTCACCATTGACGCGACCCACACGTACTGCGCCAACTGGACCGCCCCAAGGAATATCCGAAATCATAATGGCAGTTGATGCGGCATTGATGGCGAGAATATCTAATGGATTTTTTCCATCAGATGAAAATGAATACATGATAACTTGCACTTCATTTCGCATTCCATCTTGAAAGAGTGGGCGAAGTGGACGGTCTGTTAAACGTGCTGTCAGAATCGCTTCTGTTGAAGCACGTCCTTCACGTCTGAAAAACGAGCCAGGGATTTTTCCACCAGCATATAATCTTTCTTCATATTCAACGCTTAATGGGAAGAAATCAATGCCATCACGCACGCCGCCCATAGTGGCAGATGCAAACACAATTGAATCTTCAATACCTAAAGTTAATGCGCCGCCTGCTTGTCCAGCCAAGCGACCAGTTTCAATCGTTACTGTTTTGTTCCCAACAACTGTTGAAAACTTTTTACCTTCTTTATTCATATTTTGTCTCCTATAGTTTGGAGTAAGGGAACTTGCTCCTGCTTTTGCAATAGCAAGCTATTGCACTCCATATACTCCACATTTTTCCGCCTCAAGTCAGGGACTGAGAAGTGAGAACAACTTTGTTATTCGCGCTCTTCAATTCCTGACGGCGGGTTAATAAAGACCCTAAAGGTCTACAAGACCTTTAGGGTCTAACAAACGTACTATTTTCGGCGTAATTGTAATTTATCGGTCACGTTCAGATAACTTTGGTAATTGTTATTTCGCAAGTAGGTCAGTAATCTGCGGCGTTGACCAACCAATTTGAGCAACCCACGACGACAAGATTGGTCTTGCTTGTTATTTTGTAAATGCGCGGTCAATTGATTGATGCGATTTGTCAAAATAGCAATTTGCACTTCTGGTGAGCCAGTGTCTTTGTCGTGGCGGTGAAAATCCTCAATCGCCTTTGTTTTTACTTCTTTTGCCAATGGCATGGACGTATGCTTCCTTTCTTTATAAATCTAATGGCGGAACGAACACCCGCACTTTGCAGGTCTCCATACTTGTAGTATTAACCACTTGTAGGACCAGTCACGGGTAGAGATTATACCAGAGATTTTTCACCACAGAGGTCACGGAGAACACAGAGATATAAAAAGGTTTTCTCAGTGGTCTTTGTGTTCTCTGTGGTTAAATCTTTACTTGCATCTCAATTCTCAATATGATACACTGATGAAAATCCCAAAACGAAAGGAGATATATGAAATGGCACCCAACAAGTTAGAAATCAAATTTTGTGTATCTCTGGGATGTTGTAATATTTAATTTGTTTAAGTATTCTCATGCCGCAGGTACATACTGTGCCTGCGGTTTTTTTATTTAAGTTCGTAGGGGCGACCCGCCCAGCGAGCTCAGAATACCTTTATCATTGTGAAGGGTCGCCCCTACACCACCATTGGAGAAAAAATGCCTTCAGTCATTTCTTTACAAAAATTAGCAAAACATTATCAAGTGCCCGAACGCGAGGCTGGACTCAAAGCCGCCGCCAAGGGATTATTCAAACGCCAGTATAAAAGCGTCAAAGCAGTAGATGAAATCTCGTTTGA
>LMZR01000037.1 GCA_001567105.1 Chloroflexi bacterium OLB14
CTAAACGCTTTTTTGGGGGATGACTTCAATACAACGTTTTTATATTAATGTTATTGATTATGTCTATGGTATGTGTGCTAGGTACATTGATACTTTTAGCCACTGGCAAGTTTGTGTTTTAACAATTAGTATTTTATCTGCTCAAGTCGCCGTCCTCGGCGACTTGTTTAATTAAAAAACCCTGCGCCGAGTGAGAGGGACGAAAAGGGAAAGTAAAAAACAATCACCACAGAGAACACAGAGTCCACAGAGGTTTTTATAAGGTTTTCTCTGTGTTCTTCGTGGTCTCTGTGGTTAAATCTTTTGGCTTACCTTCTTTATTAGTCACTCTCCACCGAGGATGTATGCCCAGATATGGGTACGGCGCAGGGAGCAAACAGGTCATTTTTGTTTTACACCAATTTCGGTTGTGCTTCGGCTTCTTTCTCTTCTACTTGTGCGCCAGCTTTTTTCAAATCCTCCGCTGAGATGCGTGCCATTGAAGCCACGCTATCCCCTTCTTGCGGTTTGATGAGATGCACGCCTTTAGTGGCACGCCCCGATTGTTTGACATCTTTTAATTTCAAACGAATGGCTACACCGTTGGCAGTCATAATTGTCAAATCATCATCTTTTTGAACAACACGCGCAGCAGCGATTTTTCCAATTTCTTTAATGGCTTTTTGGTCAATGGTTGCGATGCCGCTAGTTGCACGTCCTTTGGGGGCATATTCTTTCAATGGGGTTTGTTTACCAAATCCTTTAGTAGTGACTACTAATAAAGTGCCATCTTTTTCAATCACGTCCATGCTAGTCACAACGTCATTTGGTTTTAACTTAATTCCATTCACACCTGCGGCTTGTCTGCCCATAGCACGCACTTTTGTTTCACTAAACCTCAACGCTTGCCCATTTTCGGTAACAATGATGATTTCATCTTTACCAGTGGTTAAGCGCGCCCAGCCTAAACTATCACCTTCATCTAAACTTAGCGCAATCAAACCTGATGGTCTCACTGAGGCAAATTCTTCCATCGAAACGCGTTTGATACGTCCACGCCAAGTCATCATCATACAAAAAGTATTTGGCGAAAAATCTCTAACAGACATTGCGGCTGTGATTTTTTCATTGGCACCCAATGCTAAAATATTAACCAACGGAATGCCTTTTGTAGCACGGTCTAAATCTGGAATTTGATACACCTTTTCAGAATACACTTTGCCTTTATCAGAGAAGAACAACATCGTGTCGTGGCTACGCGCAGGGATGAGCATCACTACTTCATCTTCTTCTTTGGTTGTGTGACCTTTCACCCCACGCCCACCACGGCTTTGTGATTTGAATACAGTGGCGGCAACACGTTTGATGTAACCACGTTCGGTTAAACTAATCAACACAGATTCATCTGGCACTAAATCTTCTTCGTGAATATCCTCTTTGGCTTCGGCAGCGATTCTGGTACGGCGTTCATCGCCATATTTTTCGGCGATTTCGTTCATATCGTCTTTAATCAAAGCCAAAATTTTCTTGGGGTGTGCAAGTAAATCTTCAAGATATTTAATTGTTTCGCTAACTTGTTTATGTTCTTCTTCAATCTTCCAGCGTTCAAGTGCGGCAAGCCTGCGTAATTGCATATCCAAAATTGCTTGGGCTTGCACTTCGCTCAATTTGAATTTCTTCATCAAATTGGTTTTAGCAGTATCAACATCTTCGGCTTCACGAATCACTTTAATAATGGCATCAATATTAGATAATGCAATTAAGTATCCGTCCAAAATATGTTGACGTGCTTTTGCTTTTTCTAATTCAAATTGCGAGCGACGCGTAATGACTACTTGGCGATGTTCAATAAAAATTTGCAACAAACGTTTAAGTGACAACGTGCGCGGTTCGCCATCTACCAGTGCTAATAATTGCACACCAAAAGTTGATTGCAAAGCTGTGTATTTATATAACTGATTCAAAACTTTTTTCGGTTGTGCGCCGCGTTTCAACTCAATCACAATGCTCATACCGCGTTTATCAGATTCATCGCGCAAGTCTGAAATTTGGTCAATTTTGTCATCGCGCACAAGTTCAGCAATGCGTTCAATCAATGTGGATTTATTAACTTGATATGGAATTTCGGTGATGTTGATTTGATAACGACCTGCTTTGGTCTCTTCGATGTGAGCAATACCGCGCATCACGATTCGACCTCTGCCTGTTCCATACGCCGAGACGATTCCTTCTGTTCCGACGATCATGCCGCCAGTGGGAAAGTCTGGTCCTTGCACGAACTTCATTAAGTCTTCAACTGTGACATCATCAATCTTGTCATAATTTTCAATGAGGTGATTAATGGCGGCGCTTAACTCGCGTAAATTTTGTGGTGGGATGTTGGTAGCCATACCGACGGCAATACCCGAGGCTCCGTTAAGCAAAAGGTTGGGGACTCGAGCAGGCAGAACGAGGGGCTCTTGAAGCGAATCGTCGAAGTTAGGACCAAAGTCGACGGTATTTTTATCCAAATCAGCCAGCATTTCCTCAGCCATTTTTTGCAAACGAGCTTCGGTATAACGCATGGCGGCAGGGGCATCACCATCTACTGAACCAAAGTTACCCTGACCATCCACCAAAAGATAGCGCATGGAGAAATCTTGTGCCATACGCGCCATTGATTCGTACACAGCCGAATCACCATGCGGGTGATATTTACCTAATACCTCACCCACGATACGGGCAGATTTTTTGTATGAGGAGTTTGAGCGAATGCCCAACTCGTGCATGGAATATAAAATGCGCCTGTGAACAGGTTTCATGCCATCGCGAGCATCAGGTAAGGCACGCGCTACGATAACGCTCATGGCGTAATCGAGATATGCAGAACGCATTTGCACATCAATGTCTATTGGTTCAATGTTTCCGTAGGGTTTGGTTTCGACAATTTCTTCAGCCATTTTTTTCCTTCTTAAATAAAACCCTAAAGGTCTTTAGAGTTTAGGTTTTGACACAAAAAGACACGAAGATGGAGGGAAAACTTCGTGTCTGCTTAATAGATGAAGCGTGAGCCTCTTTTATAGTGGGATTATACCATTTTAGAGGTGAAAAGTACACAAGAAAACAGGTACACAAGTTTGCTAAATTACCTGTGTACCTGTCGACTTTTGTACTAAAACCCTGTGCCGAAGGAGGGACTTGAACCCTCATGAGATTGCTCTCACCACGCCCTGAACGTGGCGCGTCTGCCAATTCCGCCACTTCGGCTTGCTGGTGAATTTTATCTCAAATAAGGAATTTAGAGAATAGAGAAATAGGAAGTAGCAAAAATGGAACTAATTACGGCGAAGTTCGTTATGTATATGTCCCTTGCAAATTTGTATTGTGAAAGCATTACAGGACTGTTAGGGGATATATCTTTTTGCGATAAAAATCGTTATAGTATGTATAAGAAAGGAGTTGCAATATGTTTATTCTTGCAGTAGTGGGTATTGTTGTACTACTTGCTCTGGCATGTTCTAGCCTGTTTGTGGAACAATTTAGCCAAGAAGAACTCAGCAATATGGGAGTTCAAGAGAAATGAAAGTAGCATACCCCAAACCTTAGCCCGATGCGGAATATTAAAACGCTTCGGGCTTTTTTGTTTAATTTCAGCACCTACCGCTCGGTAGGTTTTTGAAGTTTGCGATATAATATAAGTATTGGAATAAAGAAAGGCTGACCAATGGCAGTTACTCCTCTTTTTACGCAGATAGAAAAAGTTATTGAACTTAAATCAGGCACAGTTGTATTGGAAAATCACAGCGGGTTTCCGTTTGGCGAATCTAATTTATATTTAGTAGCGGCAAATGGTGAGGTTAAATGGAAAGCCGAAAAAACCGACGCCCGAGCCTTGTTCACTAAAGTCAAGTTAAATGAGGATTTCACCCTTTCTACTTTCACCACCAGCGGTCAATTCTGTGACATTGACTTAGAAACTGGAAAAATTATCAGCAGTTCGGAATTTAAATGATAAAAGGCTTTCTTACCCTTCCATGGTTTGCTTGGGCTGGGATCGCTCTAGCAGTAGCAATTGCTTATAGTTTCTTCGGGATTCCGCAATCCGCTTTTGAAGCCACAGGGTTTCGCTATTTCACCCTGCGTTGGGGACATGCCTGCGTTTGGTATTTGCTGACCATTAATTTCGTCTTACGTGGCATTTCACCAAACTTGAATGGAATTGCGGATATAGTCGCTGGGGCAGGTGGAATTTTGTATTTGGTGTTTATGTTAATGGCATTTGTGATTAAGTAAGTACAAAACCACAAAGTATCACAAAGGCGCACAAAGAAAACTTAGTGTACTTTGTGACCTTAGTGGTAAAAAGAATTTATATCAAGGAGACACAACTTTGAAAATCATCGCATGTATCAAACAAGTCCCAGACTCGGAGGCGAAAGTAAAAGCCGAGGGTGGGCAAATTTCTTGGGGAGATGCACCACTCGTCATCAACCCATTTGACGAATATGCAGTTGAAGGTGCCTTGCAACAAAAAGAAGCAACCAATGGCACAGTCACTGCAATATGTATCGGACCAGAAACTGCAAAAGAAGCACTCAAACACGCGCTTGCTATGGGTGCTGATGAAGCCATCCTCATTTCAGATTCTGCATTAAATAATTTGGATACAGTTGGCGCGGCGAAAGTCCTCGCATCAGCGATTCAAAAAATCGGTGCGGATATGGTTATCTTTGGTCGTCAAACATTAGATAATGGTGCAGGCATAACCCCTGCTCAAACAGCGAGGCTGACGGGATATCCAATGTTGGGGTTGGCTGGCAGTATCAAGGTCAATGAAAGAAGCGTAACAGTTGAACGAGCACTCGAAGAAGGTAAACAAATCGTCAAAGCAAATCTACCTGTTGTTATCAGCGTCGTGCAAAGCATTGGCGAACCACGTTATCCATCTTTCATGGGCATTCGCAAAGCAAGCAAAGCAGAAATTCCAGTTTGGTCATTAAGTGATTTAGGAATTTCAGCACCGACAGAAATTATCAAACGTGATGAATTGATGACACCACCCGCGCGCGAAACAGTTGTTGAAATTATCACTGGTGAAAGCCCCGCCGAAATTGCCGAAAAACTTGCCGATAAAATCATCGCGGAGAAAGTGTTATGAAAACTTTAGTGTATATTGATCACTTCAAAGGGGCTGTGCAACCATCATCGTGGGAGGCTTTAGGTGTTGCAAAAAAATTTGGCGATGTTTCAGCAATTGTGATTGGTGAAAATGCAAACGACCTTGCCAAGAGTATTTTTGAATATGGTGCAGATGAAGTTTTCGTGGCAGATGATTCTGCTTTGAAGGATTATCAAGCCGAGACGTATGCTTCGACTCTTTCAACATTCGCTTCGACTCTTAACCCAAACTTGATTCTGTTTCCAACAACCGCTCGCACGCGTGAGCTTTCTGCAATGGTAGCAGTGGATTTGAATACCAACGTGATGACTGATTTAACAGCTCTTGAAGCGAATGGTGATTCATTTGTTGCTACTCGCCCAATTTACGAATCAAAATTATTTGAAAAAGTTTCTTGCTCTGGCAAACCTGTTATAGCAACACTACGCGGACGTGCTTTTCCAAAGCCTGAAATACAAGCAGGCAAAAGCGGAACGATTACAAAAGTTGAAGCCAAAGGTGAAGCGAAATCAACAGTTGAAGGATATTCTACTTCTGAAAGCGCAGTCAACTTAGGTGATGCGGGTATTATCGTCTCTGGTGGGCGTGGCGTTTCAAATAACCCAGCTCTCACTCCGCCAGCAGGTTTGGATGAAAAACAAGCCGAAATTTGGCGCGCTCAACAAGGCTTTGCATTGGTCACTGATTTAGCAAAAGTTTTAGGCGGAGCAGTGGGTGCTTCTCGCGCCGCAGTAGATGCAGGTTATATCCCCTACTCACATCAAGTGGGTCAAACAGGCAAAGTCGTTGCACCTGATTTATACATCGCCAACGGAATCTCTGGCGCAATTCAACATCTGGTTGGGATGCGAAATGCAAAAGTCATTGTCGCCATCAATAAAGATGCCGATGCGCCCATCTTCAAAGCCGCGCGTTATGGCGTGGTTGGGGATTTATTTGTAATCCTGCCTGCCTTGACGGAGGCGTTTAAGAAAAAGTTAGGGAAGTAAAGTAAATATATTGTTATAAAAGTGACCATTGGGTATATAGTCCAGTGGTCACTTTTTATTTCCTCAGTGTTAAAATAAGAAATATCCAAGGAGAAAATTATGCAAAAATTTATCGGTAAATTTTTATATGTTTTTATTTGTCTTAGCTTTTTATTAGCACTAACAGGTACTCAACCTGTTTATGCCGCTGGCATTGTGGTGAACACCAATGCAGATAACTTAACTGACGATGGCTTATGCACATTACGCGAAGCCGTTATCAATGCCAATAATAATGCCGCTACTCACGATGACTGTTCGGCTGGCGCTGGTGACGATGTTATCACTTTTAATTTAACGGGTTGCCCTTGCACAATTACTTTAGTGGGTAGTCAGATCAATATCAACTCAAATATAACCATTACGGGTATTGGGGCATCAAATCTTATACTTAGTGGCGGGGGCACAAACGTAATTTTTAGTGTTGGGTCATCACACACTCTAAACCTGTCTGGAGTAACTATCACAGGTGGCGCATCTGGTGGCACTGGTGGTGGAATTTATACAAACAACGCTACACTCAATATTTCGGATAGTGTTATATCAGGGAATAGCGCACAGCATGGTGGCGGCATCTACGCTCACTCTTCTACGCTAACATTATTAAACTCTACAGTTAGCAATAATACTGCTTCTGGTGATGGAGGTGGTATTTATGCAAATTCGCCAGTGTCTACAACAATTACAAACAGCACAATTACAGGCAATACTGCCAGCGGGGTAGGTATTGCTATTGTCAATGGTGGAACAATGACCATCCGTAACAGCACAATTGCCAACAATAACACTGGTGGTGGCACAAGCGGAATATTTAATGTGGGGACAATGACACTTTCAAATACGATTGTTGCGAATAGTAGTTGTAATTCTGCTGTAACCAATGGTGGCAATAATATTGACTCTGGAACCACCTGTGGGTTTAGCAACGTAAATGGCTCGCAAAGTAGTACTGACCCAATGCTCAATTCACTAGCAAATAATGGTGGTAATACGCCAACCATGTCTTTACAAACTGGCTCGCCCGCCATAGACGCAGGCGATAACACCATCTGTGCTGCCGCCCCAGTCAACAACCTTGACCAACGTGGCGTAACTCGCCCGTTTGATGGAGATGGTGGAGGTGCAGTTTGTGATATTGGAGCCTACGAGGTTTCTGATACTACCCCCCCAACAGTAACATCTATCGTTCGCGCCTCAACTTCGCCGACCTCCGCCTCCAGTGTCAACTTCACAGTCACCTTCTCTGAAAACGTCACAGGCGTAGCTGTTGCAGATTTCAGTTTAACCACAACTGGCGTTAGTGGCGCATCTGTCACTTCAGTCAGTGGTTCAAATTCAACCTACACAGTCTCAGTCAACACAGGTTCTGGCAACGGCACCATCCGCTTGGATGTTCCCAACTCAGCCACTATCGCTGATGTGTTCAGTAATGCATTATCTGGCTTGCCTTTCAACACAGGTGAAATCTATATTGTGGTCAAATCACCTACCTTTGCTGATGTACCAGATACCTACTGGGCATTCCCTTGGATTGAACGCTTGTATGCCGCAGGTCTAACAGGTGGCTGTACTACCAGCCCACTCAATTATTGTCCTACCTTGCCTGTCACTCGGGCTGAAATGGCAGTTTTCTTAGAGAGAGGATTGCATGGTAACTCATTCACACCTCCTAATGTACCTGCTACCTTCGGCGATACTACTGGTCATTGGGCTGAGGATTGGATTGAAGCCCTAAAGGCGGATGGCATCACTGGTGGTTGTGGTGGTGGTAACTACTGCCCCAATGCTCCTGTCACTCGGGCTGAGATGGCTGTCTTCTTGCTGAGAGTTATGCACTCTGCCAGTTACACTCCTCCCAACCATGCTCCCACCTTTGGTGATTCTGCAGGGCATTGGGCTGAAGATTGGATTGAGCAGTTAGCCCTTGAAGGCATCACCAGTGGTTGTGGTGGTGGCAATTACTGTCCCAATAGCCCTGCCACGCGTGATCAGATGGCGGTTTTCTTGGTCAAGGCTTTCAGCCTGCCATAGGATGAAATAAAAGTCACTCGTTAAAGTATATTTTAAGTTTTAGTCATGTCTTATAGTCGACCAGTTATTAACTGGTCGACTTTTTCATCTTAAAAAAGATGAACTGAAAAGACTTTAATCATAAATTTTATATGATATATGCCAAGATGAATGTTGTATAATCGCGCGATTACTATTTGAAATTGGAGAATTGAAATTGAGCCGTCTAATTAACCCAGACTCTGTTGGCAAGGAGCGAACTCGTTTATCAAAATCAATTGTGTTATGTATTCGTGAATTAGCAAAACAAAATAAAGTGACTGATGCTACTAAAGACCAAGCCGCGTTTATTGCTTTAGCACTTCAATCTATTGCAGATGGGATTGACGTTTCAGTAGCCGCATGGGAAAAACGTGATTATTGGGTAAAAGCCGATAAATTTCGTATGGAATGGATGTGGGCTGGACAATATGCTACTAAAATGAAAGAAGCCGTGCTTTCAGATGATTGGGCGACAATTGCAATGCTTGTGCCAAAGATTGCAGAAAAGTTTAATAAGATTGAAGTTTCAGATAATCATCGCTTAGGCACACCTTGGTCAAGTGCTTATAAGTTGTTAGCGTTGCATCAAAAGTTGTAGGGGAGTGGGGAATGAGGAATGGCGAAAGACCCTAAAGGTCTATTCTGCCTGAAAATTATTTATGAAAGCAAATATTCTTTGCCATCAAATTCCTTGATTTGTAATGAGACCTTTAGGGTCTGTTTGTTTATTCACAGACTTTCGACAGACTCAAGCCATGATGAAACCTTTTACGAATCACGCATCACTTTCCTCATTCAACCATCTCCTGCCATCTTTTGCTAACAGCATATCACTTTCAGCGGGTCCCCAACTTGATGGCTTGTAAACAGCCAGAGGCGGAGTCTGATGCGTATCCCATGTTTGCAGAATCGGGTCAATGATAGACCACGCTGTCTCCACTTCATCCGCGCGCGTAAATAAAGATGCATCGCCTTGAATTGCATCAAGCAATAATCTTTCATACGCTTCAGGAATAGCACTTTTTCCAAAGGCTTCATCATAATGAAATTCCATATCCACCGAGCGCGTTTCATTTACTTTATCGGGCGCCTTCGCTTCAAAACGCAAATGCACACCTTCATCGGGTTGCAAAAATAAAACCAACATGTTGGGCTTCATCGTTTGCATGGGGAACATAGCCAGCGGTGGCTCTTTGAATTGAATAATAATTTGCGATTGCTTTTCGGATAAATTTTTTCCTGACCTTAAATAAAACGGAACGCCTTGCCATCTCCAATTATTGATGAAGAGACGCAACGCCGCAAACGTGGCGGTAGTTGATTCTGCACCTACGCCTTTTTCTTGGCTGTAACCTTTGTATTGCGCCCTGACGGTATTGGTTAAAACCTCTTCAGGTGATAATGGTTTAATAGCACTTAATACTTTTACTTTTTCATTTCGCAAATGACTAGCACTAAATGAGGCAGGTGGTTCCATTGCAACTAAAGTTAACAATTGCAATAGATGATTTTGAAACATATCACGCAATACGCCTACGCCATCATAATAACCTGCGCGATGTTCTAGCCCAACTTTTTCTGCTACGGTGATTTGAACATGGTCAATGTAATTGCGATTCCAAATTGGTTCATAAATGGTATTAGCAAAACGAGTGAATAAAATATTTTGCACAGTCTCTTTGCCGAGATAATGGTCAATGCGATAGACTTGATTTTCATGCAAGGCTTTATGCACTTGTTTATTTAATGTGATGGCGGTTTCTAAGCTTGTGCCGAAAGGTTTTTCTATAACTACTCGTCTCCAATACCCTTTGCGTTCTTCCAGTTGATCTGTTTTGTGTAAGTTCTCAATAATGCTTGGGAATATTTTCGGTGGTACTGCCATATAATACAAACGATTTGTGTTTTCGTTATCTTCATATTTTTTAAGTTGTTCAGCAAGTTTTTTGAAATCTTCAACTTCGCTATATGTTCCTGTTAGGTAACGTAGGTTTGAGGCAAAGATATTCCATTCTTCTTGTGTGAATTTGTAAGTTGCGAAATTTTTCATGCCCTCTAACAAATGCTTTCGGAAAGATTCGTTGGAAAATTCAGTGGTGCCACAACCGATAATTTGTAATTGCTTGGGTGTTTTACGTTTACGAAACAAATTAAACAACGAAGGGATTAACTTGCGTTGAGTCAAATCACCTGACGCACCGAAGATGATAATAGTTGTGGGGAGTTTATTATTTATAGTATTCATTTAAGACCTTTTACCACAGAGTTCACAGAGACCACTGAGAAAACCTTTTAAGAATCTCCGTGAACTCTGTGTTCTCAGTGGTGAGTGCTTTTAGGGTGATTTTTTTATTGCGTGCCCACCAAATTGATTTCGTAACGCCGCCAACATGCGAGCTGGATAATTCTCCTCATCTCTGCTGGCAAATCTCATTTGTAAGGCTAACGTGATGACAGGTGCAGGTACATCTAAATCAATGGATTCAAATACTGTCCAACGTCCTTCACCTGAATCTGCCACCCAAGGTTTGATATCTTTCAATTCAGCATCTTCATCTAAAGCGTTAGCGGCTAGATCTAATAACCATGAACGCACCACACTGCCATTCTGCCAAATGTGTGACACTTGGGCTAAATCAAGTTCAAATTCTTTTTTGCCTTTCAAAATTCCAAAACCTTCGGCGTAGGCTTGCATCATGCCATATTCAATGCCATTGTGAATCATTTTAACGAAATGCCCTGCACCATGCGGACCAACTCGTCCCCAACCTTTGTCTTTGGCAGGTGCTAATGTTTCAAATATCGGATTCAATGTTTCAACTACATCTTTTTTTCCGCCAATCATCATGCTATAACCTTCTTTGAGTCCCCAAATGCCACCGCTGGTTCCGCAATCAACAAAGTCAATGCCTTTTTGTGCAAGCATTTCTGCATGAGCAATCGTTTCTTTGTAATTAGAATTTCCGCCATCAATAACAATATCACCTTTATTTAATAATGTTGAAAACTGTTTTATTGTTTCAGCAGTAGGCTTACCAGATGGAATCATTAACCAAATAATTTTTTGCTTGGGCAATTTTTGTAATGCTTCTTCAATTGAATTTGCACCGTCAATTCCATTTTTGCTGGCATTCTCTACCGATTCTTTTGTACGGTCATAACCAATTACTTTATGTCCACCTTGCACAAGTCGGGTTGCCATGTTTAATCCCATTTTGCCTAAGCCAATCATTGCTAATTCCATTTTGAACTCCTAATAAATTATATACTCGGTGGTCGAGTAGGGGCGAGGTCATCTCGCCCTGTATCGAGACCACAAGTTAATGAAATACATTTCATTAACTTTATTTTTTCTGCGTGCCTGTTGGTCTCGATACGGTCTCGCAACAAACGCTCGACCTACTCGACCAACGAACCACTCAACTAACATCCACCCACCAAATTAATTTTCCATTCTTCGGTTGGATTCGTTGCGCAGGATACAAGTCCAAATTTTTTTCACCATGCAAAACTGTATTTAATATCTGCGCTTTATTTTGCCTGTCACCCAAAAACCAAATTTCTCTCGCCTCATTAAAAACTTTTGGCGTTAATGTAACACGATTCGCAGGTCGGTCTTGATAATGAGCAGTGACTGCAACAACAGGCTCTTCAACATCAACTGGTGAATTGGGGAATAACGATGCCGTGTGACCATCTTCACCTAAGCCGAGTAAAACTAAATCAAAACGTGGAAAGTCTAATGGAGGTTCAGCAAAAAATTTCAAAGTGTGGGCATAATGTGTCGCAGCAGAATCAGGTTTCAAGCGTTGCCCTGAGCTTGTCGAAGGGTCAGTGTTGATGCGGTGAATATTGGTAGCCTGAATTTTATCAAGTAAAACTTTTTTTATCTGTCCATAATTATTGCCAGCATCATCCATTGGCACGCAACGCTCATCACCCCAAAAAAATGTACGCGACTCCAATCTAAATTTGCATCAGCAAGTTTTTTATAAATTTTTATGGGCGTATTACCACCTGCGAGCGATATTAAAAACCTGCCACGCTTTTCAATAGATTCGTTTGCAATTTGAATCAAATCTTTTACGATTTCATCCACTGAAAATTCTTTTATCATCATTTGTGATTGTAATTCATTTGAGTAGAATCGTCTCGCAGGTTAAGTGAAAGATTATGTTGTTTGATTAAACCTGCGAGGCACTCTGCTTAACAAATTCCACAAATTCATTTCTGAATCTTTCTGCCGAAAAACGCTGTGCATTTTCAACAATGATTTGACTATCAAATTTCATCTTTTCAAACCGATTCACCGCCTCAACCAAACTAGCGGATAATTGGTCTTTGAACAACAAGCCTGTTTCTTCATCCCGAACGATTTCGCTTGCGCCACCTTTAGCGTAAGCAATGACGGGGCATCCTGCCGCTTGTGCTTCCGCCATAGCAATACCGAAATCTTCAGTTGCCATATACACAAAAGCTTTAGCGCGATTCATTAAATCAGTCACCACTTGATCAGGTTGATAACCTAAAATTTTAATATTTTCATTGGCAATCTTTTTAAGGATGTCAATATCTGTACCATCACCAACCACAACCAGTGGAAGTTTTAATTCATTAAATGCTTTCACAATTTCGGGCGTCAACTTATATGGCACAAGCCTTGAAACTAATAAATAAAAATTATCTCTTTCTTTAGCAGACTTAAATCTTTTCACATCCACACATGGGTACATGACTTGCGAATCACGATTCCATGCTTCTTTGATATGTGATGCTGTCCAATGTGAATTTGCTATAAACGAATCAGTTCGGGATGAAGCGAATTTATCCCAGCGGCGTAACAGGTTCAAGGTCAGGTGTGCGGCGGAATGAATCAACGGTTTGTTTAGTTTATGTAGTCGCAAATAATCATCACGCATGTGCCAAGCATATCTCATCGGTGTTGAAATATATGAAATATGTTTTTGATTTTTATGCGTTTTGACTCCATGTGCCACCGCATGTGACAATGAAATGACCAAATCATAATTTGCTACATCCAAAGACTCGATTGCCAAAGGCATGAGCGGTAAAAGTTTTCGATATAAATTTTCCACATTTGGAATTTTCTGCAACCAAGAAGTTTTAACTTTAATGTTCTCTAAAGGTGTATTGATAAAGTTTTTAGGAAAATGCGTTAAAGCAAACACATCCGCTTGCGGATATAAATTTAGTACTTCAACTAAAATTCTTTCCGAGCCACCCAACGTACTTAACCATTCATGCACAATCGCAATTTTCAAATTCACTCCGAGATATAATAGATATATCATTGCCAGAAGGTTGTGAAACAACCAACGAAGCAATCTTATTATTTTATGTCATCAATTCGCAAAAAACTTATTTATTTCTCTGAATTTGCTACAAAAATATTTTTTGGCCTCACCATCATCTTCATCCCATTCCGTTGGCGCATAGACTTATTACCTCGTCCTATGCCACCACTGTATGGTGATTATACAAACTTCCAATTATTTATTAGTGATATCACTTTAATTTGCTTATTAATTTTTTGGCTTACTTCAATAATCATAAATCCTAAAAAAAATAAAAAATTGGCAATCCATTAATATGGATTTGTTTAATCGGCTTAACACTTGCAGGCATAATTTCTATTTACGGCAGTATAGACCCAGCACTTTCACGTTATCACGTCATTCGTTTTATTTTATTGTTATTATTTTATCTGTACATCGTCAATCAAGTCCAATCCCCAGTTTGGGTGATTGTGCCAATTGCACTTCAAATTATCATTCAAATACCTGTAGCAATTGGTCAGAGCCTCGCGCAATCTTCTTTAGGATTACAAAAGCTTGGAGAGATTCTGCTCAACCCGCAGATTCTTGGCATCAGCATTATCCCAGTAGATGGAATGCGCTTCTTACGTGCTTATGGCTTGAGTGATCACCCCAACATTCTTGGTGGCTCTCTGGCTTTTTCATTAATTATTTTATTTGCAGTTGTTTTGTATGGAAAGAATCGTCAGCCCTTATTTGCTTCAATCATCTTTTTGTTTTCATTCCCCGCATTGTTGATGACCTTCTCACGCTCAGCATGGTTAGCGTTGATGGTCAGTATCAGTTTCATGGTCAGTATTGAAGCGCTGACGAAGAGATGGGATTCTCTCAAGCGAGCAAGTCTGCTGGGAATATTGAGTCTAATTGTCGTCATGCCATTTTTATCAAAAAACTTTTCAGTTTTTCAACAACGCATCAATTCAGTTGACGTCACACAAGATGAGCCGATGAAAGAACGCCAGTTTTTA
Source organism: Chloroflexi bacterium OLB14 (assembly GCA_001567105.1). Taxonomy (GTDB): domain Bacteria; phylum Chloroflexota; class Anaerolineae; order Anaerolineales; family Villigracilaceae; genus Villigracilis. Next base: position 14,522 of record LMZR01000037.1, read on the forward strand.
TTACAAGCAGGCAACACATTATTTATTGAACATCCAACATTAGGCGTTGGGTTAGGTGCAACTCCTTTTGCATTTGAAAGAAGATTTGAAAATTTTCCATTAAATTTTCAACCACCACATTATGTTCCCTTATTAGTTCCATTGGAAACAGGCATACTCGGCGGATTTTTTTATTTGACATTATTTTTTATGCCATTTATTTATTTTTTTATCAATCGTAAAACAGTGCTGAATAATCCTTATGTATTAGGTGCAACTGCTTTGTTGTTTGGTATTTATGTCGTTTCACTTTTTGATTACTACACTTGGTATGTGACGGGTCGTACATGGCAATGGCTGGCGTGGGGAATATATTCTGTTGCAATTCAAAAAGGTAAATAAATTTGTTTCAATACTTTATTGCCCCAATTGTGATTACTTATACCTTCGCCATGTTGGTTTTGATAATCTACATCGCCAACATGCTTTACCTTGCTATTGTTGGTTTACGAAATAAAAACTCAGTGAACTCTGTGGCTAATTCTTCCTCTGTTTTCTCCGCCGTCATCGGCGGAGAAGAAAAAGAAAATCCTTTTGTCACAATTCAACTTCCCATCTACAATGAAAGATATGTTGCCGAAAGATTAATCCAAGCATGCGCTTCGTTTGATTATCCCCAACATCTTTTTGAAATTCAAGTATTAGATGATTCAACAGATGACACCAAAGAAATTGTTTCTCAAAAAGTGCAACAAATAAAAAAACAGAATATAAACATTGTTCACATTCATCGCACAAATCGTCAGGGATTCAAAGCGGGCGCACTTGCCAACGGACTTAAAACTGCCAAAGGTGAATTTATCGCCATCTTCGATGCTGATTTTGTTCCTAAGTCTGATTTTCTTAAAAAAATGTTGCCACATTTTGAAAACTCCAAAATTGACTTTTGCACAAGCCGTTGGGAACATTTGAATCGTGATTATTCATTCTTAACTTTATTTCAATCACTATCTCTGGATGCTCATTTCGCCATTGATCAATTAGCCCGTTCCAATTCGGATTATATTTTTAATTTCAACGGCACAGCAGGCGTTTGGCGCAAATCCGCAATTATAGATGCAGGTGGTTGGCAAGCCGATACCTTAACTGAAGATATGGATTTATCGTATCGTGTTTTCTTAAAAGGTTGGTCTGCGCATTATGCAATGGATGTTGAAGCACCATCTGAATTGCCTGTTAGTTTCACTGCTTATCGTCGTCAACAATATCGTTGGGCGCGTGGCAGTTTAGAATGTGCTATCAAATATATTCCAATACTTTGGCAATCAAATTTTTCATTTGCTAAAAAATTTCAAGCCACTTTGCATCTAACAGGTTATTTGTTACATCTATTAGCAATCAGCCTTATGTTTTTTTATCCACTACTTTTATTAATCGCAATGCACTACCCGACAATTTTGCAACCCATCGGTATTGGTTTCTTGATGAATCTACTTGTCTTTGCGCCAGCATTTTATTTTGTCACTGCACAATATTTATTAAATCGAAAATGGTTTCTTGCATTGCCACTTATTTTTTTGATGTCTATGTTTGCATCGGGTATGGTCTTAAACACTATGAAAGCCTTAATTCAAATTCTGCAAAACAAAATCATTCCCTTTGAGCGCACGCCTAAATTTGGCATCACAAACTCTGCGCAAAAATGGCTTGGCAATCGTTATCAAGTTCAAATTGATAGTTTAATTTTCTTTGAATTTCTTTTGGCTTTATTTAATTTACTCACCGCTTACTTTGCCTTTTCACTTAATTATTATTTAGTGATGATGTATGCCTTATTTTTTTCTTTTGGTTTATTCTTCTTCTCGATATTCACCTTACTTCAATCTTTATCTGCCCGCTTCTTCACTGACCCTCAACCTGATTCTGCTTAATTAACTTTATCCATGTCCCTTACCTTTTCCTCACCTCGACTCGCACCTCAAACTTTTTCTACACTTGATGAAGCGATTCTGAAAACATTGGCTTACTCCGATGTTTTTGATTATCCATTAACTTTAGATGAGCTGCATAAATATCTTGTCATGTCTGCTACAAAAGAGGAAATTGAAAATTGCATTGAAGATATAAATCAAATCAATTTTTGTGAAGGATATTATTGCTTATCAGGTCGTGCTGAAATTATAAAAACTCGTCAAGTGCGTGAACAAAAATCAAAACCGATTTTCAGGCGTGCTTTACTCTATGGAAAAATCATCGCCAAATTTCCATTCGTCCGCATGGTGGCTCTGACAGGTTCATTAGCCATGTTGAATCTATCCAGTGAAGTAGACATGGATTTCATGCTTATCACCAAGCCCAAGCGTTTGTGGTTCGCCCGAGCCTTTGCAGTGACCTTCGGCAGATTCATCCGTTTGCTAGGGGATAGGATTTGTATCAACTTGCTCATCTCAGAAAATCATTTGCATTGGTCTCAACATGATTTATATTCAGCCAGAGAAATTTGCCAAATGATTCCAATTTCAGGCTTTGATTCCCTTCATAGATTTCGCATAGCCAATTTATGGACTAAGGACTTTCTGCCAAATGCCAATAATATGGACTCAACTAGCTTGCTAGTTGAACAAACCTCAGTACTCCAAAAATTGTTTGAACTACCTTTCCTATCCAAACTAGGTGACAAGTTAGAACAATGGGCAATGAACTTTCAAATGAAAATCATTTCTCGCCATGAAAATGTTGGTGACGAAACCAACTTTACAACTGATATTTGCCAAGGCAATTTTCATCAACACAAAAAATGGACGATGGAAATGTATGAAAAGAAGTTAAAAAAAATTGCTCCATCAGCCGTCCTCGGCGGATGATATAAACAATAACTTTTCGCCGAGGACGGCGAAAAACGCGAACTAAAAATTATGACTCAAATCCTCTTCGGGCAATCTTACTACTTACGTTTTGACCCCAAACTTTTTCGGGCAATGCAACCCTATCCGCCATTGGGGACGATGTATGCTGCTAGTTATATCCGCGAAAAAGGATATGACGTAGCATTGTTTGATGCTATGCTAGCAGAATCGGAAAATGATTGGGCGAAAGCATTAGATGAACATAAACCACAATATGCTATTATCTTTGAAGATAATTTTAATTATTTATCAAAGATGTGTTTATTGCGAATGCGTCAAGCCACGTTTACGATGATTCAAATGGCAAAAGAACGTGGATGTATTGTTATCTTGTGTGGAGCAGATGTCACTGACCATTATGAAAAATATTTAGCACACGGCGCGGATTATTGTCTGCTAGGTGAGGGCGAAGAAACACTGTCAGAATTGCTGAACCAATTATCAGTTAAGCAAGAAGCGAATTTAGAATCAATTTTGGGGTTGGCGTATAAGTCACAAGTCTCAAGTCACAAGTCGCTAAAAATAAATCCAAAAAGACCTGATATAAAAAATTTAGATTCACTTCCATTCCCCGCATGGGATTTGATTGATGTTGAAAAATATAAAAAAATTTGGAAATCAAAACATGGATATTTTTCAATGAACATGGTTACAACGCGTGGATGTCCGTATCATTGCAATTGGTGTGCCAAGCCGATTTGGGGACAAAGATATAATTCGCGCTCGCCAGAAAATGTTGCAGCGGAGATGAAATGGTTGAAAGAAAATTTTGCGCCTGACCATATTTGGTTTGCAGATGATATTTTAGGATTAAAACCAAATTGGGTAGAAAAATTTGCAGATTTATTAAATGAAAATGATGCAGTGATTCCGTTTAAGTGTTTGAAGCGTGCTGATTTGATTAATGAAAAAACAGCGCGTGCTTTAGCGCAAGCAGGTTGTAAAACAGTTTGGTTGGGAGCGGAATCTGGTTCGCAAAAAATTTTAGATGCCATGGATAAAGGCGGAAGTGTTGTAGATATTTACACAGCCGCTGAGTTGTTGCATAAAAATAAAATTGAAGTTGGATTCTTTTTGCAATTTGGTTATCCTAACGAAACATGGGACGATGTGCAACTGACTTTGAAAATGGTGCGTAAATGTATGCCTGATGATATTGGTATTTCAGTTTCGTATCCATTGCCTGGTACAAAATTTTATGAGCGTGTGAAATTGGAATTAGGCGAAAAACAAAATTGGGATGATTCGGAAGATTTAGCCATGTTATATCAAGGTCCATACCCGACTGAGTTTTATAGAATTTTACATGGACGTGTTCATGCTGAATTTCGTTTGCGAAAATTGCTCAAAAGATTTTCTTTGAAAAGTTTTCTGTTAACCCCACTTTATATTTTTGGTTGGATTCGTAGTGAATTACGTTTGAGAAAATTTAATTCTATGAAACCTTTGGCGATGAATCAAACTCATGGCTGAGCATGATTTGTATCTCAAAGTCCGTCAAAAAGAAGGGAGACTATATTCGGATGAAGTTGTGGCGAAATTGCCTTCGTTTCAAAAAAATCACGCCTTATCAAATGAATGGCAAGCACGGTTTAAGTCTGCTAAGCGATTGAGAAGTTACTTAACTCAAAAAAATACTTCACTCAAAATATTGGATTTAGGTTGTGGGAATGGCTGGCTATCTAATTTTTTAAATCAAGAAAATCATTCTATATATGGCGTGGATCAAAACCTTTTTGAACTTCAGCAAGCGACGCGAGTGTTTTTATCTTCCGCCGAGGACGGCGAAAAGAGCGAGAAATTATTTTTTCTCAAAGCAGATATTTTTTCTGCGCCTTTTCCTATAGAATCTTTTGATGTGATTCTTTTAGCCAGTGCCGTGCAATATTTTCCTGATTTATCAAGATTATTACAAACTTTATTTAATTATCTCAAACCTAATGGCGAGATTCATATTTTAGATTCTGCTTTTTATAAAGATGATGAAATTCCGCAAGCCATAAAGCGCAGTGAGGAATATTATCAATCGCTTGGCTTGCCTGAAATGAGTAGATATTATTTTCATCACCGACTTTCGGAGTTGCAGAAATTTTCTCCAAGATTTCTATATAAGCCAATGTTACTGCGTTTTAAAAAAATACTTGGCAAAATGGATTCGCCTTTTGCTTGGGTTATGATTCAAAAATAAAATGAACATCAGCCAAACGCTTAAAAAAAAATATTGCTTGGTCAACCATTTCTCGTTTTGCAACACAAGCCTTGAGCGTGTTAACCAACTTGATGTTAGCACGTAGTTTGGGCGTGGCAGGCTTTGGAGAATTTGCTTTTATTTCATCAGTTGTTTGGGTTGGGAATGCCGTCACAACTTTTGGCAGTGACATGCTTTTGATTCGCAAGATTTCTGCTCAAAAAGATTTTTCAGAAATTTCAAGTTCGTTAGCCCTGCAATTGATTATTTCTGCTTTATTTATTTTATGCGCAACCTTATTTTCATCATTGACCACCTTGCGAGTTTTTTATCTTCGCTTTAATTCCGCTTTCTTTTTTTACAATTTCCACTATTGCTTTGCGTGGTACAAATCAAATTGATAGTTATTCTCAATTGCATTTCATCTTTGCGTTTTTACAATTTGTTTCAGCCGTCATTATCGCTATCATGCAAGCAAATATTCTTCAACTTGTTTTTCTTTTGTTGCTCGCACATATTTTGTCGGCGTTGATTAGTTTATTATTTTGCATAATAAAAATTCCACGCTTTATAAAAAATCTATTTATCTTTCCAAATAAAATTATTTCATTAGCACGTCAAAGTTTTATCATCGGTATTATCGGCTCGTTGCGTTTGTTGTACGAAAGGCTCGCCATCACCATTTTTCCTTTGCTTGCAGATTTATCCACAACGGGTTTGCTTTCTGCCTCTGTGCGCGTGATGGATGCTACCAAACTTGGATACATTGCTATCTTCACACCGCTTTACCCTGAAATGGCGCGCGATAAAAAAATACTTTCGCATCAAACTGGTTTACGTTTGCTTCTGCTTTCTGCTACATTCGCCTCGCTGATAATTTTTTTAACAGCAAAGTATGTGATTCAATTTTTATTTGGCGTTGAGTTTGAGTCTGCTACAAGCGCCTTGCAAATTTTGGCATGGACGCTTCCTTTTTATGTCATCGTCTCTTATTATTCACTTGGATTTTTAGCCATAGAATTAGAAAAGCCTGTATTGATTTCACTAACTATCAGTCTGTTGGGGTTATTGATCATGCTGATGGTGCTGAACCAGTTGTACGGTCTAGTGGGAGGCGCGCTGGCAGTTTTATCCGCAGAAATTTTGCAAGCAAGTTTATTATTCATCCAATGGAGAAAATATGCCTTTTCCAAATTATCCTAATAAATTTTCTAGCCAAGCGGTGATGAATGCACACGATACGATTGAAATGCGTAAGCGTTTTGGAAAGTTTCCAAACATCAAACCGCCGAGTGGATTAATTTTTTGTATGAAAAATGATTTGCCAAAAAAATTAAGTTGGCGTGTGCCGATTCAAAAAGTGGGTAAGGTGATGGGCGATATGTTTTTGGTTAAGCAGACGAAAGGAAATGTGGGCGTGCTTTCAAATTTTGGGATTGGTGCGCCTGTGGTGGTTTCACTTGCTGAAGAAATGATTTCGTTTGGCGTGAAGCAATTTATTATTTTATCTTGGGCTGGGGCGTTGCAAAAAAATTTAAGCGCAGGTGATATTGTGATAAACGATTCTGCTATTTGTGATGATGGCGTTTCGCACCATTACATTAACTCTGCTGAACGCGCTTATGCCGATGTGGAGTTGAAAAATAAAATTGAAGCAGAATTAAATAAACAAAATATAAAATTTTATTCAGGCGGCACATGGACAACCGACGCACCCTACCGAGAAACGCAAGATGAAATTTTGAAATATCAATCTGAAAATGTGCAAACAGTAGAAATGGAAATTGCAGGCTTGTTTACATTAGGTCAGGTGCGGAATGTGCAAGTTGCATCTATCGTCATCGTAGCAGATAGTTTAGCAAGTTTGACGTGGCAAATGCCAAATGATATGAAAAAAATAAATCAGTCTTTTGAAATTGCCTATAAAACGGCTATTGCTGTACTTAATCAAAAATAATCATTTGTCATTGCGAGGAAGGCTGAGCCTCGAAAGGCGAACGCCTGACGAAGCAATCTTATAGTGCTGATTGCATACCAGATAGTGCAACTTTTTTATTTACTTGGCGTATATTTTTCAGGCTTTTATTTTTACTAAAAAAGTTATACACTTAATAAAAACTTTACAGGAGATTGAACTATGAGTGGAAACCGTTCTCAACTTGCATTAGGAGTCATCCTCGTTTTGATTGGTGTTTGGTTTTTGTTAGACCAAACCGTGCCAGCCTTTAGCAATTTTTTTGATAAATATACCGAATGGCCCATTAACTTATTGCTAATTGGTGCTGTAATTTTCGTTGTTGGCTTAGTGCTTGGCTCGCCTGGCTTATCTGTCCCTGCCGCAATTGTGGCTGGCACTGGTGCAATTTTTTATTATCAAAAAGTCTCTGGCATCGGCGATGATTCATGGGCTTATATGTGGACTCTCTACCCAGGCTTCGTTGGTATTGGCAGTGTTTTAGCGGGCTTACTTGGCGATAATACCGCTCACAACCTCAAACGCGGATTGAACATGATGGTTTTCAGTGCTGTATTATTCTTGATCTTTTCAGCATTTCTTGGTGGATGGGATTTACTCGGTAGTTACGGTCCAGCCATTTTGTTAATCCTGCTCGGCTTATGGGTTTTAGGCAGTGGGTTGTATCGCACTTTCAAAAAGAAAAATCAAAGTGAATAATAATTATGAAAAATAACTCTTGGCTTTGGGGCATTGGTTTACTTTTTGCTGGCGGGCTTATGCTCGCCAATGCAATGGGTATTCGGCTTCCAAATGGCAATTCAATTACTAGCATTTTCTGGCCCCTTACATTTATATTCTTTGGCGTTTGGGCATTGCTTAGCGTTTTTCGGAAACCTGCCGTGCAAACTGAATCAGCCAGCATTTCTTTAGATCATGCTGAACAAGCCAAATTGAGAATCCATCACGGAGCAGGCGAATTGAAAGTTCACAGTGGCGCAAATACAAATGAATTATTACATGGCACATTTCAAGGCAGGGTGGAGCAAGAAACTTCACGAAGCGGAAACAATTTGAATGCCACGATAAGAAGCGCATCTCGTTTTTTGGATTTTCCATTTTGGGGTTCCGATAATCACAATAATTGGGATGTATCGCTCAATCAAAATATACCTACCTCGTTGCGGATGAATATCGGAGCGAATCAATCTACAATTGCATTGCGTGATATGAATTTGATTGACTTGAAAATAAAAGCAGGCGCCTGTGATATGAATTTGATCATGCCTGAAAAAGGTCGCTTCAGAACTGACCTCAAGCTGGGTGCCGCTTCGTTGACTTTAACCATCCCTGAGAATGTTTCTGCTAGCATTCATGCTTCGCTTGGCGCGGCAGATTTAGATATTGATAAAAAACGTTTTCCTAAAACAAATGGCATCTATCAATCAGCAGATTATGAAACCGCCACCAATGCGCTGGAAATTCACATCAATGCTGGCGCGGCATCTGTCACAATAAAATAAAGAGAGAATGTTTATGAAAAAATTTGATGTAAGAATTGTAATGGGCTTGTTGTTAATTGTGGGCGGTGGGTTAATGCTGGCGCAAACAATGGGTTATTTAGAAAATGTCTCCGATTATTTTTGGGGCATTTTATTTGTAATGGTTGGCTTAACATTTTTATCTTTACTGTTTAGTGATAAGAATAACTGGTGGAGTGCTATTCCTGGGTTTATCTTTTTAGCATTAGGCGCATTGATTTTGCTACCCGAATCTTTAGAAGATATTGGCGGTGGAATCTTTTTAGGCGGTGTTGCACTTTCATTTTGGTATGTGTACTTGACTGATAGAAATGGACGTTGGTGGGCAATTATCCCAGCGGGCGTGGTCACTGCGCTTTCACTGCTGGTCATTGTTTCAGAATATTTTGAAGATTATTCTGCTGCCATTGTATTAGGCGGAATTGGTTTAACATTCTTATTTGTTTATCTCACCAACCGCACAGAAAGATGGTGGGCATTAATCCCCTTTGGCGTACTATCCACACTTGCTACTATCACTGTTGTTTCTGAAAAAGTTGGCGAGTTCCAATCTGCTGGTGTTTTCTTTTTAGGTTTGGCAATTACCTTTTTATTAGTAGCCTTATTAACCAAAATGACTTGGGCATATTACCCTGCCGCCGTTTTAGCAGTGATGGGAATATTTGGACTGGCTTCTTTACTCAATGTTATGAACTACGTCTGGGCAGTTGGGTTGATTGTGGTCGGCGTATTTGTTTTGTTTCGATATTTTATGGGTAGGGCATAGGAATTAGAGACTAGAGAATTATTAGACTTCCAAAGTCTTTCAAGTTGGTGGCTGACTGCCAATTTGTCAAGCAGACTTCGGAAGTCTTAATAAATATCCCAAGCCTGACAGGTTTTCACGAAATCCTATCTTATCCATTAGATTTTCACTCACAGGCTTTCGGCAGACTCAAGCCATGATGAAATCTGTCAGAGTTTTATTCATAGACTTCGGAAGTCTCACCTAAAAGAATTGACAAGTTATCTCGCATTGTTAAATCTAACTTAGCAGACTTCCGAAGTCTTTTGTATAAGTAATAAATTCTTACGGATATTCTGCATTCACAGATGTAAATTCATCACCACATTCGCAAGCAATCACAGTTGCATTGCCTTTGGTGAGTGTGCCTAAATATTCTGCACTTCCACTATGGGCAGTCCAACCACTTAATACAAATGGAATAGCGCTATCAGCTAAAATCCATTCGCCATTATATTTTCTGGCAACATGCACATGCGTTCCTGTTGACCTTCCGCCTTCACATGATGGGTAGCCAATTAAATCACCAGCGTTTAAGTTTAATCCCACCACCGCGCGTTGATTGGTTGCTAAATGTAAATAATAAATTACCCAACCTGTTCTTTCGTCTCCATCTTTATCAAGGTCAAGAACTACGCCTTCATTAGTAGATGAGCGTACTACGAGTCCGTCAGCAACGGCTACTACATAATTTTCTGGCTTTGCGGATGTGCAACCTGATTTTTCCGATGGGGGGGCAAAATCTAATGCGGCAAGCGGTTCACCCGTGCCCCAGCCTGTGTGCGGACCTCCCGTATAACTCCATGTCTGCGACTTTGGGAATGGTAACAAAAGTTCAGGTTGAGTCAAACTACCTGGAATTAATTCAAACGGATCATCCCATGGGTTGCCAAACAGACTTACGTATGTTTTTGCTAATCCGCTGGAGCCGATGGCTTGAGAAAATTCATCAGCAGACATCATTCTTGAAAAATAATATTGCAAAGCAACTGAGCCAGCATTTTGCCATGGGTCGGGACGAAACAAGTTTCCACTAGCGTCTTCAAATTCTAATAGTGAGCCTTGCCGCCAACCATAATAGCCATTGTTTAATTCATTTGCCGCTAGCACCAACTGAAGGTAGTGTGATTCCCAAAACAGGCGATCTAAGCCAAGTAATTTCCTACTAACGGGTGGTTCTTCTTTTGTTAATGCACCACCTTGGTATTCTAAAATTGCCAACAATAAGCGCGGGCTAATGCTGTAATTCATAGCCACATAGTCAACTAACTCGGCACCTGTACGAGTTCTTCCACCTACATATGCACTATAGTTTTTCCACCAGCCATTTTGTGATTGTACAAAGGCTTCTGTGTTAAAACCCGAACTGGTAGGTGAATTGATAAAGGCTTGATCTGGAATGGATTGAAACGGAGTTCCCCACAATGCACGGTAATAAATTGGAATTTGCATTGGCATACCTGCTGGCATGGTGGTTGCGTCTCGTGGAATGAAAGTGTTAGCAGATAAAATTTCATCAACTGTTGTGTTGAAGCGTGCGGCTAAGGCAGGTAAAGTATCACCTGTTTGAGCAGTGTAGGCTACTAATTCAGCAGGTTTGAATGCGGGGCGAGTAGGCAGAGGCGTAGAATCAGATGGAGGAAACAGTACACCTGTTGGGGCTATGGGGGAGGCGGGGGTATTATCTGAATTTGAAGTAGAGGTGCAGGCTGTTAGTATGAGAATCAAAATCAAAAAAATATATTTTATTTTATTCATCTGCTTCACGAATAATAATTGACCAAGCCTGACCTTGTAAATCGGATGTGATGGTTTCGTCGCCGCGAATCATTGTGCCTTTATAAGGAGCTTCGCCTGAAACTACGCGCCAACCATTTAATACAAATGGAAGTGGTCCATCGGCAGTGACCCATTCACCGTTGTATTTTCTAGCAAAGTGTAAATGTGTACCAGTAGAAACACCACCTTCGCACGAAGCATGACCTAACTTATCATTTGTTTCAACATAAGTTCCAACGGGGATGCGGTCTTTGGTGGCTAAATGTAAATATAATAAATTCCAACCAGTTTGTTCGTAACCATCGCCATCAAGGTCAATCATTACTACTCCATTTTCAGAGCGAACAACTAAGCCAGGTGCCGAAGCAGTGACCCAAGTGTTGGTGGGAATACAACCTGTTTTTTCTGCGGCGGGGGCAAAATCAATTGCTGAGTACACGCTGTGTGATACGCCATAAATATTAGGGTTAAGGATTCCCCAGCCATTGTGAGGTCCGCCTGTGAAACTCCATTTAACACCTGCTTCAAATGGAAATACTAAAGGCGGTTGGTTTAGTGCGGCGGGGAATAGCGGGTCAACCAGTTTTGCGCGTGACCACGGGTCTCCGAACATTTCGGTATATACGGCAGGGAATCCGTTGTTGGGGTCTATTATTTGCGCCCATTGGCTTTGGCTATGTAATTTTGAAAATAAATATTGAATGGCAACTGTGCCAGCATTTAAGCGTGGGTCTAAACGTAATTTTGTGCCGTCAGGAAATTCAAGGTGTGTAATTGTGCCTGCGCGCCAACCATAATATGCAATAGACATGTTATTGATTGCCCAAGTTAATTGCACGCTTAAGCCTTTATAACGATAATCATTAAAGCCCATGGCAAAATCTGTATGCAATAAATCTATTGGTTCGCCACGCACCCAACGCGCTTCAAATTCTAAAATGGCTAACAGTAAACGCGGGTTGATTGAATTTTCAATGGCTAATTTTTGGATGGCGGCGTAGCCATCTATCCACCCTTCAGAGCCGAGATAATCACGATAGGTACTGAGATAACCATTTTGTGATTTGACATATTCTTCAATATCAAAATCTAATGCAGAGGGTGAGTACACCACTTCGGCATCAGGCATGATTTGGATATTGGGCGTTGTGGCTTCATTGATTCGATTGGGGATAACGAGTAGCACGCCTGCATCAATTAATGTTGTTTTAGTTAAATCTGCATCGGAGATAATTTCCGCTTCATTCTTAACGTTGAACCTGTGTGCTATTGCTGAGAGCATATCTCCGCTTTGAGCGTAATATAAAAATGGTGTGTTGTCGTTTGGAGATAAGGTGTTAGTAGGGCTAATTTCAAATGAAATGATTTGAGGTGTAGCAGTATAGGCAGATTGTGTTTCAATTTGCGGTGGCGTAGTTGAAGTGGGGAAAATGATGGGGTCATTTGTACCAGCTAGAGGGTCAGGTTGAGGCGTTTTGTAGATTAGTATCATAAGCCGTAGGGGTTGGAGCAACTCCCCAAACAGAAGAATTTCCGCAGGCTGAAATTATCAAAGAAAGGATAATGAAAACTGTAAAGTGACGAGGCATGTTTGGTAATTATATCTATATAAATTAGTGGCTGATTAAGTTAAATTCGTTGGCGCTATCCCATGCTTCGATAGTTTGATTGTTGCGTGTTAAAAAACCATCATATTCATAAATATCGCCACTTGAAACCCAGCCACTTAAATTAAATGGCATAGAACCATCGGCAGAGATCCATTCGCCATTGTATTTTCTGGCAACATGCAAATGAGTTGCATTGGAAATACCACCTTCACATGAAGGATGACCAATTTTCTCGTTAGTAAAAATATATTCATTTGCTTGCACACGCTCTTCAGATGAAACATGCATATATAAAATTACCCAGCCTGTTTGTTCGTAGCCATCGTTATCTAAATCTTGTAGCACTCTGCCATTGTTTGCGCTGATAATTAATCCATCTGCCATAGCAGTGACCCAATTGGGGCTAACACCACAGTGACCATCTGTATTATCTGGTGGGGCAAAATCTAACGCCGCCCATGCAGAACCTGAATCCCAGCCGCCATGTGGACCGCCTGTAAAATACCAACTTTCTCCAATTGAAAATGGTAATTGCATTTGTGGTTGCGAAAGTGTAGCAGGGATTAATGGCTCAACAGAAAAATTAAATGGGTTTCCAAAAAATACAAAATAAGTGACGATGACGCCACTAGCATTAACGTCACTTTCCCAAGTGGGTAAATCACTTAGTTTTGAAAAATAATATTGCAAAGCGGCAGTGCCTGCATTAATAGTTGGGTCAATAGGAATTACTTGCCCATCCGCCAAAACCCATGTGGATAGCGCATTAACTTTCCATAAATAATATCCATTGTTCAGCGTATTAGCAGTCCATGCTAATTGACGATACAAACCATAACGGTTGTCATCAATCAACCCCATAGGGTACGAGGTATTAAATGGAACTGAGTTTGTAACCCAAGCACTTTGATATTCCAAAATGGCTAACAACAAACGCGGATTCACTGAATAATTGCTGGCAACCAATTGCACAATTTCAGCACCACTTAAAATTTCTCCATTTACCTCTTCTGTATAACTGGCTAAATACCCATTTTGACTTTGCACAAACTCGTTAATGTCAAAATAGATTGTAGCAGGTCCATACACCAACTCAGAATCAGGAATTAATTTAAGAGATGAACTTACAGCAATTGGGTTTGGAGCAGGAATGTTTAACGTCACGCCAACCTCTAGTGCATTTGGGTCTGTGATATTGTTGGCTTCCATTAAACTTTGTAAACTAATTCCATAACGAAGAGCAATATCGCCCAATGTATCTCCTGCTTGCACAATGTATTCGTCAACCTCTTGACGAGGCGTAGGTAAAACCCGCGCAGGGTCTGGCGTAGGTGAAGATAAAATTTGACTAGTAATACCAAAAAATGGAGGTAAGTTTGCAGGCGCACGTGTTGGGGTGGGCTGTCTGGTTGGAGTAATAGTAGGTGATGCCACCAAAGGTGTTAGAAATTCTGTTGCACCTATTGGCGTTTGTAAAATTGGCAAAAATGGATTGTAAGTAGGTGTGATAGTCGCAACTGATTCTGTTGATGTGCAAGCAACAAGCACAAGGCTAGATAAAAGAAGCGTGAAGATAGTTCGTCTAAAATTCATAAGGCGTGATTTTATCAAATATAGCTAGAGATTGGAAATTCGCTTCACATCTGATTTTGTAGTTGGTTACTGAAATCAACCTTTGGCTTGGCTGATAAATCTCACCCTGTGCATTAGTTTATTTAGATGAATCGTAAAATTTTTTCCACGAATCTAAAACTGATGTCAATTCTGCTTGAATTTGCTCAGCAGTTTTTTCTGATTTCAAATGTACTTTACATAATACGCTAGGGTCTTCTAAAAAAGAATCAAGGCATAATTGCGAACACAGAATAATTTTTTTATTGCGGTGTTGTGTAGATGGATATTCCTCTATATTTCCATCGCGAATAATACGCCCACATAATGTAGCAAATGCTTTAGATGGAGTCATGTAGAGTCTCCAATTTTCCAACAACAATTATACAATCGTGCTTAAATACTTCCTCGTGATGGGGTGCCTCGGGGAGTTCACTAGTTAAGTCTTGACCTGCAAAATGCAACAACTCATGTAAGCCTGTGCGCCACTTTGGGCAATCGGTCACATCATAAACAATGCCATCATTAGCAACCCACATGCGAGTGCCACGTTCACCTGTATTTCTTTTTAATTCTGCTATAGTGATTAGTCTTTCAGGAATCATATGCTTTTGATTCTCATACCTTCGGGTAAATAATGTTTTATATATTCAAGCAAAGAATAAATGATTAACGAACAGCCAATCATTTCAACCGATTCTTCTACGCTGGCAACAATGGCATATTTGAAGTTTTTTAACCCTAAGGCTGAGGCGTAATATCCGCTGATCATTTCGCCACCGATCACTCCGCCAATGTAAACGCCGAGTGAAATAAAAAAAAGCCATTTAAATTTTTTATCTAAATGTAAAAAGAAGAGTAGATATACCAAGCCAAATAAGCCAACTGCAACTGCCCCTGGAATTACCCATGTGAAATAAAAAAAGCCTTTTGCATCAGCAATAGCTCGCATAGGTTTAATTAACTGCTCGTGTAAAACTGTAGATTCATCTATAGCCAGAAATAAAAAGATTAAACTTAGCCCAATCCAATGAAAACGAAATTTATCATTAACTGAAAATTTCCATAAACTAATCAATAAAAGGATTTGAGAAGGGATGAAAAGTAAAAGGGCATTTGTGAAGGTTGGAATATTTCCCTCGGCATCCATAAAGAAATTTTGCATGAGTTGATCCATTAAAAATTCATGCCAAGGTCCACGGATATCTGCCACGCCAAAGAACCGAATTTTTTGCCCCCAAATACTTAACCCAACTAATATGATGATAACGCCAAGTAAAGAGAATAATATCTTTTTAGAATTGATTTTTATTTCTATATTTTGATTTGTCATAATTTAATTATATCGTTGAAATCTTATACCATTGCAAGGGTAGATGGTCGAGTAGCGAAGTGTATCGAGACCTTGCCCGAAGCAATCTCTTAATTATTGAGTAATAACAAATAACTTCGAGATTGCGTTGCTGTATGGTCTCAATATGCCCTTCGCAACAAACGCTCAGGGCTACTCTACCAACAGGCTATATCACTATCACAGTCCGCACATCACTGCTGAAGTTTTCTAAATCATCTAACACTTGATTAATTTCTTCTGCATCTAGCGGAATAGTTTTCGTCACAATTTTTGACGTATCCAAAATTTTTCTGCGAGCCAAATCAACTAGCAATGGAAGTTCAGCCAAATGATGATCATTCGAGCCGATTAACTCAACTTCGTTGCCTAAAATTTCAGTATAAGTATTAACTTCAATTGGCTGGCTAGATAAACCGACAATCACAACGCGTCCCATCACGCCTGCAATTTGGATGGCTTGCTTCATGGTTTGTTTTAATCCAATCATTTCAATAGCAACATCTACGCCTTTGTTATTAGTTAATCTTTTTATTTCATCTACTGGATTAATATTTTTTGCATTGACAGGAATTGCCCCATAACTTTTTGCTAAGTCTAATTTTTCTTGATTAATATCAACAGCATAAACTTCAATTGCCCCAAATGCTTTTGCTAATTGAATGGCTGATTGACCTAATCCGCCAACGCCAAAGATGGCAACTTTGTCACCTGCTTTGATTCGAGATTTTTTAAGTGCATGAAACGCCGTAGCAGATGCACACATTAAAGTAGCGCCTTGCTCAAATGGGATTTCATCAGGTAAGTGAATAGCATTACGAGCAGGGACAGAAATATACTCTGCGTATCCGCCATTTGTGTAGTGACCTAACATCAAAACTTTTTCACAGAATTGGTCATTGCCTGTTGAGCAGTGATAGCAATCTCCACAAGTGATGTTGTAATGTAAACAAACTCTGTCGCCAATTTTTACATTGGTCACTTGTGAACCAATTTTTTCAACCACACCTGCAACTTCGTGACCTAACGTCAATGGCACAGGTCTGACAGGTGAAATCCCTGCCCGATAATGTGCATCTGAGTGACAAATCCCTGCGGCTTTGACTTTCACTAAAATATCCCGCTCGCCAATTTCAGGGATTGGTATCTCTTGCATTTCAAGTGCTTGTTTTATACCTACAAAGCGAACTGCTTTCATTTCTTATTTCTCCTAATGTACAAGGATTATAACGATTAAAACAAAAATAGGACGCAGATAAACGCTGATGTACGCTGATTTTTTAATCCGCGTTTTCTGCGCTAGTCTGCGCCCCAATTTTGTGTAATAAAAGTGACAGTCACCTTTATTTTATATTTGTAAACCAATATCAAATGTTGCGGCGTAACCAGTTGAAGTTGGGGATACAGCTAAAGTCAATAGGTTTCCACTTTCAGCGAAAATGTTATCTTGACTATTCAATAAAGTGCGAGTGCCTTTCGCGGCATACGGTTCTTGTAAATAGACTTGGTCTGTAAACGCATCATCAAAAAATAATTGAGATGTAAATTCATAACCATTAATGCGAATCTTGAAATGAATATGCACGGCTCGTCCATCATACCAACCTGGATAAATGGTGGTAAATTTTGCAACGCCATTTGCATCGGTCAATTGATAGCCACGTAAAAATGTTTTACCGACAGTGTTGAAACTACGGTCTTGCGCGTCAGAGTAAACGCCTGCCGCATCGCAGTGCCAAATATCCACTTGGGCAGAAGCGAGTGGTGCACATCCACTGTCGTTGATTTGTGTCACATTGAAAGTTAAATCAAATTGCGCGCCTTGAGAAATCGCGCCATCTGAAGTATCGGAACGAATATCAGAACGATTCAACATTTCATCCACAAAATAGGGACCTTCGGTTAATTCAGGTCGCACCACACAAACAGGAATATTTGCAACACTGGTTGCTTCTTGCAAAATCGTTTCTGTTGCTGGCACAATATCAGTAGGCGAAAGCGTGGGTGATAATGTTTCAGAAATTTCTGGCGCACATGCCGCTAACAAAGTTGCAGCACTGCCCAAGCCTAAAATTTTCAATACATCTCTGCGATTCAAAATTTGCCCAACTTGCTTATCATCGTTATCCATAGTATCTCCTTTGTTGTAAGTATAAAAATACAAAATAATAAAATGCTGAAAAGATACTGTGAAAATGCTATGAAAATTTGACCCAATAATTTTTCATTAAATCACTTGCCCATTGAGGCTGATGAATTTCTTCACGCGCTAAAAATTCTTTGATGACAGGTTTGATGTCGAGAATTGGTGTACCATCAATCGCGTCTAACCCTTGAACGTATAACTGATTCCCTACACGCTTCAGAATCTTAACCACAGTTGATCCTATTCTATTGGGTCTGTTCTTCCCCCGTTGAGCAAAGATACCTACCTTTGGCAAAGTCCTATCATTTCTTGGGTGACGAGATTTCGTTTCGATTTTATTTTCATCTACTAGATGAAAATAAAAAATGATTTCAGCATGTGAAAAAGTTTCGATTTCTGCTAAAGATTCTTCATCAAATTTAGAATCTAATTCAATAATAGATATGACATTTCCCCAATTATCATCTTCAATTTCTTTTCTTGTGTTTTTTACATAGGCGATGGGTGAGAGGGTAATTTTCATTTCATTATTTTTTGAATGCTCCCTACGCCGTCCTCGGCGTAGGGGATGATGTGATACGCGCCGCCGAGGACGGCGGCTTTCGCGTATTTTTATATCTTCTTAACAACATCCCCAACTTTTATGCGACCTGCTTGAATCACTTTGGCATTCACTCCGCGCATGCGCAATGATTTTCCAACTGGCGTGCTGATAAATGCTAAAGCATCTATACCGAATCGAGCCGAGAATTTTTTACAGCCAGTGTGAGGCTTGGCTGAAATTTGCAGAATCACAGAACCAACTTGAAGCATGGAAAGAGGCGGAAGGTTTTCCATGCTTAAATCCATATCCACATAAAGCTGGTCGCCAGCCCATTTCCAATTTTCTTTGTCACCTGAAAGCAATTGAATGACGCGTGTATTCATCAAAGTGATTTGTGCTTCAGGATTTGCAGAACCATCTGGCGTGCTAGAACTTCCGCGCGTTTTCCAATTGTCGCCCTCTAAGCCGTTGATTAAATTAATTTCGCCAGAATGAATTACTTCTCTTGCTTCAACTTCTGGGCGTCGCACAATCATTTCCAAGATGCCATTATCTTGTGGAGATTGTTTAATTTTATCTATTCCTAATTCGAGCTCTGACGTTGATAATTGTTTTAACAAAGCTGTTCTCCTTAGTAGTTAATACTGTTTTCAGATATGACAGAAACGATGGCGATAGCAAGGTTAAGAAGATCTTTTTATTAATTTAATTTTTTGTATATATTTTTCATTTGTTTGTAAATAGCTGTGAAAGTTTCAAACCGTTCAGCATATAAACTACGATGAGCTTGATTGGGTAAATATGTTTTTTTGATTTTTACTAAATTTGGAATATCAGTAAATTTAATTTGGCCAATACCTACTGCGCCGATCCATGCTGCGCCACGGGCGTTTGCATACACAGGTTCTGTAACTTGTTTAATTTCTATATTCATTATATCCGCAAAAATTTGACACCACACATCTGATTGCGCGCCGCCACCAACGATATTAATTGCTTCGACTTTTTTACCTAAAAATTTTTCTAGCGGAGACATTAACCATTTTGTGTTAAGTGCAATTCCTTCCAAAAAGGCGCGGATGATATCTTCTCTTGTGTTGTGTAGTGATAAATTGTATAAGCCTGCTCGTATAGTTTTATCTTCTATTGGTGCCCGTTCGCCCCAAATCCATGGTGTGTAAATGAGTCCATGAGCACCTGCTGGTACACGTGCTGTAATTTTATCTAGCACTTTGAAAATATCAGGAACATCTGCTTCTTGTAGTAATTCGTCTTTATGGTAAATGATATTATCTCGTAAGAAGGTTAAGTTCCCTCCTGCTGTGGCTTGTAAAGCGGTTAGTAAATACTTATCAGGTATAGCGCAGGGAATAGAAGCAAGGCTAGAGCTAATATCTGTTTTTTTATAGGGAACATGTGCCGCAATCCATGAAGATGTGCCAATATATAAATGTGGTTGAAAATCATTCACTGCTCCTGACCCAATTGCCGAGGCGGTGTTATCAATAGAGCCTGCTACAACTTTTACATTCTTTGATAACCCAAGTGTGTTAGCAAGGTCTGTTTTTTATATTGCCTACTATGGAAGAGCATGAAATTATATTAGGCAGTTTTTTCTTTATCAATGCCTAAAAGTGAGATTAAACTATCATTGTATTGAATCTTGTTTGGATTTCGATTGTCTGTCACCCATGAGGTGACAATTGAATCAAACGATGCTACGAATTCACCAGTTAGTTGTAAATTCATATAATCTAGTACATTTAAAAACTTATAAGTTTTTGTGTAAATTTCTGGTTTGGCATTACGTAAAAAGAGCATATGCCCAGCAGGGTCTTTCCCTGAAGGGTTTGGCATGCCACCTGTTAAGCTCACGAAACGCAATATCTTAAATAAAGCTATTCCATCAATATTCACTAACCCGCTTAATTGTTTCTTTAAATACTTTGCTCCACGCATATCCATCCATAGAATACAATTGCTTAAGGCGTTTCCGTTTTTATCAACTGGAATTGTGCCTTCACCTTGTGTGGAGCAACAGATTGCACGAATCAAACTTGTTGACGATGGATTCTTGGCAATTATTTTTTTTGATGCTGATAGAAATGCTTGCCACCAACCACTGGGTGATTGCTCTACACCGCCATCAGGCAGAATTATTAAGTCGAGGGGTTCTGTTTCCCAGCCTAATACTACTCCGCTAATAGTAATTAGTGATACTTTCATGCTAGATGTGCCAAGGTCAACTGCAAGGATGATTGGTTCGGTCATAAAACCCTTTACTTTTTATTGTCTTCTTTAGAAGATTTTATTTTGTTCCTGAAATTTTAGTGTACTGTGGGTCTTTCATTTGCGAAACGAAAAAGCCACTTAAGATGAGTAGTCCTAGCGATAACAAAAGCGCAGGCGTGAAAGAGCCTTCTTCTGTTTTCAAGGCTTCCATAATATAAACAAAGATAACAGCACCTTGCCCGAAGAGTTGAATTAAACCATTAGATGTACCTCGGGGTTGGGTGAGTCACTTCGGCCGCATATTGCATAGCAATAGGCATGGCACTAGTTAAGAAAAAACCTAAAGCAAAAGCAGATGCAAATAGTAACGTGGCGTTGGTGGCAAAGGTCAAACCCAACAAGCCAGGGATTGATCCAAATAATGCAATAAAGAGATATAGCTGACGTTTATGTTGTCTATCTGATAAAGCGGGTAATACAATTGCGCCAACCACCCCGCCGACAATCATCAATGCGCCTAATGTGCCTGCATCTGCTGGTGTAAATCCACGTGGACGAATGATGTTTTCTATCCAAGTAGTAATGCCATTGAAAATTCCAAGCCCAATGAAAGATACAAATAAAGTAAACCAAAACGGTTTTATCGTAAGTGAATGCTTTAACCCATCTAACATCAAGGCGCGGACTTGCTCCTCAGGTGCGCAAGGCGGTGTGGCTGGATTCTCTCGGGCGAAAATTAAAAATAGAATAGATGAAAAAGCGGCGATACTTCCGTACACTAATTGAATGTTAGAAATTGTCATACTTTCTATTAATATAGGCGTTAGCACCATGCCTAAGGCTGTGCCAATTAGATTCCCTAGAGTAACAATACCAACGGCTGTGGCGCGCTCTTGAATCGCAAACCATTGTGCAGGTACTTTCGTCCATGCATTTAAGAGAAACGGTTGTGCAATAGCAAGCCCCACTGTACTCCACAAAGCCAGTATATAATTTTCACCTACCAACCCGCGCATGATTCCAAAAACTGCCATCAAAATGACCCCAATGCCAACTGCAATGCGAAAACCGTAGGTATCAATTACCCACGAAACGGGAATAGATAAGGGAATAAAGGCGAACATGAAAGCCATAGAAAAAAAACCAATTTGTAAATCGGTGACACCATAAAATTTTGCGGCTAATCCAGTAATTGGCGCATAAGAAATCCACAGTGTTTGAATAGTGAGGTTAATAAAAGCAAAAACAGCAAGCACTACCCAGCGGTATGGATACAATTTATATTGAGTTGTCATTTTTATATGCCTCTCAAATTTATAAACTACATTCTTTCAACACATTTTCAAAGCGAATTAAAGCATCATCAATTACTGCATCAGTATCAGCCATCGAGGTGTACATTCTTGAGCCTGCTAACGTTACTAAACCATTTGCCATGTAAGCCGCTCCCATTTCTTCCATCATATGCTTGCGAGGTTTTAATTCTTTCAATAATCGCAGTGGATTTCTGAGGTCAAGTAACATCGTAGCTGAAGTTTCTAAATGGACAATTGAGCCTTGGTTATAGGCTACAAACGGTAAGTCATATTTTTCAATAATTATTTGTAATCCCTTGGTAAGTCTATCACCAGCTTGCCCAGCAATTACTGCAGCGTTTGTTTTTTCCATTTCAACAAGCGCATAATACCCTGCCACACAAGAAATCGGATTGGCAGAAAGTGTGCCGCCTACATATGCACGTTCTCCAGTTCCTCCAATACCCGCAGCAAAAGTCATAATCACATCTCGTCTACCACCAACCCCGCCAGCCATTGGGTAACCACCTGTAATACATTTCCCGAATACAGTTAAATCTGGCTTTATGCCGAAATAGCCTTGTGCACCACCTAAGCCCAAACGAAAGCCCGTTACAACTTCATCGAAAATTAAAAGCGCACCAAATTCATCACATAGTTCACGAACTTTTTGATTAAAGTCTTTAGGAACGGGACGTGTACCACTTTCTGGTCCAATAGGTTCAATAATCACAGCTGCAGTTCCGCCTCGAAATCTGTTTACCCACAATTGACGTTTTAATGCCGCTAAAGCATTTGGATAAAATTCTTTTGTGCTTGAACTTGATCCGCGTGGAATACCTTTCGCTTCAAAACGACCCGTACCTGGGATATGCAACCCATATACCATTTGATCACTCCAGCCGTGATATGCTCCGCCGACCTTAATGACATATTTTTTCTTGGTAAATGTACGAGCCGCACGAATTGCCGCCATTACTGATTCTGTTCCTGAGCCTAACATGCGGAACATCTCAATAGAAGGCATATGCTTTTGAATCTGCTGGGCGAGTTTTAATTCATATTCATGAAACAGCCCAGTGACAGGTCCACACGTTTGCAACATTTCCATAACTTTTTCACGAACAGGGGCATAATTGCTTCCTAAAATAGTAGGGCCACCTGCTTGCAGGAAATCAATATATTTATTTCCATCGGCATCCCATAAATAAGCACCTTCTGCTTTTTCAATTGCAATGGGGAAGGGATAATTAAATGCTAAATTGTGTTGCACGCCACCTGGGATAATTTTTTTTGCTTCATCAGTCAATTCTTTTGAGCGTTTACATTGATTTTCAAAGTAAGCCAAATACTCTTTCATTTTTTTAGGGTTCACTGGGCGCAGTGGCTGACTGACGAGTCGGTTTAATTTTTTATAAATTTCGTCTACGTTAGGATATTCGGAGATTGCATACTGTGTCATAGCGGTTTTCCAATTTTATATAAATAATTTATGTTCTTTAATTCATGCTTGAAAAATAAATGTATCAAAACTTATCAATTATGAATTGCCAAGCTCTGCAAATTTCTTTTCATCGGTACGCAGTTTTGCAAAGGCAATTTCGCGGATGAATAATGGAATTTTAGTGATTTTCTTTTCTGTCATTATGGCAAGTAAATAAGTGAGTGCACATTTTTCAAGCAATGCCATGTTGTGAATAGCTTGTTCCATTGTGCCACCTAATACTAAGACGCCATGATTTTGTAAGATATAAGCATTATTGTTATTTTTAACCTTAGCTTTAACGGCATTTTTAAGAAAGCTAGTTCCAGAAGGAGCATAGGAAATAATATCCACACTTCTTCCAAGAAAACGAACTTGCTCATCAAATAAAGCAGGGATTGGCATATTAATTAATGCTAAAGCACTGGCATAAGGTTGATGTGTGTGAATAATACAGTGTACATCTGGGCGATTCTGATAAACAGCGGCATGCATACTACTTTCAATAGATGGTTTTAACGTACCTTCAATTGGTTTAATTTCATAATTTAAGATACAGATATCATCTACTTGCATTTTGGCATAATCATAATTAGATGGGGTGATAGCAAATGATTCTTGCTGTTTAATACGTGCAGAGATGTTCCCCTCGGTGGCTTTAAGGTACCCACGTTGCAATAAAGCATGGCAAGCATCTACAACTTCCTGCTTATAGTGTTGATATGCGGACATTTAATCTCCATTCTTCCTTTAACATTTGGGATATTATCTTCTACAATCTTTACAGTGTCAAGATTTAGCACTAAGAGATCAAATGACAAAAACGAAAACTATCAGAATGCTAATTTGATGCAAACGTTACTTCAGGGATGCCAGCAGTTGAAGGAAATTAACAAGCATCAGGCAGGGTAAGAAGCGGAGTGTCAGATTTGGCGGCGCTAGGAATCTCAGGTTTTGTGGCGTTGTTGTTGTTGGAGTGCTAAATTTTGGATGGAATAAATTGTACAAATGTGATAGATTCTTAAAAATTAAATCTGTGCAACTTCAGAATTTAGTTATCAGATTTATTGAATATGGTTATACAATTAGGAAAGTGAGTAGCCATGAAAAAAAATATTACTGATTGAAGATGTAGATGATACTGTTGAGCTGGTGCAAAAAATTTTATTAGCACGCGGCTATGAGTTTGTTCATGCACCAGATGCTGAAACGGGCTTGCAATTTGCTTTAGCACATTTACCTGATCTCATTTTGTTGGATTTAGGTTTGCCAGATTATGATGGGCAAACTTTGGCAGGCTGGATTCACCAAGAAAAGCAATTGCAAGATATTCCTTTGATTGCATTTACGGCTTGGCCCGAAGAAACTGCAAAACAAATGTAGATAGTTATGGCTTTACAGGATATATTGGCAAGCCGATTATTAATATAAATGTTTTTTCAGATAAAGTTGCTTCTTATCTAAAATGAATTCATCTTTTGATATAAAGATCAAGCTAATATCTGCTAGTGAATTTACAATGGAGCAGTTGGCAAAAAATTTATAACCAAACACGGGTGGATTATATTGTGCCAATGCCAATGAATGCTGCGCGTTTGGCTGAATATATTTCTACTTATGATGTTGACCTTGAACATTCACTGGTTGCCATGCAGGGTGATGAATTACGCGGTGTAGCAATGTTGGGCGTGCGTGATGAACGAGCATGGATTACACGTTTGGGAGTTATCCCAACCACACGACGTACGGGTGCAGGCAAGGCTTTAATGGAAGGTTTGTTAGAGCAAGCAGAAAAATTAAATATTTCATTTAGTATGCTGGAAGTGATAAAAAATAATACGCCTGCTCATACTTTGTTTCTTAAATTAGGTTTTTATGAGGTAGGTGAGTTGTTGGTGTTGAGGCGTTCGCCAATCACGCCAGCAGACCCTATTGTGGCTGATGCTCAACGCTTAGAACGTATAGATGCTTTAACTTTAGTGGGGCGTGATCGTGGCACACAACCTTGGACGAATCAATCTGAGTCTTTGTTTAATGCACAAGAAGTTTCAGGATTACATCTCACACTGGCAGATGGAAGTCGAGGCTGGTTGGTGTATCAACGTCAAAAATTTACATTGACCCGCTTCATTTACAAGACTGAAGTTGGTGACCCTGTTCTGATGGCTTATGCTTTTCTGTCACATTTGCATCATCAATATCCACGCCTTGATACTCAATTAGAGAATATCCAAGTTAATGACCCGCATTTGCCTGCTTTTTATCAGATGGGTTATGTTGAAGCATTTCGTAGAATTGAAATGTGGCGCGGTGAACCGCCTGCTAGTTTGGTGCATTAATAAATTTTTGAATTCGCATTCCAGTTGCTACTTCACCAATATACAATTCTCCATTAATTCCAATTGCAATGGTATGGGGCCAAATAAATTGACCAGTCTCTTCTCCATACGAACCAAATGAAGCGAGGATATTTCCTTGTGAATCTAATTTTAAGATGCGAGCGCGTTCAAACCAAAATTGATTTTGGTCGCCGCCATCTACAAGAAATAAATTTCCTGCATTGTCAAACCTGATTGCCCAAGGTCTGCCGATTGATTCGCTTTTTATTTCTGAAAGATATTCGCCATTCTCGTTGAAGATTTGGATTCTGGCATTACCTCTATCTGCCACATAGATTTGACCGTGAGAATCAATGGCGATGCTATGCGGTGTATTAAATTGACCAGTTTCTGTTCCATAACTTCCCCAACTGGTTATATATTTTCCATCCGCTGAAAATTTTGCAACACGACTATTTCCATATCCATCACTGACGTAAATTGAACCATCAGATGCAATGGCTACATCAGTTGGCATATTGAAATGATATTCATCATCACCTGAAATGCCACGCTCGCCTAAAGTCATTAACAAGTTACCATCTCTATCAAATTTGAAGACTTGATGTAAACCAACATCTGTTAACCAAATATTATCATCTTTATCAATTGTCAATCCATGTGGCATGACGAAAAAATTCGCTCCCCATGAATTGATTAAATTTCCAGTTTCATTATCTAAAACAAAAATTGTTGCTGATTGAATTAAATCTAAGCCAAGTTCTTCGCCTTCCCAAATCCGTTCTGCACGATGAAAGACGAAAACATCTCCATTAGAAGCAACAGCCACCCCAGAAACTTGACCGATAGAAACCCCCTCGGGAAATTGGGGCCAGTTAGAGACTAATTGATAAGTCTCACCACTTGGTTGGGGATAATATTTTTTAAATTCATATACAAAGCCAAAACCTACAATAAAAATCAAAAGTACAATGGCAATGCGTAAATAAAGTTTCATAAGATTTCTACCAAATTAAGCTTTATCAAAAATAAAAATTGAGCGCAGATAAATACAGAGTTTTTTAATGATTTTTTCAAGGGTATCTTTTATCAGCGTTTTTCTGCGTTCATCAGCGTCCAAAATAAAATCTATATATCTATTGATTTTATCTCTATTTCATCATTTATAATTGACCTCAACCACCAAACTATAAAACTAGGT
Source organism: Chloroflexi bacterium OLB14 (assembly GCA_001567105.1). Lineage (GTDB taxonomy): Bacteria > Chloroflexota > Anaerolineae > Anaerolineales > Villigracilaceae > Villigracilis. Next base: position 41,465 of record LMZR01000037.1, read on the forward strand.
AACTATATGACTAACAAACTCATCGAATGTATCCCCAATTTTTCTGAAGCGCGGCGACCTGAAATCATTGACCAAATTGTCGCGGCTATTCAATCTGTCAGTGACGTGAAAATGCTAGACCGTTCATCTGACCTTGACCACAACCGCACAGTGTTAACTTTTGCAGGTTCACCCGCAGGAGTAGAAGAAGCCGCTTTTCTGGCTATCAAAACTGCTAGCGAATTAATTGATTTAGATCATCACACAGGCGAGCATCCACGCATTGGCGCAACAGATGTTGTCCCATTTGTGCC
>LMZR01000038.1 GCA_001567105.1 Chloroflexi bacterium OLB14
CAAAACCGTCGCTGAGCGCGGTCAGAGATTAATGGATGGCTTGAAGGATATTTTTGAGGAGAATGATATCCCCGCAGTGATGACGGGATACCCTGCCATGTTCTCATTTTCGTTGAATATTGATGAAGTCAAAAATCAAAGAGACTGGTCCAGGAGCGATCATAATCTTTATCTTGAATTGGTTGAAAAAGCAATTGCCAAAGGAGTAATGCCCGACCATGACGCGCGTGAGCCGTGGTTTATGTCTTATTCCCATTCGGATGCGGATGTTGACGAGACGTTGAATGTGTATGCGGAGATTGTGAAGGAAGTGAAGAAGTAAACAGGTATACAAGTAAATAAGAGACTCGGTGGTCGAGTAGTTCCGAGCAAAGCGAGGAATGTATCGAGACCACCACTTTAATACAGTAAATTTCATTAACAGGTGGTCTCGATACGCCTTCGCAAAAATCGCTCAGGCTACTCGACCACCGAGGAATAGATAAATATGTCAAACAAATTAACTACTCAACAAATCGTTGAATTAAACAAAGATTACACCTTTTTCTCTTGGTCGAATCAGGGGCAGGTGAATCCAATTGCCGTGGATAAAGCCGACGGCGTTTATTTTTGGGATACGGATGGAAAAAAATATTTGGATTTCGCTTCTCAATTGGTCAATACCAATGTGGGACATCAACATCCAAAAATTGTGAAGGCGATTCAAGAGCAAGCCGCCAAGTTGACTTTTGCCGCGCCAAGCATGGCAACCGAAGTAAAAGGCTTGCTCGGAAAAAAACTGTCAGAGATTACCCCTGGTGATTTGAAAAAAACATTTTTCACCTTGGGCGGAGCCGAAGCGAATGAGAATGCCATCAAAATTGCTAGGTTTTACACAGGCAGGCATAAAATCCTTGCTCGTTATCGTTCTTATCATGGAGCAACACATGGAGCGATTGCGGTGACGGGCGATTATCGCCGCTGGTCTGTTGAGCCTGCTATGCCTGGCGCGGTTCACTTCCTTGACCCGTATTGTTATCGCTGTCCATTTGGCTGGACGAGAGAAACTTGTCATCGTGAATGTATCAGCCATGTGGAGGAAGTGATTCAGCATGAAGGACCAGATCAAATTGCGGCAATTATTTTGGAAGGCGTGACGGGTACAAATGGATTAATCATCCCACCTGATGATTACTTGCCACGCATAAGAGAAATTTGTGACAAGTATGGCATCTTGTTAATCTCCGATGAAGTGATGAGTGGCTGGGGCAGAACGGGTGAATGGTTTGCCGTGGATAACTGGAACGTAACGCCAGATATCATCACCACTGCAAAGGGAATCACTTCGGGCTATGTTCCATTGGGTGCTGTGATTGTGCGTGAGAAAATTGCCAAGTTTTTTGATGACAAAGTTTTATTTGCAGGCTTAACTTATAGCGGACACGCCCTCGCTTGCGCCGCCGCGCTTGCTACGATTGAAGCCTACGAAGAAGATAAGATTTTTGAAAATGCAAAAAATGTTGGGAAACATCTAGGCAAGCGACTCGAAGAGTTGAAATCCAAACATCCGTCTATTGGCGATGCACGTTATATCGGCATGTTCTCTGCTATTGAGTTAGTGAAGAACAAAGAAACCAAAGAACCAATGGATATTACCGCCTTGAAAAACTTTATGGTTTCAAATGGCGTGTATGTGTTTAATTTCAAAAATATTTTATTCATCGTCCCGCCGTTGGTGATTACGAAAGAGCAATTGGATGAAGGCTTGAATCTGTTAGATGAAGGCTTGGCAGAGTTGATGGATAAGCAAGTCAGTTAAAAAGTTTACAAAAAGAATATTTAGACGAAAAAGACCTGACAGGTTTTCACGGAGCCAAGATTAATTAAGTTTTATTTTGTTCCTAGAAGTCCGATTAACTCTCGTCATAATGAAACCTGTCAGGTCTCGGGCTAAAAATTACCAAAAAGGTGAAATATGGAAATCCTAAACTACATAAACAACGAATGGGTAAAACCGAACGTTAAAGAATATTTGGATGTAATCAATCCCGCCACTGGTCAAGTAATTGCAAAGACTCCGCTTGGCACAAAAGCGGATGTTGAATCGGCGGCGAGAGCCGCGAGTGAAGCATTGCCTGCTTGGCGCAGAACGCCCGTCAATGACCGTGTGCAATATTTATTTAAGTTGCGAAATCTCATGCGCGAAAACGCAGATGAAATTGCAAAGCTCATCACCAATGAATGTGGCAAAACATTTGAAGAGGCAAAAGCCGAAATGATTCGCGCTTATGAAAATGTTGAAGTGGCTTGTGGAATGCCGATGATGATGAAAGGCGAATTTGTTGAAGACATCGCCACAGGCATTGACGAGACAATGATTCGTCAACCAGTGGGTGTGTGTGCAACTATCGCGCCGTTTAATTTTCCTGGCATGATTCCGTTTTGGTATTTGCCTTATGCAGTTGCGGCGGGCAACACATACATCATCAAGCCTTCTGAAAAAGTTCCCATGACCATGCAATTCATTATGAAATTAATTGAACAAGTTGGTTTTCCAAAAGGCGTAATCAATTTGGTCAATGGCGCAAAAGATGTTGTGGATGCGATTCTCGAACATCCTGCCATTCGCGCCGTAACTTTTGTTGGCTCAACTAATGTTGCTAAATATATTTATGCAACTGCCGCGTCTCATGGAAAAAGAGTCCAGGCACAAGGTGGCGCAAAAAATCCTGTGATTATTCTTCCTGATGCAGATATGGAAATGGCGACAAAGATCGTCGCCGATTCAGCCTTCGGGTGTGCTGGTCAACGCTGTTTGGCAGTTTCTTTCGCTGTGACTGTGGGCGCCGCTAAAAACCAATTCACCGAATTGATTTGCGATGCGGCATCATCTCGTGTTGTGGGTTATGGCATGGACTCAGGTGTGCAAATGGGACCCGTCATCAACATGGCGAGCAAGAGCAGAGTCGAGCAGTTGATAGGACTCGGTCAAAGTGAAGGAGCAACTGTCGCCGTAGATGGACGCGGTACTTTAATCAAAGGGTATGACAACGGCGCGTTTGTCAAACCAACGATTTTGGCAGATGTCCCGCGTGGAAGTGAAATCGCCAAGACAGAAATTTTTGGACCTGTGTTGAGCCTCATGCACGTCGAGACGGTTGAAGACGCAATTGAGTTGGTCAACAGCGGACAGTATGGCAACCAGGCGAGTCTGTTCACGTCGTCTGGCTCTGCCGCGCGAAAATTTAGATACGAAGCGGAAGCGGGCAACATCGGAATCAATATCGGCGTCGCCGCGCCGATGGCGTTCTTCCCGTTCAGCGGCTGGAAAGATTCCTTCTTTGGCGATATGCACGGGCAAGGCATGGATGCAGTTGAATTTTTTACACAAAAGAAAATTGTGATCGAACGCTGGCCCAAAGAATGGTCGAGGAAGTTTTAAAAAGAAATCGGTGGTCGAGTAGGCGGTGCTCGTCCGCCGTATCGAGACCACAAGTTTTATAAAAAATTAAAATTACTTTGTTCACTTGTGGTCTCGATACGTTGCTCGTTATCACTCGCAATTACTCGACCACCGAGAATACATAAAAGGATTTTTTATGATTGATTACGAAGACGCATTAGATTATTCATCCCGTTGGATGGATTTGATTCACAAAACAGATTTCCCAACGCAAGAGTTGGCGCATCAGATCATTGATGAATCAAAAAATAATTTCGCCGAGCATTACAACCGTAACTGGTTGGAATATAGAAAATCTGTCACTGAGTCTGGCGATTGGGCATCTGTGGAGTGGACAGGTTCGGGTGCGGTGATTAAAGACGTACTTGGCAGAGAATTTTTGGATTTTCTCGGCGGTTTTGGCATGATGGATTTAGGCTGGAGTCATCCAACAGTTGTAGAAACTGTCAAAGCGCAGTTGAATCGTTCTCCAATGCCATCGCAGGAATTGCTTGACCCATTAAGAGGCGTGTTAGCCAAATTACTTGCATCTATCACACCAGGCGATTTGAAATATAGTTGGTTTGGCGCAAGCGGCACAGAAGCCAATGAAGCCGCCATGAAAATTGCCAAACTTTACACGGGCAAAACTGCTTTTATTGTTGGCGTGCGTGCTTTTCATGGAAAGACAATGGGCTCATTATCTTTGATGGGTAAATCAGATTATCGTGCACAAATGGGCGCGATGTATGGCGGACAGGTTTATCATGTTCCATTTGGAGACGCAGATGCTGTTGAAAAGCAATTAGAAATTTGTGACAAAGTTGGGGTTGGGGTTGCGGCTGTGATGTTTGAACCAATTCAAGGCGAGTCTGGAGCGATTGTTCCACCCGATGACTTCTGGCCCCGCATCCGTGAAGCGACAAAAAAACATAAAGTTTTGTTAATCGCCGATGAAGTGCAAACAGGTTTGGGGCGGACAGGAAAATTGTGGGGCGTTGAACACTGGAATGTAGTGCCTGATATTTTGACGGTCGCAAAATCTTTAGGTGGTGGCGTAATGCCCATTAGTGCTGTTACAACTACCGAAGAAATTTATCAGCCGATGATGTATCCGAATCCATTTATGCACACTACTACAACAGGTGGTGGAGCATTGGCTTGCTCTGCCGCAATCTCTGCCATTCATGTCACTTTGCGTGAAAGGTTGTGGGAACAAGCCGCGCAAAAAGGTGAATATTTAATCACGCAATTAGAAAAATTTGTTGTACAATACCCACACATTTTTGAACGCATCACTGGCAAAGGTTTGTTAATCGGTATGCACTTCAAAAATCCAGAAATTGGTTATAAAGTTGCGGCAGGTTTATTCAAGCGAGGTGTATTAGTGGCAGGCACTTTAACCAGTGCGCAAACTATTCGGGTAGAACCTCCATTAATTGTTACGCAGACACAAATAGATAACTTTATTGATAGGCTACAAGATACATTACAAGATATTGCAAAGCATTAGACAATAGTTTTAGTTCATTTACGACCATGTTGTAAATTTTGAACGTAAAAATGTTTCATCATCTAACAAAAAAATTTTCCTTACAGGAGAAGTTATATGAGTACTGAATTTGCAGTTGAATTGCGCGATGTTGTAAAAAAGTTTGTCACACCAGAGGGGCATGAATTAAATGCCGTAGACCATGTGACCATGCAAATCAAAAATGGAGAGTTTTTCTCTATGCTTGGTTCATCAGGTTGTGGCAAAACCACATCATTGAGAATGATTGCTGGTTTTGAATGGCCCTCAGAAGGGGAAGTGTATATTGAAGGCAAGGCAATGGGGCATACCCCACCATTTCAAAGAAAAGTGAACACCGTTTTCCAAAGTTATGCTTTATTTCAGCACATGACCATTTTTCAGAACGTGGCTTTTGGTTTAGAAATGGAAGGGGTGAAAGAGGACGAGATAAAGAAGCGAGTTGGACGTGCTTTGGAAATGGTACAACTCTCTGGTATGGAACGCCGCAAGCCACGTCAACTTTCAGGTGGGCAACAACAACGCGTCGCACTTGCTCGGTCATTGGTCAAAACCCCAAGCGTTTTACTACTTGACGAACCTCTCGGCGCATTAGATTTAAAGCTTCGCAAGGAAATGCAACTCGAATTAAAGTCACTACAACAACAGTTAGGCATTACATTTATTTACGTCACACATGACCAAGAAGAAGCTTTGACCATGTCTGACCGAATTGCCGTGATGAGCAAAGGCAAAGTTCAACAAATGGGTACGCCTGTTGAAATTTATGAACGCCCTGCCAATAAATTCGTAGCAGATTTTATCGGCGAGTCAAACTTCCTCGAAGGCAAACTCAAATCTATATCAGGTAATGAGGCGGTGGTTTTTGTTCCCATATTAAATGCTGAAGTGACAGGTATGCCAATGGCGAAAGATTTAGTCAATGGCTCTGATGTGACTGTTGCTATTCGACCAGAAAAGATTCGTGTGGTTGAAAATCAAAGCGGAGCTGGTGTCTTTAAGGCAAAAGTGGGAACATCTGTTTATATTGGCTCAGATACACATTTGTATTTTGATTTGAACGGCACGCGCTTGAAAGTGATGGAACAAAATCGTATTTCGAGTCTTGACCCATCTACTTTTTATGTCAAAGATGAAGAAGTGTTGTTTACCTTCCCACCTGAAAACACTTTGATTTTGAAAAAGGATTAACTATGTTACAACGTCTTCGTGAAAACAAATCTGCACAAGGCACGTTGTTAGCATTACCAACAACGGTCTGGTTATTCATCTTATTAATCATCCCATTGGTTTTGACATTAATTGTTAGCTTTGGAAAACGTAGCCCAGATGGTGATGTAATTTATACATTCACATTAGATAATTACATTCGCTTATTTGGCTATAGCACAGATTGCACAAACGGGCAAACTTCTTGTTTTGACCCACTCTATGTAAATATTTTATGGCGCTCACTTACACTAGGCTTTAATACAACAGTGATAGTTATTTTATTGGCGTATCCGCTGGCTTATTTTATTGCTCGCGCAGACCCCAAGCGCAGAAATTTATTTTTGTTCATGGTATTAATTCCATTATGGACAAATTTCGTTATCCGTGTGTACGCATGGATGATGTTGCTCAGAAAAGAAGGTGCCATCAATATTGTGATTGGATGGATTGCGAACTTACTGCATATTCCTTTCACGCCACTAGAGATGCTCTATACACCAGGAGCAGTATTAGTAGGTATGGTATATGAATTCCTGCCGTTTATGATTCTGCCTATTTATACATCCTTGGAAAAAATTGATGGTTCTTTATATGAAGCAGCAGCGGATTTAGGTGCGAATGCCTTTAAAACATTTTTGAGAGTAACGCTTCCTTTATCTATGCCTGGTGTGGTTGCTGGAACGATACTTGTGTTTATCCCCGTTATGGGCACATTTGTCGTGTCAGATCTTCTTGGCGGTAAACAAGTGATTCTGGTTGGTAACTTAATTCAGCGCCAATTCCTTGATGCACGTGACCCAACTTTTGGCTCTGCCGCTTCTTTAGTATTGATGGTTATGACATTAATCGTCACATACTTCTATACGCGTAAGTTTGGCTTTGGTGATGAAATTGTCGCCGCGTAGATTGGACAAATAATATGAATCCACATCGCCGTTCCCCTTTAGTAAAAATCGCAGCATTTTTGGTGTACTTCTTCCTATATGCTCCGATTGTGATACTTGTTTTATATTCTTTCAATGCTTCGCGTGTCAATGTGAAATTTGAAGGGTTTATCCCAAACTTTAGTGACACTATTGAAATGGATGGAAGCATAGTGAAAGCTAGCCCATGTGGTCCCTTCCATTGGTATTGTGACCTCGCAAAAAATGACGATGTCATTGATGCGGCGAGTAATACACTTACCATTGCCCTTACCTCAACTATTATTGCTACCATCATTGGTACAATGGCGGCTTTGGCATTACAAAGGTATGATTTTAAGATTAAACCATTTTCACAACTTTCTTTATATATTCCAATTGTGATTCCAGAAATTGTGATGGGCATTGGCATCTTGTCTTTGTTCAGTCAATTATTTGGCTGGCTCAATTCGGCACTTGATTTAAGCGGAGATGCTCGTTTGTCGCTCGGCATGGCGACAGTTACAGTAAGTCATATTGCTTTCATGGTGCCATTTGTCACTTTGGTAGTACAAGCCCGCTTACAAGGTTTCGATAAATCTTTTGAAGAAGCCGCAATGGACTTAGGTGCCAATGAATGGATTACGTTTCGCCGTGTTACCTTCCCGATGATTTTGCCAGGCGTGTTATCGGGCGCATTGCTGGCATTTACACTGTCACTTGATGATTTTGTCATTACATTTTTCACCAACGGACCTGGCTCTACTACATTGCCAATTTACGTTTATGGCTTATTACGCCGTATAGTTACCCCACAAGTAAACGCGCTTTCAACTGTATGGATTTTGATTGTCTTTACGGCGGTGGTAGCTTTGCAATGGATTCAGAGTCGCGAGCAAAAACCTACTGCTCACTCATAATCTGGGTATCTCGTGTAAATATTTTGCACGTTGCCAAAAAATAAAAAGGAGAGAATTATGTTAAGAAAGACACTATTTAATGTACTTGCCGTTTTAGCAATTCTTAGCTTCGTGCTAGTTGCCTGTGGCGGTGGTGGAAGCACAGAGACATCTACAGATGCTGAAAGTAATGCAAAAGTAACTTCTTCTGGGTTCGCCTGCCCTGAACCCAACCCTCGCATGGATGTAACTTCCAAAGAACTCAACATCTTTGTTTGGACTGAATACTTCCCACAAGATATGCTAGATTGCTTTGAGTTGGTCTATAACATCAAACTCAACCGCGATGAATACTCTTCTAACGAAGAAATGTACGCCAAAGTGGATGCAGGCGGAACTGCCTATGATCTGATCCAACCAACAGATTACATTGTCCCGCTTTTGATTCGCCAAGGACATGTTCAAGAGTTAGATCATTCTAAATTGCCTAACATCAAAAACCTTGACCCCAACTGGATGGATCAACCTTTTGACCCAGGTAATAAATATTCTATCCCATATCTTGCAGGTACCGACGCAATTGTTGTTAATACTGCTGCTGTTGAAAATGTGCCGACCTCATGGGCAGATTTATGGAATCCTGAATACAAAGATCGCTTAGTCTTCATTGATGACTCACGCGTAATCATTGGCATGACGCTTATCACACTCGGGTACAGCCCAAATACAAAAGACCCTGCCGAACTTGAAGAAGCAAAAGCCAAACTTGCTGAATTGATTCCTAATGTTAAATTATTTGACAGTGATAGCCCCAAATCCGCACTTATTGCAGGCGATGTTGACCTTGGATTAGTTTGGACAGGTGAAGCATTTATAGCCAACCAAGAAAATCCCGATATCCAATATATTTATCCTAAAGAAGGTCCTATCCTTTGGCAAGATAATTGGCTGATGTTGAAAGATGCCTCCCATGCTGATGCCGCCTACGCTTGGCTCAGCTACATTATGCAAGGTGATGTATTCTGGTTAACCATTCGAGACTTCCAATACACAAACCCCAATACAGCCGCTCTTGAATATGCCAAAGCCAATCAACCAGAAGTTTACAGTGCCTATGCCGATTCTCCAATTACGAACCCACCAGCAGATGTGATTGCCAGTGGTATCAGTATTGAAGATGTAGGCGACGCCACACCACTTTACGATAACATATGGGTCGAAGTAAAAGGGCAATAACAAACTTTCTACCAATGTAAATAAAAAACGTCCCTAACAAAATTTTGTTAGGGACGTTTTCATTAGAATAAACAAAGATTGACAACCTAGATAAATTTTATTTATAGTAAGTAAAAAAGCGAACAGAGCGAACATGCAGCAGAAATTAGCCCAACATTAAAATAAAGTATTAAAACTGTAAGAATAGTACAAAATAGTTATAAAACTATTGACAATTATGCAAAAAACGTCATAGAATAAGGGTATGGAAAGCATAATCGGCACAGAACGCCCTGAAAAGCTAGATTCGATAGATCATTACATCATCGAAACCTTACAAAGAGATGGGCGCGAATCTTTCGCTCAAATTGCCGAAGACCTCAAAGTATCACCAGGCATGATTCGCCAACGCTACAATCGCCTCGTCGAACTTGGCTACCTCAAAGTCATTGCCGCCACCAACCCCTTAATGATGGGCAAACGCACCATGTCATTAATCGGCATTCGCACCGATGGCAAAAAAATGCTCGAAGTCGCCGAACGCCTCAAAAAATTTGACGAAACCATGTACGTCGTTTTCGTCAGTGGTGGTTACGACATCATGATTGAAGTTTTCTGCAAAGATCACGAAGACATGCTCAAATTTATGACCGAAAAGCTTGCCAAAATTGACGGCATTCGCGAAACCGAATCATTTATCTATTTGAAAATAGCCAAAGAAATTTATTTTTAGATGACAACTTCGCTTCACGCTTGACCTGTACTTGATTTTGCTCCATATAACTTTTGCTTAACTTCAAGCAAATACAAACCTAGTCTGTGTTCCAAACATTGAGAAATACAGAGCCAACCGAAAGGAAAAAATGAAAGCCCTAGTTCGTAGTATCAAAAAAATGGGGGATACGTTTGTGAAAGCGTATTTAATGTCTTTGATGATTAACATAACTCCTGCTAATCAAAACAACAAACAAGACCGCTATTAATCACAAAAAGACGGCATGACTATCATGTCGTCTTTTTATTTTATTTATAAAGTACCGCAAGATTTACCTTGCGTTTATATAAAGTGACATAAATCCCACAAAAGGAGAACCTGCCGCTGTACTTTAAATACTAACTCGCTGTGCGGGTTATAAAACTAAATGGAGAATATCCTTATATGAAAGTATTGCTCATCGGAGTTGGGGGGGTAGGCGAAGCCATTGCCCAAATTGCTAAACCACGCCAGTGGATGGAGTTGATGGTGCTAGCAGACTACAACATCAAACGCGCCGAAGAAGTGCAGAAAAAATTAGGCGATGTGAAACGCTTTCCAGTTGAAGCGATTGATGCCAGTAAGCAAGAAGATATTGAAGCCCTAGCAAAAAAATATAATGTTGATTTAATTATGAATTCGGTAGACCCGATTTTCAACAAACAAATTTTTGATGCGGCATTTAATGTAGGCGTGATGTATATGGATATGGCAATGACGCTTTCAGAGTTGCACCCAACTGACCCATACAACAAAACAGGCATCAAATTAGGTGATTATCAATTTGACAAAGCCAAAGCATGGGAAGAAAAAGGCTTGCTTGCCTTAGTTGGCTTTGGGGTGGAACCTGGCATGGCAGATGTGTTTGCAAAATACGCCGCAGATTATCTGTTTGATGAGATTGATGAAATTGGCGTGCGTGATGGTGCAAACTTAACCATTGAAGGCTATAAATTCGCACCGACATTTTCTATTTGGACGACAATTGAAGAATGTTTGAATCCACCTGTGATTTATGAAAAAGAAAAAGGCTGGTTTACCACTGAACCATTTTCTGAACCTGAAATTTTTGAATTTCCCGAAGGCATTGGCAAAGTGGAAGTAGTCAACGTGGAGCATGAAGAAGTGTTATTAGTGCCACGTTGGATTAAGAATGCCAAACGAGTCACATTCAAATATGGTTTAGGCGATGAATTTATGGATGTGCTAAAAACATTAAACAAACTTGGTTTAGATAATAAAAATAAAATCAAAGTAAAAGGTGTGGAAGTTGCACCGCGTGATGTGGTCGCCGCTTGTTTACCAGACCCTGCTCACCTCGGGGACAAAATGAAAGGTAAAACATGTGCTGGGACTTGGGTAACAGGCACAAAGTCAGGTAAGAAGCGTGAAGTGTATTTGTATCAAGTTGCAGATAATGAAATCTGCATGAAAGAGTGGGGATGTCAGGCAGTAGTCGCGCAGACTGCATTTACGCCAGTGATTGCAATGGATTTAATCGAACATGGAATTTGGAAAGGCGTGGGCGTGTTGGGACCAGAAGCGTTTGAACCAAAAGTTTTTATGGATAAAATGGCGGAGTATGGCTTTGCGTATGGGATGAGAGAGAAGTAGGTAGACAAGTAGATAGGTAGACAAGTTACATGTTTACCTGTTTACTTGTCTACTTGTTAAACAATTACAACAAGATTGCTTCATCACTTCGTTCCTCGCAATGACATTATTACTTTGTTATACTCAATACATGACCGAAACTTTCGATAAAGTTGCTTTGCTAAAAATTGCATTCAAAGGTTTGGATGAAGATGAATTAATCCAAATGGCGAATTTGACGCGCATAGCAACGTACCCACCTGATTTTATTTTGTGCCATGAAGGTGCTTACGAAGAAGTTTTTTATATTGTGGCAGAGGGGCAAGCCGAAATTACCAAACAACTTAATGAAAATGAATTGCGTTTGTTGCGCGTGGCAAGTACAGGTGACTTGATTGGCGAAATGGCGTTGATTCAAAATGCGCCACGTTCTGCTACTGTGCGCACCATAACTGATTTCACTGTGCTAGAAATGAACAAACAAGATTTCGGCACCATGCTCACGCAAAGCCCGCGCATGGCAATTGACATTATCCGCACGACGTTAAATCGCTTGCGTGAAAATGACCAGATGACCATTAACGATTTACAAAAAACAAATCAGGTATTAAGACAATTAGACAGAAACAAGCTGGAGTTCATTCAAGTGGCGGCGCATGAATTACGCACTCCATTGACTGTGCTAAAAGGTTATCTCAATTTATTACAATCAGCGGATGAATTGAAAAATAATGAATCGTTAAGTGAAGTGATGAAAGGCATTCTGAAAGGCACTGACCGAATGCACGAAGTGGTCAATATGATGTTGGATGTCTCACGCATTGATAGCGAGACGATGAAAGTGTTGCCTACATTGATTCCGTTGAAGATGACTTTAACTGAATTAGTTAATTCGTTGAAAAAAGAAATTGCTGAAAGAAAAATTGAAGTGAGTATTGAACAAGATGAAAATATTGTCAGTATTCAAGCAGATCCATCATTGATGCAAAAAGCTTTGTATCAATTGTTGGTGAATGCCATTAAGTACACACCTGATGGCGGCAAAATAAAAATCAATGTGCAGAATACAAAATTAGAAAATGATATTCCCGCCATTGATATTCGCTTTGAAGATTCAGGCATCGGCATTGACCCTGAACATCAAGAATTAATTTTTGAGAAATTTTATCAAGTGGGTGAAGTGGCGCTTCATTCTTCGGGGAAAACTGCTTATAAAAGTGGCGGCTCAGGTTTAGGCTTAGCCATTGTGCGCGGAATTGCAAAAGCACACGGCGGTTATGTGTGGGTGGAAAGCAAAGGACATGACGAGGTCAATTTTTTGGGGAGTGTGTTTCATTTGGTGTTGCCAGTGGGGCTGTGAGTAGGGAATGGGGAATGGGGGGTGACAAATAGATATGCGTGTAGGCAAATGGTTGTAAAACCTGACTATATAGTAATAATGATTAGTCTTAGAGCTAGAGATTTATTTTAGGTTAGTGGCGGTTATATAACGCCAAACAGGCTGAGCAAAGAATAAATGGCTCCAAAGATAGTGCCAATGCCAGCGAGTACTTCCAGCCAGCCGATTAATGTATCTACCAAGCGGGGGTGAGTGGTCGTTGTTTTTTATATTTTTTCGACATAATAATATAATTATATATCAATGTGATTTGGCGGAATGTGTTTATAGATAAAAATAAGTGAAGATTAACCTTCCTTATGGATTTGCGCCAAAGCCTATTACAGACCTTCCAAAGGCTTTATAATTTAACTTAAATGCTGAATGTATATTTGAGGTTAAGGGAATAGCGGAATGAATTTTAACGAGAACACCAGAGTAAAAATACCTGCCATTTTGCACCTTGCTAGGCTGGGATATCAATATCTTTCTTTGTCGCGTGCTGTGTGGAATAAAGAAACCAATATCTTTACGGATATTTTTAGCGAAGCCATACTTCGGATTAATGAAGGCATGGAAGCCGAAGACGTGAAGCGCGTTTTGCAAGATGTTGATTTGGCGTTGAGCAATGAAGATGTTGGAAAAACATTTTATGAGATGTTAACCGCCGTCTCTGGGAAACGGCTGATAGATTTTGAAAATTTTGAAAACAATTCCTTTCATGTGGTTACTGAATTAACCTATAAAAACGGTGATGATGAATTTAGACCTGATATAACCTTGCTGATTAATGGAATGCCGCTGGTTTTTATTGAAGTGAAGAAACCTAATAATCGTGATGGCATTTTGGCAGAACGTGTGCGGATTAATGACCGCTTTAAAAACAAACAATTTATTAAATTTATTAATATCTCGCAGATTTTGGTTTTCTCTAACAATATGGAATATGTCCATGAAGACCTTGAGCCACTGCAAGGTGCTTTTTACGCTTCGCCTGCTTATAAGGCAGAAACCCGTTTGAATTATTTTAGAGAGGAAGAAACCCTTAACCTTGACTCTCTGTTGCGGGCGGAAGATGAAGATTTAGAAAATTTTGTGTTGAGTGATAACAATTTGAATGTGATTAAAAATTCGCCAGAGTTTTTAACCAACAAAAACCCCAACACGCCGACCAATCGAATTTCTACTTCACTTTTTAGCAAAGAGCGTTTGGCGATGTTGTTGAAATATGGCATTGCTTATGTAAAAAAAGCGGATGGTAAAGTAGAAAAGCACATTATGCGTTACCCGCAGATATTTGCCAGCAAAGCCATTGAAAACACGCTTAATAAAGACATTCGCAAGGGAATTATTTGGCACACACAGGGCAGTGGTAAAACGGCTTTGGCGTTTTACAACGTTAAATATTTAACTGACTACTACCAGAAGAAAAACATCATCCCTAAATTTTATTTTATTGTAGATCGCATTGATTTGCTCAATCAGGCGACTGATGAGTTCGTTAGCCGAGGTTTGACGGTTCATAAAATTGATTCGCGTGAAGATTTGCTGAAAGATTTCAAATCTCAACAGGCGGTTAGTAATTTATTTGGCAAGTTGGAAATTACAGTAGTCAATATTCAAAAATTCAAAGACCAAAGCGATATTGTTATCAGCAAAGATTATGCTACCAATATTCAACGGGTTTATTTTGTAGATGAGGCGCATCGCGGATACCCACTGACGGGAAGTTTTTTGGCGAACCTTGCCAGCTCGGATAGAAATGCCGTTTTGATAGCCCTGACAGGCACGCCTTTAATTGCCGAAGATAAAAAGTCGGTGGATATTTTCGGCGATTATATTCATAAATATTATTACAATGATTCAATCGCCGATGGTTATACCTTGCGTTTGATTCGTGAAGATATTGAAACGGGTTATAAAATTCGGATGGTGCAAGCCTTGAAAGATATTCAAATCCTCAAGGGTGATATTGAGCAGAGCAAAATTTTTGCCGAGCCTGTGTTTGCCGAGCCAATGTTAGATTACATTGTGGAAGATTTTATTAACAGCGGAAAGAATGTTTTTTCTGGTGAAGAGATTGGCGGCATGGTGGTTTGTGACAGTTCGGAGCAAGCCAAAAAATTATTTGAAATCTTCATTAACAAATATCATCCAGAGCAGGAAACTGTTGAAGATGTAGCGACCAACTATAAGGTCATTAAAGAAGCGTCTCCTATCTACGCGGAATATGTTAGCAGACAAGGTAAAAAGTTGAAGGCGGCGCTCATCTTGCATGATATCGGCTCTAAGGCGGATAGAAAAGAAGAAGTGGAGAATTTCAAAAATGGCAAAATAGATTTGCTGTTTGTGTATAACATGTTGCTAACAGGCTTTGACGCACCGCGTTTGAAGAAGTTGTATATGGCGCGTTTGGTGCGTGACCATAATTTATTGCAAACCTTAACGCGCGTGAATCGTCCTTATAAAAATATTCGTTATGGTTATGTAGTGGATTTTGTGGATATTGAAGATGCCTTTAAGCAGACCAACCGAAATTATTTTGACGAACTCAAAAAACAATATGGCGATGAATTGCAAAATTATTCAGATATGCTTATGTCGCGGGCGGAGATTGAAAAAGAGATAGGCGATATAAAAGATAAGTTGTTTTATTACGATTTGAATAACGCCGAAGTTTTTTCGCAACAGATTAACCAAATAGATGACCGTAAAACTATTTTGGATATTAAGCGGGCGTTGGAAAGCGCTAGAAATTTATATAACTTGATTCGTTTGTATGAGCATAAAGACTTGCTGGAGAAATTAGATTTTGACCGATTGCATTCTATGTTGCATGAAGTACGCAGACGTTTAGATTTGTTGAACTTGCGCGAATCGTTGAAGAATAATATAGATACTACCAATTTATTAAACGCCGCTTTAGAGAATATAGTTTTTACTTTCCGCAAAAAGTCGGAAGAGGAATTGCAAATTGCGGATGAATTAAGCGCGGCGTTGCGAAAAACGCGCGAAGCCTTAAATGCCAACATAGACCCGCTTGACCCGCAATATGTCAGTTTGTTGGATGAATTAAAACGCGTGTTCACCAACCGTAATTTGGATGAGGTTTCTCAAACTGAAATGCGCCAGAATATTGGCACATTGGAAAAAATTTATGAAAAAGTATTGGAACTAAACCGTAGAAATAATTTACTGCGCGCCAAATATGAAAATGACGCCAAATATGCCCGCTTGCATAAACGCATTGTAGAACGCGGTCTAATTTCTAAACGCGAAATCGAAGTGCAAAACATATTATTGGAGATTAAGCATAAAGCAGATGCAAAAGTGCTTTTGAATCAACACCTGTTAAATACAGATGCTTTCTTTACCCAAACCATGATGGAATTGATGGTGAGTGCTTTTAATTTCATTCAAATTCCGCTTAAGCCCGATGCGGCTAAGTTTATGAACGGGTTGCTGGTGAAAGAATATATTAATGAATTTCAGGGTAATATATAAAATAAAAAGACCTGACAGGTTTGTTAAAAAACCTGTCAGGTCTGGGATAGATAAATGACTCAAAACTTTACTGAAGATACCAAAAAATTAATAGATACACTCAAAAACACTTGCGGCGAGCATGGGCTGGGCAATGACGGTAACGAATATAAAATTATCACGCAGATATTTTTATATAAATTTATGAACGATAAATTTGCCCACGAAGCCAAAGCCAAAGATGCCAAACTTGCCAAAGCCGAAAAATGGGAAGAGACGATTAAAAACTATTCTGCTGAACAATATGAAATGTTGTTGTTGAGTTTTGGGCCAAACGCGCCTAAACTAAAACCTGAACATTACATTTCCTATTTGTGGAATCGTCAGAATGAGCCTGAATTTGCAAAATTATTTGACGATACTCTGCGCGATATTTCAACTTTCAATAACGAGATTTTTTCTGTTAAAACAGAGTCGGGGGCTAGGATTCGGCTGTTTGATGAAATCAGCAACTTTATTTCCGACAGTTCGAAGCGCGATGAATTTTGTCGAGCATTGATCAACCCGCTGGTCAACTTCAGCTTTGAAAAAATCTTCCATCAAAAATTTGATTTTTTCGCCACCATCTTTGAATATCTGATTAAAGATTACAACAAAGACGGCGGCGGTAAATATGCCGAGTATTACACCCCGCACGCTGTGGCGAAAATTATGGCGAAGATTTTAGTGAATGGCAAATATAAAAACGTTAGCATTTATGACCCCGCCGCTGGCACTGGCTCTTTGTTGATGAGTTTGGCGCACGAAATTGGTGAAGAGCGTTGCGCCATTTACTCGCAAGATGTTTCTCAAAAATCGAGTGGCATGTTGCGTTTAAATTTAATCCTCAATAATTTGGTACATTCGATTCAAAACGTCATTCAGGGCAACACTTTGCTGGCGCCGTATCACCGCGAAAAAAACGAACTCAAAAAATTTGATTTTATCGTTTCTAACCCGCCTTTCAAATTAGATTTTAGCAACTTTCACAGCGAGTTGGAGAACAAAGCCAACCGCGAACGTTTTTTTTGCGGGCGTTCCTAAAATTCCAAATAAAGATAAAGACAAAATGGCAATTTATTTGCTCTTTATTCAGCATATTATTTTTTCGTTGGCGCCCAATGGCAAAGCCGCTGTGGTTGTGCCAACAGGTTTTTTAACCGCCCAAAGTGGCATAGAAAAAAAGATTCGTGAAAAATTGGTAAACGCCAGAATGTTGCGCGGCGTGGTTTCTATGCCCAGCAATATTTTCGCCACCACTGGCACCAACGTTTCTATTTTATTTTTGGATAAAGCCAACACTCAAGGCGATATTGTTTTGATGGATGCCTCTAAACTGGGACAAAAAATAAAAGATGGCAAAAACGAAAAAACGATTCTTTCAAACGAGGAAGAAGAACGCATCATCTCGACGTTTCGAGACGCTTCAACGCAAGCCTTCAACCTGCTTCAGCCATCTGACGATTTTTGCGTGGCTGTGAGTTACGAGCAGATTCAAGCCAAAAATTATTCCTTTAGCGCGGGTCAATATTTTGACGTGAAAATTGAATATGTTGATTTAACGCCCGAACAATTTGCTCAAAAAATGGATGACTACAAAAAGAATCTCGATTCACTCTTTGCTGAATCGCAAAAGTTGGAAAAAGAAATTAAGAAGCAGTTGGGGGAGTTGAAGTATGAATAATTTACATTCACAGGTGACAGTCATCTTTAAGATGACTGTCACCTTATGCCATAGGTTGCGCGGGTGGTTGAGGTGATGTATGAGTGAAATTCTTTTGAAAGATAGAGTTGAGTTTGAATATGGTTATTCAGTTAGAGTTAACGATGAAAAGCATGGTGAATACCCTGTTTTTGGTTCAAATGGCATAACTGGTTTTATTGATAGTTATAAAGTAAAAGGACCTGGAGTTATTATTGGGAGAAAAGGAAGTGTTGGTGCAATAAAATTTTCTGAAGAAAACTTCACCCCCACAGATACTGCATATTACTTGTCAATAAAAGATATAAAAAAGATGATATTAAGTTTTGGTTTTATTATTTACAACTTCTTGGTTTGGAAAAGTTAAATACTCACAGTTCAGTGCCTGGATTAAGTAGAGAGATTGCTTATTTTATAAATGTTAATCCTCCCGACCTCGCCACCCAGAAAAAAATCTCAGCGGTGCTTTCGGCATTGGACGCGAAAATTGAGCTAAACACGCGCATCAACGCCGAGTTAGAGTCTCTGGCGAAGACTTTGTACGATTACTGGTTTGTGCAATTCGCACCGCACAAATCCGCTGGCGGAGAGATGGTCTGGAACGAAGAGTTAAAGAGAGAAATTCCGCTGGGCTGGGAGGTGGTGAAGTTGGGGGATTGTTTTGAAGTGAAAAAAGGTAGTTTAATTACCGAGAAAACAAAAGAAAATGGTTTAATTAAAGTTGTTGCAGGTGGACTGGATTTTGCTTATTATCATTCTGAATTTAATCGTGATGAAAATACTGTAACAATTAGTGGCTCAGGTGCAAATGCAGGTTTTGTAAACTTTTGGAGAGAAAAAATATTTGCTTCTGACTGTACAACAGTAAGAGGCGCAACTGATGTTGAGACAATTATTGTTTACTATTACTTAAAACTAATGCAAAAGCAAATTTATCGATATTCACAAGGCTCAGCTCAGCCACACGTTTATCCAACTGATATAAAAAAATCTACCATATATTTACGCCCCAAGAAAAATTTATGACTTAGTTGAACCTTTACTAATTCCATTGAATAAGAAGATTGCGCAAAATGAACTTGAATCCCAAAGTCTGAGAGAAATGCGCGATTGGCTGTTGCCGATGCTGATGAATGGTCAAGTAAAAGTAGCCTAATAAAAAAACCTGACAGGTCTGGTCTCTATTCACTGCTTACTGTCCACTGATCACTGTTCACTGATTACTGCCCACTGATTACTGTTCACTGATTACTGCCCACTGATTACTGTTCACTGATTACTGTTCACTGATTATTGCCCACTGCCCCCTGTCACTTTCGGAAAACATAATTTGCCACATCCCCGCGCCGATTGTATAATTAAAATCAAAAGAGATTAAACCACGAAGACCACAGAGAAAACAATTAAAAATCTCAGTGACCTCTGTGTGCTTAGCATCCCCTTTGGGGACTGTGGCTAAAAAATAATTCAAAGCAAAGCATGTTCAACAAATCCCATCAAGGAGCGTCAGAATGCAATACAAACTTTGGATAGACGGCAAGTGGGTGGATTCAAAAGGTGGCGGGATGATGCAAATCGAAAACCCCGCCACAGGCGAGAAAATTGCTGAGGTACAAGAAGCAACTAGAAGCGATGTAGATGAAGCGGTGCGAGTCGCCAAGGGTGCATTTTATGATGGACGTTGGAGTCGCAAGTCACCAGGCGAACGATCAAAAGCCATCTGGAAATTAGCAGAACTGCTTGAAGAAAAATCGGAAGAATTTGCGCGCGTTGAAAGTGAAAACACAGGCAAGCCATATAAATTTTTGAGCCTTGCAAGTGATGTCCCGTTTACAGTTGATAACTTAAAATTTTTTGCCACCGCCGCGCGCGATACACACGGCTCACACGCGGGCGAGTTTATGCCTGGCTACACATCCATGTATCGGCGCGAACCCGTTGGCGTGATTGGTCAAATTACGCCGTGGAATTATCCATTGAATATGGCAGGCTGGAAGATTGGACCTGCACTTGCGGCTGGTTGCACCATTGTGCTTAAACCTGCCCCAGGCACGCCTCTGACTACGCTTATGCTTGCTGAATTAACCCAAGCCGCTGGCATCCCTGACGGTGTGGTGAATATCCTTTCGGGTGGTAATGAAACGGGTCAAGCCATTGCAGAACATCCAGACGTGCGCATGATTTGTGTCACAGGTTCAAGTGGCACAGGCAAAAAAGTGATGAAGACTGCGGCAGATACATTGAAGCGCGTTCATCTTGAACTTGGTGGCAAAGCGCCTTTCATTGTGTTTGATGATTCTGATCCCGAACTTGTTGCGGCGAAAGCGTCTTTTGCGGCAACAGCGAATACAGGACAAGATTGCACAGCCGCGACTCGCATCTATGTAGAAAAAGGTCGCGCCAAAGATATGCGTGAAGCAGTTGTTGAAGCGATGAAGAATGTCAAAGTCGGCTCGCCGTTTGATGATGATGTGGTCATGGGTCCATTGATTTCAGGCATTCAACGTGAGCGAGTTTCAGCATTTGTAGATAAAGCCAAATCACAAGGCGCGAAAATTTTAACGGGCGGCGGCATTCCAAAAGATTTAGATAAAGGTTATTTCTATTCTCCTACTGTGATAACAAACGTAGAACAAGATTGGGAAATTGTGCAACAAGAAGTTTTCGGTCCCGTCATCACAATTCAAGAATTTGATAACGAAGCTCAAGCCTTGCACTTAGGCAATGACGTGTTATACGGTCTCGCCGCATCTGTGTTTACAAAAGATGTTGGTCGTGCTATGAGATTAACCAGTCAATTAGAGTTTGGTACAGTCTGGGTCAATGACCATTTACCAATCACATCCGAAACCCCGCACGGCGGATTCAAACAATCTGGCTTCGGCAAAGATTTATCCGCTGAGGCTGTGGGTGATTATCAAATCACCAAGCATGTGATGATTGCACAGAGTTAATCGGTGGTTGAGTAGCCACGCTCTTGTTCTTCGTGGCGTATCGAAACCACTTCATTAATTGTTGGTCTCGATACGTTCCTCAAAGAGCATTCGGAACTACTCGACCAACGGAGTATGTAAAACTCTGCAAAGTTTTTGAAAATAGATGTGTTTATACTTGTAAAGATAATCAATAAATAAAAATTGCTTCATTAATTGCTGGTTTCGATACGGGTTCGACTTGCACTCACCCTACTCAACCAGCAGAGTTTATATAAATTTTGGAGAATTAAATGGAATATAAATTACTCATAGACGGTCAATGGACGGGTAAAGGCAGTTTGCTCGAAGTAAAAAATAAATACAACGGACAAACCATTGGCGTTTTGCCTATCGCTACTAATGAAGAAGTTAATCAAGCCATTGATGCCGCTGAACGCGCCGAAGATGTAATGGCAGAGATGCCCGCTCACAAACGCGCTGAAATTTTATTAAGAACCGCACAGTTGATTCGTGAACGCACAGAAGATTTTGCAAAAACGATCGCCGCCGAAGCAGGCAAAGCCATGAAGTTTGCTCGCGCCGAAGTGGATCGTGCCGCAATCACATTCACCATTGCGGCAGAAGAAGCCAAACGATTGCATGGTGAAACGATTCCATTAGATGCGATTTCATCAGGTGAAGGTTATTTCGGCTTTTGGACTCGTCGCCCAGTAGGTGTGATTGCGGCTATTAGTCCGTTTAACTTTCCATTAAATTTAGTAGCACATAAAGTTGCGCCTGCACTTGCTTCGGGCAATACACTTGTCCTCAAACCTGCTGAAAAGACTCCGCTTGCCGCAGTCAAGTTATGTCAAGCATTGATGGATGCAGGTTTGCCCGCAGGCGCAGTGAACTTAGTCAATGGAGCGGGATCAGTTGTTGGTGAAATGCTTGTTGTTGATGAACGTGTAGATAAAATCACATTCACAGGTAGCCCTGTGGTTGGAAAAAGAATTTTGTCTGTGGCTGGCATAAAAAAGGTGACTCTTGAATTAGGTAATACATCGCCTGTTGTGGTTGCGCCAGATGCTGATTTAGATTTTGTCGCCAAGCGTTGTGCTTTAGGCGCATTTTATAATTCAGGTCAAGTATGTATTTCAGTGCAAAGAATTTATAGCGAAAAGAAAGTTTATGAGCCGTTTACTGAAAAATTTGTCAAAGCCACTGAGTCAATGGTTGTCGGTGACCCATTAGATGAAAGAGTAGATGTCGGACCAATGATTGACGTCAAAGAAGTTGACCGAATCGAAAGTTGGGTCAATGAGGCGCAGGGAGCAGGTGCAAAAATTTTGACAGGTGCAAAACGTGATGGCGCAGTTTATTATCCAACAGTGTTAACCAATGTAGAAGCAGATATGAAAGTAGTTGCTGAAGAAACATTTGCTCCCGTTGCCTCTGTTATCTCTAGTGATGATTTTGAATCTGCGTTACAGCAAGCCAATGATTCTAAATTTGGTTTGCAAGTAGGTGTCTTCACCAATGACATTAATCGCATGTTACGCGCCGTGAAAAAATTAAACTTCGGCGGAGTCATTGTCAATGATGCGCCTAACTTCCGCGCTGACCACATGCCTTATGGCGGAAATCGCCAAAGCGGTTTGGGACGTGAAGGTGTTAAATTTGCAATGGAAGATATGACTAATATTCAAATGGTTGCGATTAGAACTGGTTCTTAAGAGCCTTAACCACAAAGGTCACTGAGAACACTGAGAAAAAAATAAAACTCTGTGAACTTAGTGTTCTCTGTGATGAATAAAAAATTTATATACCCTCTAAAAATTTCAAGGAGAGAATCATGGAACACAAACTTTGGATTGATGGCAAGTGGCAAGACTCAAAAGGTGGCAAGATGATGGCAATTGAAAATCCCGCCACAGGTAAAAACTTTGCGGAAGTAGTTGATGCCAGCAAAGAAGATGTTGATCGCGCTGTGCAAGCCGCAAAGACTGCATTTTATGATGGACGCTGGTCTAAAAAATCTCCAGGTGAACGCTCAAAGTTAATTTGGAAATTAGCAGATGTGATTGAAGCCAACATCGAAGCCATTGCAAAACTTGAATCTGAAAATACGGGCAAGCCGTATGAATTTGTCAGCCTCGGCGGCGATGTTCCTTTTGCAGTAGATAATTTGCGTTTCTTCGCCAGTGCCGCGCGTGATACACATGGTTCACATGCTGGCGAATTTATGCCGGGTTATACATCTATGTATCGCCGTGAACCTGTGGGCGTGGTCGGTCAAGTTGCGCCGTGGAATTATCCATTTATGATGGCGGCTTGGAAGATTGGTCCTGCGCTTGCGGCTGGTTGCACCATTGTACTTAAACCTGCCCCAGGCACGCCTCTTACTACGCTCATGCTTGCGGACTTTATTAAAGAAGCAGGCATCCCCGACGGCGTGGTTAATATCGTCACTGGTGGTAATGATACAGGTCAAGCCATCGTTGAACATCCTGATGTTCGCATGGTCAGCCTCACTGGTTCAACTGGCACAGGCAAGAAAATAATGAAGACCGCCGCAGATACTCTCAAGCGAGTTCATCTTGAACTTGGTGGTAAAGCACCGTTCATCGTGTTTGATGATTCTGATCCTGAATTGGTTGCCAGCAAAGCATCTATGGCGGCGTTTATGAACACAGGTCAAGACTGCACGGCGGCTACCAGACTCTACGTTGAAAAAAGCAAGTTGAAGGTCATGCAAGAAGCGGTTGTCGAAGCGATGAAAAATGTCAAAGTTGGGTTGCCGTTTGAAGATGGAGTCCAGATGGGTCCGTTAATCTCAGGCGTTCAAAAAGAAAGAGTAGCAGGTTTTGTTGAACGTGCAAAAGCATCTGGCGCGAAAATCTTAACAGGCGGTGGCACGCCCAAAGGTTTGGATAATGGTTATTTCTTTGAGCCGACTGTGATTACGAATGTGCAACAAGATTCTGAAATTGTGCAAAATGAAGTGTTTGGACCTGTGATTACGGTGCAAGAATTTTCGGATGAAGCCGATGCGTTGAGCAAAGGCAATGATGTGTTGTACGGACTCGCCGCTTCGATTTTCACCCGCGACATTGGACGTGCCATGCGCCTCTCATCTGAACTTGAGTTTGGTACTGTGTGGGTGAATGATCATTTGCCTCTAACATCTGAAACACCACACGGCGGATTCAAACAATCGGGCTTTGGTAAAGATTTATCTGCTGAAGCAATTGGTGATTATCAAATCACCAAGCATGTGATGATTGCGCAGAGTTAATCGGTGGTTGAGTAGGGGCGAGGTCATCTCGCCCCGTATCGAAACCACTAATTTAAGGAAATCTATTTATAACAAGGATGTTTTTGTAGCATGTGGTCTCGATACGCCCTTCGCAAAATTCGCTCAGGGCTACTCGACCAACAGAATTGCAATGACGGGAATTACTTTGTCACCACAGGTTCAGACTTAATATTAGAAGGAGTTGATTCTTTTTTACCTTTTTTCAAAAATTGTAAAAGCGTTTCCCATTTTTGTTTCAAGGTTGTGCCATATACTACACCCATAATGGCAACGCCTAATTCATAATTGCCAAGGTTACGCATGATGGTAGCAATATCAAATGCTAAAGGTTTACTACCAATGGCATAACTGTGCGGGCGAGTAAATTCTAAAAGACCTGCTCGTCCATGTGTGCTACCAATGCCTGAATCTTTTACGCCACCAATTGGCAACATCGGTATAGCATATTGCGCAATGCTATCGTTGATAATAATAGAAGAGGCATTAATTTTATCGGCAACTCGTTTGGCTCGTGCTTGATCCTTACTATAAACGGAAGCTGAAAGACCAAAAGTACTATCATTCGCCAAGCGGATGGCTTCTGCTTCATCTCGTACTTTCATAATCGGCATAATTGGACCAAAGGTTTCTTCTTGCATCACTTTCATAGAATGGTCAACATCTACCATCACCATTGGTTTATAGTAAGCACCTTGTTCTTTACCACCGCATAAAACTTTTGCACCTTTTTGAATGGCATCGTTTAAGTGTTCGTCAATGATTTGCGTTTGGCGCGGGTCTGTAATGGGACCAATCTGGTAAGGACTGTGTGTATCTAAAGTAAAACCGTTTTGTATTTCTTTGGTGTATTGAACTGCAAGGCGTACAAATTCATCGTATTGAGATTCGACCACATACACCCGCTCAACAGACATGCAAGTTTGCCCAGCGTTGAAGTATGCACCCCAAGTTGTCCAACGTGCGGCGGATTCAAGGTCTGCATCTTCAAGGATGACTGCCGCATCTTTGCCGCCCAACTCAAGTGTGGCAGGGATTAAGTTCTCAGCCGCCGCTTGCAGAATCTTTTTACCAGTGACGGTTGAACCTGTGACGAAAATATAATCAGGATTGCTATTGACCAATGCCGCGCCAACTTTTCCATCACCATGCACCACGCGCACAAAAGGTGCAAGTTCGGGCAGGCTTTTGAGCAATTTCTCAAGCAAGGCACCAACCGCAGGAGTCACTTCTGATGTTTTCAAAACCACAGTGTTGCCTGCTAGCAATGCCGATAACATAGGAGTTAATGAAATCATTAAAGGATAATTCCATGGTGAGATAACCACCACTACACCATGTGGACGATGTTCAATAATACATTTTTTGAAAAAATATAAGCCTGAAGATACACGTTCTCTTTTTAACCATTTTGGCGCTTTGGCATTATTTTGAGAAAGCATATCTACCGTCACAAACAATTCAATTAAACTATCCTGACGGCTTTTCCCAGTATCTTGGCTGACCACTGTAGAAATTTCATCGCGCTGGTCAATTAATAAATTTTGAAACTTCTTAAGAATTTTAATTCGTTCTTTAACAGATTTTGCACTCCACGCAGGGAAAGCCTCTCGCATATCACTCACGGCTTGTTTGGCTTCATCAGGCGTGCTGACTGTCACTTCACCAAAGTCCATGCCCGTTGCTGGGTTAATAAAAGCAAGTTTCTCTCGTTCCATAAGTCTTCTCCAAATTTTTGACTTTCATTGATTATAAACCTAACTTAAAAATAATAACACTTACAAAAAGGATAATTTTATGACCAACCAACTTTATCAAGATAATTTTCCACACATGACTCCTGCATGGAGTCGCATTTTCAATTTCGTTGCCGAACGTGCAGAAGGCTCATACATCTATACGGATGACGGCAAAAAGCTCTTAGACTTCACCAGTGGAATCGGCGTCACGAATACAGGTCACTGCCATCCGCAAGTAGTCGAAGCGGTTCGTCAGCAAGCAGGTTTATTCCTCCATGCTCAAATCAATCTCGTAATTCATAAACCGATGTTGCAATTAATCGAAGAACTTCGCAAAGTTGTGCCTGCACCAATCGATTCGTTTTATTTTGCAAACTCTGGCGCGGAGGCTTTAGAGAACGCTATCAAAATTGCGAAGGTTGCCACTGGCAGACAAAATGTAATTGTATTCAACGGCTCATTTCACGGACGCACTCACGCCACAATGGCACTGACCACATCTAAAACAATTTATCGTGCGGGCTTTGCGCCATTGCCAGCAAGTATTTATGTTTCACCATTTCCGTATGCTTTCAATTTAGGCATGAGTGAAGAAGAAGCCAGTGCCTATGCTTTGAATCAATTAGAGTATTTATTGGCATCACAAACTGCGCCCAAAGAAACTGCCGCTATATTAATTGAAACCATTTTAGGTGAAGGTGGTTATATTGCTCCGCCAAAATCTTTTATGAAAGGCTTGCGTGAAATTTGTGATAAGCACGGCATCATGTTAATTCTTGATGAAGTGCAATCAGGATTTGGACGCACAGGGAAATGGTTTGCATTTGAGCATTATGACATCTTGCCCGATATTATGACTGTTGCCAAAGGAATCGCTTCAGGCTTGCCTCTATCTGGTGTTTTCTCCCGAACTGATATTATGCGAAAGCTTGATACTGGTTCCATTGGCGGAACGTATGGCGGAAATGCAATTGCATGTGCGGCTGGAGTTGCAACTATCCGCGCCATGCGTGAAGAAAAGATGATTGAAAATGCGGCTGAAAAAGGAATCCAGTTAATGACTGGCTTGCGAAAATTGCAAGAGGAATATCCACAAATTGGTGATGTGCGTGGCAAAGGCTTAATGGTTGGGACAGAATTTATCGTAGATGGTAAACAAGCCAAAGCCAAACAACTCGTTAAAGATGTGATTCACTCTGCTGAAGAAAAAGGTTTGTTATTACTTTCTTGCGGAACGTATGACAATACCTTACGTTGGATTCCGCCTTTGAATGTCACCACTGAACAAATCAATGATGGTTTGAAAATATTCGCTGATTCTTTGAAAGAAGTCATAAAGTAAACAAGTAAATATGAAAACAAGTACACAGGAATGTAAATAACTTGTGTACTTGTTTCTGTATTGATTATCACCTACACAAATCCTATGTCAACAATTAACCGCAATCAACTTACGCAACTCCTTAATCAAGAAGAAACTCTCTTCCATAAAACTCATCCAAAATCATACGAACTCTATCAACGTGCCAGAAAATCTTTACATGGTGGTGTGCCAATGTTATGGATGATTCGCTGGGCAGGCTCATTTCCCGTTTTCGTCAAAGAAGCCAAAGGTGCGCACTTCACTGATGTAGATGGAAATTCATATATTGATTTTTGCCTCGGCGATACGGGCGCAATGACGGGTCATTCACCCAATGCAACTGTGGATGTAATCAAACAACAAATTGAAAAAGGCATCACGCTCATGCTCCCGTATGAAGATGTGATTTGGGTAGGCGAGGAGTTGCAACGTCGCTTCAAACTTCCATATTGGCAATTTGCTTTAACCGCAACCGATGCGAATCGTTTTGCATTGCGTATGGCGCGGCTTATTACCGAACGACCAAAAATTCTTGTGTTCAATTATTGTTATCATGGCTCGGTGGATGAAACCTTTATCACGCTTGATGAAGAAGGCACGCCTATGTCTCGCGCCAATAATATGGGTCCACAAGTCAACCCGTTGCAAACCACAAAAGTCATTGAGTTCAATGATATTGGCGCATTAGAAACTGCATTATCTGCGCGTGATGTTGCCGCCGTACTTGCCGAACCCGTGATGACCAACATCGGCATCATTCATCCGCAAAAAGGTTATCACGAAGCGTTGCGTGAGATGACTCGCAAATATGGAACCTATCTCATCATTGATGAGACTCATACCATTTGCACATCACCTGGTGGATACACCGCTTCATTCGACCTTCAACCTGATTTCTTAACCCTTGGCAAACCACTCGCTTCGGGCGTCCCCGCCGCTGTATATGGTTTCACTGAAGAAGTATCACAAGCCTTTGCTCAAAAATTGAATATAGATGATGCCGATGTCGGTGGCATTGGCGGGACATTAGCAGGCAACGCTTTATCTATTGCGGCAATGAAAGCAACTTTACAAAATGTTTTAACCGAAGATTTTTATACCATAGCCATTGCCCTGCAAGAACAATTCACTGCTGGCGTTGAATCGGTGATTAAAGAATTTAACTTGCCGTGGATCGTTAAACAATTAGGCAATCGCTCTGAATATTGGTTTAGACCCACGCCGCCCAAAAATGGCGGAGAAGCCCACGCCGCCATTGACCATGATCTTGATCGCTACATGCACCTATACACTTTGAATCGCGGCATCTTGATGACTCCCTTTCACAACATGGCATTGATTTCGCCTGAAACCACAAAAGAAGATGTAGATTATCACACCAAAATCTTTAGAGACGCAGTAATGAGCTTGATGTAAGTTAAATTTCTAACTTACATTTCATCATTTACATTGTTCCTTCAAGGTCACGCTTCAGGCGTGACCTATTTCTAATTCCCCCAGCGTAAATAAAAAATGTCGTCCCTTTCCCTACTTCAGATTCAACCCAAATTTTCCCACCATGCACTTCAATGATTCTTTTCACCAATGCCAACCCAACTCCTGTACCAGATGATTCGCTATCTAATTTATCAAACAACCCAAAAATGCGTTCGTGAAATTCTTGTTTTATACCAATACCATTATCTTTAACAAAATAAATTATTTGCTTATCTTTTTGCCACATACCAATTTCAATACATGGTTTCTTTTGCATGCCCATAAACTTGATGGCATTGTCTACCAAGTTTTGAATCACTTCGATCAATCTCTCTTTATCAACATATATGTTGGGCAGATCGCTTCCGACTTTAACTTCAACCTGTTTCTCTGTAATTTGACCTTCTACACGCTTCAATGCATCTTGTACAATTTCGCCGAAAGAAACTTCCTCAATCTTGCTCATTGCCCGCCCCACACGAGAGAGTTCTAACAGCTCGTTTAGTAAACGATGCATTTTTTCTGTCGCTTCAGATATCCTTTGTAAGTCAGCAGTGAGGCGCTCATAATTTCCAGATTTAGCATCCTTCTCCATATATCCCAAATAACCTCGAATTGTAATCAATGGTGCTTTCAAATCATGCGAGGCTGTGTAGGTAAACCTTTCTAGTTCTTCGTTTTTCTTTTCTAACTCTTGTACTAATTTCCCTTGAATAATTAATTCTTGTTGCACTGATTCTTGTAAGCGAGTATTTTCAATTGCTACTGCTAAATTTGCCGCAATTGTACAGAGCAAACCAACATCATCTGGAGAAAAAGCAAATTCTCGTTCACTGTTATCAATTGAAATTGTGCCGATGGCGCGTTCTTGAATCATTAACGGCACTGCAATGGATGATTTTGGTAATATGCTTGCGCGATAAATAGCGCCATATTTTGTTGATTCTTGTAACCAATTTTCATTAATCACTAAGGGCTTTTTCATTTCCATAACTTTGGTAGTTAAGCCTCTTCCATATTCTAGGGGAGTATCAGCTATGGGTTGCCCGTTATCTACATTGTATGGAAAGTGGATTAAATTTGTTTTTGGATCATAGATTGAAATACAAGCATTTGTAGCTCGAAAGACACGACGGATTTCTTCCCCTGTTTCTTGTAATAAACTTGTTAAACTGGTTTCGGTGATGAGGGTTTCTGCAACTGCGCGTGTAGCTTCTAAGTGAATAATTCTTTGTTGTAGTTTTTCTTCTGCTTTTTTACGCTCTTCTAACTCTTCATGCGCAATATAAATATTTTTATTCAAACGATTAATGGTTAGATATTGTAGGATAGTGATGATAGCAATAGCTAAAGAAATTGCCAGATAGTCGCCTTGTAAATTATGATTTGTGAAACGGTTGGAGAGAATTCCTGTAAGCTCTAGGTAGCCAAGTGTAAGAACTTCGGCAATTAAGAAAGCACTGATAATCAAAGTTCCTTTCTCGCCGCCAATTAAACCAGCAAACATGAGAGATACAATAAAGCCCAGAATAGATGTATCTCGTATGCCATCCCCTTGAATAATTACCAATGTATTAACTATAATGCCACTAAGTAAGGTGAGCCAACTAGCTAGGTAGTAATACCCTAATTTGTTTATGATAAAAGCGATTAGGAGCAAGCCAACTAGCCAGTACATTTCTTTCTTTATATTGGGGATAAACGATAGAATTGCCGAACAGATTATCCCTGAAATTAAAACAAGTTGGATATTCCTTGTATAACCTAAAGGTTTTTCTGATAACGAGGGATATAGAAGATACGTAAAAAAAGATTTCATAAGTAGAGCGTTATTAAAACTATTCTACTGTATTTTAAAAGAAAAAAAGCCCATAAATTGGACTTTTTTTGTGAGCCGCTGGTGGGACACGAACCCACGACCTGCGCATTACGAGGGCGCTGCTCTACCAACTGAGCTACAGCGGCGTTTATTTTTTGCGAGACGAGATTATAAAAGATAATTTATCTTCACGCAAGTTTTTTATATTTACATGTTGTCTTTAACATAGACCTTTAGGTCTATAATTGGAGAATTATTTTTATGCGAATTGCAATGCTTTCTTATCATACTTGTCCGCTGGCGACTTTAGGTGGCAAGGACACTGGCGGAATGAACGTCTATGTGCGAGATTTGACCAAAGAACTCGGCAAACTTGGTATTCAGGTAGATGTTTTCACGCGTTCACAAGATGAGCATGTGCCACATGTGTTGCATGATTTGGGATTTGGAAATCGTGTTGTTCACATTCAAGCAGGTCCTGAAGAACCAAAAGGCAAGAGTGATTTAGCGAAATACATTCCTGAATTTGCGCAGGGGATTAAAAAATTTGCTGACGAAAAAGGAATCATCTACGATGCGATTCACAGCCATTACTGGATGTCTGGTTTGGCGGCGGAGATTTTGTCGAAGGCTTGGGGCGGGACTCCGATTGTGCATATGTTCCACACCTTGGGGGAGATGAAGAATCGGGTGGCGAGGTCTGAGGAAGAACTTGCGGGAGAAGAAAGGCTCAATGGAGAGCGCCAAGTTCTCGCTAGTGCGAAGCGCATCATCGTAGCGACTATGGCAGAGTTGACTCAGTTAAGATTCCTATACAAGGCAGATGCAAATAAGTTAACTATCATCCCGCCAGGTGTGGATACGAGTCATTTTTATCCGATTCCAAAAGATGAGGCGAAAGAGTTTATCGGTTTGAAACCAGAAGATAGAATGATTTTATTTGTGGGACGCATTGAACCTTTGAAGGGTGTGGATACGTTGATTCAGGCGATGTCGCATTTGGATAAAAATTTGCAAAGCGATGATGAGCCTGTGCATTTGGCGATTATTGGTGGTGAGCCGAATGTTAGCCCGCGAGAAATGACAGCTGAGATGATGCGTTTGCAAAAAATGGCAGATGATTTGTGTACCTGTAGCCCGATTGTTTTTTTAGGTAAACGCGCACAAGATACACTGCCTTATTATTATTCTGCGGCAGAAGTGTTGGTGATGCCATCGTTATATGAATCGTTTGGCATGGTGGCGTTGGAAGCCATGGCTTGTGGCACGCCTGTGATTGCATCGGAAGTGGGTGGGTTGGGATATTTGGTGCAAAATGGAATTACAGGTTATACCATCCCTGATAGTGACCCAAATATGTTGAGTGAAAAATTATCTCTGTTGTTGCGTGATGATAAGTTACGCGCCGAGTTGGCTTGCCGTGCGGTAGGTGATGCTAGAAATTATGAGTGGGGAAAAATTGCTAGCCAGATTATAGAAGTATATAAAGAGATAGTTGGGTAGTTTGTTAGTTTGATAGTCTTATTGGTCTTGTGGCTTGAATGATCTGCGCATGGGCAAATGTGTGTTCAGGAAAGTTGATTCACGCTTTGTTGTGCGGTGTTTTTATGCTCTACTTGCGTGCGTGGAAGACTATATCAATGTGGCTATATTCAGGCAATACGGTTTTTGCTTCGTACTCAAGTAGAAACTTAAGATCAATTGCGCGGTTGAATGCAGGAAGATACGCTTCGCTAAACCTTTCGAACAGCCAGTTGGGGAAGGAGTTAGAATATTGCCCTCTTGTAAATTCAATACTGAGTATCAAGCCAGGGCTTCTACTGATGATATCGGCGGCACCTCGCAGGGCATGTTCTTCGAACCCTTCAATATCTATTTTGATTAAATCAACTTTTTCAATATTCATCTTCTTAGCATAGGCATCTAATGTAACCACATCGGTATTGATATCTTCATCAATAAGCGAGTCGAGCCATGAGGTCTGATCGTAATTATGTAGGCTTGCTCCGCCTACCAACCAATGAGGAAAGCGCATAGGCACAACACCTTCGTTATCGCTAACCGCGCATTGATTGACTGCACATTTGTTTGTAGCGCGCCCTGCGTTCAGGAAGATATTCTTTCTTAAAATTTGTTGGAGGCGGGGATTTGGCTCGAAAGCATGAACCAAAGCACCGCAAGAAGCAAATAAGCAAGAAAACCAGCCCATATTCGCTCCGATATCGAAAGTTATCATTCCAGGTTTGATTCTTTCTTTCAAATAATTAGAAAGTGTTGGCTCCCATGCAAGTGATGTCAAGATTGCGGGTGTTAGTAATATATCCCAACCTGGTACAATCATGTTGAAGTATTTCGTCTCAACATATATTTCCCCATCACCTAGATATTGTCGGATTGGTTGCTTGGCTAATTGTTGAACTAATTGCTGAGCTGATTGCTCAACTGATTGTTGGATTAACTGACTTGATTGATTGATTGATTGACTGCAAGCCAGACTGTAATGGTAAGTTAAGCCTATTAGAAATACCATTCGCGAGTTTATCAAGAAAAATCCTTGCCCATTTCTTAAGTGGATTCATAAATTATTATCTCCTTGCAGTATATGTTTTATTACATTGATTGTTTGTAGTATAACCCTGAATCACTAGATTGTAATTGTTAGGTTATTTTTTCAGTTTCTTCAAACCCTTGAGCAGATGACCATTAAATATGTCAATAATTCCATCTAATTGAGTGAAAGTTAATTTTCCACCCGCTAAAATTACAAGGCTTCTAAACGGTAATCCAAATATCGTGCTGTCGAGAAGCATTTGTATTTCATCTGCATCGGCATCAGATGATCCAATTTCAGAAAATGAATTGCGCAGTTTGCTTACGGCAAGTTTCAATGCTAATTTACCTAAAATGGTTTGTCTGGTATCTGCAATAGGGGAATTCCGATGAAATGGGCGAATTGGCATTTCAATTGGGAGAGGTTTTCCGTAGATTTCTTTGAAAGATTTCTCGCTGAATTTTGTTCCAAGGTGCGGAGTAAAATACTCAGGCGCTTTTTGACGAAAATCTGAAACGACTTGACGCTCTCCTTTGATTTCAACTGAAGCTGAAAGGATCGGGTCTCTGCTTGTTCGACTAATGTGAATTGTATACTTTCCAGGTTCTGCATACCAAGATTGAGTTGCATTGTTAAAGAATTGAAAAGCGCGTAAAGGTAGATTGATGCAGACATTCTTGGTTTCGCCTGGATTCAAAAATACTTTTTCAAAACCTTTTAATTCATGTGTGGCGCGATACGTCTCTGATTTTGGAGGTTCGATGTAAACTTGAACTACTTCTTTGCCTGCATATTTCCCAGTGTTTGTTACATCAACATACACTGAAATAGTGTCAGCATGATCAAGAATTGGTTTTGACACTCGAAGATTCTTATACGAGAAAGTTGTGTAAGAAAGTCCATATCCAAATGGGTATTGAACTTCGATATTAGCAGTATCAAACCAACGGTAGCCAATAAAGATACTTTCGCGATATTGGACAGCCCTTTCACCAAAATTATCTATGGCAACCACACTTTCTAAAGAAAGGGGATACGTTTCAGCCAATCTGCCGCTAGGGTTAGCCTTTCCAGTTAAAAGATTGACGATTGCAGCGCCGCCATTTTGCCCCGTCAGACCTGCTAACAAGATACTGTTCACTTTTTTTCTGAAAGGCAATAATGTTGGTGAGCCTTGCATTAACACAACCACGGTTGGTTTCTTTAGTTTAATCACCTCATCTATCAAATATAGATGACTATCAGGTAAATTCAGGTGTTTTCTGTCATAAGATTCGGATTCAAATTTATTTGGCAAACCTGCACAGATGATTACAACATCTGCTTGGCTGGCTGTTTGAACCGCCTGTTCAATTTTTTTCTTGTCAGGAATTATTTCGTTACTGCTATAGCCTTCGGAATAGGTGTAACTTATTCCCGCTTCATCTAGCGCGTTTATGACTGAAGTTACTTTGGTCGTTGGAATATGTGAAGATCCGCCCCCCTGAAACCTGGGATTTTCTGCAAAGCCGCCCAGTACCGCTAATTTTTTACCTGCCTGTAAAGGCAAGACGCCATCATTTTCCAATAACACGGCACATTCAGAGGCTATCTCGCCTGCCAGGTTATGTTGCTTTTCTTTGTCGAATGTTGAACGTTTATTTTGAGCATTACGGATTAAAATTTCAACGATGCGTGTCGCTGATTCATTTAACGTTTCTAAAGGCGCCTTGCCTGCATTTACTGCTTCGATCAGTTCTTGTGTATAAGCAGGTACTGGTCCTGGCATGGATAAATCCAACCCCGCTAAAATAGCCTCAATTCGCTGATTGGTCGCTCCCCAATCGGTTATGACCGTTCCTTCAAATCCCCATTCTTTGCGGAGTATATCACTTATAAGCCAACCATTGTCGGAGGCGTAAGTTCCATTGATTTGGTTGTAACTGCACATCAATGTTGTGGGGTTGCTTTCTTTCACAACCGTTTCAAATGCTGAAAGATAAATTTCCCGAAGCGCTCTTTCATCCACAATAGAATCCCCAACCATACGCCAACTTTCCTGATTATTTGCGGCAAAGTGCTTGACGCTAGTTCCTACATTACAACTTTCTACGCCTCGCACAAATCCAGCCGCAACTTGACCAGTGAGGAAAGGATCCTCTGAGAAATATTCAAAATTTCTTCCGCCTAATGGTGTCCTTTTAATGTTGATTCCTGGACCTAAAAGGACTGCAATTCCTTCTGCTTTCGCTTCTTCACCGATTGCCTGCCCCATTTTTTCCAGCAGAGAAACATCAAAACTAGATGCTGTAGAACATGCCGCAGGAAAACAGACCGCTGGTACCATCTTCCCTTTGTCTGGGCTTTGTTCATCATCATTCTGTTTGCGGAGACCATGCGGTCCGTCAGTAAGGTTTGCGGGAGCCAACCCGAATTGTTCAATACCTCGTGTGTGCCAAAAATCACCACCTGTACATAAATTTGCTTTTTCTTCAAGTGAAAGTTGAGCAACAATTTCCTGCGCTTTTTTGCGGAATGGATTCATGCAAGATCTCCTGTGAAAATGAATTACCCTGTTTTTATACTTATAAAATTGTTGTATTGATTATTGCGTTTTTTAGTAAACGTGAGTCAAGAAAATTCTTGAACACATTAACAAGTAGCTAGGTTGATTTTACCTTGCCTAAAGATAAACTGAAAGGAGTTTAAGGTCTCCATAAAAATTGATTGATAAGAATGACCGCGTGGAAATACGTTTTGATTAACAATGGCTCTAATAAGACCTGTCAGATCTTTGTTTTTTTACGAGTGCGCGCTTTGTTCACCGCCTTGACCTGCAAACAAACTAATCTTTTGAAGAGTTTGATTTATTGGAATAGCAAATCTGTCTGCCATTTGTTCCCAATCTAATCTAAAATAAAGTGATTGAAGGAAGTTCTTAATATTTGCTCGCATCATAATTCCTTGCGGCATAGAATCTGTATTCAATACAGGAGTTTCAAAACTTCGTATCCATTGAGCGATTTCTAGTTCGGGTAAAAGGGAACGCTTTATAACGGCTATTGTTGCTGTAACTAATCGCTCATCTTCTCCGTGAGTGTAGACAACTTCGTATGTGCTAATTATCGCACGAATAGCCGCTAAAATTTCCCGTAGATCAATCTCGGTTATTTCAGCACATTGCGCTAAATCATCCAGCGAATCAGCGGAATGGGCGATTGCGTGTGCCCATCCTTTTTCACTTACAAAACCCCTGAGGTCTTTTTCTTCTTTGAGGTATTGAATCAATTTCTCTTTGACTTGGATTATTTCAGTTTTTGAAAGAAAAGGTTGTGAACGATGAGCGATTAAAACAAGCGGGAGAAGCAAAACAGAAAAAGAACGGCGGAACACCGAATCTGTATCCCGTTCTCCTATGCTGTAAAAAATGTGTTGGTCGCCAAGAATTTTTTGCAATATTTCACGTAATTGTTCATGGCTTATTGCATTGTGGTCTAAAACCCAAGTAGCAATAGCGGAATAGATTAAATCATCTCGAAGATAATTATCTGTTGAGCCGATATGATAAAGCATTTCGGGTATCAGTTTCGATAGATCGTCATTCTCTGATAGACGAAATTCATTCTTTGCGAGTTCTTGTAGTTTTTCTTTTATCTGGGATTCATTAATCACGATATTTTACCTTTACAGAAATTTCCTTGTTTTACACGAAGGTGGCTAACAGTTTGCAGTACCCTCACCAGACCTGACAGGTCTCCATAAAAACTGGTTGATAAGAATCATTGCGTGGAAATACGTTTTGATTAACAATGGCTCTAATAAGACCTGTCAGGTCTTTGTTTTTTTACGAAAACATTTTGGAACTGTGCATGGGGCGTATTTGAGTGGGGTGGAGGTAGCAAATAAAATTTCTTAAGTAATAGCGGGCGTGGATTCTGTCTGGAAGCAGGGAAAACTCGAAGCGAGAAAAATGCCGCAGAATCCCCAGCGTCAGGTGCACGCTGTGTTAGGCGTTTTTTGAATTTCAGAATCGTTTATCTGATATTGACCTCAATTGAAAAGCCATCAAATACGCCAAAATTATCAAATGACAATATGAGGGAGTTTGCGTTTGGTGATAATGTGCCTTCATATGTAAAGCCAGTGCCAAAACAATTACAGCCACAACCTGTTGCCCATCCTATTTCACCATCATCTGACGATTCAACATTTAAGGTCATCAACTGATATACATCATTTGTGCTCTTGATTGGATAAACATTGCCAATATCATCTGTAAGGCTTACTGACGCATACATATAACTGAAGGCACGTTGTCTTTGTGTTAGGTTTTTGATGAAAAAATTGCCGAGATTTATACACGACGAACCAATTTCAAAATTATTTCCATAGTTTAACAAGTAATCATCTACAACGATTGGAGAAGTTGATGGTACGACCATTCCATTTGACGGATTTGTTACTGCGCCAGGAATAGAAAAAGATTCTTGCTGTGGCTCGCTCGTTGGATAAGTGATAGGTGATTGATTATCGGTTTGGTTGTTAGGCTGGGTATTGGATTGATTGTTGTTTTCATCTGGAGAACTGAACATCTCACGTAGAGTTGAGTATCCTGTTACAAATGTAAAAATAGCAATACATGAAACGATAATTCCAATTACTGTCCCGATTGTCTTTAGTGAATTATTTTCAGATGACATTACTGAGTTCTCCCTGTTTCAATTTTTATCTTCGTAAAGTCCTAATTCATCACCCCAATAAAACCCTATTAAGGTGATTACTGCAAAGCCCAGAAATGTACCAAACAGACCAAAACCGAAGAAGGCATTCCAAACAAAAGCGTCTCTGTCAATTAACCTGTCCAAAATAAGTGCATATCCTAAAGTTATGCTGTAAAAAATTGCCGCAAAAGTTGTAGCAAGGCTAAATTTTTCTTTCTTTGATTTCATTATCACGGCTAGCCAAATGAAAATCCCAATAGTACCAATCACGACCATTACTTGAGTTCCTGAAGATTGGGTAGAAAACCAATTTCCGAATGCAATTTGCTCATCTTCGAGCGCAGGAAAAGCATTCGCAAAATCAGAAGCCAATAGAAGGAAGAATATTATTATTGCCAAAACTTTGAGATTTTTCATTTAGTGTCTCCTTATTATGACTAAACGCCCAACTAGGGGTTATATGGCAACTATATATCGGATTATAGACAGCGGCGGTATAAAACTCCAATTGGCGTGTTATACGGCTAGAAATTAAATTACATAAACAATTTTACACCGAAACTAATTCCTATTCCCAATTTCCTATTCCCTGAACCTACTCAAACTCAATCTCAATTTCCTCATCCACATCCCAATCGCCAGAGCGTTCAAACTCAATATCACCAAACAATTCATTCTGCACAGCGGATATGCGATAACGCTTGATTAATTCCAGCATTGCCAAAAACGTGACAACAATTTCAACACGTGTGGCTTTGTCTGTGATTAATCCGCTAAACGTCATTTTGTGAATACTCTTCATCGTCTTGGTGATGAAATCAATTTTTTCACGAATGGTCACACGCGGAGCAGTGATCACTGTGCTAAGTGGTTTCTTTTCTTTTTCACGCGCAAATGCACGCTCTGCCGCATTTAACAAACCTTCCAAAGTTAAATTTGATAAATCAAGTTTTGGTTCCACTTTTGGCGGAGGCGCCACGCGTAAAAATGTGCGTAAATTATTTTCTTGTCGCGCTTCCATCCACACAGCAATTTCTTTATAACGTTTATATAATTTCAATTGCTCAACCAAAGCAACACCTGGGTCTTCTTCACCAACTTCACGTTCCACAGGGCGCGGCAACAACGCTTCAGATTTTATTTGCACCAACTTTGCCGCAATCACCAAGAAAGATGAAATTTCATCAGGCAACATTTGTTCCAGCCCGCGCAAGTATTCCAAATATTGATCAGTCACCGAAGCCAACGAAACCGCCGTAATATCTAATTCCGCGCGTTCAATTAAATTTAACAACAAATCAAGCGGACCCTGATACACAGGAATTTCCACTTTGTAATTGCCAAGTTGTTTGCCTAAAATATTTTCCATCGCGCGCGAATTATATCATTTGATTTTCTCACCACAGAGAACACAGAGTCCACAGAGATTCTTAAAGATTTTCTCCGTGTTCTCTGTGACCTCTGTGGTGAAAAGGTCTTATAATTAAGTCATGTCAAAACTCACTCACCTTGACGAACACGGCAACGCCAACATGGTAGATGTTGCTCACAAGCCTGATACCGAACGCATCGCCATCGCACGCGGCGAAATTCACATGCAAAAAGAAACACTTGATTTGATAAAGGCTGGGCAACTCAAAAAAGGCGATGTATTAACAGTTGCGAAGATTGCAGGCATCAGCGCTTCAAAACGGACCTCCGACCTGATTCCGTTATGTCATCCTCTGCCTATCTCCAAAATTGACCTTGACTTCGAGTTTGATGATTCACTAACAGGCATCATCATCACCTCAACCGTCAAAGTGACTGGTAAAACTGGTGTAGAGATGGAAGCCTTAACCGCCGTCTCAGTCGCCGCACTGACAATTTACGACATGGCAAAAGCCGCCGAAAAGACGATGAAGATTCAAAACATTCGCTTAATCGAAAAACATGGCGGGGCTAGCGGAGATATTGTTAATGAATAAATTTTTGCGTAATGCGTAATTCGTAAAACGTAATGTAACTACGGCTAATGATGTCTGGATATGAAGAAGTAAACAAGTAGACAGGTAAATAAGTAGACAAGTAAACAAGTAAGCAGGTAGGTATACATTCCAAATATAAACCCCGAAGGCGTTGCATTGAGCCTGCCGAAATGGATGACATGATTATAGAAAATGGTAAACGCCAAAATAAATCCCGTAGGATGACATTATTTCAAAATCTGTGACACCCCTTCGGGGTTGATAACCATCAAATCTAAATTCTATAATCATTTGACCCCGATGGGGTCATTCAAAGGTAATAAATGAACAAAATTAGAATTTTATTTTTTGCAACAATACGAGATAAGTTTGGAAGAAAAACTTTAGAGTTAGATATTCCAAACGAAATGACAGTTTTGCAGTTAAAACAAAAACTTGCTAATGATTATCCCAACCTAAAAGATTCATTGAAAGCAGTTTTGGTTTCTGTTAATCAAGAATATTCATTTGATGATTTTATTATCCCTGCCAATGCTGAAATTGCCTTATTCCCTCCTGTCTCTGGTGGCTAATCTCCAGTCTCTAATTACCAATTACTCAATTACCAAACATGACCTTTCCCACAATTTTTTCCATCACCGAATCCGAAATTGACTTGAATGCCTTGCTCGAAAAAATCACGCTGACATCCACAGGTGCGGCGGCGATATTTACTGGCATGGTGCGCGGAGTCACAACCCGTGATGACCCACATGAAACAGAATATTTAGAATACGAATCATATATTCCCATGGCAGAAGCAAAGATGAAACAAGTAGCAGATGAGATTCGGGAGAAATGGTCAAGCATTGAGGGCATTGCTATTGTGCAACGAATTGGAAAGTTATATCCCAAAACGCCAACGGTATTGATTGCAGTCACTGCTGCACATCGTGATACTGGCGTGTTTGAAGCCGCACGCTATGGCATTGACCGTCTTAAAGAAATTGTGCCAATTTGGAAAAAAGAAATCGGTCCGAATGGCGAAGAATGGATTGAAGGCGATTACTTCCCAAAAGCGGGAGAATAAAATTGTAGGTCACG
This sequence comes from Chloroflexi bacterium OLB14, assembly GCA_001567105.1. Classification (GTDB taxonomy): domain Bacteria; phylum Chloroflexota; class Anaerolineae; order Anaerolineales; family Villigracilaceae; genus Villigracilis. The sequence goes on from LMZR01000038.1 coordinate 41,059, forward strand.
CTTTTAGCGTGACAAGATGTTTGTCGCTAAAAATTAGTTGCTAACAAAATCCCGAAGCCTGCCGAAATGGATGGCATGATTATAGAAAAATCGTTGTATTAATATGAAATCC
>LMZR01000039.1 GCA_001567105.1 Chloroflexi bacterium OLB14
CTTGTCTACTTTTTACTTATGAACAATATCTTCCTTTACGGACCATCTGGCACTGGAAAATCTACCATCGGAAAGATCATTGCCGAGAATCTTAAACTTCCATTCATTGATTTAGATAAAGCCATTGAAAACAAGGCAGGAAAATCAATTTCGGAAATCATAGAATCACAAGGCGAATCTGCTTTTCGTGATTTGGAAAGTATTATATTGAAGGAATCAGTAGGTCACGCTTTGAGCGTGACGCATGTAATCGCTTTAGGTGGTGGCGCGTTATTAAGAGAGGAAAATAAAAACTTTGCCCAAGCAAATGGAAAAATCCTTTTGCTAATGGCTGAGTTAAATACTTTGATTGAAAGGCTCAAAAGTTCAAATAATCGCCCTCTGCTTGCAGGTGACTTAGAAACGAAATTAACTGCCATGCTTGAAAAAAGAAAAGAACATTATGATTCTTTTCCTTTGAAAGTTTATGTGGATAATAAAACTACTCAACAAAATGCTTTGCAAGCCCAAATTGCATTAGGTCGCCATCGTCTTTCGTCAATGGGTGAGTATGATGTGATTGTTGGAGATATTTTGGAGTTAGCCAACTTGTTGGCGAATTTGCAGGAGCAAGCTCCTGCACTCCATAATTCAATCATCGTCACTGATGAAAATATTGCCAAACTTCATGCCGAAACAATAAAAAATTAAAATACAAAAATAGTTGTTGTGCCTGCTGGTGAAGAACATAAAAATTTAGAAACAGTAAATTATTTGTGGAAATCATTTTTAGAGAATGGCTTAGATAGAAAAAGCACGGTCATTGCTTTAGGTGGCGGCGTAATTGGTGATATGACAGGTTTCGCCGCATCAACTTATATGCGTGGCATTGATTGGATTGCTGTGCCAACAACTTTGCTCTCAATGGTAGATGCTTCACTGGGAGGCAAAACAGGTTTTGATTTACCCGAAGGTAAAAATTTAATTGGCGCGTTTCATCCGCCTAAATTAGTTTTAGCAGATGTAAATTTTTTGAAAACGTTGCCCGAGCGTGAATTAATCTCTGGCATGGCAGAAGTTGTTAAACATGGCATTATCTCTGACCCTGAATTATTTGAGTTATGCAAAAATGGATTAAGTTGGGTCAAAGATAATTTAGAAGCAATTGTCAAACGAGCGATGGCTGTCAAAATTAAAGTCATTGAACAAGACCCGTATGAAAAAAATATGCGAGCGACATTAAATTTAGGTCACACAGTTGGCCATGCTGTCGAGTTAGTCAGTAAATTTGATTTACGTCACGGCGAAGCAATTGCAATTGGTATGGCTGTCGAAGCGAAGTATTCTGCTAAAGTTGGGCTGGCAAGTCAAAGCATAGTCGAAGCGATTGAATCAACATTGAAGAAATTAAATCTACCAGTTGAAATCCCAAATGAAATGTCACACGCAGAAATTATCAAAGCCATGCGAGTTGATAAAAAGAAAAATGCAAAGTCAATTCGTTTTGCTTTGCCCGTTGAAATTGGAAAAGTTGAATTGATTGATGTGGATGATTTGGAGGATGTGTTATGAAAATTTTAATTTTGCACGGACCAAACTTAAACTTACTCGGCACACGCGAACCCGAAGTGTATGGCTCAATGACGTTAGAAAACATCAACGAAAAATTAATTGCCTTGGGTAAAGAATTAAATACCGAAATAAAATGCACGCAATCGAATCACGAAGGCGCATTGATTGACGCTTTGCATGATGCGCGAACTTGGGCAAACGGTGTCGTGTTTAATCCTGGCGGTTACACTCACACATCTGTTGCATTGCGCGATGCAATCTCTGCTATTCAAATTCCTGTTATCGAAGTGCATTTATCAAACGTGTATGCGCGTGAAGAATTTCGGCACACATCTTTTGTTTCAGCAGTTTGCAAAGGCAAGGTCACTGGTTTTGGTTGGCGTTCATACGAACTCGGCTTGCGTGGTCTCATTGAAATAATACGAAAATAATGCAAGCGGTATAATCTTGGCGTGACTACAACTTCAACTCGTGATATTGGTTTAGATGTGATAAAAGGTTTAGGCTGTGTGTTGATGGTGATAGCACATTCCAAACTTAAGATGTGGGATTATGAAGAATATTTGATTTGGGGTAATTTAGCACCTGCTTTATTTTTTTCTGCTTCTGGTGTAACAGCCACCTTTCAAACAAAAAAGCCTTTGAAAGAAATGCTTGTTTTATATGGTTTTATTTTTTTGCTTGGCTTAAGCTACAGTGGGTTTTTGCATGATGATTTTTTATCAAATTTTCAATTTGAAATTATTCAAGTCATTGCTTTAAGTGTGTTAACGATTTATTGTATTGAAAAATATTTTCAACCAAAAACATGGGGTTACCTCTTCCTTGGCATAACTGCTTTTGTTTTAGATAAAATAATTTACCCGCTTGGGTTTGAGAAAATTGAAGGAATACTGATTGCACCAGGTGTATTTCCATTTTTACCGTGGCTTTCATTATTCTTTCTAGGTGTCTTTGCATATCGTATTAAAAACCTTTACAACTTAATTATATTTTTTACCTTATCTATAATTTATTATTCCTTATTTGGTTGGGGAATCCCTGAGGGCGGTGTTAGTAAACGGCAATTTCTTTTAGATTTTTTTATCCTATCAAGTATGAGTTTGTTTTTTGTCTTTTTTCTTGTACGATCAGTTAAATTTTTACAAAATAAAAAACTAAACTGGGTCGTCCTCTTTTTGGGAGAAAATTCTCTTTTATTTTTATATATTCATTATGCTTTCATTAAATTTTTTCGCTTATTTGAAATTCAACGAGATGTTGAAATTATTTGGGAACACCCTTGGCTATTTTGGGTTTTGATTTTATTCACTTCAACATTTGCCATGTTATTGATTAAATTTATCTCCCCTTGGGTTGAAGTTTTATTTCAAAACATATTTACTTGGCTATTTTTGCTCTTATTGGTTTTCATTGCACCATACATCATTACAAAAACTTCATACATCGGTTACTTTGAATTATTGTTAGGCATCCTGTTTGCAACATATTATTCCAACTTAGGTAAAATTATCAAACGAGAATCTCATGCAAATTATCCCCTCAACTGAACCATTCTTTTTTCAAGGCAATCGCACGGGCATTTTGTTAATTCATGGTTTCACTGGCACGCCCAAAGAAATGCGTTACATGGGCGAAGATTTACATAAACATGGATTCACTGTTTTAGGAATTCGACTCGCTGGACACGCCACTCAACCTGATGACATGCGCGCCTCTCGCTGGAGCGACTGGACTGCTTCTGTTGAAGATGGTTTTAATCTACTCTCGAACAGTGTTGACCGAATCTTTTTGGTTGGGCTTTCAATGGGTGGCGCGTTAAGTTTGTTAATGTCCACTAGATTAAATGTTGCTGGCGTAATTGCGATATCAACGCCATATTCATTGCCAAGAGATCCCTATTTTCCGCTTTGGTTTATTCGTTTATATGGAAAATTGGTTAAATATATGTCGAAATCAAATGAGGAGCCTGGCTCATCATGGTTTGATAAAGAATCTTACGCCAAACATATTTCATACCCGCAGAATCCCATAACTTCAATTGCTGAATTAAAATTATTACTTTTAGAAATGCAATCCGCTTTGCCAAAAATCAACAAACCTGTTTTGTTGATTCATTCTAAGAGTGATAACTACGTCTTGCCTGAGAATATGGAAAAAATTTATAGCGGATTAACAAATACGTCAGATAAAACAAAAATATATGTAACAGAATCAGGTCACGTCGTCACGAGTGATGCGGAACGTCAGCGCGTGTTTGAATTATCAAGAGAGTTTATCAGGCGTGTCGAAAATCAATAAAGGAAAAATTATGCTTGAAATTGTTTCATTTACATTAGGTCCTGCTGTTACAAATGCTTATCTTGTTGCAGACCCTGAAACCAAAGAAGCCGCAGTGATTGACCCTGCTTGGGATGGTCATATCATTTTGGCAGAGGCGCAAAAAAGAAATTGGAGAATTGGTCACCTTTGGTACACACATGCTCACTTTGACCATATTGGCGGAGCGGCGGCAATTGCTGATTCATTAAATCCATTACCGCATGTTGCCCTTCATCCCAATGATCACGTTTTATGGCGAGCAGGTGGTGGTGGTGCCGCTTTTGGTTTGAATATTGACCCAGGTCCCGAACCGACAATTGATTTGGTACATGGCATGACTCTTAAACTTGGTTCAAATGAATTTGAAGTAAGATTTGCGCCAGGGCACACCAGAGGTCATTGTGTGTTATATATTGCTAAAGAAAATATTTGTTTTTGTGGAGATTTGATTTTCAACGAAAGCGTTGGTCGCACTGATTTCCCAGGTGGAGATTTTTCTGCTTTAGAGAAAAGTATCCGCGAGCAGATTTATACTATGCCTGATGAAACGCGATTACTTTCTGGTCACGGACCTGAAACGACAGTAGGACACGAAAAGCAATATAATCCATTTGTGGGATTAAAATAAATAAAATTTTGTATATACTATGTTTAGGAGACTAAAAAAATGAGAAATCCAGATGCTCAAAATCAAAAAAACAGTTCTAGTCCAAGGGGTCTTTTTTTCTATCATCCCTCGGTGGCTAATTGGCTTGATAGTAGGTATTGTCTTAATTGGACTACTTGCTAGCATTAGTAAATCATTTTGGTATTTTGAAGTAATTGAAAATGATGAAGTTGGAATTAGTATTCAGGCAGGCGAAATTCAAAACGTATTACCGCCAGGTATTGCTTATGACTTTGGCTTATTTGTAGATTTGGTAAAAATTAAAACCAGTTCAGTGGCAATTACTGTAGAAGATGCCGAATTGATCACAATTGATAAACAACGAATTGGCTTACAAGTAACAGCAGATGTGTTTCGTCCACGTGAAGCCGATATTGTAATTTCTAATTATTCGCGCTACCTTAATATTTATACCAATGATGAATCGCTTGAACAAAGGATGACCGCCTTCACATTACAAGCCATGAAAGTTTGTGTGGGTGATAAAAAATTTGATGAAGCTGTTATTGGTTCAGGAAGAGATAATCTTCGCGAATGTATTGATGCAGAATTAAGCGCCTTAGCAGAGCCGCTCGGTCTTGAAGTGCGCAATGTGGCAGTACCCCAAGTGATTATTTCACCAGAAGTGCAAGCCGCCTTAGATGCTATTGTGCAAAGCCGTTTGGCAACTGAGAAAGCAAAACAAGATGCTGAAAAAGCCAAGCAAGAAGCCACCGCTCAACAAGCAGTAGAAGAAGGACGTATTCGCGTTGAGCAATCTAAACTTCAAGAAGAAGCTAGGCAACAAGCAGTTCTACAATTGCTAAAGCAAGAGCAACTTAAAGCTGAACTTGCAGTGATTGAGCAAGAAACAGTTAATGCACAGGCTCAACTTGAACTTACTGTAGCACAACAAGCAGTTGCAAATGAGCAAGCTCTTGTAGATATTGCCAAAGAATTAGCTTTAGCCCAAATGTATTCTTCACACCCTGAATATGTTGCTTTACAAATTGCCTTAGCAAATGCCAGCGCCATTAAAGATACAGATAAATTTATCTATACGCCTGCAGGAATATTCCCCAATATTATTGGTAACGGGGTAATGCCTACTTTTGATATAAGGTAATAAAACAAGCTATACATAAATAAAAAGAACGCTGATGACAACCATCAGCGTTCTTTTATATTCAAAAAATATAAGTTAAGAAAAAAATCAATAGCAGAACCAACAATCCGCTCAGCAAGAAGCGGGAAAATGTTTTTTTATTCCACATCAAGGTGCAGGTACAAAGGCTTCTACCCGCGCCCATAGTTCACGAATATTAATCGGTTTCGACATGTACACATCACAACCTGCAGAGAGTGCTTTTTCGGCATCGCCTTTCAAAGCGTTGGCAGTAATGGCGATAATGGGTATGTGGCGTAAACTGATTTTTTCACTGACTCGTAAACGCCGAGCAACTTCATAGCCATCAATATCAGGCAAGTTGATATCTAAAAGAATCAAATCCACTTCATTTGCTTCGGCAGTGCTAACACCACTTATGCCATTCACTGCTTCAATTAGTTTGTAACCACGCGATTCAAGTGCGCGTTTAACCAACATCATATTATCTGGGTTATCTTCAATATATAAAATATTATGGCCCATAATTATTGTGCTCCTTAAGGCTTATTCTTATCTTCTATTTTATCTTGAATTACGTTGATAACTTGGTCTACAAATTTTTTGGTGGGCAATGAGCCTTTTTTGATAGACCGCTTCAATTTGACCTTTGAGTCGGTTCCGCTCTTCGGCTGTTATATCTTTGGCGCTGACTACTACTACTGGGATATCTTTGGTGCGTGGGTCTAATTTTAATTCTTCTACTAACCCAAAGCCATCAATACCTGGCATGGTTAAATCGCTGACGATTAAATCAGGTAGTTTTTGGCGAGCAATAGATAAACCTTCCCAGCCATCTTTGGCATGGTACATGCGATAATTTTTTCTGCTTTCTAGTAACCTGCGAATTAATAAAGCGTCATCATCGTTATCATCTATCAATAATACAGTCGTTGTTGTTTCGTCTAAATTTTCGAGTGCGGCTTGTAAGCCTTCGCGTGGTGCAGGAGATTGGTCTTTGCTCAAATGCACATCTACAGCCCATTGTTCACCGAGGATGTGTTTTTCAACAGGGAATGTGTGCCCTGTGCAATTGATGACGGTGAGTTCATCTTGTTTAATTTTTCCTTGTTTGGATAATTTTTCGAATCCTGCAAAGGCGACAGCGGTTGCTGGCTCGACAGCCATACCTTCGCTTTTAGCAAGTGATTTCATGGCAGAGTAGGCATCTAAATCGCTTACTGCTTCCATTTCGCCACCAAATTTTTGAATCAAATTCCATAAGTAGGTATAAGGTTTGCCTGGGTCTCCAGTGGATAAGATGATAATTCTTGTATCAGGAATTACAGGGGTGGCTACATCTTTGCCTGCTTTGAAAGCGTTAACCATTGGCGCACAACCTTCGGCTTGGATGATGGCTAGTTTTGGAATTTTATTAATTAATCCCATTGCATACATTTCTTGGAAGCCTTGATACACCCCTAATGGACCCATTCCCCCACTGACTGCTTGAATGTACCAATCGGGTGCACGCCAGCCAAGTTGTTCGACAATTTCGTAAGCAATTGTTTTCATAGATTCACGAGCTGGCACAGAAGTTGCGCCTCTATCTAATAATAAATTTTTTCGTTGTGCAAATTGCGCGGCAATCTGTTTGGTTTGGTCGTAATTTCCGCTAACGCGAATGACTTCTGCGCCAAATAAGGCGGCTTCTCGTAATTTTTCTTGTGGTACAAGGCTGGTCATAAAGACCCATAGTTTTATACCTGCTCTGGCACAGGCGGCGGCGTATGCTACGGCGGCATTTCCTGTAGAAGCAATAACGGCTTCACGAATTCCGTTTTCGTTCATGGCGGCAACTGCTACGGCGGCTTGACGATCTTTGAATGAGGCGGTTGGGGAGTAGCGTTCGTCTTTGATGTAAACAGAATCATGCCCAAGGTCAGTAGCGAAGCGATGTGAGAGCCATAATGGAGTTCCACCAGCAGGGTATAAATTTAGGGCAGATGGATTTTCAAGTGGTAGGATATCTTGGTAACGCCATAGGTTTTGTGGACGGTTGGGTATACCGCGTAAGATTTCACGTTTGAAAGCAACATAATCATATTTTGCTTCAAGCCACTGTGATTCGCATGTTTGACAAACTGCAGGTTGAAACGGAATGTAGGGTTGTTGGTTTCCGCATAGGGCGCATTGCAAGGTAATTGGCTTAGACATGAAGGTTAGTCAATCTTTCTGGTGATGGGTTCTGATGTTGCACTGCGGTTTTCAATGGGCATGAATACGAAGAATGTTGAGCCTTCGCCTTCAATGCCGTTACTCTCTGCCCAAAGTTTTCCGCCGTGCATTTCAACTAATTTGCGGCTGATGGGTAGACCTAAGCCTGTGCCGCCTACTTTGCGCGTGGTGGATGAATCAACTTGGGTGAATTCGCTAAAGATATCTTCTAGATGTTGAGGTGGAATGCCAATGCCTGTATCTTTGATGCTGATTAATACATTGTTTTCTTCACGTACGGCACGAATGGTAACTTTACCTTTTTCTGTAAATTTAAGTGCATTATTTACCAAGTTAATCATCACTTGACGCAAGCGGGTACGGTCGGCATTGATGTTGACTGCAGTATCAGATTTGGGGTCAATCTTTAAAGTTAATTTTCTTTCACTGGCTAATGGTGAGGTGATATTTATTATTTCTTCAAAGATTTCTTGGATGTTGAATTGTTCGATGATGAGGTTCAATTTTCCTGATTCAATCTTTGCCATATCTAACACGTCATTAATTAAGTGTAGTAAGTGCTGACCATTTTTGTTAATTAGTTTGAGGTCATTGTTCATATTGGGGGTTAATGGTCCATCTAATCCTTCAAGCATTACTTCTGTGAAGCCAAGAATGGAGTTTAATGGAGTGCGTAGCTCGTGCGACATGTTGGCGAGGAAGGATGATTTTAGTCTATCTAACTCGCGCAATTGAGTTACGGTAGCGGCTTGTTCTTGATATAGACGAGCATTTTGTAGAGCAACTGCTACTTGTGAAGATAGGGTGGTGAAAATATTGGCATCTTCTTGTGAAAATCCTTCTACTTTGTTTGATTGCACGTCGAACACGCCTAGTACGGTTTCACCTACAATCATTGGTACTGCCATTTCGGCACGTGTTTCAGGTAGTAATGGATTTGGTAAAAAGCCGACTTCGCTTCGAACATTATTGATGATGACTGGTTGTTTTTCGCGGGCAGAGCGTGCTACCAGTGAGCGTTCAGCGGTCATATCAATAGCATGGCCAGATTTAACCATTTGAGAACCAACTTCCCCTGCGCCAGAGGCGAGTAGAAGTGTGTTCCAATTTTCATCTAAGAGATAGATATGTGCATGGTATAAGTCAAAACGTTCTTTTGTAATATCTACCACTGTTTGTAATAGAATATCTGGGTTTAGCACTGTGGATGTGGTGCGTGATACTGCGGCTACTGTTTGTAACTCGCTAGCACGTTTGGCAATGGCTTCTTGAGCATGAATACGTTCGGTAATATCTACAAATGTGGTAATGATGGATTTTTCATTTTCAAAGTCGAAGATGCGAGCAGAGAGTAATACCCAAATGGGTTGTCCATCTGCACGGAGAATTTGTACAGCCATGTCGTCTACTTCGCCTTTTGCTTGTAGTTCGGCAATAAATTGATTCCTTTGTTCTACTTGATAGTAGAAGTTTGGGGTAGGCTTGCCCATTACATCTTCTGCTATAAATTGAGTGGCTTCAAGAGCAGGGGTATTTATAAAAGTTAGAGCATTATCTGATAAGCGCGTAATGACCATAGGAATGGTTACAGATTCAAGGATGGTTTGCATACGCTTTTGTGAAGATTTGATTTCTTCACGGTTTTCAATTAACTGTGTAATATCTGTATGTGAACCTGCCATGCGTTGTGGAGAGCCATCTGCATTTCTTAATAATTTTCCTCTGGCACGAATCCAGCGATATGAGCCGTTTTTATGTTGGAAGCGGAATTCAGTATCATACGCTGGAATTTTCCCAGCCATATAATCACCAACTACGCCCATTACACGGTCGTGATCTTCAGGGTGTAATAATTTTTCAAAGTCGGCAAAGCCGTTGTTTAGTTCGTCCACACCATAGCCGACCATTTCTTTCCAACGGGGTGAAAAATATACTTGATTGGTTGGAATATCCCAATCCCATAAACCGTCGTTAGAACCTTCTACCGCTAATTCATATTGCTCTTGCGCGGCTTTAATTTTTTCACGGCTTTCAATTAACTGTGTAATGTCTGTGCGCATGGCAATATAACGATATGGTTTCCCCTTCTCGTTAAGGAAGGGGACGATGGTTGTGTCTACCCAATATAAACTTCCATCTTTGGCTTTATTAAGTAATTCACCGTGTCATACCTTCCCATTGGCAATTGTGACCCATAAATTGCGCATAAACTCTTTAGAATGATATCCTGAATTCAAAATACGATGATCTTGCCCTAGCAATTCTTCGCGGGAGTATTTTGAAATTTCAACAAATTTATCATTGGCATATAAAATTTCACCCGTTTGATCGGTGATAGCCACAATGGAGTGTTGATCTAAGGCAAATTTCTGGCTATCTAACTCACGCAATAAGGCTTCTGCTTCAATACGCTTTTGTTCAGTTTGTTCCAGCAAACGTAAGTTTTCAATATGAGTGCTCAATTGCTGTGTAACAGCATTAATAATCTCATTAGTTTCTTCATTTAACGATTCATTTTGCACAATAGCTAACTCGCCAACTTGCTCATCACGCACATATATTGGATGAGTTTGTAGAGATTCAGCATAATGTCCATTTTCACTTAAAGGCAATACTTGATACTGGTCATAAGCAAAACCGTTAACTTGATCTTTCTGCGTAGCAAAATATTCTCTCCAACCTTCACGCGTGAGGCGTTTGGTAACTTGTTCGGCTTCGGTTCGGTATTTTTCAGATTGCGCGAGTAATCTTAAATTCTCTATATGGTTTGCTAATTGCATGGCAGTGTTCTGAATCAAATTACTTTCATCAACAGTCCATTGTCTGTCCGCATCATCTACAATTTGAATTTTTCCAATTTCTGCTCCAGCCACTAGAATAGGAGTATCCAAAGTGTTCGCTTCGGCTACATTAGGCTGGTTCAAATAAGGTAATATTTCATTTTGATTAAAGACATACCCAATTTTTTCACTACGCTCAACTGCATTTAAGAAGTTATCCCAATTATCCAAAGATAAGCGTTTGGCTTGCTCTATCACTTCAGCACGAGCTTGATTGGCTTGTTCAAATAAAGAAGCATTTTGAATTGCAACTGCCAACTGCCCCGCCAACGACTCGAATGCGGGTAAGTTATTTTCATTTAATGAATTAGGAACATCGCTTTGCATATCAAGTACACCAAGCACTTGATCGCCAACAATCAATGGTACAGTCATCTCTGAACGTGTTTTCGGTAACAATGGGTTTGGCAAAAACGCAGGGTGCTTAGACGTATCTAACACAATCACAGCTCGCTTATCCAACGCAGCACGACCATTTAACGAATCACTACTAATTAATAACTGATGCCCACGTTGTAAAAGTTGTTTCCCAACAGCCCCTGTACCTGCACGCAAAGTGATCATTCTGCCTGCGCGGTCTGTCAAATACACCTGAGTGTAATATAAATTAAACCGCGAACGAATTTGTTCCACTGCATCAGATAGTAATTGATTTAAATCATTTACTTTAGCAGTAACAGTTCTACCCACCTCAGATGCCAACTCAAGGTCGCGTGTACGGTCTTGCACGCGTTTTTCTAATGAAACACCCAATTCTCGCAATTCACGATTGCTAACTTGCAATTCTCTTTCATTGTGACGTGTTCGCTCCAAAGAAACTTGTAACCTTGTAATCACAAATTGAAAAAGAAAACCAATCACAAGCGTCATACCACCTGTAATGACCATATTCTCAAAACCAACAGCAGGTTCGCTATTTAGTTTAATCACCCCTTGCATTTGCAAATAAACAATGACGATGTGCGTAAGAACAACCAAAACAGCAGTGATTACAGGCGCACGCCTCCCAAGCAATAAACCACTCATAATGATCGTAACGGCAATCATCAATGTTGATGGTTGTGGATTCCCTGCGTTTATATAATCCGCATAACCAAACACCAAAACAATCATCATAGCCATAAAACCATTTGCAAGGTTTACCCAACCACTACGCGCCAGCCACATGAGCGCAAGTAACCCCATCGCAATAATAATAGCTGGACCAATTGCCTCGGGGCGATTACCAAACAACCAAATTAAAAACAAAATCACTGGAATTGCCCAAACCACCGTGATAATTTGATAAAGCAATTTAGCAGATTGCGTTTTTTCTAAATCATCAGCAAATACAGGTGCAGTAAAAAATGAGGGCAACCAAGATTTTTGAACTGCCTGTGTATTAACCTTGCTGGTTGCTGTTCGATGTAACGAATCTGATGATGGATACAAACCAAACGAACCAGAAGACTGAAGCGCTTCTTCTTTGATTTTAGCTGTTTCAGTTTCCTGCAACTTAATCTGCTCTTCTAATTCCCGCACCCGATTCCGTAGAGATTCCATTTCTTTCAGGCTAGCAGGAGAAGGTACATCTGACCCTGTAAAGATATTGTTTATACGGTTTTGCATATTATCCGATGAGTTATGTTCTGTCATAGGATATCCTTTCTACTTGTTCTCTGGCAAGTTGAGAACAACACGCGAGTTTTTTAGCACCCAATGCTAATCCCAATTCGCGTACAGTCACTTGTAAGGCTTGCTCTACTGTGGCAGAAGTTTGAATTCTTCTTCCAATTTCATTAATCAAAGTCTCACGTTCAGCTACTTGTTGCGTTTGTGAATATGCTTGTGCATTACGTAATGCCACCGCTACTTGATAAGAAATAGTTTGCAACAAATCTGCATCTTCTTGAGTTAAAGAATTTTGCTTATTTTGTTGCACATCTAACACGCCTAACACTTCTGAGCCAATAGAAATAGGCACAGCAATTTCAGACTTTGTTTCAGGTAACAATTCATTGGGTAACCAAGTGGAGTCTGCAGTTGTATCACTAACAAGAATTAATGTATTTGTTTCTGCCGCACGGCCTACTAACCCCTTACCTTTAGAAATTTTATGCCCACGTGCCAACAAGGCTTTACCTGCATCGCCTGTCCCCCCCGCTATCACCAACTCGCCTGTCATTTCATTTTTAAAATATATATGGGCGTGATAATAATTGAAAGCATTTTTAATTTGTTCTACCACCTCAAAAGCCAAGCGGTTAGGGTCAAGCACAGTGGAAATACGGCGTCCTACTTCTGCTGAAGTTGATAACGCTTTTGTACGTTCTTGAACTTTAGTTTCTAGCGAATTTGCAAGCTCACGAACTTCTTGCTCTTTATCATGTGCTCTTTTCAAGGCATCATCTGTACCTTGTGAAGCAAGGTATAACAATACAAGCGTAAAGGCTAACCCTGTAATCATAACTATTACTGTGGTTATATTAATCGTAGGGGCGGCAGGTGGTAAGTGTCCATTTACCTCTGCCCACATTATGGCGGCAATTGAAAGAGCAGTAAGAATAAAAAATATAAACCCAGCCCGCCTATTCATCAACAAGGTTGCTATGATAATCACTGGTGGATAAAATATAACTGTTAAAGAATTTATTGTGCCACCTATACTAACACTGTTGTTAATCGCAATAAGGTAGGCAATTAACAAAATTGCCGTAGTAACGCTAACCCAGCCACGCTTCATAAAGAAACGAAACAACAGATTCAAAACCAAACTTCCAAGCGTTATTACTAATGTAGTTGTGTTTATGTTATTTGTTGAAAAAACAGCGGTTATAGAAGTCAATAAAATTAATGCCAATATCACAAATTGAGCTAACAAAATCACATGTAATAAGTATGCGCGCCGAGTTTTATCTTCATTTTGTAAAAAGATAGGGGCTGAAAAGAATTTTTTTTAGTTGATTAAGCATATCTTCTCCTAATTCTCGCTGTTTGGAGTTTTCAATTTAATTTGTGCCTGAGTATTGAATACTCGCCCAATTTCACGCACTGCAACTTGTAAAGCACTTTCTACACTATTTTCACTGAGAATTTTTTTGATTAATTGATGTAATCAATTGTTCGCGGCTGGCACGTTCCTGAATAGAAGCTAATGTACGGGAGTTTTGCAAAGCAATAGCAACCTGATTAGCTATTGATTGAAGTAAATCCACATCTTCACGATTCAAATCATCTACAATATTCTGTTGCACATCTAACACACCTAACACTTGTGAACCAAGCGAAATTGGAACAGCAATTTCCGCTTTAGTATCTGGCAAAAGTGGGTTGGGTAGCCAATCGGCACTTCTGCTTGTATCTGCTACGAGAATTGGAGTATTTGTATCTCCTGTTCGCCCTACTAAACCTTTACCCACCGAAATAGCATGTCTTTGGCTTAACATCGTCTTACCCGCCTCACCCGTTCCACCTGCCATGATTAATTTTTCCTGTTTATCATCCATCAAATAGATGTGAACATGATAATAATTAAACGCGCTTTGTACTTGATTTACAACTTCGTTCACTAATTGTTTTTCATCTAAGATGGTCGAAAGTTTACGGCTCACTTCTGTGGAAGTGGCTAAGGCTTTGGTACGGTCTGATACTCGTTGTTCCAATGAACCAATTAAATCTCTAAGGCGAGACGTCATGATATTGAACGATTGCGCCAGCACCCCAATTTCGTCTTGTTGAACCACTTCTGCTTGTAAATCCAAATTACCGTGAGAAATATTATCGGCAATATTTACAAGTTTTGTAATAGGAGATGTAATACTATTAGTAACTATAAAAGAAACCAAGATAGCTAACAGTGCAATCAACACTATTAAACCAGCTGTAGTTTGAAGCACGCGGTTTGAAGCTTGCAAGGCGTCCGCTTGGTGATATTCAGCAACAAGCACAATCTGTAATTCAGGTATCCATGAATAAGCTCCAAAGACGGCCGTATTCGAATAATCCACATAAGCACCTAAGTTCAAATTTTTATTTTGAACCACATCGGTTACACCTTCGGTACGAATATATGTTTCCCCTGGTATCACTTGAGAGTGGTCTAGGTTGGTTAAAACGGCGTAGTTTGAACTTATGAGATAGGTTTCGCCCGCTTCACCTAAACCTGTATCTTGTTGCATGATGTAATCCAATGTAGCAAGATTCACGCGCGCCGCTAATACTCCAATTGTAGTGCCAGCCGTATTTAAAATTGGTTCAGAAATCAAAATAGAGTAACTTGAAAACGAAACTTCGTATACAGGTGGAGAAGCAAATTTACCCTTTATGCCTTCTTGAAAGAAGTTTTGGTTAAGTTGAATTTTTCCTTCCTGAATGTTGTTCGTAGAAAGGACTGTTTCACCATTTCTATTCATCACAAATATTTCAGTATAATAATTTGTATAACTATTGAATTTTACTAACTCAAGCCTTAATTGCTCTTGACTCAACGACATAGTTGTCTCTTGCTCTAAAAGTGCAGAAACACTTTGGCGAATTAAACGATCTTGAAACGCTAAGCTGAGGTTATTCTGCACTACATTTAACCAATCTTTGATAGCGTTTTGTTTTAATACCGTCACAGATTCAAGTTCGTTATACACGCTATCTTCCAAACCTTGTCTACTGATCATCGTAGCAATAGACCCAGTAATAAGTACAGGTAAAATTGCCAACAAAATAAAGGCTAGCAACAGACGATTCCTTAAAGATAAAGATTGAAATCGTCCTTTATTTTTTTTCTGGGTAAATCGATTTTGGTTCATAAAACCTCTACTATAGCTACTGAGTCAAAATTCGGCTAACAAAAAGACCTCTTGCAGAAGCGCTCTTATCTAAATACTTTAGCAAGAGGTCGAATACATATCGTTATGGTAAGATAAACTCGTTAGTGTACACAGTCGATAAATCTACTGGGGCTGATAAAAGATCAAACTCTAAAAGAATATCCTGAGTAATATTCCATACACCTTCATCCATAGAACCAATAGGGGCATTACCAGTATCAATGAAAGGAATAGAGGCTACCATAACTTGTTTTTGATATTCCAAATCTAAGGTTTCATCATACGAAACTGCTACAGATGCCATCTCATCTGTATTTTCAAGTGCATATTGGTACCCACGGAATGTAGCACGAAGAAAGCGGGTTATTAAATCTGAATTATTATTCTTATACTCATCTGTAACAAAAATAGTATTAATATAGACTTGTACGCCATAATCTTTATAATACATCAAGTTAATTTCATCCCCAGCTTGGCGGGTCATCACTTGTTGATCTGTAGCGAACATGCCACTCATTGCATCCATGTTGCCAGATTTAATTTCATTGGCACCAGAAAAATCTTCAATCACAGCATATTTCATAGAATCTCGTTCTAGCCCGGTGCGACTCATAAAGGCGAGGAACATCAAGTCCCAATAATTGCTTAAATCTATAGAATAGGTACCAATCGTTTTACCAACTAAATCTTCAGGTTTTTGAATGTTATCTGAAACAAGCGATGTAATGGCTAGAGGATTGTCTCTATAAATGGTCGCCACAGAAACAAAATTCTTACCATCAGCTTTGGCTAAGATGATGCTATCACTTGAGCCAATTCCAAATTGAGCATTTCCACTTGCTACTTCATCAAACGGATTAATTTCTGGACCGCCAGCATTTAAAACTACATTTATATTTTCTTCTGCATAGTACCCCTTTTCTACAGCCGCATAAAAGCCTGCATATTCCACGCCATGAAACCAGCTTAATTGCACAGTTACATTATCTGCTGGCTGTGGGGCAACCGCACTACAAGCACTTAAAATAAGTGCCATCATCATTATTCCAACTCCAAAAGTATATTTGTTACTGTTCATTTCATTCTCCTTGTTTTTATAATATTACTATGTATGCTATAAAGCTATCTGCGTTGCTAACGGAAAATCAACTGTAAAAACAGTACCTTCACTAGGCTTACTTTGTACATACACTTCACCTTTGTGTTTTTCAACAATAGATTTAACAATTGCCAAACCCAAGCCATTACCTTCGATTTCAGAGGTCTTGCCAGAACGAACTCGATAGAAACGATCAAAAATATGTGGTAAATCTGCGGCAGGAATACCGTAGCCAGTATCTTGCACTTGAATTTTTACAGCGCCTTGTAATAATTTAACTAAAACATTAATTTTTCCACCTGCTGGGGTATATTTAATCGCATTGCCAATCAAATTACGAAATACTTGTTTAAGCTGTAAACCATCACCATGCACAAACACCTCTGTTACTGAGGTTTCCAAAGCTAATATTTGTTCTTTTTGTTGTGCTTGAATTTCATATTCGTTAATAATTTCTTTCAACACAGCAATTACATCCACATCTGTTTGAGAACCATTCATTTTTTGCAAATCAATTTCAGTCAATTGCAACATGTTCTGAACAAGTTCTAGCATGTTCTTAGTGGAATGTTGAATGCGCCCTACAAATTCCTCCTGTTGGGCATTTAACGGTCCTGCTTTTGTAAGTAAAGTACTAAACCCACTAATAGACATAATTGGGTTTTTCAAATCATGTGAAGCTGTAGCAATAAATTCATTTTTAATTTTTTCAATTTGCTTTTGTTCTTCAGTTGCATTTTGATATAGCCGTACATTTTCAATAGCAATTGCGGCTTGGCTAGCAATCGCCTGCAATAAAAGGACATGATCTAACGTAAAATAATCTGCTTGCTCATGCGTTAGGAATAACAAGCCCAACAAATCACGCCTACCAAATAATGGAGCAACTATCACAGAGCGAGTTGGGTCATTTTCAACCGCTTTCCAAAATTTAGTAGCTGTAGCATTTTCAATAATTACGCCTTGCCTAGTTTCGAGAATATAGTTAAACAAACTCTCCTGCAAGTCAAGTTGCCCTACATCTAGGGTAGCATCTGATACTGTAATTTTAAAATTATCCGTAATAGCGCCACTAGCATCTAGCATAACCATATGCCCTTCAAATGCGCCTAAAGTTTCAGCAGTTCTTTTTAATAAAATAGTAGCAATATCGGTTAAATCTGTGCGAGCGCTTAACTCCTTGCCAATTTCAGGCAACAAACTCAATTCGCGATTTCGGCGGCGGGTAGCGTCTTCTGCTTCTTTCACACGCAATTTCGCCCGAATGCGCGCCATCAATTCACGGCGATCAAATGGTTTCATAATGTAATCGTCAGCGCCTAAATTCAAGCCTTCTTGCACATCTGCCGAATCTAAACGAGCCGCAGTCAAAATAATAATGGGGATATGCTTCAAATGCTCATTTGCTCGCACCTCAGCTAATACAGCAAAACCATCTTTCTTAGGCATATTCACATCTAATAAAATTAAATCAGGCATTTCATCTTGCGCCTTATTTAATACCTCTTCCCCATCATACGCAGTGACAGGCTGATACCCTTCATATTCTAAATAACGCACCAAAAGAGTCACATTATCTGGTCTATCATCTGCTACTAAAATTTTGAACTTTCGCTTCTCTGCTTCTACATTTTTATATGGCTGAGTAGCATGTTTTAGATCTTCAATATCTCGCAAAATAATCTGATATATCCTCTCGGGGCGCACAGGTTTAATTAGCACTTCATTAACCTTCAAACGCTGTGCGGTTACCTTCAAGCCGGGCACATCATATGCTGTTACCAAATATGTGCGTGAAGGTTTCCCCGCAGGATGATCTCGTAACTTTTCAATTAATTCCAACCCTGTCATCTCAGGCATAATCATATCGGTGATTAAAATATCCACCGCTTGATCTTTTACCTTTTCTAGAGCTTCATTCCCATTCGTTGCAGAAATAACTTCAACAGAATTTAGCTGACTCAATGCACGAGCCAATGTAGTTGCAGTTGAAGGATGATCATCTACAATCAAAATACGAACAACATCAGAATTGTGAGAAAGGTTGTTTTTACTCATGCCTACCATTTTCCATGAAATCAGGCGGAAAAACGATAGGGTTTCATATAAAAAAGTTGGGAAAAGTTGGGAATGAAGTGACGCCTCTTACCTAGCCGAGAGTTGTTTCTGCTCTTTAGGTTGGTCAATACATTCTTTTACCCGCACGCAAAGCAAAAGTTTTCTGAAACAGAATCAGTTATCAGCAAGTATGAAGCGTTTTTTATCTATTAGTCAACCACAAGCCTGTAGCCTGTACCACGCACGGTGATTAATCTGCTGGGGTTGCGAGAATCTTGTTCGATTGCGCCGCGCAGTTGGTGAATATGCCATTTGGTCAGTTCTTGGGCTTCGCGCATTTCAGCTTGTATGCCTTGTGCCTCAGCAACTAATGTTTGAAAGTCGACCACGTTGGGGGCGTGGCGGGCTAGCACAAGTAAGTACTCAAATGAGGTGGGAGGTAGGTTAATTGTTTCGTTTTTGATGGAAACACGTTTGGTGTGTAAATCTAAAATTAAAGCACCTTGTTTGATGAATCGTTCTATTTGGGGGTTTGGTAGTGTGTTGGTGATGGGCTTGTCATTATCTTCAAGTTGTTTTAATTCGTTTTGGAGTGTTTCAATTTCATCTATAATTTCGCGCTTGCGTTTTTCTTTTTGTTGATTGGTTAGGATTGTTTTGGCTCTTTCAATAATTACTTCGGGCTTTAATGGTTTTAGTAAGTAATCGGTTGCACCATAACGCAACGCTTCAACAGCAGAGTTAATATCAGGTTGGGCGGTGAATAAGACAACGGGGATATTAGGATTTGTAGATTGAATTTGTTTTAGTGCTTCTAAGCCTGCCATGCCTGGTAAGCGTAAGTCAGTAAAGACTAAGTCGAAGGCGGTAGTTTTTAGGTAATCTAACCCTTGTTCGGCGCTTTCGGCAGTGGTTACTTCGAAGTTTGCTTGTTGCAAAATGCGCGCTAACGTTTTTCGTAAGCTAGATTCATCTTCAATGACAAGAATTCGACCTGTGATGTTCATACTAGTTCCAATCTTTTGGTTGGCAACCAAACGCTAAAAGTGGCACCTGCCCCATAATTATTTTTAGCAGAGATGTGACCATGATGTTTGGTAACAATATCATAGGTGATGGTTAATCCTAACCCTGTGCCTGTTTCTTTATCGGTTATGAAAGCTTCAAAAATATTTGGCAAGATATTGGCTGAAATTCCTTTGCCTGTATCGGTTACGCTAATGAGAATTTCATCACTTTCTGGCAGGTGTTGAGTTTGGATGATGATTTTTCCACCAGTGGGCATGGCTTCCATAGCATTGATAACTAAATTTAGTATGGCTTGTTTGATTTGGTTTGTTAGCACAGGGATAGTGGGTAATTGGTTATCAGGGATAAATTCAAATTCGACTTGGTTATGTCGGAGGTGTGTGGCCAGTAGTGCGTAAGTATCGTTTACCAAGTTGTTAATTTGGGTTTCTTTATAATCTTCTTCTCGAATTGGGCGATAGGCTTCACGTAATCTTTCTATTAAACCTGCCATGCGCTCAGATTCTGCTAACACAATGTTTAGGTCTTGTTTACCTTGTTCTGAAATTCCCTTTTCTTCTTTTAGTAAAAATAAGGCATTTTGAATCGCTTGCAGGGGATTATTTAATTCGTGAGAAACAGAAGCAAGTAGACGCCCAACAGCGGCGAGCCGTTCGCTTTGAATTAATTGATTTCGCATGGATTTTTCGTGTTGTAGGGCATCTTGTAAGCTTTGGTATAGCTCTGCTTTTTGTAAAGCGAAGGCAAGTTGGTCTGCTACTGAGCTGACAACTTGTAAATCTCTAGTTGAAAAGTTTTTTGGTAAAGCTTGTTGGATATCTAAAATGCCAAAGAGATGGGCATCTATTTTGACTGGTATTGTCAAGACTGATTTTGTATCTGGTAGTAAGGGGTTACGAATGAAGAAGACAACTTCATCTACATTATTACTGAAAAATGGCATTAACGTTTCTGCCACATAGCCAACAATCCCTGCGCCCGCTTGAAGCCGATGTTTTTGTTCAAGTAATTCTTTACCAATTTCTCCGCTAGCGGCTTTAAGAATAAACTCCTTACTTTGTGTTTCTACAATATAAACTTGCACATGATAGTAGCCAAAATTTTCTTTTAGTAAATTTACAACATCTTCAAGTAATTCATCTACAGTGAAGGCTACCAAGCCTTGATTGATACGGTATAAGGCGTTTGTCTCTTTTAATGATTGTTGGGTGCTTTCTAGTAAGCGTGCATTTTCAATAGCAATGGCGGCTTGTACACCTAAAGCACCAAGTAATTCCTGTTCATGCTGTGTAAAGGCATTTGCTAATTCACTTTGCACACTAATTGTGCCAAGTTTTTCCTCACCACCAACAATAGGCGTAACTAATAAAGAACGAAAGCGCGGAGTGTTATTTGCTCTTAAAAAACGGGCATCTGTATTGGTATCGGTAATATTAATGGTTTCGCCACTTAAAATGGCTTGCCCTGCAATGCCTTTGCCAAGTTGCATACGTAATCTATTTTCAGGTGCATCTTGAAAACCGCTAGCGGCTTGAGCAACGAGGTATTTTTTTTCTTCATCTAAAATATGAATGACTGCTTGCTCGGCGCTAGGGATGAGATTCTTTGCAGAATCAACAATAAGTTGCAAAATACCCGCTAGCCCCACTCGTTCGGCTTGGCTCAAAGCAATTGAAATTTTAGCTAGTGCATCGGCTTCGCGTAATCGATTTTTCAGTTCAACATCTTGTATATTTTGAGTTTTATAAATAGATTTTAACCAACCAGTCCCTATACCAGATAAGCTAAGAATAAGTAAGTTCAAAATAAAATTAGCATCAAAAATAGATTGCCAAGGTTCTGCTTTAATATATAAAATTAAAACATAGCCTGCTAAGAGGATAAAAGCAGTAACCATGCCAGCTCTTCTACCAAAAAACCAGCCCGCGACAAGCACAGGAAAAATACTCAGCTCATTTTCGTAGTTTTTGCCGTATATATTCAGCAGAATAAAATGTAATGATGCTAAGATAATAATTCCCCCCCACTTTGCAAGAGGCAACTGGGTATTTATCTTCATACCCAATATTGTAGCACTCTCTGATGTGGAGGGGGCATTCGCAATATCCCTGTAAGTTTTTAAGCGTATTTTGCCACAAAGGGCACAAAGAAAATTGAGGAAAGATGTTCTTCTTAAAAACTCTGTGTTCTCTGTGGCTAATAGTTCTTATTTTGCATACTCAGTTGAGCGGGTTTCTCGAATCACCGTCACCCGAATTTGACCTGGATATTGCATAGTCTCTTCAATTTTCTTGGCAACATCTCTGGCTAAGCGAGCCGAGGCTAAATCATCAATCGCTTCAGGCTTAACGAGAATGCGAACTTCACGACCTGCTTGAATAGCAAAGGCTTGTTGCACACCATCAAACGACATAGACATTTCTTCTAACGAACGAATACGTTTAATGTAGGCTTCTAAATCTTCGCGGCGTGCACCAGGTCGCGCACCTGAAATTGCATCTGCCGCCTCAGTAATGACCGCCTCCACACTTTCCTGATCAACCTCATGGTGGTGTGAAGCGATTGCATTTAATACAATCGGATTGACGCCATAACGCTTGCAAAATTCAGCACCTAAGCCAGCATGTGTGCCATCTTGATTATGGTCCATAGCTTTACCAATATCATGTAAAAAGCCACCCAGTTTAGCTAACTCTACATTGGCACCAATTTCTGCCGCCAAAATGCCCGCAAGTTTAGAGGCTTCCACTGCATGTGCCAATTGGTTTTGCCCGTATGATGTTCTGAATTTCAAACGTCCCATCATCTTCAAAATTTCAGGGTGCAAACTTCCTACATTGGCTTCGTATGCAGCTTGTTCGCCTGCTTCATTGATAATCTTTTGAACCGCTTTAGTTTCATCTTCAATTACTTTTTCAATATGAGCAGGATGAATCCTACCGTCTAAAATTAATTTTGCTAAAGCACGGCGTGCAATTTCACGGCGCACAGAATCAAAACATGAAATCGTAACAGAGTCTGGCGTATCATCCACAATGACATCTACCCCTGCGGCTTGCTCAAAGGCTTTAATGTTACGCCCGTTACGCCCCACAATGCGCCCCTTCATTTCTTCACTAGGCAATGTAACAACAGCTCGAGTCACTTCTGCTACATGTTCAGATGCGACTCTTTGAATAGCATCGGCAATTAATTTGCGAGCGCGTTCTTCACCTTGAGCTCGCGCCTCTGCTTCTATCTGACGGATGATTCTAGCCATGTCGCCTCTGGCTTCTTTTTCAACAGCGGCAAACAATTCTTTTTTAGCATCATCCTGACTCAACTGCGCAATTTGCTCTAACTTCTTCATTTCTTCTTCATGCAACTTATCAATCTCATTAGCACGTTTATCTACTTGTGACTGACGTTTATTTAGCGCCTGTTCACGTTGTTCAATTTTGTCAAAGCGTGCATCCAACTCTGAACGGCGTTTTTCAACTCGTTCTGTTTCTTTATTTAATTCAATGCGTCTTTCTTTAATTTCACTTTCAGCCGCTTGAATAATTTTGGTTGAGTTATCTTGTGCGCCTTTCACAATTAACCCTGCTTGGGTTTGTGCGGCTTTCACAATATCATCGGCTTTATCTTGTTTGGCTTTGGCGGCACGCTCGGCGCGCAGGCGATGTAAAAAATACCCAGCCAAAATGCCAACGATCAATACCAGCAACATAATTAATATATCTACTAGGTTCATGTTATATCCTCATCTTCATAAAATGATTCTTGTGGATGCAGTTCGTTCCAAACTTGGGTAACAACACTGCTAACCACAGAATAAGGGAAGCCACGCCTTGCTAAAAAGTCGGATAGTTTCTTACGAAACTCGCTTCTTTCTAGACCTGTGAATCTGGTTGCTCTTTTTTTAGCTGTTTCATAAGCTAGAGCATTTTCATCCACATCGGCAACGGCATTTGTTACTGTTTCTTCATCCAATCCTTTTTGACGAAGTTCCATCGTCAAAACTCTTTTGCTTCTTGGGCGAAAGGTGTTTCGGTTTTCTACCCAAGTTTTTGCAAACTGATGGTCGTTTGCTAACTTGTTTTCGCGCAGTCTTTCTAAAGTTTGCTCAATAATGCTTTCTGCATATTCATGTTTGAGCAAATTTTGTCTTATTTCTTTTTCTGACCTTGCTCGATAACTTAAAAAAAGTAATGCCTGTTGTAAGGCTCTTTCACCGTCATCTTTATTTTTTAGCTCGGCAATTTTTTCTTCGCTTAAAACATCGCCAATTTTTAACCATGCGGCTGTAATGCGTGCCAAGCCGAAGGCAAATTCTCCATCGAGGTGAATGTTGACTCGATTGCGATTCTTTTGCGGTTCGATGGCGGTTATTTTCTTCATGTTAAAAACACACAGCCTAGACCTCCGCGAAGCGGCGACTGCCTAGGCTATGAAAATAATCTGGGTAGGGTGACCAAGCCCAATGTCAAGTAAGAAGCGTTTTGGGGTTAAGTCAAAATAGGACATGAAGGGTTTTCTTCACGTTTGGCACAAATCAGTTAGGGAGAAGCGATTGAGTGTGTCAAAAAAATCCTATAATAGAACTTTACAAAGTAACTCCCAAATTGGGGGAGGTGCGTGCGGTTTCCAGTAATTTTCAAGTAAGGCGCCACAGGGGCGGAAGTTGTATATGTAACTTCCTTAATTATACATGAATTTTAAGGTTTATTAACATGAAATATTCATTACAAAGGGGCGCTGAATGTTGTGGGCTTAGCCACAGATAAGGAAGAAATCATTGAGTTTTTCCCCCTGAGAACTGTGTGGCTAGGGAAATTTTTTAGCCCTCTTTTTATCTATTCATCATTTCTGAGAGACAAGTGAAGTTGTTGGTATAATTTCATAATTCATTAATTATTGGAGGTACAGCATGGTTGAACAACAACCTAAGGCAAAGGGGGATGTTAAAAATATTCGTCGTTTTGTTGCTTTTGCGGGAGTTTTTCTACTTTTGTTAAGCCAGTTTTTGGTGTTTTCAAAAGAAGTGTTACCAGAATCTGTGCTTTTACCTCATTATTTTTTATTGGCTATTTTGGGGGCTGTAGTTTTAATTGCGAGTCAGTTAATTCCGTCAAACGCTTTTTGGAAGAGATTATCTAAACATGTAATATTTAGCGATGTGTCATTTTGGGTTTTAGTGGCGATTTTGTTATCTATTGTGACAACCTCGGCAACTGTAGCGTTTATGACATACCGTCGAATTAACTATATTCCAGTGGTTACTATTTGGTTGTTGAGTGGGGTATGTTATGTGTATGCCTTTGTTTATTCAAACAAAAAATTCGATTCGGTAAAAATAATCGATTGGTTAAAAATCTATCGTAATGAAATCCTATCACTCATAGTGGTGATGGCGATTGCGGCAATTGCTCGTTTTTATCAGCTTGGTGAAATTCCCCGCGTATTAGATGGGGATGAAGGAAATGTTGGGAATTTTGCTCGTTCTACATTTGATGGGTATTTAGCAAACCCTTTTGCTTTGTGGGAGAATTTTGGCGCACTATACCTACAATTAATTAACTTGGCTATGAAATTTTTTGGCTATAACCCTTTTGGGTTGAGGTTAATTCCTGCTTTGGGCGGTATTTTAGCTGTGCCAGCCATCTATCTCTTTGCTCGTTGGATCGGCGGACAGAAAATTGCATTGTTTTCTGCTCTTCTAATTGCGGCTTCGCACTCTCATGTTCATTTTAGTCGTATTGTTTCAGTGGCTTATATTCAAGATACTTGGCTAATACCCTTTGAATTGTATTTTTTAATTAGTGGGTTACAAAAGCGTGAATCATGGCGCACGGCATTAAGTGGCGTAATTCTTGCAATTCACTATTGTTTTTACCTTACCTCACAAATCATTACTGCGCTTGTGTTAATTTACATGTTAATTTTATTTGTGTTTTATCGAAACTGGTTTAAACAGAGAATTGCACAAGCTTTAGCCTTTTGGGGTGGTTTTCTTATTGTCATCCCCCCTTCCGTTGCTTACGCGCTAAAAAACCCAAATGAGTTTGTTGGGCGACTCTCTAGCGATGGTGTTTTTCAATCAGGTTGGCTAGAGGTTACCATGGAAGCAACAGGGCAAAGTGCGGCACAACTTCTTTTTGGGCGAGTTGTGCATGTCTTCTTATCTTTGTTTTACTACCCCGCCATTGATTTTTACGGCACACCATCTCCAATGATTAGCATGATTTCCACTGTGCTATTTTTTGCTGGCATGGGTATTGTTTTATGGAAAATCAATAAACCTGAGCACTTATTATTGCTTGGTTATTTTTGGGGCACAACTGTATGTATTGGCGTATTTTCTATCCCGCCTTCGGCAGATTCATACCGTATTTTGATGGCATTACCTGCCGTATTAATTATGGCTGCCATTGGCTTCGACCAGATTCTAGAAATGATAGGCATTGGTTGGGAAAAATCTCACTCGGCATACATATTAACTGCCTCTACCATATTAACAAGTTTACTTGCCTTTAATTTATGGACATACTACACAGAATTTGCAGGTCAATGCCGTTTTGCCCTTAATTTACCTGGGCGTTTTGGCACATACCTTGGCGTTGAACTACAACGTATCCCAAACGAAAACCGTGTCTATTTATTAAGCAATAGTATTTATTTTTACGGTAGCCAC
This sequence comes from Chloroflexi bacterium OLB14, assembly GCA_001567105.1. Lineage (GTDB taxonomy): Bacteria > Chloroflexota > Anaerolineae > Anaerolineales > Villigracilaceae > Villigracilis. Next base: position 26,364 of record LMZR01000039.1, read on the forward strand.
CCAGCCACCACCTTTTTTAGCCTTCGCCCCGTCATTAATTATCCAGAACCTATAGATGCACTTGACGTAGTCTCTGGTGAAACCATCATTGCCCCACCTGATCGTATTGAAGAACTAGAAAATTGGGCGCGTGCACATCCTGGCGGTCAATTACATTATGAATACGATTGTAAAACAACCATCTTGCTTTCCTATCAAGTACCTTAGCGAGAAAAATTGGAACCTAACGAATATGAAATCATGTACCATGTCGAAGACCAGCATTGGTGGTATCGTGGCATGGAATCAATTACTCGAAAAATTATCAATCAACATATTCAGCCAAAAAATAAAATCAAAATTTTAGATGCAGGTTGCGGAACGGGCGCCGCCATGACCACCTATCTAAAAGATTATGGCGAAGTAACAGGTATAGATTTATATAAACAAGCCTTAGACTTTTGCCAAAAACGGAATGCCAAACTTTTAATTCGCGCCTCAGTACTTGACCTGCCACTGGCTACTGCTTCATTTGACTTAGTCACATCTTTTGACGTTTTATACGAAAAAGGAGTGATGCATGAAACCAAAGCCTTGAAAGAATTTTTTCGAGTCTTAACTCCACAAGGAAAACTACTTATTCGTCTACCTGCTTACAATTGGCTACGCGGAAGCCATGACGAAAAAGTTCACACCAACCGTAGATACACAAAAAGCCTTGTTAAAGACTTACTTACCCAAAGCGGATTTGTTGTTGAACACGCTTCTTATGCCAATACATTTTTATTTCCGCTAGCAGTGATAAAAACGACTCAGCGAAAAAATATTCCCACAATCACAATCGGACCTAACCATAGAAGTTGGCTTATTTAACGATTTTTTCAAACATATCTTATCCAGCGAAGCAGGGCTAATTTCTAAATTTGGATTACCCTACGGGTTAAGCGTCATTGCAGTAGCAAAAAAATGAAGACTACAAAAAAAACTTCCCAGTTTAAGTGTCATTTTCCCTGCCTATAATGATGGTGGAACAATTGCCAGCATGATTGCTACTGGAAAAATTGCCGCTGAACAAGTAACTGATGACTTTGAAATTATTGTCGTCAATGATGGCAGTGTAGATTACACAGCAAATGTGTTAAATGAAATGCAAAAAAAATATGCACAATTACGCATCATTCAACATGAAACTAATCGTGGTTATGGTGGCGCGCTCATCAGCGGGTTTTCAGCCGCCCAAAAAGATTGGATTTTTTACACTGATGGAGATGCACAATATAACCCATTAGAATTGAGCAAATTGGTAGAGTCATTAAGCTCAGGCGTGGATGCGGTCAATGGTTATAAAACAAGCCGAGGCGATAGTCTGATGCGGATTTTTATCGGCAGGATGTATCATCACATTGTCAAAATCTTGTTTGGCATTCATATCCGCGATGTTGATTGTGATTTTCGATTAATTCCAACCCACATCATGCAATCGCTTAATTTGCAAAGTGTAAGTGGCTCAATTTGTTTAGAGATGGTAAAAAAAATCGAATCTGCTGGCTATGTATTTGCAGAAGTGCCCGTGAGTCATTATGCTAGAAAATATGGCATTTCGCAATTTTTTAATTTCAAAAAAAATTTTTCAAACATTTCAACAATTAATAAATTTATATTGGCTATTGGTCATCAAAAAGGGAAATTCGCATATACCTCATGAGCATTGAAAAAAACTATTCTGGAAAACACGTTTTAATAACAGGCGGGCTTGGTTTTATAGGAAGCAACCTTGCGCGCACATTGGTTAAGTTGGGCGCAAAAATAACCGTAATAGACAACCTAAACCCAAACTCTGGTGCTAATTTGCAAAATGTTGAAAGTATAAAAAATCAAATTGAGATTGTGGAAGATGATATAAAAAACGAAAAGCATCTAAAGGCATTATTAAAAGACCAGCATTATTTATTTAACTTAGCGGGGCAAAATAGCCATGTTGGCAGTATGCAAGATCCATTTAACGATTTACACGAAAATGTTGTGGCGCAATTAAAACTTTTAGAAACATGTAGGTTATATAATTCCACCATCAAAATTGTTTTTTCTGGCACGCGCCAAGTATATGGGCGGGCAAAATATTTACCAGTAGATGAAAAACACCTACTAACCCCATTAGACAATAACGGCGTTAGCAAACGCGCTGGCGAAATGTATCATATTGTTTATAACCGTGTATATGATATGGCAACTTGTGTTGTGCGTATGACTAACGTATATGGACCACACATGCGAATTAAAGATAGTCACCTAACATTTGTTGGCTGGTGGATTTATCAATTATTAGCAGGGCAAACAATTCAAATTTATGGCGATGGCAGTCAAATTCGAGATTTCAATTATGTAGATGATGTGGTTCAGGCTTTGATATTGTGCGCCAGCAACCCATTTGCTTATGGAAAAATTTACAACTTAGGCGGCGAGCCAATCACCTTGCTTGAACTTGCCGAACAAATGATTCAAATTTATGGAACAGGGAATTATGAATTCATCAGTTACCCTGACAATCGAAAACGTATTGATATTGGTGATTACTATGGTGATTACAATTTCATCAATACCGAATTGGGTTGGTCGCCACAAACACCGCTGATTGAGGGCATGAAAAAAACAATTGAATTCTATAAGCAACACAAGGAGCATTATTTGTAATGTCCGAAATTTTTGCCTTGGATTTACAAGCCCAATACGAGTCTATTCGGGCAGAGATAGATTCTGCAATTCAACAAGTGTTGAGCAAAGGGTCTTTTATTCTGGGGGATGAAGTCTCTGTCTTTGAAGCTGAATTTGCAAAGTATTGCCGCGCCTCTCATGGAATTGGGGTTGGCACTGGTACTGATGCCTTATTTTTATCTTTATTAAGTTGTGAAGTGCAAACGGGTGACGAAGTCATTGCGCCATCTCACACAGCAGTTGCCACTATCGCCGCTATTGAATTAACGGGAGCAAAGCCTGTACTGGTTGATATTGATATTCAAAGATACACACTTGACTTACAGCACATTGAAAAAGCCATTACAAAAAAAACAAAGGCTATTATTCCAGTACATTTATATGGTTGCCCAGCGAATTTAGAACCAATCATCGAAGTTGCGCGCCCCAAAAATATATTTGTCATAGAAGATTGTGCCCAAGCACATGGCGCAAAATATCATGGTCAGCCTGTAGGGTCACACGGAGATATTGCCGCGTTTAGTTTTTATCCTACAAAAAATTTAGGTGCTTTTGGTGATGGTGGGATGGTGGTTACAGATAACTCCGCTTTAGCAGAAAAAGCAACTTTGTTACGTCAATATGGTTGGAAAAATCGTTATATCAGCCAAATTAAGGGGACGAACAGCCGTTTGGATGAATTACAAGCGGCTATGTTGCGCGTGAAATTAAAATATTTAGATATTTGGAATCGACGTCGTAGGGAGTTAGCTAATCACTATTTAAGATTGTTAGCAGATACAAATTTAATTTTACCTACACAACCAAGTGATTGTGAGCATGTGTATCACCAGTTTGTGGTCCGATACTCAAAACGTGATGACTTGCAAAAATTTTTACAACAAAAAGGAATTCATACTGCAATTCACTATCCAGTACCCGTACATTTGCAACCTGCTTATACAAATTTGGGTTACCCCAAAGGCTCTTTACCGAATACAGAAAAAATAAGCACTGAAATCTTATCTTTGCCGTTATATCCTGAATTGACAGAAGAACAAGTGAAGTTCGTGTCTGAATGTGTGCTTGAGTTTATAAATTGATATTCTCAATTTTCTCTATGCTTCAAAAATAATTTGATAACAAGAAGTAAAGCAAACAATATTCCTGTTAATAAGGTTGTGTAATTTGTAAAGGAAGTTAGGAACATTAAGAGTACAAAAATCCAGACAAGATAAGGATGAAATTTAGAATCAGTTCTAGGTCTGTTGTGAAGCGACCAAAGAATCAGGATATATAAAATCGTTGGGATGGAGACCATCATGCCTGCGGTGTTTATATCCAATTCGGTGTGATGCAAAACAAAATCAATTTCAACTGCTAAACCTGCGCCCAATGCCGCGATGGAGGCGAAAATAAAATAATGTCCGTAACTCCATAATACTTCTTTTCGGATTTCTTCTCGTAAGACAGTGAACACATCACCCATTGACCAATCAAAATAAAGCCACCACATAGAAAAAAGAATTAACAAACCACCTGCAATGACAGGCAACAGATTTGTATGAAACTCACCTGATTGAAGTGTGGCTTGAATACCCATTGATGAAGATAAAATTGATTCACCTAAAACGATGATGGTGAATAAACCATATCTTTCAGTGATGTGACCTACATGCCATGAAGTTCTGCCTGCTTGTTGCGCCCAAGTTGGTACAAGTAATTCAAGAATTGCTAATACAACAAATGCAATTGGATGCCACCACTGTCCTTGAAAAAATAAGAGACTAACCCAAGCGATCTGACAAAATGTATATCCGCTGGCATAACGATACAGTGTTTTCCTTCTGGCTATATCTGAATATCCTGCTCGAAAATATTGCGCCACCATTGCTAAACGCAATACTACATAACCAATGGTGACAAATTGAAAAGTCAGTTTCTTCAAAGGCTCGTTGAATCCCTGAGGCGATAATTAATGAGCCGATAATTTGTACAAAGGTGACTAAACGATAAGGTACATCATCACAATCATAAGCAGATGCGAACCATGTGAAGTTCATCCAGCCCCACCAAATGGCGAAGAAGACTGCTAAATAACTAAAAATTGAATCTAGTATGTGCCCTTCAGCAAAGCCATGATGTAAAGCAACGCCTGCTTGGGCAACTGCTACGACAAATACTAAATCAAATAACAATTCTAACGGCGTTGATGGGCGATGTGCTTCATCCACTGAACGTGGCAGCATGGGGACTATCCATTTACGGGGTTGGGGGTGAGTGTGGTGGGTCATAATAAAATTTATTTTAATGGAATATAAACAATCTGCCCTTCCCATTCCCCTTGCTCACTGGCTTCGACAACTAACAAAATATCATTAATGGCTACACCGATTGGCAAATCATCATCTACTTCAATAACTCCTGGCATGGGTAAACCTGCGCGTACTCTTTCATAAGCAAAATTAGTGATTGTTGTCACATCGTGGGTTACTAAAACTCGCTCTTCTTTTGCCGCCCATTCTAAAATTACACGGTCATCTTCATTTGATAAACCCACATCTTGCACACGCACAATATCCAAATCGGGTTTACGCCGTAACATACCGCGCACAATATCATTGTTGAAGTTTTCATCGGCAACGAGAATTAGCATAATTTTTTATTTTTTTCTTGCTAATAATCTCTGACGGATTCCATGTGGGTCAAGTCGTTTTTCATTTTCTGCTCTAACGGCTTGGGCTTGTTTTTTTTCTTTTTGCTAAATAAGAATTAACTGCTTTTTGATTTTGTAAGTAATAGCTAATCGTAGCATACACATCTGACAAAGAAACAGACGGATATTGTTGAGCAATTTCTTCGGCGGTTGCCCCACGCAGAAATGCTTTGACGATTGTATCCAAAGTAACACGAGTTCCGCCTACTTTGACAACGCCATGTTTATCAGAGGTTAGCGGAAGAGATACTTGTTGGATTTGGAGCATTGCTGTCATAAGGGTATTTTACCTGAATTCTATTTACTTTAATATCCTTAAGCCTCTTAATATCTCAATTACTATCTTTACAAATGAACTTTCTCGAATATTTCCATCGCGTAGCATTTGGAATACTCCAGTAACAACAAAACTTAAAATACTACCAATAATTATTATAGGAAAAGCATATTCGGGAGCATAAAGACTAACACTTGATAGGAGTAAAACTATCAGAAAAAAAATTCCCAATTAATGAAGTAAATGATGCTGGAATCTTATTAAATGAGTTTGCATCAGATGCCACAATTTTTCTGAGTCTAGAGTTTTGAGTGGAAATCTCTGCTAATAATTCATTAATCACTTTATTATCTCCTAACATTTCGGATTTAATTAACAATAAGGAGAGGGAAGATAAATATTGTATAGATGATTCCATTTCTGTTATTACTTGATTTTGCAATTCCTTATTTTGATTTATATGTTCTTTAGTAAAAGATAGATAGTCAGATGCTAATTGTATCTTCTTAAGATTTGCTAATTTCCATAAGGCATTTGCAATATTTTGCGGAATTAAGGCTATTTGACGAAGCAGTTTCTTTTTTTATCCTTTTTGCAAAACGAAGCCGTTTGATAGTCACTTTCGACTCATCATATAACAAATTTGCTCTTCTTAATAAATCTGCCTCTACATTAGAAATGATTCTTTCTTCAGGAATAACCCATATTGGAATATCATCTTTTTTACTGAAAAGCCTATATATTCTTAATCCTAGTTTCCATCCCTCATCATCTCTCAGGTAACCATTCCTAACTGATTGAGGTTCGGTCCAAACAGCAATTACATAAGAGAGAAAAACAATAACTACAGCAATGATTATGGCAACCAGTATTATCGGTAGCAACGCGTAAATTATTATTAACATAAAGAGTATAAATCCAGCCATTTTATTTTCCTTGTACTTGATAAAATAACATTCTAATTTACTTTTGCCCGTAAATTTTCTCCTGTCTTAATGTTTTCTAACTATATCTCTTCCGAATCTCAGGCAGAAAATAATCATCGAAGAATCTATCCACATCATAATCAGGTGACCAGTTCCAATCTTTGCGGGCGCGAGAGTCATCTACATCTTGGGGCCAAGAATCGACAATGCCTTGACGGCGTAGATTTGGCTCAAATTTTATATCCGCATTGGGAAAGGCTTTGATAGCGCGTTGACGAAATTCTTCAGCAGTTATTGCAAATGCTGATATGTTATAAACAGTGCGAGTCAAATTTTCTTTTTTAGCATCCATCAACATCAACAAAGATTTTATTGCATCGGGCATTGCCATGAATGGGATTTTAGAATCAGGGCGCACAAAACAACTGTATGATTTATTTTGTGCGGCGGCGTGCAGCATTTCAGGTCCATAATCACTTGTGCCACCACTAGGCATTGTAAAAGCAGATATCAAGCCTGGAAAACGAATCGAGCGAAAATCCAAAAAGTGAGGCGGGTTTTCATCCAAATGTTTTTGACCATAAAATTTTCCGTAATACATGCCTAACTTTTCACAATACAATTTATTACAACCATACATGGTTTGCGGATTATCCCAATCTTCCTCTTTCACTGCGCCCGCAGAATTTTTTGCATCAATCGTCCCCATGCCATAGGCGGCAATCGAACTCGGAAATAAAAACTTAACCGACTTTTTATATTTTTCAGAACGATACGCCGCCATCATCAACAATTGCATGGTGCCTTCCACGTTAATGCGATGTGCTTCTTCAGTTGCAATTTCTGCTTTCGATGAAAGTGATGCCGCTAAATGAAAAATGATATCAAAATCATAATCATAAAAAGTTTTTATTTTATACAGTAAATCACCTTGCACATGTTCTGTTGAAAAATTTTTAATCGAATCAGGTAAGGGCATAAAATCAGCTGTCACAATTTTATAACCACGCTTCGACAATTCTCCCACCAAGGCTTGTCCAATTTCTCCGCACGCACCAGTTACCAGCACTTGCTTAATGGTCATATAAATCTCCTGATATGCTAGAATGAGTTAATCTATTTTACGACATAATGAAAAAAATGAAACTATCCATGTCATTGCGAGTCGCCGTTCTTGTACTTTGGCGACGAAGCAATCTCCCAATTAACATAAGATTGCTTCGTCGGACATTCGTCCTCCTCGCAATGACATTATTAATTTCCTGTTCCTCATTTGACAATTTACTTGCTACATCCACGCCTGTGATTTTGACCCAAACACCGCTTCCGACCTCGACCCGAATTTGGTTCCCACCATCAGCCACCACCACGCTGGGAGTTAATTCTATTATTCAAACCTCAACCCCTGTGCCGATTCTTGAATTAGGTAACTTGATTCTCGAAGATGATTTTTCAGATGAAACCTTATGGGATATTGCCTCATCAGAACAAGCCACATCTGCTATTAATAGCAATCGTTTAATTCTTTCTGCTCAAAGTGGCGTGTATATGTTAAGTTTGCGCCACGAAATTGTTTTGACAGATTATTACGCTGAAATCACTGCTCAACCAAGTTTATGCAAAGGCAAAGATAATTATGGATTATTAATCCGTGCTAGTAGTGCATCTTATTTTCGCTTCGTCATAACATGTGATGGTACAGTCCGTGCTGAAAGATATAGTTCAGGCACACGTTTGGTTTTACAGCAACCTGAAATCAGTGCTGATGCTCCGCATGGCGCGCCAAGTCAAGTAAAAATCGGAGTTTGGGTATATGGCAAAGAAATGCGTTTATATCTGAACGATCATTTTCAATTCAGCATCATTGATCCAAGTTTCCCGAGTGGCACAGTTGGAGTCTTCGTCCGCGCTGAAGAGGATACACCTATCGTCATTGCATTTTCGGATTTGGTGATTAATGAAATAAAGTAATGATTTGAAATAGAGTGCGTCGCGCTCTTATTTACAAAGAAGTCTTAATCATAAGGTGCTTAGCTTTGCAGAATTAATTTAATCCATTAAGCGCGACGCACACTTGCACAATTTACCATTTACCAATTACTATTTACTGCAAAATGCTCACATCATCTAGCATCATCCACCTCCCTTTTACCACTGACTTGACCGAAGGTGGAATTGCGTATGCGTTGCGGTCACTTTCTTATGCTTATTTCAAAAGTGATTTATCACCTGTTGGCAAGTTACGGCGCACAGTTGCAAACGTGGCAGTGGAGTTGGCGTTTCGGCGTTATTTAGCAAATCAAAATGTAGCCTTTGAAGTCAAAGCCTCGCGCGCCTTTACAGACTCGGAAAGATACGATGTCTTTTTAGATAAATATAGATGTGGTATCAAATCTTTTTTTATTTCAAATCGTAATCAAATTTCAGAAATCAAACGCAACCCACAAGCTTTGTTAAATGCCCAAGCCCTTGTGCCAGCAGATCATCACGCCGCCGATGGACATTCTTATAATGACATTTATATTTTTGCATTTGCAACAGGTTTAATCGCCGCCTCACAAGTTGATTTGCAAAAAGCACTCGATAAAAATCAGCCACATTATTTGGTGCATATTCTTCCCGAGTCATGGCGTAAACCATCTCATTGGAATCCGTTAGGAACTTTGACATTAAAATCAGAATCGGATGAAGAAACCATAGTCGAAGTCATTGGGCAGGATGAAGGTCGCGTGATGAAGCGTAAGGTCATCAGTTTACATCCTAAAACAAAAATCAATCTTGATGAAAATTTTTATGCAATCAATGCTATTCATGTCAAACACATGCCGAATGCTCGTATCGGAATCAAATGTGAAGCACAAAGAGATGCTTACATCATCTCGCATTTTGATTGGGCGAATATTTGGGTGTATGGCATGGATATTTTTTTGTGCGGTTTTCTTTCGTATGAAGAATTTAGTCAGCAAGCAAAGGCATTGCCTATTAATTCAAAAACATTTCAATATGAAACCACGCGAGTCAAAAATTTATTTGTGCCTGTTGCAAATTTGAAACCGATGGAGAAACTTTTTATTAACCGTCCCGCAGGTTAACTCCACGCTCCTTTCGCGTCCTCGGCGAAAGAATAATTTATTACACGCCGCCGTTCCACAGGGAGGCTTCGCACAGGACGGCGGCTAAAGCGAAATGACGTTTTAAGGTAAGATATAAAAATGGAAACAAACGAAAAACGAAAACCACGCAACAATATTTTTATTTCAACAATTGGCATTGCAATTTTGATTGCGACTCTTTTTACAGCATGGACGCCAAACAGTTTATTTACCAGTAATTTAGAAGAGCAATTACGGACATTATTAACGCCTCAAATTGTGAATCAAGTTGGGGTAAACACACTACAACCTCAATTACGAATTGGGATTGTGGCTGGGCATATGGGCAATGATTCGGGAGCCGTGTGTGTTGATAATAATGGTCAAGTAGATGTAACCGAAGCAGATGTTAATTTTGAAATCGCTTCACGTGTGCGCGATAGTTTGGTATCGAAGGGCTATCAGGTAGATTTGTTAAATGAATTTGATACACGCTTGAATGGGTATCGCGCTGTAGCATTGGTTTCGATTCATAATGATTCATGTGAATATATCAACGAAGCGGCGACAGGATTCAAAGTAGCGGCTTCTTTAGAGACACGCGATGTGAATCGTGCACAAAGATTGACTGCCTGTTTAATTGACCGCTACCAAAGTTTGACGGGTTTATTCTTTCATGCTAATAGTATTACTGCTGATATGACTCAATACCATGCGTTTTCTGAAATTGATCCGAATACAATTACGGCTATCATTGAAACTGGCTTTTTGAATTTAGATAGAGAGATATTAACTGAACAAACTGATTTAGTAGCAGAAGGTGTAACGCAAGGTATTTTGTGTTTTATCAATAATGAAAGTGTGTTGCCAACTGCAATTCCGTAATATCATCATTGCGAGGGTTGGGTCTCGATACGTTGCTTTGCAACTACTCGACTATCAACCTCGCAATGGCAGAGTTAAATAAAATGAAAACAAAAAAACTTTATCTTAAATTTTTAGTTGATGGCTATTGTTATTTCGGCATGTGCAAATAATGCAACCTTGCCTGAAAATCAAATAATGGTTCAAACGCCAATATCATTTTCAATGGCTGAGATTTCAAAGCCAACGTACACGCCATCCCCTACTATGACGTTACCTCCAACCCTTACACCTACTGCTACACCTGAGCCAATTGCTCAAGCAGAAATTGTTGTTGATACGCCCACCAGTGAATATGTTGCACCAGTTTATGAAGTAGATGCACCCGTTGTTTACACGGGCGGAAAATATATTTTGGTAGATATTTCTGAACAGCACATGTACGTGTATGAAGGCGACGCGTTGGTTTATAGCTTCGTTTCATCTACAGGGATGAATAATGCCACACGAGTCGGTAATTTTAGTGTGTTGAACAAAATCCCGAATGCGTATGGGGCTACATGGGATTTGTGGATGCCGAATTGGTTAGGTATTTATTGGGCTGGCAGTTTGCAAAATGGAATCCATGCTTTGCCGATTCTCTCAAATGGTGTTACGTTGTGGTCGGGTTATTTAGGTGTACCAATTTCTTATGGCTGTGTGGTGTTAGGTACTTATGAAGCACAACTGCTATATGATTGGGCAGAGGTGGGTACGCCTGTTGAGATTCAATGGTGAGGATGAATATCGCCGAGGACGGCGACAAGAGCGGACAACCCTAAAGTAAGTTTGGAGTCGTTTTGATTGTCAAAGGTTATAATATAAAGTAGTAAGTTTTTGTGAAGTAGCAATCTACTTCACTCCCAATAAGGTGAATTATGAATGACTCAAACTATCAGACAAATCAAAGCTCGGGGAAGCAGAACCAAGCCAAAATTCCAACAAAGAAGCGGAAGTTCATCTTGCCAATTTTATTCATTGCTGTAGGCTGTGCAATTTTTATCTTCGTAGTATGGTTGGCGGTGAAGTCTCCTGTGTTGGCTTTGATTTTTAATCAATCATCTGCTGACCCTGAGTTAGGGAATAATAAGGGTGATTTCGCTCAAGTATTCATTCCTAAGCCAGCTTATACACCTGCCTCTTTAGAGCCTGTAGCAATTTTGCCAAGCCCAACAGCAACACAATTTATTGAGCAACAAGTTTTTATTCCTGCAACTGCAACATTAGAAGCATTGCCAACTGCTACGGTGGAAGTACTGCCAACTGCAACTGTTGAAGTGGCGATGGTTGAAACTGCCACGCCAAGTGAAGGCGTGGCGTATGCTGAGATTGTGCCTGATACCCCCACACCTGAATATGTAGCTCCGACTGCTGTGGCGTATCAGCAACCTTCTTCGCCTGGAAATGGTGTGCATTGGTTTGATGTTGATCTTTCTGACCAACGTATGTATGCGTATGAAGGTGATACATTGGTAAATACTTTTGTGGTTTCAACTGGTACTTGGCAAACCCCTACTGTAACAGGTAGATTTAAAGTTTGGATTAAGTTAAAGTCGGCGCCTATGTCTGGACCTGGTTATTATTTGCCAGATGTTCCATACATTATGTATTTTTACGGTGATTATGGAATTCATGGCACTTATTGGCATAATAATTTCGGTGTGCCGATGAGTCATGGTTGTGTAAATTTGAGTATCCCCGATGCTGAGTGGGCTTATAACTTTGCTGTGGTGGGTACAGTTGTAAATGTGCATGAGTAATATTTAGCCACAAAGACTACTGAGATTTTTAAGAGGTTTTCTCAAACAACTTATGATGTGTGTGGCAAGATTTTTATTCTAATGAATACATCAAAATTATCACGGCGAGACTTTATCAAATTGAGTGGCTTGGGCATGGCGAGTTTGCTTGCCCCACCGCTCAATTTTAATTTGCAAGATACATTCACCCCGCATCAAGGGCGTGTAACTACACGCACCATTTGGCTGTATGATGAGCCGAACTTTCAAGCAAATCGCTTAAAAATTTACCCACGCGATTCTTTGTTCACCATCACCAACACTGCTATCAGTGATGATGATTCGGCTCACAATCGTGTGTGGTATGAAATTGAAGAACTAGGTTATGTTTATTCGGGCAATGTGCAGCCCGTAAAAACACTACTCAATACAGCTCGCATGGATATTCCTCAAGAAGGTTTATTAAGTGAAGTGAGCGTGCCATATACTGATGCTTATGAAGAGCCTGATGCACAATCAAAAGTAGTATATCGAATTTATTATGAAAGCACACATTGGATTAATTCCGTCAGCATCAGTGAAAAAGATGGGCAAGTTTGGTATCAAATCCGTGATGATAAGTGGAACAAACTATATTACACGCGCGCTGAACACCTACGCATATTCTCTGCCGAAGAATTAGCCCCCATCTCACCTGATGTGCCAAATGAAGAGAAAAAAATCGAAGTGCGTTTAGATAGTCAAATTGTCATTGCTTATGAATACAACCGACCCGTCTTTGCAGTTTCAGCCGCAACAGGTGGCATTTTACGAAGCGGCACATATACCACCCCACAAGGAAATTTCGTCACTTGGTACAAACGCGCCTCACGTCACATGGCGGCAGGAGATTTAGCCGCAAACGGATTCGATCTACCGGGCGTGCCATGGGTATCCTATATCACTGAAAGCGGCGTTGCATTTCATGGCGCTTATTGGCATAACGATTTCGGTAGACCTCGCTCGCACGGTTGTATCAACTTATCTCCTCAAAACTCAAAATGGATATATCTGTGGACTACGCCAGATGTTCCTCACAACAAAGAATTTGTGGTCAATCGCATTGCCACAAAAGTAAACATTTCAACTTAATGTTCTTAACTGTCTCTCAAACTTTTTATTTACAATTTGATACATGACTCTCAACCAACTTTCTCGCCGAGATTTTTTGAAGTTAACCGCCTCTGGCGTGCTGGGGCTTGTTCTTGCTGAGTTGGGCTTTGACTTCGCCTCAGCCGCGCCCCCCACCTCACAAGGCTTATCCCTATTCAGTGGTATTCAAATTTATGATGCCCCTTTTTTAACTGCCAACAAAGTTGATTTACTCAAAAAAGATGAAGTTATCAATTTAATTGGTGAAGCCCAAGGTGATCAATTTGATAATCCATTCAACACCACTTGGTATCAAATAGATAGAGGTTATGTTCCATCAGGTGTAATATTACCCGTTGAAACAAAATATCAAAAAGCAGTTTACGAAGTACCAGCGAAAGGTAAACTTGCCGAAGTCAGTGTGCCATACAGCCTCACATATCGCGCACCATTCACTTATGCAAAAAATGCACATCGCATTTATTACGAAACTACACATTGGATCAATAAAGTCATTGTGACGCGTGAAGAAAAAACTGTGTGGTATGAATTTTATGACAAGATATTAAAAGAAACTTTTTACGCGCCTGCCTATAACATGCGCATCATCCCCGACGAAGAATTAACGCAACTTTCTCCCGAAGTTCCTAACGAAGATAAACTATTGCATGTAGACCTCGCCACACAAATGGTGACAGCCTTTGAAGGGCAAAACATGGTGCTGTCTGTCCGTTGTGCTAGTGGTCAACACGGCGCAGATACACCCAAAGGCGAATGGTACACCTATCATAAAGGTCCATCCATTCACATGACAAATTTTGGCGATGCTGTTGCCAACATTTATAGTTTGCCTGGCGTGCCATGGTGTTCATTCTTTACAGGCTCAGGACATGCTTTTCATGGCACATACTGGCATAATGATTACGGTCGCCCGCGCAGTAATGGCTGTGTAAACTTACCTTCTAGCGTTTCAAAATGGGTTTATCGTTGGACTAGCCCCATTGTGCCTGCCGATGTTGATTATTTACAATTACCCGGGCAAGGCACAAGAGTGGTGATTGAATAGTACTTTTGAGAGAATGCAGTAAATACATTCTAATGATATTCTTCTGAAAATTACTTATAAATCAAAAGGATAAAGAAATGAACCCAATTTTTCAACAACCCCACTATTTGCTCAAACGCCAAGTATTTGCACTCACTGGCAAATTTCGTTTCTATGATTCTGCTGGCAGGCAATTAATGTTCAGTGAGCAGAAAATGTTCCGCTGGAAAGAAGATATCCGCGTATATGCAGATGAGGCAAAGACGCAAGAAGTTTTATCTATCAAAGCTCGTCAAATTATTGACTTCTCCGCCGCCTTTGATGTAGTGGATAGTGCCTCCAATCAAAAAGTAGGTGCCTTACGCCGTAAAGGTTTAGCTTCTATCTTACGTGATGAATGGGAAGTTTTAGATGCCAACGATAATGTGATTGGCAAATTGTTTGAGGATAGCGTGGGCTTAGCACTGGTACGGCGTTTATTAACAGCCTTAGTGCCACAAAATTATGACATTACCGTTGGTGAATCTCGTGTAGCGGACTTGAAACAAAACTTCAACCCATTTTCATATCAATTAAATATTGATTTTAGTATGGATACAGCAGGTAGATTAGACCGTCGCCTCGGTATTGCAGCTGGTATTTTGCTTGCGGCTATTGAAGGAAAACAAAGTTAGGATATTACTCACCGCTTTCTACTTTTCAAAATTTGAAAAGTAGAAAGCGGAAAATAACTCATGTCAAACTCCCCTCTTTTTGCTGGTCTTGTAGTAGATGAAAATGGCAACCTCGCCGAATCTGCATTCATTGGTCATGAACCTGCTTACGTTGTGGATGATGATGGCTTCAAACGTCACATCCCAGCCGAGCAAGTAGATCGTGCTGTTTTAAATCAATTTGCAGAGATGATGAAAGGCAGTGAAGATATTCTCTCCAAAGAAACTGCCAAAATGCTCGGTCAGGATGACCCGTTTTCACAAGCCATGATTCAAAATCAATTAAAAAATATTGAACAACAATTCGATGCGATTCTGAAAACTGGTCTGCCCGAAGATATGCGCGCGTATTTAGGCATGATGGGTTTTAAGGTTGTGATTAATTATCACGGCGAAGTTGTGAGGGTGGAACAGCCGGGTGCAATCAGTGACGAAGAGTAAATTAGACGATGGACAATAAACCGTAGACCATTTCATCATCCATTGTCTATGGTCTATCGTCAAATTTTCTCCACCACCCAAAAATGAGACAAGCCAAATATTTTCAGTGGGGTTTTTTCTAACACTTGCAAAATCGTTCTTAGAGTTTTCCCAAAAGAACCAAATCTCGCAATGATATTATCGTATGCGCCGAAGATGATTGTTCTTTCAATAAATTTGACAGGCAAGCCTACGAATAATTTTTCTAAATCTTTTTTGGTGTAAACATTGACGTGTGGGGCAAGTTTATCTCTCCAAACTCTTGGTAAATAATTTACAAATGGTTTATTACCAAAATAATATTTGCCCTTCCAAAAAATGCCATGTGTTTCAACGGGATACCAACGGTTGGGACAAAAAATCACAACGCGCCCACCAACTTTTAACACGCGAATCATTTCGGCAAGCGCGGAGCGGTCACTGTTGACGTGTTCGATCACTTCGTGGCTCAGAATCAGGTCGAAGGTCAAAGAAGGAAGCGGAAGAAATTCCCCAGCAGCGTTGATGATTTTATCCGAGACATTTTTTGCATCGTGTGCGCGTTCAAAATCAAATTCTAAACCTGTGACATTTCCCCCTGCTTCTTTCATCTTTTTGATGTACATGCCAACACCACATCCATTTTCTAAAATATTTTTATGAATGCGATCACCTGCAAATTTTAGAATCATTTCAAAACGGCGTTGTTGACCATCTCGCCAGACATACGAAGGTTCGCCGCGCAAGGCGGCTTTGGGCATTTCAGTTTGAATCATAAGTAAAATTATAAGCCAAAGATTTAGCCACAGAGGTCACAGAGACCTTTGAGATTTTTTAATGGTTTTCTCAGTGACCTCTGTGTTCTCTGTGGCAATACTTTTAGGTCTTGCCATGAAAATGCCTTTATGCTAAAATCTTTCTCGTTCGGGACAACCCAATAACGGCAAGCAAACCAGAAGTGGGTAACCCCCACTTTTTTGTTTTATACAAATAGGAGAATAGCAAGAAATGGCAAAAAATGATTTTGCGGTAGCCTTCAATGAAGTCATAGAAGAAAAACAACTTTCAAAAGATATAGTCGTCACTGCAATTGAGTCGGCGATGGTTTCTGCCTATCGGCGGGCGGTGGGGGCATCTACTGCTCAGCACGTAGAAGCAAAGTTAGACCCCGATACAGGTGCAGTAACAGTCTTCGCTGAGAAAGAAGTTGTGGAAGATAATGTGATAGATGAACGCACTGAAGTTTTGTTAGAGGAAGCACGCAAAGTAAAAGAAGATGTTCAAGCGGGCGACATGCTTGTGGTTGAAAGCACGCCTGCTGATTTTGGGCGTGTGGCGGCGCAAACTGCAAGACAAGTGATTCAACAAAGAATCCGTGAAGCAGAGCGTTCTAATCAAATGGAATACTACCAACGCCAAGAAGGTGAAATTGTTTCCGGGTTGGTGCAAGCCATTAATGCTCAAGGTGTAACTATCGGTTTGGATATGAAAGCCGAAGGTGTGATGCCCAACAACCAAAAAATACCTGGTGAGCGATTAAAGTTACATGAACGCGTTCGCGCAGTGGTGATGGAAGTAAAAGATGGCACACGCGGACCACAAATTATTTTGTCTCGTGCGCATCGCAATTTCTTAAGGCGTTTAATGGAAAACGAAGTGCCAGAAATTTATCATGGCATTGTTGAAATTAGGGCAATTTCTCGTGAACCTGGTGCACGTGCCAAAGTGGCGGTATCTGCTACGCAACCTGGCATTGACCCCGTGGGTGCATGTGTAGGTATGAAAGGTGTGCGTATTCAAGCCATCGTCAAAGAATTACACGATGAAAAAATTGATGTCATCCAATGGGATGCTGACCCTGTTGTTTATATTTCTAAAGCCATTAGCCCAGCGCGTGTGAGTGGTGTTTATTTAGCAGAAGGTGATGATGCTCACACTGCCACTGTTGTTGTGGGTGAAGATCAATTAAGTTTAGCCATTGGGCGTGATGGACAAAATGCCCGCCTTGCCGCTAAGTTGACTGGCTGGCGAATTGACATCAAATCTTTGAGCGAAGCCGCTGGCGATTCACTCAACAAGCTGAAAGCGGATACTGAACTTCAAGCGATGCTTCCCCAGGCTGTTGAGATGATTCCGCAGGTGGAAGAGGTCTTGTTAAAGAAAGCCGAAAGCCGAGCCATTACTCCCGAAGAATTTACAGCTCTTGCTCAATTTGTAGATAGGGTTGAAAGAAAATTAGTGCCAGTTGTTGAAGAAGCGGTTGTTATAAGTTCTGAAGAAGTTGAAAGCGTTAAAGCAGAAATTCCTGTTGCCGCCTACGAAATGCCCATTACTGAATCGGGTATTAAAGAACATATCATTAATATCTTAACAGAAGCAGGTTATGAAAATGTTGGTCAAGTGATGTTGGATTTGAAAGTGAATCCAAACAAAATACTTGGCTTGGCAGGTATTGGTGCAAAAGCAATCCAAAACATTGAAGAGACTTTGGCGGCTTTATCCTTCCCTGAACCTGTGAAAGTAGAAGAACCTGTGATTGTTGCTCCAACACCTCAAGTTGAGCAAGTGCCGCTTCCTGAGAAACAAGTTGAAAGAAAGAAAGAAGCGAAGAAAGTCGTCGAAAAAGATGAAGAGGATAACGAATTTGCTAAAGATGGCGTTTCATTAGATGAGTTATTCCAAATGAAGCCTGAAATGTTCCAAACCACAAATGCGGATGAAGAATCTTCTGATAAGAAGAAAGACAAAAAAGGCAAGAAGAAGAGCGTTGCCTTAGAGTATGACGAAGAACGTGGTGAAGTTGTCAGCCGTAAGAAACATAAACGCGGCGATGATGATGGCGAAGATTGGTAGTTAATCTTGTAGGTTACGTTTGTAGCGTGACTGTCACTCTAAAAGCGTGACCTACATTTTTACAAAATAGAAAACGGACGTGAACAAGAAATCTGCTAAACCGATAAAGCATGTTCCACAGCGCACCTGTGTTGGTTGCCGCGAAACATTGCCCAAAAGGCAAATGATTCGTTTGGTTCGCACGAGTGATGGTGTATTTGTTGACCTAAAAGGAAAACAAGCAGGGCGTGGCGCATACTTACATGATAAATTATCGTGTTGGGCGCGTGGCATGAAAGGTGCTTTAGCAAACGCATTAAAAACGGAATTAAATGATGATGACCGTGTTCGTTTGGAAGAATTTATGAAATCTCTGCCCGCTGAACAAGCAGAGCCGAGCGGTTAAGCCATGTGATTTTTAAACTCACAGGCTGACCGATTTTATAGTGATGAAGATTTTGAAAGGAGTCGGCTTATGAGTGCAAATGGAAATAAAATTGAATTACCTGCCAGCATTATCGTGCGTGACTTGGCACAAAAGATTGAAAAAAGCCCAATTGATTTAATTAAAAAATTAATGACCAATGGTGTAATGGCGACTATTAATCAGTCGGTGGATTTTGATACCGCCGCAATTGTAGTGGCTGAATATGGCTTTGAAGCAGTAGCAGAAGTTGTGGAAGAAGAAGTTAAAGAAGAAGTGGGTGAAGTTCCGTTATGGAGACAATTAATTGCAGATGAAGATAAATCTCAATTAAAGCAACGCCCACCTGTGATTACAATTTTAGGTCATGTTGATCATGGTAAAACAAGTTTGTTAGATGCAATTCGTTCCACCGAAGTGGCGGCTGGTGAAGCAGGTGGAATTACACAACACATTGGCGCATATCAAGTAGAAATGAAAGGACGTTTGATTACGTTTTTAGATACACCTGGTCACGCGGCATTTACTCAAATGCGTGCGCGTGGTGCACAAGGTGCTGATATTGTTGTCTTAGTTGTCGCCGCAGATGATGGTGTAATGCCTCAAACACGTGAAGCCATTGCTCATGCTAAAGCCGCGCGTGTGCCAATCATGGTGGCATTAAATAAAATTGATAGACCGAATGCCAACCCTGATAGAGTTAAACAACAACTGGCTGAATTAGAACTCGTGCCAGATGATTGGGGCGGTAATACTATGGTGGTGCCTGTCTCTGCCAAAAATAAGCAAGGCATTGATGATTTGCTCGAAGGCATTTTATTAGTTGCTGATAGTAATGAAATTAAAGCAAACCCAAATGGAAAAGTTGTTGGAACAATCATTGAAGCAGAGTTAGATAAATCAAAAGGTGTGATTGCAACGCTGTTAGTTCAAAATGGAACACTCGCTTCAGGTGACGTGGTTGTGGCTGGTACTGCTTACGGCAAGCTTCGTGCTATCTCCGACTATAAAGGCAAGCCTGTTAAAAAAGCAGGTCCATCTACACCAGTTTCTGTGATGGGCATGAGTGATGTACCTTCTGCTGGAGATTTGTTCCAAGTTGTCGGGTCAGATAAAGAAGCGCGTGCTATCGTAGCAGAAAGAATTGAAGCGGCAAAAGTTGCCGCACAATCGAAGAAAAAAGTTTCACTCGAAGATTTGTTTGCCAACGTGCAAGCAGGTGATGCTAAAGAATTAAACTTAATCATCAAAGCCGATGTGCAAGGTTCACTTGACCCAATCATTACAGAATTAAATAAACTAGGTCAAGGTGAAATTGGTTTGAAAATACTTCATGCTGAAACAGGTAACATTGGTAATAATGATGTCATGTTGGCTTCTGCTTCCAAAGCCATTATCATTGGCTTCAACGTGCAAGCGGATATTGATGCTCGGCGCATGGCTGAAAAAGAAGGCGTAGATATTCGTTTGTATGAAATCATCTACCGCATGACGGAAGATATTGAAAAAGCACTCAAAGGTATGTTAGACCCTGATTTGGTTGAAACAAATCTTGGACGTGCGCAAGTGTTACAAGTATTTTCTGCCTCAAAATTTGGTAAGGTGGCTGGTTGTAAAGTCATCGAAGGTGAATTGAAACGTGGTGCTAAAGTGCGCGTATATCGTGGTGATGACATCGTCTTTGAAGGTGATTTATCATCATTACGCCGTGAAAAAGATGATGTAAAAGAAGTTCGTCAGGGCTTTGAGTGTGGTGTTGGTTTCAAAAATTTTAACGACATCATCCCTGGTGATATTTTGCAATGTTATACTGTTGAGAGTAATTAGAAAATAGAAAGTGGAAAGTAGTTAGTGATTGCTAAAAGCCAATTGCTAACTGCTACATGCTAAACATGCCTTCTGGAATTAGAATCAAACGCATTGAAGATCGCATCCAACAAGAGTTGCGCAATTATTGATTCATGAAGTCCATGACCCGCGCTTGAAACAAATTTTTGTTACGGATGTTAAAGTAGATAGAGAACTCGCCTTTGCGAATGTGTACGTCTCTGCTGTTGAAGGGACTGCTCGCTCAAAAGACGTTCTGGCTGGGCTTGAATCTGCTTCTGGCTTTTTGAGAAAGATACTCGCCTCAAAAGTGGAGTTGCGAGCCTTTCCTAAATTAAAATTTCATTGGGACCCCACGCCAGAGAATGCAGACCACATCGAAAAAATACTTGCAGGGTTAAAAGACAAGAAATAATTTCAAAAGAATTAAGCCACAGAGCGCACAGAGTTCACTGAGATTTTTTTAAGAGTTTTTCTCCGTGACCTCAGTGGTCTCTGTGGTAAAAACTTATGGAGAATATTAGTGGATAATAAAATTATAGGGGACATAAAAGAACGTTTAGCAGTTGCAAATAAAATTGTCATCGCCTCACACGTGCGACCCGATGGTGATGCAATTGGTTCATTACTCGGTTTGGGATTAGCATTGCAAAATGCAGGCAAATCGGTGCAAATGATTTTGGTAGATGGTGCGCCTGTCTCATTTAAGTTTTTACATGGCAGTGAAAAAATCCAAAAAGAAGTAAAAGGCGAGCATGATACTTTCATCACCGTAGATTGTGCCGACTTTAAGCGAGTGGGAAAAACATTTGAAAACTTTGCTCAACCTGATATTAACATTGACCATCACATCACCAATGAAAAATTTGGAAAATTAAATTTAATCGAAGCCGATGAAGTTGCCACAGCGGCGATATTGACAAACTACTTACCCATTTGGGGCTTAAACATCACAACCCCAGTAGCCAATGCTTTGCTGACGGGCATCATTACAGATACACTAGGCTTTCGCACGTCTAATGTAACTGCGTCAGCACTGAAACAAGCCGCAGCGTTGGTCGAAGCGGGTGGAAATCTGCCCGAAATTTATATGCAGTCGTTAGTCCAAAAATCATATCCAGCCGCAAAATATTGGGGGGCAGGTTTATCCAGTTTGGAATCCAAAAATGGAATCGTGTGGGGAACATTGACCTTAGCCGATAGAAAATCTGCTGGTTATGGTGGCAATGATGATGCCGATTTAATCAATATGATTTCATCTATTGATAAACATAAAGTGGGCATGGTGTTTGTAGAACAAGCCAATAAACATGTAAAAATTTCGTGGCGAGCATTAGATTCAAAAATTGATGTTTCAGTTGTGGCAAAACATTTTAATGGAGGTGGTCACGCCGCCGCCGCAGGAGCCGATATTGAGGGTGATTTAATCGAAATTCAAAAAGAAGTATTAAGAAAAACTAAAGACCTGTTAAATTTGTAAAGAAAGATTCTATAATAAGTAGTACATTTGTAACCTAATAGCAATTCAGCGTTTAATGTATATTAATAAAAATATGTCATAATTACAATGTAATCAGGAGGATTATTGTATGAATAGTCAGGATATAAAAAAATGCAATTTCAGGCGCACTGGTAGTAGATAAACCAGTTGGCATGACTTCACACGATGTAGTGCAAGCGATTCGCAACGGCACAGGCTTACGCCGTGCAGGGCATACAGGCACATTAGATCCACGCGCTTCTGGCGTGTTGGTTATTTTAGTAGGTCCAGCCGTGCGCTTAAGTGAATATGTTTCCGCATCTGATAAACGCTATCAAGCCATTATCCGTTTGGGTGGCACAACTGATACGTTTGATGCCGAAGGAAAATTCACACCCACTAAAGATCCCGTTAACGTAAGCGAAGCAGAATTTGAAGAAGCGTTAAAAACTTTTGTTGGTGAAATTGAACAAGTGCCACCTGCCCATTCTGCTGTAAAAGTTGGCGGAAGAAAAGCCTACGAAATGGCTCGCAAAGGTGAAGAAGTTGAACTAGAACCAAGAAAAATTACAGTGCATCATCTTGAAGTTTTAGAATGGACTCCACCCGAAGTTGTGATTGATGTGCATTGTTCATCAGGTACTTATGTTCGTTCACTCGCTAATGATTTAGGAAAAAAATTAGGTTGTGGAGCATATCTGGTTGGCTTGCGCCGCACCAAAAGCGGAAAATTTACTTTACGCGATGCAACTCCACTTAGAAAATTACAAGAAGCATTCAATGCAGGCAATTGGTATCAATTTTTAATTCCTGCCGCCGAAGCATTAGGTGATTGGCCCTCTGTTGAACTTAATCCCGATGAAGTTGAAGGCGTGCGGCATGGTCATCGCGTCAAAGCCAAAGAAGCAGATACCGTCAATGAAAAAGTTCGTGGCATTAGTACACAAGGTGAATTGGTTGCATTAATGGAACTCACCATCCAAGCCGATGGTTCAAAAGAATGGCAACCCAAGAAAGTATTTTTTACTGATTAATATGGAGTCAGCCAGCTTGCTGGCGAATTACGGGAGCCTGTTGGTCGAGTAGTTGCGAAGCAACGTATCGAGACCATAAAGGCAACGCAATCCCCAACACAAACATAAGATTGCTTCGTCGTGACTTCGTCACTCCTCGCAATGACATAACAAGTTATAGGATAAAATTAAGCCATCAACTCGATGGCTTAATTTTTTTATGAATCATTATCACTCACTCACACAAGTATCACTTCAAAATTCACATCTCACCATCGGCGTGTTCGATGGTGTGCATCGCGGGCATCGTCAAATCATCAAAAAACTTGTAGATGATGCTCACAAAAATAATTCACCTGCTGTAGTGTTAACTTTTGACCCACATCCCATTACTGTTTTAACCGATAAAACGATTCGACTCTTAACCACGCCTGATGAACGCGCCCAGATTTTATTCTCACTCGGAGTGGATACTGTCATTACACAACGCTTCACACCTGACCTTTCAACTGCTACTGCTCATCAATATATGACTAGCCTCAAACAACAGCTTAACCTCAGTCACCTGCTCATAGGGTATGACTTTGCACTAGGCAAAGGACGTGAAGGTAACGCGGCTCGCCTAACAGAAATTGGGCAAGAATTAAATTACACAGTTGAAATCATCCCTGCATTAAAAAATGAAGCAGATATTATTTCATCTACCGAAATCCGCAAACTCATTTCAGCAGGTGACGTAAACGAAGCCAGTCAATTACTTGGTTATCACTTTCCACTTGGGGGCATTGTCATTCACGGGGCTGGGCGCGGAAAACAAATTAACTTCCCCACTGCCAATATTGATTATCCACAAACCAAAATTACACCAATGAACGGCATTTATGCTTGCTGGGCATATTTAGGTGACGAAAAATTTATGGCGGCAACCAGTGTTGGCTTTAATCCCACCTTCACACCCGAAAGACAAATCCAAAGCGTAGAAGCCTATCTACTAGACTTTGAACGCGACATCTACGACCAATATCTGAAATTAGAATTTGTCACCCGCATTCGTGATGAATTGAAATTTGAATCTATCAAAGCATTGATACATCAAATTGGGGAAGATGTAAATAAAACCCGTCAAATTTTGACGAAGTAAAAAATATAGTTTACGCGACACAGGTTTTTAGTTTGTACCTAGAATGACGTGAGAGGAGTATAATGCGGTACATAAGTACTTATACAGCCTGTATGCTGTCTAACCACCCAATTTGGACTATTATACAGCCGTTGGCTGTATAAATCATAGTTGGCACGCCCCTTGCATAACAAAGAAACAAGAAAAACATATTATCAGAGGAAAAATGTGGCAAAACAATACAAGTTGGAAGGAAGGTTTATTTTCAGAAATTCCTTTCAAGAGATTTAAAGCCATTTGGAATAAATCGCAATGGGATTCGCCACTTGCACTATTTACTCGGCTAAATACTAATGATGGATATGATTTGGCTAACCTTCGATTAATAGGCATTCTATTGTCCTCATCGCCAGCAATGAAACCGATGAACACATTGTTTACTCCTGATTACTACATCGTTGCAATCGATACACGTCTTAGGACAACAGATTGTTCAGTTGAAGTAAAAACGCAAGATGGTATTCTTGGGAAGGCAAGAGTCACACTAGAATATCAAGTATCAAATCCTGAATCCTTATTTAGCGTTGACGACCCGCTTTTTATATTAAAAAATAGAGCAGGGGAAGCAATTCAAGAACTCATATCTAACAAAAATTATTTTTCTTTGGATGAACTTAATATTGAGAATACCCTTCAGGTTCTGGAGGGGAAAAGCGAGACAGGAATTTCACTTAAGGGGTTTTTCAACCTGCAAATCAATTGGGCAGAGTCTTTCACAAACAGGCTTGAAAATAATGTTCTGGACAAACTGGATGATAAAACACAGCGCAAACTGAACAGACTCAAACTGGATAAACTTAAAGATTTCGGCATCAATGACCCAATATTAATTGCAAGCGTATTAAGCCAAAACGACTCGGACTTTGAAGTAATCATGAATCATGTTCGCAGTTTTTCTCAGGCAAAAAAAGATGAAATAGAGCGAGACATTAATTTATTAAATTGGCTCAAGGAAAAAGATTTTTTAACAAGGGCTGATGTTCAGAAAGTAATTGACTCTTTATCTGCAAAAAGCGACGACCAACAAAAACAGCCAACACATTTAATTTTGATAATAACACAATTAGCAATTCGGCAATTGGAGATAATAGTGTTGTAGTGGTTGGTAAGCGGAAAATAGATTTGCCTGACGAATCAAACTCCACAAATGATAATCAAGTTGACGATACAAACGAAATCAAATTACCAGAAAAAGAAACTGTTCAAGTCACAATTAACGGCACAAATAACTTGTCTAGTGTGGCTGGTGGAAACCTTGAATACGAAGATGAGAAAGAATTTCAATTTTCCGCAGCATATCCGCTTACACTTTCAAAAAGATTTGAAAGTGTAATTCTATGCCAGATATACTTACGTGAAAGCCGCCCCCGTGCTTTGAGGAATATCAAGTTAGAGTTCCATGAACTACCCCATGATGAAAAGAAAAAAACAAGTTTGATTAAATTAGGTCAAAAAATAACCGTAAAACTTGATGGTAGCGATTTTTCTTATTCAGAGCCAGTAACCAAGACAGTCAATGATTCCTTGATGAAATTTGTGTTCATAGTAAAGCCAAACGACACTTGCGAGCCAGGCTACCACAAGATAAAAGCATCAATTATAGATACAATGACTGGAGAAGAATTTGATTATTTGGTATTAAATCACGTCCGAGTAGTTGACTTTGCCTTTGACCATATTTCTCGTCCCTTTCTATCCAGAGTATCCGCTGTTGTTTTAGGTATTGGCTCTTTTGCAATGTTCATTCTTACATTTTTGGAGCAAATTGATAAAACCATCGGACTTACATCGGGTACAGCGGCAGGCGTTTTAGCGCTTGGAATTTATGTAAGTTTTTATAACTTATATCAGCGCGTTCACCCGAACACACCATGAAAATCAATGGAGAGTTTCATAAGTCAAAAGCGTGCCAACAAAGCGTGCGCTCTATCTGTGAGAAGGTACCCGCCATTCGTGGCTTTGATCTTTCACCTTTCAAGCGAATCAGTCTCTGAGGAATTGGTCATTCCCAGTGAAGGTAAAAGGTTGACTTAAATTAAGGTATCATATATAATACCGCAATGAGTAGGTACCAAATCGTTGCAGATACCAATGTTTTTGTCAGTGCTTTGCGTTCACAGTTTGGAGCATCTTACAAACTTTTTTCACTCATAGACAAAGATGTTTACAAATTAAATATGTCTGTTCCACTGGCACTTGAGTATGAATCAGTCGCTAAAAGGATGATCGGTGAAATTTCGTTAAATGAAGAAGAAATTGACGATATCCTTGACTTTGTCATAAGCAATTCAAATCGTTGGGAAATCTACTACCTTTGGCGACCTCAACTTAAAGACCCTGGCGATGATATGGTTTTAGAGTTAGCCGTTACAGCCAGTTGCAGTTACATCATTACATATAACGTAAATGACTTCAAAGGAATTGAAAACTTTGGTGTTCAGGCAATAACTCCAAAAGATTTTCTAAAATTGGCAGGTGAATTATGAGTACATTAAGTTTAAGGCTTCCCGAATCACTTCATCAATATGCTCGTGAAATGGCAGAAAAAGAAAATATTTCTATTAATCAACTCATTACTTTAGCGTTGGCAGAAAAACTATCTGCATTAGGCGCGGAAGATTATTTAGAAATGCGTGCTAAACGAGCAAGCAAGGCAAAGTTTCTGAAAGCCATGTCAAAAGTGGCGAAAGTCGAACCTCCAGATTATGACCGTTTATAAAAGCAATGCGCCCCATCTATGTGGGGCGCATTTGTTTATTTAAATGCTGAGGTTTTACACCTTGTCATTTTTCTGATTGACGATAGAGCAAGTGCAATTAAAACCGAGTGAAGTTTGTCAACAACAACCAATACTGCGGGGTTATTGAAATATAAGTTTCTTTTCTGTATGATAAATGAGTAGATTAACGTGAATAATTGGTAGCGTTGTTCGGGCGGGATAAATCCCTTCCTCAGTTCGTAGAAGCCCTTACGGGCTTAAGCGCGAAGCGCTTCCATGTACTGAGCGAGGACTTTAGTCCGATGTGGGCAGGGTAAATTACTTATACGTTATTCATGTTAGAAGTACATACTTAATCTACTCAATATTTTGTAAATACGCCGAATTTACAAAATTTTGAATCCTGTTCTGGTAGGGGGAAAGGTATGGCTTAAGGAACATTTCACATCACTTGTTCGTCATGTTTACACGCCGAAAAATTTAATAAAAAAGGAGAAGAAGATATGAAATCACATGTCCGTCTATTCGTATTGCTTGTTTTATTAGGAGGGATACTCGTCAGTGCTTGTGGGAGCCCCGCCGCCTCAACCGAAGCACCACTTCCTTATGTTGAGGGAGTCGCTCCACAAGAAGCACCCGCTATGCAGGAGGCACCTGCCTCAGTTGAGCAATCAGTTGCAAGTGAGTCTGATGCGAACAAGATTCAAGATGGCTCTGTCTATCAAACTGGCACAGAAAATGATGTAGCGTTAACTACACATCTCATCATCAAATCTGCTGATATGCGTTTGTTGGTAGAAGATTCAGATGTGGCTATTGATAGATTAACGCAATTAGTTGGCGATACTGGTGGGTATATCATCAGCTCGCGGGTTTGGAATCAAATGCATTTGGATGGCAAGAATTATAAATACGCCAGCATTACGATTGGTGTACCTGTTGAAGCGTTTGAACGGACATTGAATCGTTTACGCGGTTTGGCAATTCAAGTGTTAGATGAAAACGCCTCTGGTGAAGATGTGACTGACCAATATGTTGATTTGCAATCGCAACTCACTAATTTGGAAGCCACTCGTGATCGCATCAAATCTTTTTTGGATAGTGCTACCAATGTAGATGAAGCCTTGCGAATTAATCAACAACTTTCTGAAATTGAACGTCAAATTGAAGAGATAAAGGGGCGCATCAATTATTTGCAAGACCGTTCAGCGTATTCAACTATTACAGTCAATATTGAACCAAAATTACCTGAATATGTTGCACCCACGCCAACTCCTATGCCTACTCCTGAACCTGAACCATGGAAACCTGGTGAAACTTTTGAAAATGCAAAGAAAACTGTAGTTGGTGCTTATCAAAATATTATCGAGTTTCTAATTTGGTTATTTGTGGTGATTGTGCCAATCTTGGCGCCGCCCGCTCTAATCATTTGGTTCATCTATAAGTTTATAACACGAAAGCCAAATAAGCCTGTATAAATATAAAAAGGAGTGGCTAATTTCAAGAGTAAAACAAAAAGTACCGCAAGATTTATCTTGCGTTTTACAAGCGACATAAATGTCGCAGTACTTAAATACTCTCTTGTTTAGCCACTTTCATATAAAACGTCTCGCAAAATTTGCGAGACGTTTTATTACACTGGTATAATTTTATTATGGTAACGAAACAAAAGAAGAGTGTAAAAACAAAAGTTCGTATGAAAACTGGGGATAAAAATTTACGCGCCTTAAAAAAAGCAAAATCTAAAAACAACAAAAATATTAAGTTTTCAGAATTGAAATTAAAAGTAGTACCTATATTAAAACCTTACGTCAACAGAATTTCGGTGTTTGGTTCTTTTGCGCGTGGTGAAGCAACTGCTACCAGTGATATTGATTTATTGATTGCGCTTAAACCTGCTAAAATCCGCCCTACTTTAGGTTTAATTAAATTTATTAGTCTTGAACAGGCTTTAGAAAAAAAACTAGGGCGTGAGGTAGATTTAATCACCGAAGATGGGATTAATGCACGCCGTAGACAAAATATTGAAAAAGATAGGGTGGTGTTGTATGAGTCACAATAAAATAGAAACGGAATATAGAGATAAGACTTATTTAGGAGATATTTTAGATTCTATTCGTAGAATTGAAGGTTATATCCATAAGGTAAATAAAAAGGCTTTTTTAGAAAATTTAATGATGCAAGATGCTGTGATGCGACAGATTGAAATTATTGGCGAAGCCTCAAATAATGTTTCGGCTGAGTTTCAAGAGAAATACGACCACTTACCTTGGTCTCAAATGAGAGCCATACGCAATAAAATTGTGCATGACTATCGAGGTATTAATATCGAAATTATTTGGGACACTGTAAAAAAAGATCTACCCATTTTGAAAGAACAAGTTAGTAAATTCCTTGGGGAATAATCGTTGCGGAATCAGCCTCAGATTTTACGGGATTTTTTTATCCTTTCAATCTCCATAACTCTATTTGATTGTTAAAGCCGCGTAATTCAGTTTGAAAGCGAGATAATGAATTAGGAGCGGCATTTTTTTCTAAATATTCAATCACTTCGGGGTCGTTGCGAATGGCTTCAGTAAAAATAGCTTCACCGCCGTTTGAGAAATTAGGCAAGCGCGCGGCTATATTTACTGTAGAACCAAAATAATCTAAACGATCGTTTAAGTTCACTACAATACATGCGCCATAATGAATACCCACTTTAATAGTTAGTGGTGGTTCGCCTCGGCGTATCAATTCTTTTTGCACTGACCAAAATGCACGCAAAGCTGAAACTGG
The DNA here is from genome assembly GCA_001567105.1 of Chloroflexi bacterium OLB14. GTDB lineage: Bacteria > Chloroflexota > Anaerolineae > Anaerolineales > Villigracilaceae > Villigracilis. Next base: position 56,288 of record LMZR01000039.1, read on the forward strand.
TTTGCGAAAAACAGCCATCACTGCATCACCCATTGTTTTAATCACTGCCCCACCTTCGGTAGCGACGGCTACTTCTAAAATTTCAAAATGTTCGCGTACACGTCCAAAAGCGGGGGCATCGCCAATTTCTTGATACATTCTGGTTGAATTTCGTAAATCGGTAAACATCAAGGTAGTTGAGCTAATGGATATTTCTTCACCAGGTCTTAATACTTCGCTTGAAAATAAATCGCGGAATGTTTGTAAAGTAGTCACATCTGCGGCTGTGGCGGCTTGATCAGACCAACTAAGCCGTTCCAGTTGGAAGGTCTGTGTTGAATCGGTTTCGTTAATCAAACGAATGTAGGGAGTCAGGCTCACATCTAAAATATCATTTTTCCAGCCAAATGAATCAGCATGAAAATCTATTTTTTCTTTTCCATCCTCTTTGGCTTCAACCAATTGAAATCCTTTTATGTTAGATGATTTCAAACGATAACGCCCTTGATTGAGCATAGTACCAAATGGAATTTGTTCGCGTGGTGGCACAATCATTGAAAAAATAATGTGTGGCTGACGTTGTGGATTGCCAACACAAAACTCAAGCGTATTATCTACTGAGCGAATAGATGGGTTAGGGCGAAAAATAACTTCAACATTTTTATCAAAGTTAACATCAAACTCAATTTGGCAAGTATCGCAATGAGCGCTTTTAGTAAGCTCACCAAGTTTGCTAAAATCTTCTGCTACACCACGACACTCTGGGCATAACAAATCCCAATACATATCTAACATGCCTGCGCGTGTGGCGTGTAAAAATGTTTCCAATACCTGACGGCGAGATAAATCCCAGCCATCTGCTAAAGCATAAGGGCGCATCCGTTGAACCGATAAATCATCGGCTTCATGCAAGTAAGTATATAAGTTATCTAAAACTGCTTCACTTCTGCCATCTTGCTTCAAAGCATCACTAATTGTCTTGAAGCGTGTATGCCCCGTTGAAGTTAAATGCCTGCCTCTAGCCACTGCATAAACAGCATCACCTTGCGAAGCAATGCGATCATATAAGTTAAAAATATTTTTTGTCTTTTCTTTGGCAAACATGCCAATGCCTAACTGAATGGCAACATCGCCAATAAAATTTCGTGGCGTGCTCCATGTTTCATATTTCAAGCGTGTGCCACCATTTGGCAATCGTTCTAAGCGAACATCGCCACGCATTTCTAAAATTGGACCCGCTACATAACGGCGTAAAATTCCAAAACGATAAGGATACGTCCATTCAAACGGTTCTTCATCCCATTCCACGCGCATAAATGGGATTTTGAATTTCACCCGCCGCACTTTATTCTTAATCCCCAACAGTTGCATAGGCGGTAAACCAGAATCACGATTGAAACGATTCGTATCCGAGACAAGGGTCCACAACGCCTCAGGTGGGGCTTTTAGGTCGTATTCCCAGAGGTAGTGATATTCTTTTGCCATATTTTTTTGATGGTGATAACTGGTTTTATTTTACTCGCCTTTAAGTACTATTTCATTGCAGATAAAAGACAAACGCTTCAGACTTGCTTCAACTTGGGTATTCCAACTTCAACCTTTTACTCGCTGATATTATCTGCTCACCCGTTTCGCCATCAAAATATCAGGCTTACCGATTCCATTTGCATCAGGCACAATGCCTGTGATGATGAATCCCATTTTTTGGTAAAACTCAAACGGGTGACCTTTATAATTTTGGATATTTTTTATTTTGTCATATAAATTTTCATAAATATTTACATCTGAAAGTGATGTCATGTTATCTTCATCATCCGAGCCGAGGATGATTGTTAATCCCCCACGTTGGCGGACTTGTTCTTCAAAATCTTGCACTAATTTTTGTCCGATACCTTTTTTTTGCAAATGTGGTTGCACAGCCAGTGGGTGAAGTTCCCACACATTGCCATCATATTGTGAAATTCCGCCGATCATGCCGAGTAAGTTGTTATCGTCATCTATCATAGCTCGGCAAATATGTTCTGCTTCAAGTAATTCGTTAACTTCTTGTAAGCCATCTTCAAAAGTAGTCCATGATTCTTGCCAATGCTCGCGGAAGGCATCTACAAGTAATTGCGCGGCTTGATTAATTAAATTTTCATCTGCTTTTGTGAGGGTGATGATTTTCATATTTTATTTATACCATCGCCGCCGAGGACGGCGGCTTGAGCTCAAACCTACGGGAGGTTTTATAAACCTCTGGCTTCATTTTCTAGCGGCAATAATTCTTCATAAATTTTTATATTCGTTGGGGTGGAGATATGAACCGCTCTGCCCATGCGAATCACTGCGCCAGTTTGATTATCCAACTCAGAAGGACGACCTGCCATAATATCTTTTTGCATGGAGGCAAACATCCCCTTTGGTGATTGGTCAATGCGTTTCATAATATCATCTACCAAATTTTCAGATAGTTTAACACCATAAGCACGGGCAACATTGGCAGTTTCAGCCATAGTATTGATTAACATTTCTCTCGATTCGGGAATATCACGATATTCATCTATTGGCTTGCGCGTGATAGCCCCTACTCCACTGGTGCCAGCAATGAAGACAAATTTTTCCCACATGGCAACATGAATATCAGCAGGGATTTCGGCTGTGATATTTTCAATTTTTGAAAACATTTTATAAATGTTTTCAATGCGCTCACTTCTTGAATTATCTAATTCACCAAATGCAATGTAAGGGTTTATATTAACATGCTCAATATGCCCAGCACCTGCAATAAATGAACTAATGCGACATAATCCGCCGATAATTTTCTTTTTGCCAAATTGCGAAATTAAAATTTCCATGTGTTCCATGCCATTTAATAATGGCAGAATAACAGTGTTTTCACCAATCAAGTTTTTAATTTCTTCAAGCGCAAAATCTAATTGCCATGCTTTCATAGCGAGGATAACTAAATCAACTTTTCCGATTGCTTGTGTTAAATCAGTGGCTTGGGCGGGGTGAATAATAAAATCACCTTGTATCGAAGAAATTTTCAATCCCGATGTTTGAATGGCTTTAAGATGTTCACCTCTAGCAATAAAAGTGACATCCTCACCTGCTTGGGCAAGTCTGCCACCGAAATATCCGCCAACGCCACCAGTGCCGAAGATTACTATTTTCATGAATGCTCCACTTATTAAATTTGAACGTGATGTGGATACATTATCACACATCTTATGATTTCTACTTAAAAAATAAAGTTATGTCTTAGATATTTAAGAGAGTATCTGAAAAGTAGAGGCACGGGGAAGTAATTGATTATCAAAACTATAAACCTACTCGCTGTGTCCCTACAAATGTTTAATTTCAGACATTTTCTAATATAAAAAGAGTCTCTGCATTAGAGACTCTTTTTATTACAAATTACTCATCATTCATACCGTAGTGCTTCAACAACATTCATTTGCGAAGCCTGCCGAGAGGGAATGAAGGCGGCGAACACTCCAAACAACAAACCAATTGCAACGCCGATTAAAATTCCAGTGGTGGGGAAGACAAACCCGAACGGAAATATTTCTTTCATAGCTGTTACCATCACATAGGCAAGGTAGATGCCACCCAAAATACCAAAGGCTGTGCCAATGGCTGAAAGCAATAAGGCTTCGCTCACCACCATTGCGCTAATTTGTTTCTTCGTGCCACCCACCGCGCGGATCATACCAATTTCACGAGTGCGTTCAATCACACCAATCGTCAAGGTATTAATCATCGCAATCAATGATGGAATTGCTAAGACAAGGAACAAAATATACATTGCAGAAAAAGTTGCATCCATTTGAGATTTCATCGTGTTGTAATACTCCACGCCAGAAATTACCTTGAAAGTTGGATATTTTTCAGCCAGCGTGCGAATAGCAAGGTCGGCAGCTTCACGGTCTGCATTTTGAGTCAAATTGAGTTGAATAAAAACATCATCTTGCACATCAAAATCATTTTTCATATTGGTATGCGAAATATAGCCTGTCGTTACTTTGGCGTTTAACATGTCCGTTGCTACGGCAACAATTTGATATTCAAATACGCCATTCACTGAAACAATTTCAATTTTGTCGCCTACCTTTTTTTGCAACGCCGCCAATAACGCGCCGTTTACAATGATGTTACGAGATTCATCTAAAGACGCGTAAGCGGACTCATCATCAGCGAAGATAGATTCTTGGAAGAATAGAGCAGATACACGCGGGAAAGAAGCGGGGTCTAAAGACAATAGCGAAATCGGTTGCCCGTTTGAAATCGCACCTGAATATCGTAGTGCGCTCACTTCATCTACTCCATCTATCTTTTTTAATTGTTCAGCAAAATCTTCATTGACCCCCACATTGCTACTCCACAAAGCAATCGAAGGCGGAACGAAAAGATAATCACTGCCGAGGTTGGCGCGAATCAAATCATATAAAGTAAACGTCAGGCTTGAAATCAAACCACCCATAGCAACAATAATCGCCAGCGACAACATACTCGTACTTGCAGTAACAGCCACACGCGCAGGTTGACGTGTAAGATTTCCTTGCGCCAAATCGCTTATTCCACGCTTTGCATAAAACAACGCCAAAAATTTTCCGAACAACAATGCAAACGGACGAATCAAGGCTGGCGCAATTAATATCAACCCAAGCAGGAATAAAACTCCGCCAGGGATGATGAACTCTGCTCGACCTGATACAAGCGCCGCAATCGTCAAAACGATAATGACTGCGCCTCCTACCGCGCCGATACTTGTTCGTTGATTAAATATTTTTTCATTGGCTGACGGTCTCAACGCCTCCAACGGAGTGACTCTGCTGGCACTTAAGGCAGGGAACAAACCAGCAAACACGGTCACGCCAACGCCTAATAAAATAGTCACAACAATTAATGTTGGCGTTACGACAGGTTCACCTAATGAAATATTTAAAAACTGACTCATAGTTGGACCTGCCGCTTTCACAATGCCTGCGCCTATGAAGTAGCCAAATAAAATTCCTACGCCTGTGCCAAAGATGCCTTGTAACAATCCTTCGGCGAGGATGATGTTAATAATCGTTTTTCGATTTGCACCCAAAGCCCGCAACATGCCAATATCTCGGCGACGTTCAGCAACAATCGTGCGAAAGGTGTTGAAGATGATGAACCCGCCCATAAACAAGGCGAGTACGCCGAATAAATTCATCATGGCTTGCCCCATTTGCAAAGAGGCAAACATTTGCGTATCAGCCTTCAGTTGTGTGCCGATGGTGAAATTTTCACCCAATGCGTTATGGATATTGCTTTGAATTTGATTACGGCGTTCTTCCTGCGCAAAGGTTTCAATCACCATATCAATGGTGTTGATTTTATTAAGTTGATTAGTGATGATTTGCGCTGTGGGTAAATTCACTACAATTTCTTCATTACCTGGCGATGTGCGGGCTGGCAAAATACCCACAATGACCAATTCCGCAACGCCATCTGCACTAGGGATCCGCATGGTATCGCCTAGGTTTAATTTCAGCAAATCAGAAAGCGTGCGAGAGATGATGACCGCATTGGTATCTGTATCATTTAAGTAACGTCCTTCTACAAGCGGATATGTCCTTACAGAACGTGCGTCTTCGGGGATAACTCCCATCAGAGATAAGGCAGTCACTTTATCTGGTTGGGCTGAATCGTTATCGTAAAAATCAGCAGGGATATTAATTATGCGAGTAAGAGAAGGCGAATAAGCACGCAAGCCGTCCACATTCTTTAATTTATCGGCGATGCTGATAGAAAATGGTTCGCCCGAAATATGTGTGGCGCTGAAATCCACTAATCCTGATGCGCCTTGTACATTGGCTTGCAGGGCTGCTAGCATGGTTGGCAAAATAATATTCATCCCGAAAATCACCAGCACGCCAAATATCACCGCTAGTGTGGTCAGAAAGGTTCTTAATTTTCGCCCGAGCAAATATCGTAAGGCGAGTGTGAGTTGAATGTTCATAACGGTTTCCTTGTTGCAAGTAGACAGGTTTTACTTATCTACTTACATACATCTCTCAATTCCCTAATCTCTTCATCTTTTCCACAACGTCTTCGGCATTCTTTCCATTTTTTCTTTCAAGCAAAGTTTCGTCTACAACCTTGCCGTCTTTCAAGAAAATGATGCGATCTGCATAAGCGGCAATACGTGGATCGTGTGTGACCATAACAATTGTTCGGTTATATTGTTTTGAAACGTCTCGCAATAAACTGGCAATTTCATCACTGGCGCGAGTATCTAAATTACCAGTGGGTTCATCAGCGAGGATAAGTTCAGGGTCAGCAACCAAAGCGCGAGCAATGGCGACGCGCTGTTGTTGTCCGCCAGAAAGTTGGTCGGGGCGATTCATCAAACGTTCAGATAATCCAAATGTTGTTAACCATTGAGTCGCTTTTGATTTTGCTTCATTCGGTTTGACTCCATCTAACGTAACGGGCAAAGCGGCATTTTCGACTGCATTCAAAACGGGGATGAGATTGAAGAATTGAAAGATGAAACCAATTTTACGGCGGCGAAGTTGTGTAAGAGCATCATCATTTAATTCGCTCAGGTTATGCCCTGCGATTATCACCTGACCTTGACTGGGTTTATCTAACCCGCCGAGTAAATGTAGCAATGTTGATTTACCGCATCCGCTGGGTCCCATAATGGCAACAAATTCGCCTTCTTTGATAGTGAGGGTAACATGGTCAAGCGCAATAATAGCTGTGCTACCTGTGCCATAAATTTTTGTTAACTGTTCTACTTGAATGTTCGACATGATATTTTCCTTTATAAAGGATTAGATAGTAGGCTCTATCGGGATTAATTCAGATAAAGTCTTTTATTTAATTAATGATTTCGTTACAGCCCAAAGTTTTTTTTTGGGTTTCTTGATTGTAGGCATTTTTGTTTGCCTTAACAGCTACCTGAGGAGCATCCCAATATTTACCAGTTACATTTTGCAAATTAGGGTCGGCGGCTAACCACACATAAGTTTCAGCCATTTTTTCAGGTGTAAAAGAAAATTTACGTTTCATTTCATAAAGTTTCAACATCCATTTTGGTAAATGGTTAAGTCGTGAATTTGGAACGGCAACATTTCCCACGCGTACACAATTAACGGTAATATTGCTATTCTTCAATTGTTCGGCTAAATAAAACGTAAACATTACTTGAGCTTGTTTAGCATGATAGTATGCGTGTTGTAAAGAAAAATTCTTTTGCCCATTCAAATTATCAAATTCAATATCTAAAAATGGGTAAGTAATTAAACCTTTACTGGCAATTGTAATCACGCGGCTAGGTGCGCTGGCTTTTAACCTGTCTAACAGTAGTTGCGTCATTAAAAAAATATTGACATGGTTGGTAGCAAACACAGTTTCTACGCCATCACTTGTAAAAATAGGCTTTGTTTGACTACGATCAAAATTAGCAGCATTATGAATCAAGACGTCTAGTCTTTGATGTTTTTCAAGAAAGGATTGAGCAAACTCTCGCACCGATTTTTGTTCCGACATATCAACTCGCATCAATTCGACTTTTGAGTTGCTAACTACACTTCGAATTTCTTCTAACACTTTAGAGCCACTTTCAAGATTTCGGCAAACCATAATTACGGTAGCACCTAGTTTTGCAAGTTGAAGGGTCGCCGCTTTTCCAATACCAGAATTTGCTCCTGTAATGATTATTGTTTTGTTTGTAAGGTCGTAATTCATTTTATTCCTTTTGTTTTGTCCTTATTAAATTTGTTCATGTTGCAACAGACCACACCAGATTCTAGTTTTATTATTGTTTCAAATTAGGAGGGCTACTTAATTGAGATATTTAAATATTTTTACTAAGTGTTTCAGGTGGCGGATAGGTTGAACCTTTGTCGCCTTTTTTGGGTCTGCCACGTCTGCGAATTTCTACTTCCATAAACGGTTGTTCCTTTATGGTTTCGATTCGCATTTCGATCATATCGAGCCAACGCAAATCGGCTTCAAGATGCATAATGGCTTTGTCAAATAACAAAATATGCGCCAATTCAGTCTTTGCGTTGAACATATCCCGTTGGGCTGTGGCATCATGTAATTCTTGATATAACCTGGCGCGTTGGGTTTGGATGATTTTGTCAGGGTTGGCTTCTTCAGAGATCAGGGCAATCATCAATTTGACATAAAATTCATCCCGTTGATGCTCGGTAGGAATGCTATCGTTAAACCATTCATGTAATGCGCCACGTCCATCACGGGTGATGGCATAAATACGACGATCTGGTTCGCGCCCTTCGCCAATATCCGATTTGGTTTGCACCAAACCTGATTCTTCGAGACGGTCTAAGGTAGTGTAAATTTGTGCAGGCTTAACATCCCAACCCACACCCCCAATAACGGCTGAGAAAGCAATTCTTAATTCATAGCCATGACGCGGCTTTTGGGCAAGTAACCCTAAAATAGCATTGCGAACAGACATAAAACCTCTATAAAATAGTAAACGGATGACTAATTTCCGAGCGCGAAAAATAATATACGAGTTACTATTTTTTGTCAAGAGAGGGTTTTGGCATTCAAAAAAACCTCCACGCGAGAGGTGATTATTTCTCGCGTGGAGGTTGGGGTTAATAAAAAAAGTTGAAGAGCAGAATCAACTATCAGCTAGTGCTGAAGCGGTTTGTGATCCAGCAGAAGTTGGCTGTGCTTTTTCCAATTCATCATGATCTGGCAAAATCGTTTCGGCTTTATAAATGGCGGGTGTTAAATATCCAAGTACACCTACGAGGATGCTTAATAAGCCACAAAAGAAAATTATCAGACTCATGCCTGTGCCTGCGCCTGTGCCTACTAGCCCGCCAAACATTTGTGAAAGTGTGCTGTTGATGCGCATTTGTGGTTCAAATACAAAATCTGCCAGTGTGCCTGCGATGATGGGTGAAATTGGATTTGTAAACCATGCAATTAAACGACGCGCTGAAAAGACGCGACCTTGAACATCTGGAGCAACTTTGGATTGCCAAATGGCTTGGTTTGATGTGTTTACTAGCGCACCTGTGAGGGATATTATGATGATGCCTATAATCCAAAACTGGTACGCCTCCTTTGAGACCTAAAATTGTTACGCCAATTCCACCGATTAGCCAGCCAAGCAAAACTCCATGTACACGCCGTTTGAAGCCACCCCAAGCACTCATTATGACTCCACTAATCACTGCGGCTATTGCTCCAGCAGTTTGAACTGAGCCAAAAATAATTTCATTGTTTCCTGTTTGTGAAAGGATCATGGGGGCGAATAATGTAAATGATATGCCTACAAATAAATTTCCGAAGAAGAAGATCATTTGTAAGCCCAGTAAACTTGGGCGTGCAAAGATGTATTTGAATCCGTAAGCGGCTTCTTTCCATATATTCCCTTGCCCTGCTACACCTTCTTGTGTTTTTTGTGGTTGTGGAATATGGACAATTAACAAAGTGCCGATGGCAAATAAAAATGTAATGACGTCAATCATTAAAATGCCATTTAACTTGATAAGAGGTAATAATGCACCTGCTAATAATGGGGCAACGACTCCTGGTCCTGCATCTATTAAAGACATCATGCCATTGGCGCGGCTATATTGTTCTTTGGGCACCATTGTTGTAATTGCGGCTGAATAAGCGGGCCATTGAAAAGCATTTCCTAAACCATTAATGACGGCGGCAACATATAAATGCCAAAATTCAAGAACGCCCATTGCTTGAAGTACTAAAATCAAAACTGTAGTGATGCCTGCGGTTAGGTCACTGAGCATCATCATCAATTTGCGGTTATGACGATCTACCATTACGCCTGCAATGGGAGAAATCAAAAGAAATGGTGTGATGAAAAATACTTGCATTAAACCTAAGGCGGTGGCACTTTCAGTTTCTTGAAACATCCAAATAGTTAGAGCAAATTGAGTCATCATGCTGGCAAGTACTGAGACGATTTGCCCAAGCCAGACGATGGTGAAGCCAAACATGCCAGTAGGTTTTTGGGTAGATGATTCTTGCATTGAGTTTTCTCCTGAAAATATTTGACCATTGACGATAGACAGCAGACCGTGGTCGTCAGTATTTTGCTCCCCACGACATTAGGCTATCAACAAATTTGACAGCCCAATGCCATTTTTTCTATCAGTAAATTCTTCTTGGAGGAAAATTTTTACTGGTTTTAACAAGTTACATAAAAAAACGCAAAAGCTGATTTAGGTGAAAAGTATTCATCTCATTATCTCCTTGATTAATAAAACAGATGAAGGAATGTGCTGAAAAAATTATTCGATGAAAATTTCAACGTGTTCGCCATCTTCTTCATCGGTGACGTCAATGATTTTGCCCATGACGCCCATGCGTAAGGCTTCCATGACGTTGCTCATATCTACGCCTTGCACTTCGGGGGCGAAGTGAGCACCGATTTTTAATCCAGCATCTACTAAAGCAAGTGGAATTTGAACAGAGGCTTTGGAGCGATTTGTGCGCGTGTCCGTCACTCGAATGCGTAACATTCTGGCTCCCCCAACTGAGCCTGGTGGGAGTGGCGGGCGTGGAGGTGTTGGAAGATTCTTGCGTGAATCGCTTAGTGCGGCGAGAAGTTTGGCACCTTCTTCTGCACTAATTTTTCCTTCTTCTATTAATTTTAGAATTTTCATTCTTTCTTCTGTATTTGCCATTTTTCAAATTCCTTTCTACGATTGCTTTATTTAGCCACAAAGGTCACAGAAATTTTTGAGAAAATCTTTTTAATCTCAGTGGCCATGTGGTGTAATTTCTTAATTTGTAACCACAGGTATTTCTTCTTTCAACTCTTCACTCACTGGCTGAGATGAAGAATCTTCTTTGGGCAATTTGAATTTTAACCAAATTGGAATCACCGATAACAAAATTACCGTAGCAGTGATGGTAAATGGGAAAGTGGGTCCAAAATTATCCCAAAGTTGTGAGCCAATCCATGGAGCGGGTAGAGAGACAACTCCTAAACTGGTGCTGAATAAGCCAAAAGCTAATCCGCGCTGTTTTTCGGGAACGGCTTTACTAATCAATGATTGATATGCGGGACCAGAAATGCCTGCTCCGAGCCCAGCCACTGCCCAACCAACATAGTATAACCATTGATAGGCAACGCCTTGCGGAATCTTTATCAGAATAACTAATGCCGCAGAAAGCAGAATCATGCCGAGTGCAATGGGGAAGCGTTCTCCAGTTTTATCTGAAAGCCAGCCACCAGGAATCGTACTGAGCATCATAAAAATTCCAAACATGGAATTGATCCAGCCGATTTGTTGATAATTCAATCCGCCGATTTCTTGCATATAAACGGGGAATAAAGTTCCAGAGAGTTGAAATGAAGTATCGCGCAAACCATCGGTGATTAACATCCATGTGATTAATCCGCCAGAGAAAATTAAACCAAGCATGGTACCAAAATTAGTTTTTAAGTTTTCAAATGTTAATTTATCGGCGTTAGCTTTTTCACCTTTGGCGGCTTCACGTGCCATGCTTAAGCGAATAAGCATGGCGATAAAATAAAATACACCTGCAATGAATAACATCCATTTGAAACCATATTTAGTGGTGAGCAAGCCACCGAGTGGCGGACCAACAACCATCACAATCATAAAGATGGCTTGTGAAATACCATACACTTTGCCACGATTCTGTTCAGTGGAATGTTCAGCAATGAAAGCGTCAAAACTTGGTCCAACTAGTGAGCGTGCTATAGCACCAACAGCCGTGGCTAATAAAAGCCATTGCCAAGTATCTGCCAAGAGCATTGGTAAATAAGCTAATGTACCGAAGATACTGCCAATAGCAATTGCTTTTAATCGTCCAAGAGAATCAGAAACCCAGCCACCTAAAATTTGTAAAAGCAATGGCACAACAGATGACAAGGTGAAAAATAATCCGATGTCAGTAATACCTGCATTTAATTCTTTTAAATACAATGGCAATAAACCATCATACATGCTTCCGCCAATATTAGCGAAGATCATGGCAGTTAAAAACAGAATTAGTATTCCGCTTAGCAATGGTTGTTTTTTGATTGTTTCCATTTTTTTTCCTAAGTTTGGAGTCTGCCAGCTTGCTGGCAAAATTACGGGAGCAAGCTCCCTGACTCCATAGTAGTTAACCTATCAACACTTGCACTTTCTCGCCATCATCTGTATCATCCACATGGATAATGATGGGGTCTGTAAAACTTTTATTGGCTAGCGCAATGGCTTGAATAACATCATCTACATTGGTATGCTTCAAACCTTCAATTTTGTCTCCAAAAGTTTTGATGAACCAACTGGCTAAACCTAAAGGCAATGGGAATGCAATCGTAATTTTTCTTGGTCCAGATTTATCTTTGGAATTTCGGCGATCTACATTCACATACAGCCAGCGAGCTTTTTTGCTACCAACGCCAAGCGCAATTAACAAAACACCAAACAATAAAGGAAAACTAAAACAGTAAAACCAAAAATTTAAGCCTGCATTTTGTTGAATTGCAAATAAAACCCAAGCGAAGAAAATAGTGAAGACGACTCCGAAGATAAGAATAGAGTTGGAGAAAAATCCTGCTCGTCTGCGAACTTCTTTTAATTCTGGAGCATCGCTTCGTTCTCCCGTATCAATGGGTGCTGACATAATGACTTCAGGTTCATCTTCAACAGGTGAGTCGTCTTCATCTAAAGCGCGCATTAAGGTTGCGGCTTCATCAGCACTGATTTTTCCATCCGCCACCATTTGCAAAATTTTTCGGCGTTCTTCGGCAGACATTACCAATCTCCTTCATCAGAAAATGAATCCCAATCTTCGTTTTCATCTTCATCCAAAGCACGGATTAAAATCACGGCTTCTTCGGCGGTAATTTTTCCTTCTTCTACCATTTGCAAAATTTTTCTTTGTTCTTCAGCAGACATTATGAGCCTCCTTCTAATGATGCTAATAATTTTTCAGCTTCTTCCGCAGTGATCTTTTTCTCTTGTAACATTTTCAAGATGACTAAGCGTTCTTCATCTGATACTGGTGATTTGTTTGGCATAGGAACACCTTTAGGGTGAGAGCCTAAGCCAAAATCCCATTTCCAACGCCCAACCTCCAAACCACCTTTGGAATGACGACCATGTCTTTCAACATCGCGTGTTTTGTGTGCAATGCGACGAGTGGCTTCATCTATTTTTCTTTGGGCGCGGGCAGTGGCTTGTTCTACACGGCGTGAGATTCTTTCACCAAAGCCAGACCAATCCATGCCGATGCCAGCGAAATTGCCAAAGTCTTCGGCTGAGTCACCTGCATCGGAACGGTTAGAGATGCGAATATCACCACCAGCACTTAATGTCATTGCAGCAGAACCATCACCTAATGTTATGACTCTACTGGTAGCATCTTCATCATCTTCTATGCCATCCCAATCTACTTCAATGCTGTCGGCACTTAAAGTTAATGTAGCATTTGCTTTAGGTGGCATCACCAAAAGAACATTGTCGCCTGCATTGATGGCATACGTATTACCTGCTTGCGGGTTTATGTATAAAACCGCATCCTCACCCACATTCACTTGCACATTGCCTTTTACATCTCGCAAGGCTAAATCATCGGCAACAGAATCAAGAGAGACGTTGCCATCTACATCACGAATCGAAGCATCACCTTTGGCTGACTTGATTGATAAGTTCCCTCGAGCACCACGCAAGCTGAAGTCCGCTTGAATCGTATCAACAGCAATTGCGTTAACATCACGAATAGACAGGTCGCCATCAACTTCTTTAACTTCAATGTTGCCTAAAATACCGCGAATAGAGGCATCACCTTTAAGATTTTCAATTAAAATAGAGGAGCCTTTTGGTGTGCGCAAGGAGAGGTCGTCATTGCAGGAGAGAGTGACTTCACTGCCATTTTGTTGTAGGCTTAGTTCTTCATCATCTGCCTTAATCAAAATATCGTCACCCTCCCAACCAACTAAACTCAAATCGCCTTCTAATTGGGTGATGTGAATTTTGGGTGTGCGTCCTGCTGAAATTGTTTTAGACATAGTTACTCCTCACCGCGTAAAATACGCATGGCTTGCTCAGCATTAATTTTGCCTGCCTCTAAATCGGCAATAACACTGGTGCGTGTTTCTTCACCAACATCACTTGAATCATCTTTACCGGGCTCATAGCCCAATGCACGAATGACTTCATGTAAGCGATTGCGAATGGTAGGATAAGATAAACCCAATTCTTGCTCCATGCGGTTTAGCTTTCCTTCCACACGCACAAAAGTAAAAATAAAATTGAGTTGCTCAGGTGTTAAGTTTGAAAAATGCCCCATTTCAAAACGACCTTCGATTGAGGTATCACAAGAAGAACAATGCAGGCGTGTTACCTCAAGGTTTGATTGGCAAATTGGGCAGATGGTTGGTGCAGGTCGCATGGTTTCTCCAGTTTTGTAATTAGTAATTGAAAATCTTAAGGTTTTGTGCAGAAAATAAAGTTTTATTCAGGATTATGTCAAAATTATAATGATTTTTTTGATTTTGTCAAGCACTAGTTTGATATTTTCAATATCTAATTCAAGATTTTTAAGGAATTTGTGAAAAAATACTCTATTTTCGGAGGTTTGATTTGATTCGCTCTTTGTACTACCACCCTGGCAAGCCCATTCGCACTGATATTCCTCCTGCTGAATTTCCGCGCCTCCTTCGTGACCGCAGCGGGTTACTGTGGGTCGACTTTATATCTGAACCCGCAGAGATTGCTGAGCCTATTCTACGGGGCTTCGACTTCCACCCCCTCGCCATTGACGATGCCCTACAAGAAACGCACACGCCCAAAAATTGATGATTGGGGCGATTACATTTATATGGTTCTGAACATTATGAACTATAAAAAATGTAGATGGCATTTTTGAATCGGAAGTTGATGAGTTAGATATTTTTTCTCGGCAGAAAATTTTGTAGTTACTTTTCACGATCAATTACTGTCGGCTATTGAAGATGCTTGGTCTGCTTGCCAAAGAGATATTAGACATGTGCAAGATGGTCCCGATCATTTGTTATATCGCATTGCTGATGCGTTGGTGATGAGTTATATGCCTTTGGTTGAACAAATTGATCATCAAGTTGACCAGATTGAAGATCAAGTATTTGATAACCCCACTCGCAATACTGTAGAGCAAATTTTTTCATTGAAACGTATTTTGCTTTCGATGCGCAGAATCATCTTGCCACAAAGAGAAGTGTTTAACAAACTCGCCCGCGATGATTACCGTGTGATTGATAAAAAAGATAGAGTTTTCTTCCGTGATATTTATGATCATTTGGTGCGCTTGCATGATATCAACGAAAATTTACGCGATTTAGTCAGTGGCACAATGGATACTTATTTATCGGTCATCAACAACCGCATGAATGAAGTGATGAAAGCCTTAGCCATCATCACCTCTTTCTTTATGCCCATCACATTTGTGACAGGTTTCTTTGGCATGAACTTCTTCGAGCCAGTAGCAGGTCTCGTCGGCTGGACTTCACTTCAAGTATTCGAGGTCACTATGGGCGTGATGCTTGGTCTGCCAATTTTGATGTACTTTTGGATGAGGAAGAGGATGTGGGTGTAGGGAGGGGAATAGTGAATAGGGAATAGTGAATAGGTGAGGTGAGTTGTATAATATTGGTATGAAAGAAAGGTTGTAAGGTGGTATGGTTACAAAATTTGAGCGTTATAAATTAGAAGTTCCCGAAATTGTTCAACAAGCCAATGCTCTTGCAGAAGAACTAGGGTTTCCGCTTATGCCTGAAGGTAGACCAGCAGGTTACAAAGGTTTGCCGTCCGCATGTATTCCCGAAGTGGGAAAGTTATTAAGCGTATTAGCCGCAGGCTATCCAAATGGAAAAATTGGAGAATTTGGCACTGGCGCAGGAGTTGGAACGGCTTGGCTACTTCATGGTCTTTCGACAAATTCAAAATTGATTTCGGCAGAGATTGACGGAAAACTTGTGGCTCGAACAAAGGAATTATTTTCTAAATATCCAAATGTAGAAATTCGGCAAGGCGATTGTTTTGAAGTTATGAAAAATGAAATGCCGTTTGACCTTTTGTTTATAGATACAGGTATTCGTCACCTTCTCACTCCAGAAAACTACGACAAATTTACTGAAATGGTTAAAGTTGGCGGAAAAATCGTATTTGATGATTTATTGCCAATAGAATTATGGCTACCAGAATGGGATGACTTGGTAGATGAAAAACGAGAGTTTATTTTTAGAAACCCTAGAATTATCGGAACAGAAGTAAGGACAACAGCGGCGCAAGTGGCTATAATTGCAACCAGAGTCTTGTAAAGGTCAAACGCGACCCAACAAAGCGTGTATCAGTCTTTCATCTTTCTTCTTTCATCTTTCCTCTTAAATTTTCTGCAATTTTGACCCTCCAAAACTCCCCCTCCAAGCCTTGTTTAAGTTTACATGGCTTTATTTAGCGGTTGACGTTTAGCGCGAAACACTATAAAATATAGCCGTGATAAAAACCTTCAAAAACGATGACACCCAGAAAATTTATCAACGCAAACGTTCGCGTAAATTCCCTGCTGATATTCAGCAAGTAGCACTCCGAAAGTTACGCATGATAAACAACTCCGTGTCTATTAATGATTTACGAGTTCCACCAGCAAATCATCTTGAAAAATTGAAGGGAAGCCGAGCAGGTCAATGGAGTATTCGAATCAATGACCAGTGGCGCATCTGTTTTAAATGGGAAGGCAGTAATGCCCATGATGTTGAAATTACTGATTATCACTAGATTGGAAGATAAAAATGTCTGATACATTAAATCCTATTCACCCTGGCGAAGTTTTGCTAGAAGAATTTTTGAAACCAATGAACTTAAGTCAGAATCGTTTGGCAATTGATATTGGTGTAGATGCACGTCGTATCAACGAAATTGTCTTGGGTGTTCGCAGTGTCACAGCCGATACAGCCTTACGTTTATCGCGTTACTTTGGTGTTTCTCCACAGTTTTGGCTTGGCTTACAAGCAGAATATGATTTGGATATTACACTAGATGCACTTGGAAGTCGCCTCGACCGTGAAGTCAGACCGCGAGTTTTAGCATAGATTTTTCCTAAATTTTCTGCAAATTTTGACCATCCAAAACTCCCCCTCCAAGCCTTGACAACTGAACAGGTGTTCGAGTATTATTCATAGCACAAATGAGCGAAGAATGCTCACGAATGCCAGCAATCTGGCAGGAGGCTTAGAATGATGATGATGGTCAGAAAAAGTAAAGGTTTAGGCGAACGCCACCAAAAGATTCTCGAATTTATTGAATCTTATCAACGCGAATATCAACACCCCCCCTCTATTCGGGAGATTGGCGAGCATTGCAAAATCTCATCCACTTCGGTGGTGAATTATTATTTAGATCAACTTGAAAAAGAAGGTTTGCTTGAACGAGACCGTAAAATTTCTCGTGGCATGAGATTGGTTGGGAATAATAATCCGCTAGGCGATTTATTGCGTGTGCCAGTGTTGGGTGTGATTCAAGCAGGTGAACCAATTCTCGTCCCTGATGAGGCTGGGTTCACTCCAGAAGATTCAGTTGAAATTGCAACCTCGTTAATGCCAAGCAAAGAAAAAGGCAAAGATCTATTTGCCCTCAAAGTGCAAGGTGAATCTATGATTGATGCTATGGTCAATGACGGTGATATTGTCATCCTCAAACCTGTGCAAGATGCCCGCAATGGTGAAATGGTCGCAGTTTGGTTAAATGAGCGTAGCGAGACGACTCTCAAATATTATTA
This sequence comes from Chloroflexi bacterium OLB14, assembly GCA_001567105.1. Classification (GTDB taxonomy): domain Bacteria; phylum Chloroflexota; class Anaerolineae; order Anaerolineales; family Villigracilaceae; genus Villigracilis. The sequence goes on from LMZR01000039.1 coordinate 74,021, forward strand.
CAAAGAAAAAGATGGTTATCGTTTACAACCTGCTAACCCGCAATTCAAGCCAATACTGATTAAGAAAAACGAATCGCTCCAAATTAAGGGTAAGGTTGTGATGGTCATTCGTAAAGTGGATAGATATAACTAAAACGGGAGTAAATTCCCTGATTCCAAAAAGAGATGGTTTATTGACCGTCTCTTTTTGATTTAAGTAGTGTATTAAATTATGTCACCCTGAGCGGATGGCCAAGTAGGACGAAGTCTGTATCGAGACCAAGCGAAGGGTCTTTACCCAATTATGCTAGAGATGCTTCACTGCGCTCAGCATGACACAAGATAAAAAGGAGATAATCATGTACGGAACAATTGCTAAGTTTCGAGTCAAAAAAGGTGTGGATAAAGCCGAGTTCAAAAAGAAAATGGATGCTTTTGATTCAGCAAACATCAAAGGTTGGATGGCAGATTATATTTTTCAGATGGATGCTGATTCGGATGAGTTTTATCTAGTGGCGGTGTTTAGAGATAAGGAATCGTATCAAGCCAATGCAGATGATCCAAGTCAACATGAACGGTATTTGATTTTCCGCTCGTTTTTGGAAGCAGACCCTGAATGGAATGATGGGGTGATTGTCTCAGCGACGGGTCCAAGTGCGAAATAAAATTTATCTGCTCCCTCCGCCGTCTTCGGCGGAGAATAAAACAGAATAATTTAGTTATCAAAAGCACGTCAAGATATTTCCCGCCGAGGCGGCGGGAAAAGCGTAAAAAGATGCGAAATAGAATTGGGACGCAGATGGACGCTGATTTTTTTGAAAGAACGTAGGGGCGACCCATCAAAATTATCCATTAACAAGTTTGAGGGAAAAATCAAAATCATTAATTCGCATTGTTAGGATAAGACGGGTCGCCCTTGCTGGGATTAAGATATTTCCCGCCGTCTCGGCGGGAAAAGCATAAAGTGTTAAATAAAATTGGGGTTAAAAAAATGTTGATGGTGCAGAATCAATTATCAGTAAGGGTGAAGCGGACTAAAAGTCCGCAATCCAAAATAAAAAAGAGACTGCTCAAATGAACAGTCTCTTTTTTTATTTCCGAAAAAATTATTCGACGACGACTTGCGCGCCAGCTTCTTCGAGTTTCTTTTTGGCATCTTGAGCGGCATCTTTGCCAACGCCAGTGAGAACTTTTGAACCAGCGGCTTCAGCCAAGGCTTTGGCTTCACCGAGACCCAATGAGGTTAGTTGGCGAATAACTTTGATGACGTCAATTTTCTTGGCGCCTGCGTCTTTGATGACGACATCGAATTCAGTCTTTTCTTCGACTGGTTCTGCGGAAGCGGCGGCTCCACCAGCAACTGCGGCTACTGCTACAGGTGCGGCGGCAGATACGCCCCATTTTTCTTCAAGTTTCTTGACGAGGTCTGCGGCTTCGAGAACGGATAATGTGGAGAGTTCTTCCACGAGTTTTTCTAATTTGTCGGACATTGTTTAGCACTCCTTGCTAATTAATTTTGATTTTTTATTTTTTCAAACAAACCTAAAAGGTCTGTTTACCCTTTGTGAATTTCTGTTGTTCAGAAAGACTTTTAGGGTTTTAGATGATTGATACTTACGCGGCGGTTGGAGAAGCACCCTTCTCTGTGAACGCCTTGACGACTGCGGCGAGTCCGCGGGCGGGTTCTGCAATAGTGCGAACGAGTTTGCCTGCTGGGGCTTGTAACACGCCGAGTAATGTAGCACGCATAACGGGCAATGGTGGCATATCAGATAATGCTTTTACTTGCGAAGCATTTAATACTTTGCCAGCCATGAAACCACCTTTTACTTTTATGAAATCGTTGCCTTTCATGCCGTCTGTTAATGCTTTGGCGGTTGAGGCAGGGTCGCTAAAAGCGAAGGCTACAGCTGTAGATTTCACTAAATTATCTTTTGGGAGTTCCATGTTGTTATCTGCAAATACACGGCGAGCCAATGTATTTTTGACAACGTGAAATTCACCGCCAGATTCGCGAATCTTTGCTCGAAGTGCATCGAGTGATTTCATGTTGGTGCCTGTATATTCTACAAGTACTACAGCCTGACTGCGTTTGACCCAATCGTTGTATTGAGCCAATACTTCTTCTTTACGTTCTTTTGAAATTGCCAAAGGTTTTCACCTCCTTTCAAATAAAAAGTCTTTGCCACTTAACGCAGGCAAAGACTTTTTGCAACCCAAGGAGGGGTATTTGCATCTAGTCTCCACCTGAGCAGGAAATTAAGTTCTTCTGTTTGCCAAACTGATTCGCACGGCTTTCAGAAGAACACCCGCCTTCATAGGCGAAGTGGATTTTAAGTTAACGAGTATATTTTACCCGATACCTTCAATATGTTCATTAGGATCTGCTTTTACGCCAGGTCCCATAGTGGTGGTGATGGTAATTCGTTTGATAAAGTTACCTTTTGCACCAGATGGTCGAGACTTGTTTATTGCGTCCATCAAAGCCACATAGTTTTCGTACAATTTATCAGCATCGAAAGATGCTTTACCAATAGAAACGTGAACATTATTGGATTTATCTAAACGATATTCTACACGACCTGCTTTGGCTTCTTTGATGGCGCGTTCCATATCTTGTGCAGGGACAACAGTGCCAGCCTTAGGGTTTGGCATTAATCCGCGTGGACCAAGCACACGACCTAAACGACCAACTTTACCCATTGCATCTGGTGTAGCAATGGCAACATCAAAATCTAATGCGCCACCTTCAAGTTTCTTTAGGGTTTCATCATCGTCTGCAACCAAATCTGCACCTGCGGCGCGGGCGGCAGCGGCACCTTCACCTTGAGAAAAAACCAAAACGCGCACAGTTTTACCTAAGCCGTGAGGTAACACCACAACATCACGCAATTGTTGGTCATTTTGACGTGAATCCAACGTGGTGCGCATGTGAACTTCTACAGTTGCATCAAATTTGGTAATGGAAGTTTCTTTTGCAAGTTTCACTGCTTCTTTAGCAGAGTAAACTTTATCAACATCAACTTTGGCGAGAGCCGCCAGATATTTTTTTCCGTGTTTAGCCATTTTATCCTCCGTGGTTCAAGCAGAGCCTCTTATGGTTTCGATACGGTCGAGAAAATCACTCGACCTACTCAACCAACGATGCTCCTCCCACAAAATTAATCAGTTACTGTAATACCCATCGAACGGGCAGTGCCTTCAACTTGCAACATTGCGCCTTCAAGGTTAATCGCATTCAAATCTTTCATTTTCAATTCAGCGATTTCTTTAATTTGCGCTCGCGTTACCTTACCAACTTTTTCCTTGTTCGGTACGCTTGAACCTTTTTCCACTTTGGCGGCTTTGCGTAGCAAAACTGCGGCAGGTGGTGTACGTAACACAAATGTGAACGAACCATCGGTATAAATTGTAATTTCCGCTGGTAAAATTTCACCAGGGCGGTTGGATGTACGCGCATTGTATTCTTTACAAAACGCCATGATGTTAATACCATGACTTGCCAATGCGGGACCAACTGGAGGTGCAGGGTTTGCTTTGCCTGCTTCCAATTGAAGACGAACGACTGCTTTTAACTTCTTTGCCATTTGATATAAAACTCCTTCGTGGTTTTAGCGGGTCATTAGGGAGACCCTCCCACCGCATCAGACTCTGTTTGAGTCTGTTACTGTCTATTGAATTTTTTCTTAACTTACATATTTACTTGCTATTGTCGCCGTCCTCGGCGACAATTATTTTATCTCACCGCCGAGGACGGCGGTGAGAGCAATATAATTATTTACGACTTCTCAACTTGCAAGAAATCCAACTCTACTGGTGTTTCGCGCCCAAAGAAACTGACCATTACACGCACTTTGCTGCGTTCCATATCAATTTCTGAAACCACACCACGAAAGTCGTTGAACGGACCATCAATAATTCGAACGCGTTCACCTTGCTTAAAGGAAACTTTCACGGTTGGGGCTTCGGCTTCCATGCGTTTGACGATAGATGCAACTTCTTCAGGGCGAAGTGGTGTAGGGCTATTACCCATACCCACAAAACCCGTCACACCTGGGGTATTACGAACTACATACCATGATTCTTCTGAAAGAATCAAATTCACCAAAACATAACCTGGGAAGATGTGACGTTCAACTGTTTTGCGCTTACCATCTTTGACTTCGATTTCTTCTTGTGTTGGAATGACCACGTCAAAGATTCTGTCTTTCATGCCCATGGTTTCGATACGTTGTTCTAAGTTATGTCGAACTTTATTTTCATAACCAGAGTAACAATGAATCACAAACCATGCTGGTTCATTACTTGTCCCTTCTACTGGGGGAAGGTTTGAGGGAAGTTTAACTTCAGGTGCAGAAGCAGGTTGAACGTCGACAGAAGAAGCGGAACTTTCCGTAGTAGCAGATTGCTCTTCGGGGTTAATGTCCATTGATTCTTGCTCAAACTGTTCTTGCGGTTCTAAGTTCATCATTTCCTCAATTCATGTATTATGCGAAAATGAGTTTCAATATTTCACTAGCGACATAATCTACCAGCGAAAGTAAAACGCCAACTATTACTACCACCAAAAGCACGAGGCCTGTTAGGCGGCGTGCTTCGGGCCAGGTGGGCCAACTGACTTTACGCAATTCGCCACCAGTTTCGCGCCACCAGCGTTGGATAGCATTTTCTTTTTTTCTTAGCTTGCTTTGCTTTCTCAGCCAACTTGAACTCCTTGATCATTTTACGGCTACAACGCCGCTGTGCGCGGCGTTGCATTAGGCAGGCCAGGTAGGACTTGAACCCACAACCGCTCGTTTTGGAGACGAGAGCTCTGCCAATTGAGCCACTGGCCTATTTTAGTTGGGTAGTTACTTAGTTTGTGAGTATTGAACCAGCAAACTATCTAACTACCCAACAAGTAAACTACTTCGTTTCTTTGTGTACTGTGTGTTTTTTACAACGTGAACAGTACTTTTTTAAACTCTAACCGATTTGGGTCGTTGCGACGATTCTTTTCGGTGGTGTAATTACGCTCTTTGCAGTCACCACATTGTAATGTAATAACTGGGCGTACATCTTTTTTCTTAGAAGCCATTTAACTACCTTACTTTCTAACTTGTTTTTATTTTACTCAATAATCTTAGTAACAACACCAGCACCAACAGTGAGACCACCTTCGCGAATAGCGAATTTGGCACCTTGCTCTAATGCCACTGGTACGATTAATTCTACGGTCAAGTTCACATTGTCACCTGGCATGACCATTTCTACGCCATCAGGTAAGGCAATGTTGCCTGTCACATCCATGGTGCGGATGTAGAACTGTGGACGATACCCACTGAAGAATGCTTTGTGACGTCCACCTTCTTCTTTCTTCAATACGTACACTTCCGCTAAGAATTTCTTGTGTGGGGTAATTGAGCCTGGTTTCACCAACACTTGTCCTCGCTCAATGTCTTCACGTTCAATACCACGCAATAAGATACCGGCATTGTCGCCTGCTACTGCTTCGTCTAGTTCTTTGTGGAACATTTCGATGCCAGTGATGACTGAGTCTTTTGTCTCGCGTAAACCAACGATGGAGACGGCATCACCTTTTTTGGCTACACCTCGATCTACACGCCCTGTTACTACGGTTCCTCGTCCTTTGATGGAGAACACGTCTTCTACTGCCATCATAAATGGTTTGTCCATTTCTCGTTTTGGCTCAGGGATGTATTCATCGATCACTCGCAATAATTCGCGAATGGGGGCATATTCTGGGGCGTTCGGGTCTGTGGATGCGCTTTCTAAGGCTGTCTTGGCTGAACCTCGTACGATTGGGGTGGTATCTCCAGGGAAACCATTACTGGTTAGTAATTCGCGTAATTCTAGCTCTACTAATTCTAATAGCTCTGGGTCGTCCATCATGTCTACTTTGTTGAGGAAGATTACAATTGAGGGTACTTCCACTTGGCGCGCTAACAACACATGCTCGCGAGTTTGGGGCATGGGACCATCTGGAGCGGCTACTACCAGAATTGCTCCATCCACTTGGGCCGCACCTGTAATCATGTTCTTGATGTAGTCGCGGTGACCGGGCATGTCCACGTGGGCGTAGTGGCGTTTTTCTGTTTGGTATTCTACGTGGGCGATGTTAATCGTAATACCACGTGCTTTTTCTTCGGGGGCGTTGTCGATTTGGTCATACGCTTTGAATTCGGCGTTGCCACCTAAGCCCGCTACTTTTGTGATCGCCGCTGTCAATGTCGTTTTCCCATGGTCAATGTGTCCCATGGTGCCTACGTTCAAATGCGGTTTGCTTCTGTCAAATTTTCCTTTTGCCATTTTATAAACTCCTTGAGTAATAACCGATAATTGTTAATTATGCTTTCAAAATTTCTTCCGCTACAGATTGCGCAACTGGCGCGTAGTGGTCAAATTCCATACTAAAGACACCGCGCCCTTGTGTTGCAGAGCGAAGTTGTGTGGCATACCCAAACATTTCTGCTAATGGCACCATTGAGCGAATTGCTTGTGCATTACCTTGACGTGCCTCCATGCCTTGAATTAATCCACGGCGACTGTTGATTTGCCCCATTACATCACCAAGATATTCTTCTGGCACAATAACTTCTACTTTCATCATTGGTTCAAGCAAAATTGGGTTACCTTTTTGGACACCTTCTTTGAAACCAATAGAAGCAGCAAGTTTGAACGCCATTTCGCTTGAGTCAACCTCATGAAATGAGCCGTCAAACAAAGTAATTTTCAAATCTACTACTGGATAACCAGCGAGTACACCATTTTCGGCGGCTTCTCTAAAGCCTTTTTCGACTGGGTTAATATATTCTTTAGGAATTGCTCCACCCACAATTTTGTTTTCAAACACAACGCCACTGCCACGTTCGCCTGGTTCTAAAGAGAACACAACATGTCCGTATTGACCTTTACCACCAGATTGTTTTGCATACTTATAGTTAACTTCTTTAACTGGTTTGGTAATTGATTCACGATAGGCAACACGGGGCGTGCCAACATTGGCTTGTACTTTAAATTCACGTAACAAACGATCAACGATAATATCTAAGTGCAACTCACCCATGCCACGAATAACAGTTTGGGCTGTTGTTTCATCTGAATTAACCCGGAAGGTTGGGTCTTCTTCAGCAAGTTTTCGAAGTGCTTCACCCATTTTTTCTTGATCGGCAGAGCTTTTAGGCTCAATGGCGATTGAGATAACAGGCTCAGGAAAAGAAATACTTTCAAGGACTAGTGATTTTGTATCACATAAAGTATCCCCGGTGAAGCTATCTTTGAAGCCAAGTACTGCTCCAATATCGCCAGCGCGAATTTCAGTAATATCTTCACGTCGGTCTGCGTGCATACGAAGTAAACGACCAATTCTTTCTTTCTTGCCTTTGGTACTATTTTGGACAGTTTGGCCTTGGCTCAAAACACCTGAATATACACGTACATAAGCTAAACGCCCAACATAGGGATCTGTCACAATCTTAAATACAAGCGCACTCAGAGGTGAATCATCTTGAGTAGATAATTCAAATTCATTCTCTGGGTTACCAGGCTCAGACACCTTAATAGATGGGATATCTGCTGGGGATGGTAAATAATCTACTACTGCATCTAATAAAACTTGTACGCCTTTATTTTTTAGGGAAGAACCGCAGAAAATTGCGTTGGCTTTATTAGCAATAATCCCCTTGCGTAAGGCTGCTTTTAATTCATTAATTGAAATTTCTTGTGCTTCAAGGAATTTAAGAGTAAGTTCATCATCTAACTCTGCAATTTTTTCTACCATTTTTGCACGAGCTTCTTCTGCTTGTGCTTTTAAATCATCGGGAATTTCAACAACCTTTGGTTCTTTGCCAAGGTCATCTTCCCAAATGATGGCTTTCATTGTTAGTAAGTCAACAACACCTTTGAAGGTAGCTTCGAAGCCGATTGGCAATTGCATGGCTATGGGGTTAGCACCAAGTCTGTTGATAATAGACTCAATTGTCCGCTCGTATGAAGCGCCAACTCTATCCATCTTATTAACAAAACAGATACGAGGTACTCCATATCTATCTGCTTGTCGCCACACAGTTTCAGATTGTGGTTCTACACCTTGTACGGCATCAAACACAACCACACCACCATCTAAAACACGCAGTGAACGTTGTACTTCGGCTGTAAAGTCAATATGGCCGGGGGTATCAATGATATTAACTTGATGCCCTTTCCATTCAGCAGATACAGCGGCGGAAACGATAGTAATACCACGCTCACGTTCTTGTACCATCCAGTCTGTAACAGTATTTCCGTCATCTACAGAACCAATGCGGTGAGTTAAACCAGTATAGAACATAATACGCTCGGTAGTGGTTGTTTTACCGGCGTCAATGTGGGCAATAATGCCTATGTTTCGATATTTCTCCAACGGATGAACGCGTGCCATTAAGTGTTACCTGTTTCCTTTAAGTATGTATAAAACTAAATTCGATAATGAGAGAAGGCACGATTGGCCTCTGCCATTTTATGTGTTTCATCGCGCTTGCGAATTGCTGCGCCTGTTTCATTGAATGCGTCAATTAATTCTGAAGCAAGTTTATCTGGGAAGGATTTTCCTGCACGTTCACGAGCAGAGGAAAGAATCCAGCGAATTGCCAAAGTGACACGGCGGTCTGCACTTACTTCCATAGGTACTTGATATGTAGCACCACCCACACGGCGTGGGCGCACTTCCATAGCAGGGCTTACATTCTTAAGTGCGCCATCAAAAACTTCGATTGAATTTTTTTGAGTGCGTTCTTGAATTAAGTCCATAGCATCGTACACTAAACCAATGGCAACGCTTTTCTTTCCACTTTTCAAAACATGCTGAATCATGGTTTGGATATTCAAGCTATTAAAACGGACATCGGGAAGCATTTCCCGTTTTTCAGGTTTTGCTCTTCGCATCTTTGACTACTCCATTACTATTTCTTACTTAGGGCGCTTAGCGCCATATTTTGAGCGGCCTTGCTTTCGATTAGCAACGCCAGTTGTATCTAATGAACCACGGACAATGTGATAACGCACACCGGGTAAATCTTTCACACGACCACCACGTACAAGCACTACAGAGTGTTCTTGTAATTGATGACCTTCACCTGGAATATAGGCTGTCACTTCAATTCCATTGCTCAAGCGTACACGGGCAATCTTCCGTAAAGCCGAATTGGGCTTTTTAGGAGTCATTGTACGCACAACGGTGCAAACACCACGTTTTTGTGGTGCGCCCTTGTCTTGGCGAAATCTGCGTTGCTTGTAACTGTTCAAGGTAAACTGCAAAGCAGGAGCTTAGATTTTGCATTTTTTGTTTTTCGTCCTTTGCGGACCATTTGGTTTACAGTCGGCACTGTTGCCTCCGATTACAATATGTTTCTATCTTTTTTCTTTTTATATTCGCAACAAATGAGACCATCAATATCAATCCCTGATGGCCTCATTTGTAGTTGCCAGTGTATTACTTTCAAGTGGGGTTGTTCGCCACTCTATTATCTTACAAAAGCATGACATTTTATCATGCGTTTTTAAGCTCGTCAATGGTTAAATTTATTTTTTTCGTGGCTGTCCTTCACCAATACTTAGTAAACCTGTATCATGTTTTGGAGGATGCATCTTACCTTCATCTTTACCAAACTTAACCACACCACCTGTTTCATTAATTGCTTCTACTGCCAAGCCAAGTGACTGTAATTCTTTCACCAAAACATGGAATGATGCAGGGATGCTCGGTTCCTCAATTGGCTCACCTTTCACAATTGCCTCATAAGTATTGACACGTCCCACTGTATCATCAGACTTAACGGTTAACATCTCCTGCAAAGTATGAGCGGCGCCATAAGCCTCCAACGCCCATACTTCCATTTCACCAAAGCGTTGGCCACCAAATTGAGCCTTACCACCTAATGGCTGTTGAGTGACTAAGCTATAAGGTCCAGTAGAGCGAGCGTGAACCTTATCTTCAACTAAGTGATGTAATTTAAGAATGGTCATCACACCTACAGTTACCGCTTGGTCATACTTCAAACCACTTTTACCATCACGTAAAGATTGTTTACCAAGAATTGGCAACGGAACACCATTTTCTTTTGCAAATTCTTGAGCAGTTTCATACACTTTATCTTCTGCTACACGTCGCGTTACACCATGAGCTTCTAACCATAAGCGTAAACAAGCAATGATTGTTTTCTCGTCTAGCTCAGGGTCATGGTTAGCAATGTCACGATCTTCCAACAAAATTTCATCTGGATTCTCGTAGCCCTTCTCGCGCAACCATTCACGTGCAGTAATACGATGAGCATATTCAGGTTCATTTAAGCGATATACATCATAACGACGCTTGTCTAACCAATGTTCAAGATACAAACGACGCACTTCATCATCATCTTCAATAGAAGTAGGCTCATATTCTTGTTCACGAATCCAATCCCATGCACGTTGAGCCGCTTCCTTCCATGCGTGATCAATAATCCAAGCTCGTGCCAACTCGGCTTCAATTTGCTCTTCGCTAGCGCCATCAAATACGGGTGTAACTGCACGGAAGTTCATCCGCTTTGCAGCCCAACCTAAATGCACTTCCAATACCTGACCAATGTTCATACGCCCAGGAACACCCAATGGATTCAAAATAATATCCACTGGTGTTCCATCTTCAAGGAATGGCATATCTTCTACAGGAACAACTTTAGAAACCACACCCTTGTTTCCATGTCTTCCTGCCATCTTATCTCCTGCTGTAATCTTACGGCGCTGTGCCACAGAAACGCGCACCATCATATCAACGCCTGCCGCAAGGTCAGAATTATCCTCGCGAGTAAAGACCTTAACATCAACTACCTTACCGCGTTCACCATGTGGAACACGCAAAGAAGAATCTTTCACATCACGAGATTTTTCACCGAAGATAGCACGCAACAATCTTTCTTCTGGCGTTAATTCTTTTTCACCTTTTGGCGTAATCTTGCCGACCAAAATATCATTTGGTCCAACTTCTGCACCAATACGAATGATGCCGTTTTCATCTAAATCTTTAATGGCATCATCACCCACGTTTGGAATATCGCGTGTAATTTCTTCAGGACCTAATTTTGTATCACGTGCTTCCACCTCATATTTTTCAATATGAACTGATGTAAAGCGATCTTCTTGCACCAAACGTTCCGAAAGCAAAATTGCATCTTCAAAGTTGCCACCTTCCCATGAAAGGAAAGCCACAACCACATTTTGACCCAATGCTAATTTACCAGCATCAGTAGATGAAGAGTCCGCAATAATGTCGCCCTTCTTAATCACTTGACCTTTTACAACAGATGGACGTTGGTCAATACATGTGCTTTGATTTGATCTTTGATATTTTCTTAACTGATACGTTCGGTTTCCACTGCGCTTCTCTTTGACCGTGATGGTTGATCCTGTTACCGATACCACCTCACCATCTGCATCTGCCACTACTACCTGACCAGAGTCTAAAGCCGCAAATCCTTCCATTCCAGTAGAAACCAATGGAATTTCAGGGCGCACCAATGGCACGGCTTGCGCCATCATGTTAGAACCCATCAAAGCACGGTTAGCATCATCATGCTCAAGGAATGGAATCAATGCCGCGCTAATGCCCACTACTTGATGCGGGGCAACATCCATAAAATCAACCGCTTCAGCATTAGAGAAAACGAAACCAGAGTGATAACGGCAAGAAATACGCTCACGTGAAAACTCATTCTTCTCGGTTAACACCGAATTTGCTTGAGCAATTGTAAATTTATCTTCTGCATCAGCTGAAAGATAAACAATTTCATCAGAAACAAAAGGAACTATCTTAACTTCTTCTATCTTCGCTAATTTCTTAGCAACTTTTGAATCAATCTCTGTGCCAGACTTAAAAAGCAACTCTTCAGTCTTTGGGTCATATACATCTTCACGTAAAGTGCGTCCCTCTAAAAGCTCATTTTCACCAGACATAGCCTTATACACTTTTCGGTAAGGTGTCTCAATAAAGCCATACTCATTAACTCGAGCAAATGAAGCCAAACGACCAATCAAACCGATGTTTGGACCTTCAGGAGTTTCAATCGGGCAGATACGACCATAATGAGAGTGATGCACATCGCGCACATCAAAGCCTGCCCGTTCACGACGCAAACCGCCAGGACCTAAAGCCGAAAGCGTGCGCTTATTACGTAATTCTGCTAATGGATTCGTTTGATCCATGAACTGAGAAAGTTGTGATGAACCAAAGAATTCACGCAAAGCCGCAACTACTGGGCGAATATTTACCAAAGTAACAGGTGAAAGTTGCTCTTGATCACGAATAGACATGCGCTCTTTAATCACACGCTCCATTCGGCGCAAACCAATACGCAATTTATTTTGAACCAACTCGCCCACAGTCTTGACGCGACGATTACCTAAATGGTCAATATCATCTGAACGTTCAGTTCCATTATTGATTTGTATCATGCGACGCAACAAACGCACAATATCACTCTTTGTAACAGTGCGATGAGGAATTGGAATATTCAAATCAAGTTTCTGATTTAACTTATAACGCCCTACTCTTTCAAGGTCATAATGGCGTTGATCGAACAATTGCTCTTGCAAAAACTGGCGTGCATTATCGATAGTAGCAGGGTCGCCAGGGCGCATCTTCTTAAAGAACTCAATTAACGCTGCCTCGGCAATACTATGAGTAGATAAATCCCAATCAGGTTCTTGCTTAAATGTAGAAGCAATAAACAAACGTTCAGCATTATTATCTACATCTTTGAAGATAGATAAAATCTCTTCATCTGTACCGTATTTAATTGGTGAATCTTTAGTGCCATCATCCACTGCGGCTAAAGCCCGCAAAAACACAGTAATTGGCACTGTGCGTTTGCGATTAAACTTTAAGATGATGTAATCAGACTTACGAGTTTCAAACTCCATCCACGCCCCACGGTCTGGAATTAACTTTGCCATAGAAAGCAAGCGCCCAGTAGCACGGTCGGCTGGAGCTTCAAAATACACACCAGGAGAACGAATCAACTGCGAAACCACCACACGTTCAGTTCCGTTGATAATGAAAGTACCCTTATCGGTCATCTCAGGGAAATCACCCAAGAAGATATCTTGCTTAATAGGCTCTGGTACATCGTTGCCTGCTAACAATACAGAAACGTATAAAGGACTTGCATAAGTCAAGTCTCTTTCAACACATTCTTCAATTGTATGCTTAGGGTCTCCAAAGCGATATTTCAACCCCCACTGTTGAGATTCTGGGCTTCGGCTTGGGAAAAATAATTTCATTCCCTTATTGTAAGATTCGATTGGTGAAATTTCATGGAACAAATCACCAAGCCCCTCTCGTTTCAAACGTTCAAACGAATCAAGTTGTACTTCTATTAAATTGGGTAAATCGAGTTTAACTGGAATTTGTGCGTAACTTTTGGGGGGTAAAGAAGATGCCATTCTTCTCTCCTAGCGGTTATTTGGATTTGGATAAACGAATTAAACTGCCCTAATGGACAGCAACCTTGAAGTATAACGAAGTGAACATAAAATGTCAAGAAAAAATCAACCACAATATCACCCACTTCAGATATATAAATAAACAGCAATAACATCTTAACCACACTGAGAGTTTTGCGTTAAAAAATTCGCAACATTTCATTTATATAATCACACAACAAAATAATCTATTTGACAATCTATATAAGTGCGTGTAAAATCACGCACGCTTAACAAAAAAATACATGCCGAGATAGCTCAGTAGGTAGAGCATGCGACTGAAAATCGCAGTGTCCCCAGTTCGATCCTGGGTCTCGGCACTCTCGGCTAACATACAGTATAATAGCCAAGAAAACGCGGGTGTAGTTCAGTGGTAGAACGTCTCCTTGCCAAGGAGAAGGCCGTGAGTTCGAATCTCATCGCCCGCTCAAACCGAAGGATTGCAGATTGAAATAAAATTCGGTCGGCAATCTTTTTGTTATCATGCGTCGTGGCCAAGTGGTAAGGCAAGGGTCTGCAAAACCCTTATTCACGGGTTCAAATCCCGTCGACGCCTCAGAAAACAGATTCAGTCTTGAGTCTGTTTTTTTTATTTGATATAAACCCGCTTCGTCTTTAATTTGAAGTTGGTCTTTGTACTGATAGCTTTATCTTGCCTTTAGGAATTGCAACATAAATGTTGCAGTACAAAAAAAGTTTGCTGAAACAGAATCAAACACAAATCAAAAAAGAGGCGATGTACTTCCTCATCACCTCTTCTTGATTCTATTTGACTCTTACAAATTTTCTCTTGCCCACTTGTAACACACCAGCATGTGGAAATGGCATATCTTTCTCAATCACTTCGCCATCCAACTTAACTCCTTTTTGATCAATCAAACTGCGCGCCTTACTTTTGCTTTCAGCCATTTGATTTGCCATAATGACATCCACAACGGTTTGATTCGGTTGCAAAGTATATTCTGGCATTTCATCAGGAATTTCTTTTTGTTGAAAACGTTTGATGAAATTTTCTTGCGCAGATTTCGCTTCTTCATCACTATAAAAAATGCTGGTGATTTCGCTTGCCATTTTCATCTTTGCATCACGCGGGTGTAATTGATTTGAAGCAACATCCTTTTCAATTTGTGCAATCTCTTGCGGATTCCAGCGCGTGACGAGGCGCATGTAAACACCCATTGCAGAATCAGGCACAGACATTAACTTGCCGAACATATCATCAGCGCCAGTGTTGATTGGCACAATGTTACCAGTAGATTTTGACATTCTTTGCGTGCCATCAGTGCCAGGCAAAATTCCAGTGATGATTCCAACCAATGGTTTTTGACCCAATGCTTCTTGCAATTTTCTACCAGCCACAATGATGTTGAAAAGTTGGTCTGAGCCACCTACTTGAACATCCGTTTTCATAGCAACAGCATCATAACCCTGCATGAGGGCATAAAAAGTTTCGTGCAAATAGATTGGCTCGCCTTTATCAAGCCGTTTGGCAAAATTTTCGCGCGCTAAAAATTGTTGCACTGTAAAGTTTTGACCTAAGCGAATCAAATCTACTAAAGATAATTTTGAAAGCCATTCGCCGTTATAACGAATTTTTGTTTTGGATTTATCTAACACGCGAAAGGCTTGTTCGGCATACGTTTTAGCATTTTCATTAACTTGCTCTTCTGTGAGAACAGGTCTGGCTTTGTTTTTATCCGAAGGGTCACCTACTAAGGCAGTGTAACTTCCAATCAAAAAAGTAACTTCATGACCTAAATCCTGAAATTGGCGCAGTTTACGCATAGAAATCGTATGACCTAAATGCAAATCGGTAGATGTTGGGTCGTAACCACAATAGACTTGTAGTGGGCGATTTTCTTTTTGAGCAATCAATAAACGCTCGCGCAATTCATTGGTCATTGCTTTTTGTAGTTCGGCATCGCCATAATCGGTGCCTTGCATTAGTAATTCAACTTGTTCGTCAATGTTCATAAGTTCCTCTAATTTTTGGATTCAGGGAGCTTGCTCCCGTAATGCGCCAACAAGTTAGCTGACTCCATATTTAATAAAACAAAAACGCGCCCGCGATGATGAGGGGCGCGTTCAATGCACACCATCGCAATCAGTTATGGATGAGCATAATAATAGTTTGTGAAAAGTTTGCTAAACATGCAAATATTATACATTAATTTTTTGTGAATAGTAGGGTCGCCCCTACATTATTTATTTACTGCGCCAAATTGAAAGGAAACAACCAAGGACCTGTGATAGTGTAAAACTCATCACTATAGACTAACTCTTCGGCTTGTTGTTGGGTCATGCCAGGTGGAATGCTGATGATTTGCATCGTTAACACACCGTTCACATCTACGCAATCTAATACGATAGCAATGCCACGATCCAACATGGCTTGCTGAATTTTTGGCATATAGACTGAACAATACTCATCACCTTTTGGAGGCGCCGCAATTGAATTAATAGCAATTGAAGCATTCGTTAAATCTGCATCAGGTGGGACAACGAATGTCAAAGTATCACAACGCAAGCCATCTTGTAGACTCAATAAAGTAGAACCAAATTCTTGCAACACAATGCCACTGTAATTCAAACTTGCTGACCAAATTGACCAGTCCGATGAATCGGGCAAGGTATAGCACACATCTGCATTGACGTTTTTCCCATCTAGCCAAACTTTTTCCATGCGCACGTCAATTCCACTCGCCACCTGATTTGCCTGCACTTGCACGGCGGCAGTTGGATAAGATTCATTAATAAAAGCAGTTGCCGTTGGCAAAAATTGAGGAAGCACTACTGTCTCTGGGGATGAGGCACCACAAGCCGTGACGAATAACAACAGCAACACAATTAATTTTTTCATTATAAATTTTTCTCCTTTTTCATTTACCAGAGTGCGTCGCGCTAATTGGTTTAGATTTATCAAATCATTGAAGCGCGGCGCACCCTTTCATTAATTCATCAAATCATCTAACGCTTCTTTTAGATTTGGAAATTGAAATTGATAGCCAGACTCTATCAATCGCTTCGGTTGAGCAAACCTGCCATCCAGAATTAAGACGCTCATTTCGCCCAAAATGTTTCGGATTAAAAATTGTGGTACATGAAACCAAAACGGGCGTTTCAAAACTTTTGCTAAAGTTTGATTAAATTCTATATTAGATATTTGTGCAGGTGCAATTAAATTATAGGCACCACGTGCTTTTTCATGTGCGATTAAAAATCTCACTGCCCCAACCCAATCTTTGATATGAATCCATGGGAAGGCTTGTTGACCAGAACCCAACTTGCCACCAAAAAATAATTTGATAGGCAAAGCCATTAAATCTAGCAGGCTACCTTTTTTATCTAACACCACTGCCGACCTGACAACAATTCGCCTAACGCCTAAATCGTCCAATGATTTTGTAGCATCTTCCCATTTCACTGCTAATTGCGCAAGAAAATCATCAGCAGGTGGCGTGGATTCATCTGCAAGGCTACCACTTAATCCATAATAATTGATGCCAGAAGCCTGCACAAAAACGCTGGGGCGATTACCTGAAGCCTGAATAGCAGAAGCAAGCAGAAGTCCAGTATTGAGGCGCGAATCGAGAAAAGATTGTTTTGTAGCACGAGTCCAAGGGAATGTCGCTAGTGATTTACCAGTTAAGTGAATCACTACATCCATTTCATTTATTCTTTCAACCCAAGTGTTTAAAGTTTTTCCATCCCATAAAATAGATTCTACATTTTTTATTTTCTTAGCAGTGCGAGTCAAAATAAAAACTTTATGACCATCAGCAAGAAAAGATTTTGTTAAAGCACTTCCTAAAAAACCTGAACCGCCTGCAATTAAGATATTCATTCTAATGTTCCTGTAATGCTTTTGGGCTTTCACAAATTACCAAAACTGGATGTATAATTTCGCAGTTGTTGAGACCTTATGAATGAACCCGTATTAGTGCTCAATGCAAATTTTGAGCCAATTCACGTCTGCTCAACACGACGGGCAATCGGATTGATCCTTTCTGGTAAGGCTGGGATGATTGCAAACGGGCGCGGAAATATTCGCACCATTTCACAATTGATACCGCAACCATCGGTCATTCGGCTTGAAGTACAAATTCATCGCCCACGCCCGCGTGTTAAATTAACGCGCCGCGAAATCTTTCGGCGTGATAATTATACCTGTCAGTATTGCGGTAAATATCAACTCAACTTAACCATTGATCACGTCATGCCGCGTCATTTAGGTGGCAAACATATTTGGACAAATTTAGTAACGGCTTGTTCATCGTGCAATCATCGCAAAGGTGGACGCAAGGTAGATGAAGCACACATGCACTTGCTACACATTCCCAAAGAACCACCTGCCGAAGCCGCTTATATTTTCGGAAAACATTTAAACGATAATAAAGAGTGGGAACAATACATTTTGGGTTGGTAAAGAATTACCAGACCTGACAGGTTTTAAAAACCTGTCAGGTCTTTTTTGATTAAAACTCAATCTGCATAAAATCTTTTGCCAATTCGACTTCCCCATCAAAAACTGATTTTGCTTCTTCGACTAAACCGCTTCTGGCGAATCGTCCAGTTGGGTAATGGATTAGGAACATTTTCTTCGCCTCAGCCTTTGCGCCGATTTCACCTGCTTGTTTAGCAGATGAATGCCCCGTAGATTCGCCCGTTGCTTCATGAATTAAAACATCAGCATTAGCACTCAATCGCACAACTTCATCACATGGTTCAGTATCACATGAATATGCTAACACTTTTTGATTTGGGAATTGGATTCTTAATCCGATATTTGGAATCATGTGATGCACTGGTGAAGCATGGACAGTGAAATCATCACAACTTAATACTTCTGTCATTTCGTCACTTGGTAAACGATAAAACACAACAGGGAAAAAATGAGGCCATTCAGACCAGTTATACAAATTCAGCATGGTTTCAACACGCTCTAAGGTGTAATGCAAACCATAAATATTGAGTGGCTTGTTTCTACCCAACAACCACATATCCATTAACAACAGCGGAATACCCGAAACATGGTCAGGATGAAAATGTGTGACGATAATATCTGTCAGGTTATTAAAATCCACGCCTGCTTTTTCCAAACGCACAATCGGATTGCTAACACAATCAATTAACAACATGCGCTTCTTACCCGCTACTAGCATGTGTGTATTCTCCCCTTCCGAAGTTGGCACCGCATTGGACGAGCCGAGAATGATGACTTTAGCCATAAGTCATATCTTAACTCAAAATTCCCTCAATCTCTAACCTCTTTTTTTAATTCCCCATTACCTGAAACAACAAACTCGGCGTGATGTATGCTTCTATCACCGCGGCAATTGCCAACAACGGCACCACCAAGCCAATAAAAATTTTTGCCCAATCAGCCAACAATTCAATCACCACTTCCCCCCATAGACTTGCCCATTTGAGGCGTGACCAAAGTTGCCCCCAAAAATACAAAACAGCAGCACTGCCGATCATTAAAGCAGGGATTTCAAAAACCCCATGCGGAGCAACACCTGCTAAAAAATATCGGCAATGGATTTGTACCTAGTAATTCAAGCAACGCAAACAAACCGCCAATTAACGAAATATTGAGCATATACAACATTATTCCCAATACACTAAACGAAACCATACCTGCTAAAAATATCACCGCAACTGCTCTGGTATTATTCAAAAATAAAAACGAGGCGCTCAAATGATCTTGAATTTCAGATAAATCGGGCAATTCACCAATACCAGAAATACTTTCTTTTAAATCAGTAATTTCTTCAGGAGTAGCAGTAGCCACCATATCAGCTACATTATTCTTAATCCAAGCATAACTTGCCCATATACAAACCCCAGCAATTAATGTCACAAAAAATAGGGCAGGCAAAACACGCTGAAGCGCAGCACCTAACACATGCTGATACCAATCTTTTAACGTTTTAGCTTCACCTGTAAAATTGGAAATAAAAGTTTTCACAATCCATTTCAAATTGATAGAATCAATTTCACGCCCTAATAAATATTCACGTTGAAAATGTGAAATGCCTACTCGGATTAATAACAACGAAATCAACAACACGCCCGCAATGCCATACCATAACACTTGGTCATTTCCCCAAAACAACATCACCGCTTCCCCTTGCATTAATATCGCCACTGGAATCACAATGAAGGATGCTAACAAATTTGCCGCCTTAACAGATGTTGATTGCACCGAAATTACAATAGCGGCACTCACCATCAAGACAGCGTGAGCAGTTGTCAGCAAAAATAACTGCAAAAGTTCAGAAGCAGGCGGAATGGTCAAATTGAGGCGCGAGGCTAACAACAAATATAAAATAATTGAAGTGTAACTCGCTATCAATGGTGTAATTACGCCCACTAATAATTTTCCAAAATATAATTGCCAATCATCAAGTGGCGCACTCAGCAACGGCTCAATAGTGCCGCGTTCCTTTTCACCTACGAATGCTTCCAACGCCACCACCAACGAAACCGTGATAGGAAAAAATCCAATAATCAAAATTGAAAATGGAACCAGTCTATCTCTCAATAAGTTTGCATCAAATTGATTCAAGAAATCCACAAACTCGCTAGCAAAGACATTCATCAAATACGGAAAACACAACGTCAAAATGATCATTGGCATCAACACGCGCCAATCGCGTAATTGATCTTTTAGTTCACGTTTAGCCACAAGCCAAATAGGTTTTAGTTTATTGAACATATTCATAACCTTTTGCTTGCGCCATCACTTTCAAATAAACTTGCTCCAATGTACGCGCTTCCTCTTGCAATGCAATGACTGGAATTTTTTTAGATGCAAACAACTTCAATAGCTTTGGGTTTGATTCTGCAACCGCCTCTACCCTGACCTTTAAACTGGTTGCTGTTCTGGAAATTAATTCAACGCCTGTAGGTAGTTCGAAGTCAGTCTCTACTTTATCTGCAAACTTGATGCTATATTCAGGCACGCCTAAAACATCTCGTTTCAATTCATCTAACGAACCTTTTATTAAAATTTTTCCCCGATAGATAATAGCAATTTGGTCGGCTAATGCTTCTACCTCTGTTAAGTTATGAGAACACAATACAATCGTTCGGCTAGATGATTTGAGGCGAGCAATTTCATCACGCACAAGCCTAGCAGATTCAGGATCCATAGCAGAGGTAGGTTCATCTAACAATAAAACGCCAGGTTGATGAATCATTGCCCGAGCCAGCGCCAGCTTTTGGCGCATTCCTTTGGAATACTCACCTACCCTGCGCTTGGCGGCTTCTGCAAGACCAAAATATTCTAGCAAATTGTCACTGCGTTTTTTTCTTTCACTGGCATCCAAGCCATATACTTGACCAAAAAAATCAAGATATTCAACAGCAGACATTCTCATATATAAACCATGCTGTTCGGTGAGTACCCCAACGGAAGCACGCACATCATGCCCGTTTTTAACTACGTCATAACCTGCTACTCTTGCCCAGCCGCGAGACGGGTTAAGTAACGCCGTTAACATGCGTACAGTTGTGGTTTTTCCTGCGCCATTTTGACCAAGCAAAGCCAAAATTTGCCCACTTTGTACATTCAAGTTCACGCCGTCAACAGCCATGAAGTCATGAAATTGCTTACTTAGGTCGTTTGTTTCTATCATGGGGATTTCCTTTTTGGTCGAAAGTCACAAGTCAAAGGTTTCAAATTATTGTTTATGATTGTATTCCTAATTACAGATATTCCCCTTCACAAATTCCTTACAAATCTCATTACGTCAAGGACGGCGACAGAGCAAATAATATCGTAGAGCAAGATGACATCTTGCTAAGATGCAAACCAATCTCGTCGGGATGACTTAAATAAAGATTCAAGTCACCGTCTTGTGTGCTGAATTATTAAATTTCTTCACGCCGAGGACAACGCACAGAGCAAACAATAATATAAAAAATATCTGATTAACATTCATGCCATTCACAAGGGCAACATCAAGGCGTAAAAATTCTAGCAAGAAGCGGATGAGGGAATATGAAGCAAGGTAAATCAGAAATAAAGTGCCTTGCCTGTTTGCCTGCATTCCATATTTTTTAGTCAGCCATAAAAGGAAAATCAAAACTATGGAATTGAGTATCATCTCATAAGCAAAGAGCGGATGATAAAACTCGATATTTTCATAGCCTGTTAAACGATGTGCAGGGTCTATAAAAATTTTCCATGGCAAGGTTGTGGGCAAACCATACAATTCTTGATTGAAATAATTTGTGAGCCGTCCAATAATTTGAGCAAGCAAAATGCCACAGGCTAGAATATCGGTCAATTGCCAGAAAGGTTGTTTATATTTAATTGAAAAAATAAACAACGCAATCAACCCGCCGAGAATAGCACCAGCCACGCCAAAGCCGCCCACCCAAACGGCAATTGCATCAAGCGGATGTGAAAAATAATGTTGAGTTGTAAAACCAAGCCGAACGGAAGAAAGAGGCGGAGTCAGAATATGCCAAAGTCTGGCACCGATTAATCCCCAAATTGTTAAAGGTAAAAATAAGTAATAAATAATTTCGGGGTCGTGATTAAATCTTCTTGCTTGGTAGGCTGAAAGCAATGCTCCACAAGCAACGCCGAAGGCGATTAAGAGTCCACTGCCTTCTGTCAATTTGATTCTCGTTTTTGTTTCATGCGTTCATGCCCTTGCGCACGAACGTGAAAAATTCTTTGAAATGCAGTGATATTACCTAAGACGGCAATAATGCAGACAGCAATAAAAGGTTGATTGAAAACAAGCAGTGGGATTAAAACTAAATATCTTTCCACGCGTGTTAAGATGCCTACTTTGGCGGTGAAATTTAATCCCTCTGCCCGTGCTTTGACATACGAGACAAACACCGAACCCGCCGCCGCTGCAAAAGTAATCATCACTGCTAGATGATTGTTTTGTTTAAGGAAAAAATATAATAAGCCAGCAAATGTAATTATCTCGGCGTATCTATCGCTAACAGAATCAACGAAGCCGCCAAAGTCGCTAGGTTCGCCACGCAAACGCGCCATCGTGCCATCAAAAGCATCTATCAACACAGAGGCTAACAAAATAAATGCGCCTGTGGTCATTTTGCCAATTGCTAAATAGTATGCGCCAATAGTTGTGCCTGCTAAACCAAGCAGTGTAATTGTGTTTGGATGTAAGCCTGTGCTATTCAAGAACGTGCCTACAGCATCTATAACATCTTTGAAGATAATTCTTAATTTATCTGTAAAGGTTGGTTTGGGATTCAATGTTGTTTCCTCTTTTCTTTCCTCTTTCTTCTTTCGTAATTTTGGAAAGAGGAAAGAAGAAAGAAGTTTCTTTTATTTTTGAGGGTCTTCTTCATCCAAATCTTCTGGTTCTACTAAAACATCGCGTTCTTTGCCACCGCCTTGTGATGGACCCACAACGCCCATCTTTTCTAATTCATCTAGCAAGCGTGCGGCGCGCGGATAACCAATGCGTAAACGGCGTTGTAACAATGAAGCCGAAGCACGCTGGCTTTGACGAACAATTGAAACGGCTTGTTCAATTAAACCATCGTCTTCATTTTCATCAGGTTCTTGTAACAATTTTTCCCAAGGTGGGGTTTCATTTGCTGGCATGTCACTGTTTTTACGCCAGTGATTAATCAATCTTTCAATTTCCATATCGGTGATTAATACACCCTGCGCCCGAACAGGGTTGCCGACTTCTGGGTTTAAGAAGAGCATATCGCCACGCCCCAGCAACGATTCTGCACCAGTGTAATCTAAAATCACGCGGCTATCTGTACCAGAAGCAACTGCAAATGCCAAACGAGCAGGAAAATTGGCTTTGATTAAACCTGTTACCACATCAGTGGAAGGTCTTTGTGTGGCAACGATTAAATGAATTCCAGTGGCGCGCGCCATTTGAGCAAGGCGCACTAAATTATGCTCTGTTTGGTCTGGAGCAGACATCATCAAATCGGCTAATTCGTCAATAATCACAACAATTCTTGGCAAAGCCTGTCCGCCTTCTTTACGAGTCACTTTTCGGTTGTAGGCATCCAAATCGCGTGCATGAGCCGCCTCAAGCAAACGATAACGATGTTCCATTTCCACAACCACCCAACGTAACACGCCTAAAATACGTTGCAAGTTTGTTTCCACTTTGCCGTATAAATGCGGTAAACCATTAAAGCGAATCAACTCCACCATTTTGGCATCAATCATTACAAGGCGCAATTCTTCTGGTGTGTTGTTCATTGCCAAACATGCCGCAATGGCAGTAATACAAACTGATTTACCTGACCCCGTTGAGCCTGCAATTAGCAAATGTGGCATACGAGATAAATCTGCATTTAATGGATTCCCCGAAACATCACGCCCTAAGGCTAAATTCAACGGGGCGCCGCGTTTATAAAATGAATCCGATTCAAGCAAGGCGCGTAAACGCACCATAGATGAATTGACATTTGGCACTTCAATGCCAACATACGGCTTGCCCGGTACTGGGGCTTCAATTCTTAATCGTTGTGCCGATAACGCCAGCGCTAAATCTTTTTCAAGCGATGCAATTTGCGCCACACGCACTTTCATTTGTTGCGCATCTTCTTCATCACTGCCAGGTTTTTTGATAAAGCCCGGTTGCACAGCAAATTGCGTTACAGATGGACCAACACGATAGCCAATTACTGTGGCAGGGATACCAAATTCGGACAATGTTTTCATAATCAAGCCTGCGGTTTGGTTAATCGTTCGTTCATCTGCTCGCACAGTTGTGTCGCCTAATAAAATGCTCAAGGGCGGTAATTCATCGGATCGTGGCGGCGGCTTGAGAGATTTCTCTTCTTTTTTATTGCTAGATTTTAGTGAAGTACGAAATTCTGGCGGAATAGCAGGTGCTTTCTTTTTGACTCCGCTGCTTTTGGGCTTATCAATCTCTTCGTCTTTCGCTTCATCCTTAAGTGGAGTTGATACTGACCGATAGGCTTGAGTCGAATCTCCAGCCAAGTTGATTAAGTACATCTCCAGCCAAGTCCAAAATCCTAGCCCAGTTGCTAATGTCAATAGCCACAAAATAAATAATATCAACGAACCAATGATAGAGCCTGTTGCATTCCATAACAGGGTAACAATACCCCAACCTAAACGCCCGCCATCCATGCCAGACTCGGCTCGGAATAAGTCGTTGCCAAAAAGTGCAGACATCAAGCCCAAGGTCAATAATGAAGCGATTTCGAGGGAGATGATTCGAATCCATTTAACAGATTGATCTCGTTTTAGAAGCACATATCCTAAGTATGCAATGCCAAAAAAAACAAAAATACAACCCCAACCAAACCAGATGCGCAGTGTAATGGCGATGGGGCTTAATAAAAATCCTTCGGTGTAACCAAACGCCGCTAATAAAAACATGATGGCAAAAGCGATTAAGATAACGCCAAACGCATCTAACACGAAGCGCCCAAATTGATTGTAAAAACGCACGAACTTATCTAGCCAATCGTTGTGAATGGGTTGTTGATTTTGCTGGTAGGTGTGTTTTTGTTTTTGGTGTGTCATTTTTTGTGAGTTGCGTTTGTAGCATGGCTTACTATTGTTCTTGCAATTCAGATTCCATTTCGAGAATTGTTTTGGCAACGGCTTCGATGGCGATTCTTTGTTTGCGATATAAATCTGCTTCAGACATGGCTAAGCGAGATGCTACGTCTCTTACTTTACGTCCTTCAATAAATTTCATTTCAAGGATATTATACAAAATCCATTCGGTGGTGAATTTTCTTTCACCATTTGGTTTCACTTGGTCAACTGCACGGCGTAATAATAAACGCAAGGCATTGGCGGGGTTAGCATCTTGTTCGTTGATTAGGTCTTGCACTACTTGCAATTTTATCAATGGGTTGTTTGTAAATTTAGGTCCACCCCAATAATGAGTTAATGCATCCTTGACCCAATTTGCTAGGTCTGCTTCTTGAGGTGTTGCTTGCGTTGCTAATAAATTTGCTTTGGTGTCGTAACGCCCTACTGCGCGCATGTGTTGAATCATTTCCACTTGTGGTTGAATATCAGCCAATGAGCGAAATACGCCTTGTTGCAGTTGGCGGTCTTCTAAGGCAAGGGCGGCGCGGTCGGCTAGGAGCCATAAGGCTTCGCGCTGGTCATTTTCCATGGCTGTTATATGCTCAGCATGTGCCACGCCTAACAAACCTAACAAAGGTGGGATTTCGTCTCTATCCATGCTCGCTGTTCTGCGGCGAAAGAGGGGCAGTATCCAAAAATTTCCCCACTGAAATTCATGACGCGGGTCGCCATTGATGTGGTTTAAAACTTCGGTTAAGCCTTCATTATCTAACAAAGCGCGATTGCCCGCCACAACAATTGGAGATAAGGTTTTATCATCTAGTGCGGCGACAAAGGCAGAAGGTGATTGTAGATGATCTCGCACGGCGGCTAGAACGGCTTCAAGGAATTGGTGTAAGTCATCTTGGGTTAATAAGCGTTCTTCTATGTTTTGAAGTAATACTAGCTCTTTACGGTCTCTTCCAAAAAACAGCCAACGTTCCCAAAGTGGTGCGGCAAAGGTGATAGCATGTTCCATGAGTAATATCATAGCGACTACAGTAAATGGAACGAAAGCACTGTAGGGTGTGCCAAAAAATTCACCGCCACGCCGAACTACCGTCATAAAAGCTAAAGTTGCAGATGCAGTGACAGGTCCACGCATAATCCATTTAAAGAGGCGGCTCTTAATCACACGGTCGGGCCAAGAGACGCCAAAAAAGGCTACGGCATACGCCATAACAACAACTAAGACCGCAACAATTATATTGATAAGTACAGCGGTCATCCAAAAGATATATTGATGTTGAGCTGCAAAGTTATATCCAAAAATGAGGTAGGGGAAAGAACCCAAGGCGGGGGCTGTAGCACCAGCCATTAGGTAAATCATGCGGCGTTGACCAGAACGCGTAAGCATTAAACTATAAGCACGGTAAAAATTAATCCCTGCCCAAAGCATGGCAATGGTGTAGAAAACTGTAAATGCTTCTGTCCATAATGTACGTTGCAAGTAAGGGGCGGGTTCGCCATTTGGAATAATGTCGCCAAGCAAGTTGCCTGTGGCTAGTAAAATTAAAAACCCACATGAAACAATGTAGACCATACGCACGGCAATGCGCCTGCGCCCACGTGAGGGTTTACCTGCTGTGACCAATAAAGCATCTGATAAATGTAAATATGCGGAAGGTAAAAAAACCAAGCCAAACCATTGTATGCGCATCAATACTTCAAGTGTGCGAATTGAGGCGGAGTTATCTTGCAGGGCTTCGGCAGTGAAGATGACAACCACGCATAATAAAATAATTGCGAAGGAGCGAGCAACTCTATCTCTTAAGTTGAAGGAAAGGGAGTAAAGAAATAGCGAGAAAGCCGTAATGGCAATTCCTGCGGTTAATATCTGGTTGAATGTTTTTATCCCTGCTAATAATGTTACAAGCCAACCTGTGACCATACAATGCCTTCCAATAATAAAATTATCTTAATAAATTTCATTTCAAAATTTTTGTAAAAAATAACGCCACGTCTTGATTAAGATAATATTGGTCATTATACCCGCTGAACTCATAACCAAGTTTTTGGGCTAGGCGAATTGCAGGCAAATTTTTTGATTGTGTTTCTAGAATCAAACGGCGATGCAAACGCACCTCAGCCCATGATTGGGCGGCAACTAACAGAGCCGAAGCAATACCTCGACGACGTGCAGATGATTGAACAGCCAAGTCAGTTATCCATACAGCTGAGGCACTTCCTCTTTCTAATAAGCCAATATAACCAACTGGGTCTTGTCCACTTACTGCACTGAACATCATAGATTTACGCACCCAATCATCGGCTAAAGAAAATTTGTTATGTGGATATTCTACTGAAATAGAACGTGGCAACCGCACTTCTCGAAAAGAAGCGTTGATTTGCCCAGCAGTGCGTTTCAATTCCAACTGCCAAACAGATTCGCTAGTGATGTTATGGTCAAATGCCATCAGTTTTTGTAAATCAGTTGCCACTGTAGGGCGAATTTGAATTTCAGACATGTTTATCCTTGTATAAAATCACGGTGTAAATTTACTGTAACGAAACAACGCGCACAGGCACCACACAAGCAGCTAATTCTTGACCCTGATTATCAACAACTACAAGACGTAACTGATAGTCGCCTGGTGTGAGTGCAGTTGCATCCCAGCGACCGAGTGGTCCATCAGTGACTGCTGTGCGTCCTGCTGCAATTGTCGCCCAAGTTTCACTTCCTGCTGGGGCAACTTCATACTTATAGAATCCAAAATTAGGAATATTGGCAGTACCAACAAGTTCCACCACACCAGAAACCTCTTCGCCTGCACTGGGGAAATCAAATGAAATTTGGTTAGGAATACACCCACTGGAAGACGCTATAGATGTGCCGACTGGGCTATGTGCAAATTGTGTCATCATCTCAGGTGATAATGTGCCTGTAGGGGTAGAAATAAAATCTAATGTTGGGGTAGCAATAAAAAAACGAGAAGGCATTCCTGGAATGATGAAAGAAACAATAAAAAATTCAGCACAGAATAAAATAATAATCAATGCCGAAATAGCAGTTGAGCGTGCTAACCGCCGAGAGGAAAACTCACGCTCTAAACTAAATACTGCAACTCGCCAATCACGCCATGAACGCCATAGCCAGCGAAAAGCAAACATACCGCCAATCGCCAAGACAATATAAATCAACGCCTCATAGGTGTCGAGGAATAGTAAAAGTTCTGTCATGCCAAAATAAAATTACATTCTGCGTAAAACAGCACGAATAAGTTTCTCAATTTTGGGAGTAATTACCTTCCCAGCCTCAATAACCTCTTCATGAGTTGTAACTGTAGAACCATCCAAATTCGCCTTATTGCTAATACCAGAAAATCCTAAAGCACGCATCCCACCATGCCGAGCAACAATAACTTCTGGCACAGTAGACATACCAACGGCATCCGCTCCTGCTAACCGAAGAAAACGTAAATCGGCTGGAGATTCAAATGAAGGTCCACTCAAACCAGCGTACACACCTTCTTGCAAAGTAATTTCATTTTCTTTTGCAACAGTACGAGCTAAATTACAAAGTTCACGATCATATGGCTGACTCATATCTGGAAAACGTGGTCCAAGTTCATCTAAATTTGGACCCATAAGAGGATTCAAACCAGACATACCCATCAAGTTTAATTGATCGGTAATGAGCATCACATCGCCTGGAGAAAAATCTGGATTTACACCACCCGCCGCATTTGTGACTATGAGGGTTGGTATTTGTAACCGCTGCATAATTCTAACTGGAAGTGTGCACTCGCCCATGGTATAACCTTCATAATAATGAATTCGCCCCTGCATTACGAGTACTGGTTTATCCTCTAAC
Organism: Chloroflexi bacterium OLB14; assembly: GCA_001567105.1. Taxonomy (GTDB): domain Bacteria; phylum Chloroflexota; class Anaerolineae; order Anaerolineales; family Villigracilaceae; genus Villigracilis. Next base: position 102,892 of record LMZR01000039.1, read on the forward strand.
ATGCCGATGACAAACCTACCGACATGCCCATGCACCGTTGAAACGGGGAAATTTGGCAACGAACTATAAGGAATGTAAACAGCCTCAGAAACAGAATCAGCCAGCCCGTTCAGCCCTGAACCGAGAATAATTCCCGCTACAGGTTGAATGGAGATTTGTTTTTTATTGTTTGTGTGATGCTATCAATTTGATTAAGGGAAATGAAATTTTGCATTTGTCGCCTTCTTTTTGAATTAATAAATGGCTATAACCCCATTAGCCAACGTACAGGAAGATTATATCAGAAATAATTTTCGAGTAGAAAAAATTAGATTATTATGCTATCCTCAAGCCCAATGTATCACTCATCAGAAAATAATTTCAATTTTTTTACTTCATTGCTATTAGGCGGAATAGGGGTAAGTTTATTGTTGATTCCGGGGGCATTAAATTTTACAACTCCCGCTTCGCCAGTCATCATCATACTGTTGGGCGTAACATGTTTTACCACAGCTTTATTATTACAAATGTCAAGTATTTTAACATGGGCATTATGGCGACGGCGTTTATTCCAAAGCATTTCAACAGTACTTTTACTTTTATTTTCAATATTATATTGGACGAATGGCTTTGCAATTGGCACGATAATTTTTTTCGTTGCTGGCTTTATACAATTAATCTTAATTTTCAACTCAGCCTCACCGATCTTATTTGGGTTTGATATATTAAATTTCACACTCATCTTAATTAGTTTTATCACAGGTATCTTCCTATCATTTATTAAAATACAAGGGATTGAAATACGAATACCTGTTTATACATCACTGATTGGGGGAGCCTTTCTTTTAATTTCCATTATTGTTACATATGTATTGCTCTTCTCTCCAAAATATAAAAAAAAGGCTTTGAGCCTACAAGCCATCCCATGGGTAATATGGTGTTTATTTTTTGCGCCTTCAATATATGATGCAAATTTAATCCTGCCGGTAGTTATCATTGGAATGCTTTTATTTGGAGACCGCTTGCCATGGGAACAACTTCGTATTCCAGCAGGAGATATCCTTGGGCGCAGAATCATTATGATCGCCTGCACTATAGAATTAACAGTATTAATATTTATTAGCTCATTATTATTTTTAATAGATCATACAACAAACATACAACATACTGCATTACTTCCCGCCCGCGAGGCATCCTTCGTCTTTTTTACAATTTGCACCTTTGTGGTCTATCTTGAAGGTATCACTATTATTAGTACGACAAATGGCTTATTGAATGAGTTAAATAAATTAGACGACACAGAACAACCCTTTGAAAGTCAAACACAATCATTTTCTATTTGGAATACTCGCTTCGGAAAATATGTAAAGCCATTTGTACTTTCAAACGAAGGGACAAGAAACAAGCTTACCTTCCAATCTGATCAATTAGATATTCTCTCTCAGCAAATGTCTAATGAGAAAAAAACGAAACGCACAACTTACCTTCTTAATGGAGTTAAGTCAGCAGCTCGAAAATCAATTAGATCAACCCGTAGCATCACAATTAGTGGTAGACACATTAGAACGAGCATTAAATTGCTCGTTAACCTATATTTTTATCCATGAGCCCGAGAAACAAGAATTTATGTTGCTTGCCTCAGCAGGAAAACAGATCAATATAATACCTGCTGGTTACCGTCAAAGTTCTTCGGTTGGGGTCTTAGGTAGAACTCTAAGGCAGAGAAAAACTCAAATTATTAATGATGTAAGCAAAGACCCCGATTATATCCAATTCAAAAATGAGCAAACTATTTCAGCTGTAATAATTCCATTAATATCTAATGGGCATGTGCATGGCATGATTGTAATAAACAGCGAAACACCAAATGCATTTAGCAGTATTGATATTGGCTTAGCAGAAGCTGTTGCCGCAGAACTAATCCGCGCATGGGAACGTTCTGGCTACCATCAAAGATTAATGGATCTAATTCAGGCAGGTAGTCAATTTTCCTCTGTAGTTGATCCTAACTCCACCGCTAGCGATGTTGCCTCAATAGCTAAAGAGATTCTACGAGCTCGCTTCACATTTCTTCATATTCAGCTTGGACGCGAAAAAAACTTCATTCAAACTGCTATCGCTGGCAAAGCACCACAATTAGCAGAATCTTTAAAAAAATCTGTCACTTCAGCAGGGTTACTTCAAATCATCTTACAATCCAGTCAGCCATTCCGTATCCGCGATATCCGAAAATACCCTGCCACTTCGCACCTAAGCATGGATAATCCAAGCCTCAGAAGTATGTTAGCAATTCCTATTCGTTGGCATCAAGTAAACATCGGAGCCATCTTCGCCTTTGGAAAACAAAACGAAGTTTTTTTTACCGAAAATGACGAATCATTAGCCGAATTACTTGCCATTCAAGCCGCGGGCGCCTTTGAAAGCACTTGGCTACAACAAGAATTAAGATCTTCGCTTCGTATTACCTCATTGTTATATCATTTAAGTAACAAAATCATTCAAGCCGAAAATTTAGAAGAAGCCGCCTTAGATATTGCTCAAATTGCTCATAAACTTTCTCAAAGTACAACTACGGGAATTGTTCTATTAAATGCAGATGAAAGCATTGCTGCTGAAATAAAAATTGACGAGAACGGTATACAACGAGGAACCCATCACCCCCTGAAATTAATCAAAGATGCGATGGATGCCGGACAACTCATTTATTTTTCGCAAGGCGAATCTCGCATACAAAGTTGCATTCCTATAAAAACCCCAATTAAAAATTATGGTGCCATTTGGATGGAAAGCCTCGATGAACAAATTAACAATCCCACCACAAACCCCAATGACCTACAAGCATTAGTAAATCAAGCTGCTATAGCATTAGAACGCTCACTCTTACTAGATGAATCCCGCCGCCAAGCTATTGAAATCAAAGCCGCTTACGACACGCTGGCAAAAACATACGACCAGACCTTAGTAGCCCTCACCTCCGCTCTAGATGCTCGCGATCGCGAAACTGAAGGGCACAGTATTCGTGTCAGTCATTTAACAGTAAAACTTGGAGAAGCACTAAACTTTTCAGATGAGCAATTAAACGTTCTAAAGCGTGGCTCGCTCTTGCATGATATCGGAAAAATTGGCGTAAGCGATTCTATCTTACACAAACCAGGCAAGCTTAATGAAGAAGAATGGCTAGCCATGAAAAAACATCCAGATATTGGCGCAAAAATCGTAGAAGGCATTCCATTTTTAGAGGACAGCATTCCGCTCATCCGCCATCATCAAGAACGCTGGAATGGTACGGGCTACCCCGACAAATTAAAAGGCGAAGAGATTCCAATCTTAGCCCGTGTTTTTGCTGTCATTGACGCTTTCGATGCACTAACTAGCAATCGCCCCTATCGCACCAAAATTTCAACTGAAGAAGCCTTAGCTTATTTGCGCAAAGAATCTGGTATTCTGTTTGATCCTGCTATTGTAAGTGCGTTCGATAAAATGATTACTGAAGATCCTCAAGTAGTTGCCTTTTCGGATTAACTACTTCAAAACATTCTTAAACGCTTCAATTGTTTTTTCCACCCCAACATCATCCACCCAATAATGCGTCACCAAACGAAAACGACGCGATGATGCCCAATCTACTAACACGCCATATTTTTTAATTTCATCTACGATTTGATTATCCGTTAATTTGATATTTGGATGAATACCAAAATAAATCATATTTGTTTGCGGTTGCGCCTCTAAAACCAGACCTGCAACCTGTTTCAAACCATCGAATATTTTTTTAGCCCGAGCATGGTCATCACTTAATCGCTTGGTCATCGTATCTAATGAAATTAATCCAGCCGAAGCAACAACACCAACCTGACGCATTCCTCCGCCCAACATTTTTCTTAAATGTCTGGCGCGATTAATAAATTTTTTCGTGCCAGCAATCATAGACCCAACAGGTGACGATAATCCCTTGCTCAAACAAAACATCACCGAATCCGCAGGAGCGACTAAATCTTTTACATTCACATTCAAAGCAGTAGCGGCGTTGAAAATTCTAGCGCCATCAATATGCAACGACAAATTATTCTCTTTGGCAATCTTCCCCACTTGATTGATATATTCCACACTCAATGGAACGCCCCCACAAATATTTTGAGTATTTTCAAGGCAAATCAATTTTGTAATGGTGTGATGCACATCTTCACTCTGAATCGAAGCGCGGATGTCATCTAATGCCAACGTGCCATCTTTTTGATTCATAACAGGACGTGAACTAATTCCACCCAATGCCGAAAATCCACCTGCTTCATTCAAATAAATATGAGATTTATCTCCAAGAATCACTTCATCCCCACGCTGACAATGCACCATTAACGCAATCAAATTTCCCATCGTGCCTGAGGGAACAAACAGCGAATCTTCCTTGCCAAGCATTTCAGCCGCTTTCGCCTGTAATTCATTTACAGTTGGGTCATCCATATACACATCATCACCAACTTCGGCTTCTGCCATTGCATCACGCATTTCAGGCGTAGGCTTGGTGACGGTGTCAGAGCGCAGGTCTATCATATCCATCTATTTTCTTCCTTTTTATTTGTAGGGGCGACCCATCAAAATTTTAACAGCAGCACTATCATAAAGGGCGGGCGCCCTGTTTTTGAATATACATTAAATTCAAGGGCGACCCGCTCATGCTCAACATGATAATTTTATACAAGCGTTATACCCAAAAGTGTTTTGGATTAATAAGGGTGGGTCGCCCCTACTTTTATTCGTATCTTTGTACTTCCTCTAAAACTTCTTTCAATTCATTTGGTAATTGTGCTTCAAAGGTTCTGGCTTGTTTTTCATTTGGCAAAATGATTTTCAACTTATAAGCATGTAAAAAGTGACGTTGAATATTCAAAGTAAAATTTCTTTTGCCATACACAGCATCCCCCACAATTGGGCAACCTAAAAATTGACAATGCAAACGAATTTGATGAGTTCGTCCAGTATGTGGATGAAATTCTAGCAAAGTATGATTCTTAAAAGACTCAAGCGTTTTATATTCACTAACTGCTTCTCGCCCTTTTTTTTCTGAAACAATCGCCATTTTTTTTCTATGACTTGGGTCTCTGCCGATAGCCGCTTCCACTCTACCAGATGGTGTAGGTGGTTTTCCATCTACCAATGCTAAATAAGTTTTTTCAACCTGCCGTAAACGAAATTGATCTTGCAACCAATTATGAGCGCGTTCATTTTTTGCTAACACAATCAAACCAGATGTTTCTTTATCTAACCGATGAACTAAGCCAGGTCTTTCTTCGCCGCCAATGCCTTCAATATCAGGGTCATAACCTAACACAGCATTGACTAACGTCCCCGAATAATGCCCAGCCGATGGATGCACCACCATGCCAGCAGGTTTATTGACCACAATCAAATCATCATTTTCAAAAATAATATCTAATGGAATTTCTTCACCCACCAAGCCACTCGGCACTGGTGGCGGAATTTTAACTTCCACATTTGCCCCATCATCAATCACCTGCCCCGATTTTTTTGCAACGACATTATTAACCGAAACAAAACCATCAGCCACAAGCCCTTGAATCCTAGCGCGTGAAAATTCTGGTAAACAAGTTACAAGAAACTTATCTAACCTTTCAGGTTTTCCAGTATGCACAAATACTTCAATGCGATCACTCATCTAATCACTAGTCTCTAATCTCTCATTATTCGTGGCTTGCAACTCATCATTTTTTGCTTGTAACTTTGCTTGCCTTTCTTGCCACCACACACCCAGCAACAACACTGCTACACCAACAGAAATTGAAGCATCTGCAACATTAAACACAGGAAAAGTACCAACTGAAATAAAATCTGTCACTTCGTTTTTCAATAAACGATCAATTAAATTTCCAGCCGCGCCACCTAACTGCATTCCCATGGCTATCTTCAAATACAAACCTTCTTTTTCAATTTGTGGATAGTAATAAATAATCGCCCCAATCACAACAAATGCCAACACTTTGAAAATTTGATTTCCATCTTGAAACATACCAAAAGCCGCGCCCGAGTTACTCCAATGCACAAAACGCGCATAAGGGCTTAACCAACTTAACCATTCTGGCAACCATTGTTCACCAAATGGGATATGTTCGCGCACCAACCATTTCGTCCATTGATCTAAACCAATTGAAATTCCTGCCACGCCAAACAAAATTAAATAATCTTTTACTTTAGAATTCAACATACACCTCAATTTTATCGTCCGCAAAGTATTTTCTTCAAAACCTGCGGGCGTTTATTTTACCTCACATAAACTCGCGGCACACGCGCACTAATATTCGTCATCACTTCATATTCATTTGTGCCAGTCCAATCGGCTAAATCTTCAGCAGTGATTCCATTGCCCAACAAAATTACATCATCACCAACTTTGATATCATCATTTTCAACATTGACCATAAATTGATCCATGCAGATTCTGCCAACTTGTGGATATTTTTTTCCATTGATTAATACACTGGCTTGATTTGTCATCCTACGGAAATATCCATCTGCATAGCCACATGGAATCGTCACAATACGCTTCGGACTTGCCTCTACTTGGTACAGTGACCCATAACTGATACTTCGCCCAGGCTGTGTGATTTTGCTATATACCACTTTTGATTTCCAAGTAAGTGCAGGCTTCACATCAATTTTCTTTTCAATATCGCGAGCAGGATAAACTCCATAAAATAAAACGCCAGCGCGAACCATATCAAAATGTGCTTCGGGTAAATTTAATATGCCACCTGAATTACAGACATGACGCATGGGTGCTGGCAAATTATTTTTTTCATAAAACTTCAAAACTTCTTGAAAGCGTTGTATCTGTATTTTGGAGTCAACTAGCTTGCTAGTTGCAATCGGCAAGCCACTCGATTCCATATTGACTTCCGAATTTGCTAAATGTGTATAAATCCCCTCTACTTCCACAAGCTGGCTACACGCAAGAGATTGTTTTAGGAATGCTTCGGCTTCGTATTCGTGAACGCCAACACGTTCCATGCCAGTATCAATTTTCAAATGCACTTTAATCGGCTGACGACGAGATGAGGCTAAATGGTCAGTAGCAGTTAACAGGTCAGGTGATGAAGCGCTTAGCGTTAAGTCGTAATCAAAAAAAAGTGGCAATTGCTCAATCAAAGTTCCACCAGCAACCAAAATCGGTTTTTTGATTCCAAGGTTTCTTAAGTGAATCCCCTCCTCTACCAATGCTACGCCAAAAAAATCTGTTTCGGATTCGATAAAAGGGGCAACACCATCAACGCCGTGACCATAAGCATTGGCTTTGACCATAAGCATAATTTTTGTTTTGGTATGGGCGCGAATGTTTTGTAAATTTTTTTGAGTTGATTAATATTAATTTCAAGATGTGTTGGTCGCATATTATTTTTTGTACCAGTGATATTCTACATCGGGTTCAGATTCAGGTGGCGGGCTGATGCTAAATTTTTCAGCAATAAAATTGTTTTTTTTCATAAAATGCGCGAGACATTTTATTAGATTGATGTGTGTATAACCAAAGATGATTTGGCGAAAGTGTTTTTGCAAATTCGAGCAATGACTGACCAATACCTTGGCGATGATGTTGAGGGTTTACATATAAACGGTCGATAAAATCAGCTTGCATACCAATGAAGCCAACAGGTTTTTGATGTAATTCATATATCCAAATTTTATTTGTGGGAATAACTGAATTTTTAAAATATTCTCTTGCGCCTTGAAATTCATAGTTCATGCGTTTGATAAGCTCTGGCGTAGCCACTTGCATCGCTTCAAACCATAATTTGACAATGATTTCAAAATCTTTTTCTTGATAGGGTCGAATCATGTTCCTCCAAAATTAATGTGCGTTTATTTTACTTGATTAACAAGTTATGCTTTCAGCCCAACTGATATATATTTAAGATAGAATACAATAAAAATTATTTAAGGGAATTTATGAAATCATATAGAAAAGAGCTATGGTTTAATACACAAAGCCGAAGAGCATTTATCAATATTACGGGTCAGGTAGAAGAGGCGTTACGTGAAAGTGAAATCAAAGAAGGGCTGTGTTTAGTCAACGCAATGAATATTACGGCTTCTGTTTTCATCAATGATGATGAAAGTGGGCTGCATAAAGATTATGAAAAATGGTTAGAGAAGATTGCACCGCATGAGCCGATTGATCAATATGAGCATAATGATACAGGCGAAGATAATGCGGATGCACACATGAAGCGTCAGGTAATGGGGCGTGAAGTGGTTGTGGCTGTAACCAATGGTGAATTAGATTTTGGAACTTGGGAACAAATTTTTTATGGTGAGTTTGATGGTAAAAGAAAAAAAAGAGTGCTAGTGAAAATTATTGGAGAATAATATGCGCTTACAAAATAAAACAATTGCTACATTGATTGCTGAAGGTGTAGAAGATTTAGAATATTATGTTCCTCTCATGCGCTTGCAAGAAGAAGGTGCAAAAGTTTTGAGTGCAGGTTTAGATTTGAAACCTGTCAAAGGGAAAAACGGTTTGGTGATTACACCTGATGCAAAAATTGAAGATTTGAAAGCAGATGAACTGTTTGCATTAATCATCCCTGGAGGTTTTGCGCCTGATAAATTACGCAGATATGATGTGGTTAAAAAACTTGTCAAAGAAATGAATGATAAAAATAAAATCATCGGTATTATTTGTCACGGAGGTTCGACTGCTATTTCGGCAGGTATTATCAAGCAAGGTCAACGTGTGACAGGTTCTACAGGAATCAAAGATGACCTTGTCAATGTTGGTGGCGTTTGGAGCGATGAAGCGGCTTTTCGAGAAAATAACCAAGTATGGGGTAGGGTCGTGGCGGATATTCCAGATTTTAATCGCGAGTTAGTGAAGGCGTTGGTTGGGGTCAGTTAAACTTTGTAAATTAGAGTTTCAAAAAAAATCGGAAACCTTATGGCTTCCGATTTTTGCTAACCTTCTAAAATTAATACCGCTTTTGTGGAGCAAGTTACCTGACATTTTTCACCAATTTTTGGTAGCTCAAGTGATGGTCTGTTAAAGGTATCCATATTAAAGGTGGAATTTCCAATTTGCATTTGAATTCTCACTACTGAGCCCAAGAATGTAATATTGATTACTGTTCCTTCGAGAAGGTTTTCTTTTTTGCCTTCAGCTACAAAGCTGAATCTTTCTGGGCGAATAGCAAATGTGACCTTGTCTCCTTTTTTCTTGCCGATGATGCCTTCATGTGTTTGCAGTTGAATACCATCCATGGTTAGAAGTCCATTCGCAGGGTCTAGAACTTGTGCTTCGGCTGTGTTTAAGGATCCAACAAAGTTTGCAACGAAACGCGTTTTGGGGAAGTTATAAATTTCAAATGGTGTACCTACTTGTTCCATTTCACCAACGTTCATAACAACAATACGGTCAGAAATTGATAAGGCTTCTTCTTGGTCGTGTGTGACAAAAATTGCGGTAATGCCTAATGATTTTTGAATAGCACGAATTTCGGAACGCAATGAGACGCGAATCTTCGCATCTAAGGCTGAAAGAGGTTCATCAAGCAATAGCACTTGTGGGCGATTCGCCAAGGCACGTGCTAATGAAACACGCTGTTGCTGACCGCCAGAAAGTTGATAAGGGTATTTATGCGCATGTTTTTCTAAATGTATTAGGCGCACCATCTCGTCCACACGCTGTTTGATAACGTCTTTTTCTAATTTGCGAACTGTGAGACCAAAACCAATATTTTGTTCAACTGTCATGTTAGGGAATAAAGCATAAGATTGAAAAATCATCCCAACATTGCGCTGGTTGGGGGATTTATCTGTAATATCTACTCCATCTAAAAATATTTGCCCTGAAGTAGGCAGTTCAAAACCCGCTACCATTCTGAGTGTGGTTGTTTTTCCGCAGCCAGATGGACCTAAAAATGAGACAAATTCTCCTTTTTCAATATCGAGGTTAAAGTTATCTACTACAACAGTATCGCCAAATTGTTTTGTTACTTTTGAAATTGATAAATAAGCCATTGAAAATTCTCCATTATTTTTTAGTGCGCACCTTGTGCTTGTCCTTGCCCGCCTGTAACCATTTGAATCATGCCCATTGCAAACCATGTTAGCAAGAAACTTACAAATGAAAGTGCGGCTGGTTCATAAGCGCGATGTTGACCAAGTAGGAACAAATATGGACCGAATGCATCTACACCTAAGAAAGAAGCCAGAGTTACCTCGCCAACGACAATGGCAAATGTTAATAACGCACCACTTAACAAAGCAGAGCGAATATTCGGTAGGATAATTTTTGTAATAATCACATACCAACTTGCACCAAGGCTTTGAGCCGCTTCTGTCAGTGTTGCGATATCAACAGTTCGCATTCCAGTATCAACTGAACGGTACATATAAGGCATAGCTAGTACAGTGTAGCCTGCCACAATTAAGATGTTAGTACCCATTTTGAAATTGGTTAATGGTTGCATTAATTGAATATCTGTAAATGGAATTGTAAATGGCGAGCTATAAATACGAATCAAGCCAAATACTAAAATAATGGCAGGCACCACAAATGGCATAAGAGTAATAAACTCAACAATACGGCGTGCTTGTGGCAAACGTAAACGAATCCAGTAAGCTGTTGGCACAACCAACAAAACACTAAAAAATATAGTTGCCACTGCTAAAACATTTGAGTAAATAAATGTTTCCCAAAAATCATTGTCTTCAAATGCGCGTTGATAGGCTTTCCATGGAATCGCTGGATCCCAACTTAAAGAAAATTCAAAGGTAGCAAGTAAAGGTAGTATAAAATATAAAGCGCCAATAATAAACCACAGCCAACTCCAAAACGGAAAGTTTCGCAGGCGATATAAAAATTTCATTTCAACCACCTTTCAGTTTTAGCTTGAAGCCATGAATAACCCGCCAATGAAATTGCCATAATGACCACCATGCCAATTGCCATAGCATAACCCAAACCTGGATTGTAAAGGACGTCACCTCGAATCTGCGCCCCTATTTGGATTGTGACAACCCCAATTCTGCCACCTGTCAGGGCATAGGCTGTAGCATATGCCCCAAAGGCATTGCCAAATAATAAAATCATTGCCCCAAGGATAGATGGCAATAAAACAGGCATAGCAACTTTAAGCCAATATTGAGCGGTGCTTGCGCCAAGGTTTTCTGCTGCTTCACGCCATTCTTTTTTCAATCCATCCAGTGCAGGTGCCATAATCAAAACCATTAATGGAAATTGAAAATACATATACACTAAACTTAAACCTGCGAAGCTATATAAATTAAAGCCTGCTTCATAAATATCCATACCGAAGTAATCTCTTAAGATGTGAGTCATAAATCCTTGACGGCCAATCGTTGCCACAAAAGCAAAAGCCAAAGGCACGCCTGCAAAGTTAGATGCCACCCCTGAAAATGTAATTAAAATAGAGCGCAGCGATTTTGGTAGCCCACCCACTGTAACAGAATAAGCCAATAAAAATCCCAATATTCCCCCACCTAAAGCAGTAACAGCACTAATCTGAATGCTTAATTTATACGCATCAACAATATATTTTTCAGAAAATAATTGAATAATATTATTAAGTGTAAAATTCCCCTCAGGGTCAGTAAAACTAGCTGTGAATAGACGTAGGGATGGTAAAAAAAGGAAAAGGATTGCAAAGATAAAAAATGGGGCAACACCTAACCAAGTTTTCCAATTGGTTGGAGGGTAAATTTTTCCTTGCGGAGTAATAGCAGTTTGTGCCATAAATTTTATCCTTAAATAGATTTATTTGAAGTGAGACCCTGCTAATAGCAGGGTCTCACTATCATACACGAAATTTAATTATGGAGCAGCTTGAACGTCGGCACCAACGGCTGAATCCCATTGGGTTGTAATTAATTCTTTTGCTGTATTGAGTTGGGCAAGGCTTGGGAATACCGCACCTGATACATCAGGCAATTTGTCCAACAATTCTTGAGGAATGACACCACGAGCACGTAAATCTGCTTCGCGAATTGGGTGGCAATAGCCTTCCATCCAAAGAATTTGACCTTCATCAGAATACAGGAACTCCATCCAAAGTTTGGCAGCATTTGGGTGTGGAGCATAAGCACTGATAGCTTGAACATACACGCCAGCAAAACGACCAGAAGCAGGGATAACCACTGTAGCTTTTGGATTGCCTTCAAATGAATCAATTGCAGAGAGGGCATTATAGTCCCAAGTAATGCGAACTGGAATTTCACCCGTAGCAACTAAACCATTATTAGCAATCAAAGGAATCAAATTGCCAGCAGAGTTCAATTGAGCAAAGAAGTCCAAACCTGCTTGGGCATCATCTAATGAGCCGCCATTAGCAAGACCTGCTGCAAATACTGCTTGAATAGCTTGGTTTGAAGCACGTGGGTCACCAGAAAGCGCAACTTGTCCATTATATTTAGGATCGAGCAAATCAGCCCAATCTTGTGGAACATCAGGTTGAACATCTGTATTAACCAAAAATGCCATTACGCCATAATAGTCACCATACCAGTAACCATCTGCATCTTTGGCTTCGGCAGGAATTGTATCCCAAGTGGATACTTTATAAGGTTGAATCAAACCTTCTGCTTTAGAAGAATCGCCAAATGAAAAACCAACATCAATAACATCTGGGGCTTGTGGACCCTTGTTATCTTTATTAGCTTTAATAGCTTCAATTTCATCAGCAGAACCAGCGTCTGGATTCAATTCATTCACTTCAATACCAGGATACTTGGCTTTGAAAGCATCAATTACGCCACCATAGTTACACCAGTCATGGGGTAAAGCAATGGTTGTGAGCATGCCTTCGGCTTTTGCGGCTTCATAAAGATCAGCGAACTCACCGCCTCCACTACCGGTATCACCCCCGCCCCCACCACCTCCGCCACAAGCAGAAAGCACTGTGGCAGCTACAACAAATAAAGCAAGCAATGTATATAACTTATTCGTACGCATTCTCTATCTCCTTGATATAAATTATGATTGATTAAACGACGAAACAACTTGCACTTCTTTGTTCTTTGGGACCTCCTATCTGTTAACTTGCATATAACATTTTAACATTATCAATATTCAAAGTCAAACAAGCATTTTTGACTTTGAACAAATGACCTAGACAAAAACTTCCTGCCAAAACCACGCTTCAACCTGCGGGACGTTTAGCTGATACTGAACAAATAATAAATACTAGCTGACAATAATGCACTAATTGGAATAGTGATCAACCACGAAGTTAAAATATTGCCTGCCACGCTCCAGCGAACTTTATTAATTCTCTCAGATGCGCCCACCCCAATAATTGCCGAACTAACCACTTGAGAAGTGCTAACAGGCAAACCTGCCAACGAGGCTGTTAAAACAAGTAAGCCTGACGTAAGTTGAGTAGAAAAACTATGCACTGGACGAATCTTATAAAACTTGCCACCGAGTGTGCGAATAGATTTCCAGCCTCCAAATAATGTTCCTAAAACAGTGCTGCCGATACTGATAAGAATCACCCAAGTAGGAATTGTAAAATCTTTTATCACGCCGCTCACTACCAAACCGAGTGTGATAATTCCAATCGTTTTTTGAGCATCATTTGCGCCATAACTAAATGCTAAAGATAATGCCGTGACGGCTTGACTTCGTCTAAAAAATTCATTGATATTCGGAGTAGCATTCCGCGCCAGAAAATAAATGATACGTAAAATCAAAAAGCCAGCCATAAAACTGATGAATGGAGAAAGAAATAAAGCCAACAAGATTTTATATAAACCAGCAAAATGAATCATATCTTTACCAGCCGCAATCAACACCGAGCCAAGCAAACTGCCTATCAAAGAATGTGTTGAGCTATTCGGAATACCAAACAACCAATTAACTCCATTCCACAGGATAGAACTTATCAAACAGGCAACTAACACTTTCAGGGTAATAGCATGAAAGAAAACAATATTTCCACCAATTGCTTTAGCAACCATTGTGCCAAATAAAAAAGGTGCTGAAAATTCTGCTAAGGCTGTCATACCCAATGCCATGCGTGGCGGAAATGCACGAGATGAAATCATAGTAGCCACAATATTGCCAGAACTCTGACCACCATTGATAAATTCCAGAATCAACGCCAAAATAATAACAAGTATCAGTTCAGAAGACATTAACATTTTGTTATGGTTTCTTTACACTTTGCTCCTTGCGCCGTCCTCGGCGCAAGAATATTCATAACCTCACCGCCGAGGACGGTGGTTTTAGCATTGAACATTACGTTTTCTTCACCACAATATCAGCAATGATATTTGCCGCTTCATCGCCTCTATCTGCCGCATTGGATAAATGGCGATACACCTCACGCATTTTCAACATTTCAACAACATGATGAATATCTTCAGGTCCACTAAACAATGAGGCTACTGCTTCTCGATACACTCCTTCAACTCGATTTTCTAATGCCTTTGCACGTTGAGCATGGTCAAGTGCTACGTTGGGATGTTTAGGTAAACGCAAAACGGCTTGCAAAATTTCATACGCCGCATCTTTTAATAGGGACGCAATTCTGCGCATATAAGGCGTGGGTTTAACGTTTAAGATGTTCATTTCAACTGCAGTAGTATCTGCATAATCAATCACATCATCAATAGACCTTGATAATGAAAAAATATCTTCTCTATCAAAAGGTGTGACGAAAGTGCGATTCAATTCATCAATCAAAATGCGCCGAACTTCATCTGCCTCTTTTTCTTTATAAGATAATTGCTCCGCCACTTCTGTATCTGCTGTCTCTAAATATTTGACCAGCAACTTCATGCCCTCAAAAGCAAGTGAGGCTTGTTGTTCTATTAATTTTTGAAATCTATCTTCTTTACGTTTAAATATACGAAACATAAAATCCTTTTATCTCGTCATTGCGAGGGCGTTCTTTGCCCGAAGCAATCTTATGATTAAGTTTAGAGATTGCTTCACCACGAAGAACAAGTGCGTGGCTCGCAATGACGATGAAATTATTAAATTGGCAACAACTCACCCGCTATCAGCGCAGGAAACTCTGTCCGAATAGCAGAATCAACTTCAGGCGAGAGCAGAGGCGTTGGGTTTGTCGTCATAATTTCTTTGGCTTTTTTCATCGCTTTCGTTTGAGTGTCAGTCGCGCCTTTCTTTTCCCAAATCGTGCGAGCATCACGGTCTGCGATTTTCGTCATCACCACTTCAGTTTTCATTCTGCTAATTGTATGTTTAGCAGTGATGAACGAACCACCTGGACCAATTTCTTTAATTAAACCTAAAGCCAAATCATCATCACTAAATGAAATACCGCGTTTCATGCGCTTCATCATCTGCGCCACTTCATCATCAATGACTGCTTTGGCAAAATCAAAAGTTTTCAACGCATCAATTAAACCACCGATGTTAAACATATCCATACCACTTAATATACCTGCAATGCCAGACATACCTGTTTCATAACCTGCTTGGGCATCATTTAATTTTGAATTAGTTAAACCAATGTAACCACCACATGGCACATTATAAAAATGTGCAAGTTGTGCAAACGCCATGTGCAACATGCCACATTCAATTGCGCCCGATGTATATGCACCACTACGCATATCAGCAACTGTGCCAAGTGTGGCATAAATTGTTGGCGTGCCTTCACGAGACATTTGCATCAACATCAATGCTGATAAAAATTCTGCATTGCCTTGCACCAATGTTCCAGACATTGACATTGGCGAAGTTAAACCAGCATTCGGCACAATGGTTGGATAAACAGGCAAACCTTGTTTTGCAAAGAACATCACATTTTCAGTTGATAAATGATCCATGGTCAATGGTGAAACAACAGGGCAATAATGATGTGTAAGAAATGGATGTTTTTTATATTCTGCTTCACCGCCCGCCACAATGTAAGCCATCTTCATCACATCCAACGTATCTTTCATATTTGTTGTAGTAACACGCAACGGCTTGACGCAATATTTCATAGCAGGATACAAACGTGAAATTGTGAATTGATCTGGTGGGGCATCATCTGCTAAAGTGGAGATGGAAAAAATATCATAGCCAGGTAATTCATTGATGAGATGTGCAATGCGGGCAATATCAGTTGATTCAGCGCGTCTTTCATGACCTGTAATTGGGTCAATGATATCGGGCGCTGAACTAGCTGTTACGATGACAGGGCTATCCTGCGGAATCGTTTTATCAAATTTCGGGTCACGCGCGTGAAAAGTAAATGACGATGGTACGAGTTTGCGATATTTTTCTACAACTCTTCTCGGAAATTTAACGCGTTCATCTTCTACATGACAGCCATGTTCTTTGAATAATTCGCGCGCAGGCTCATAGCGGACTTTTAATCCAACCTCTTCTAAAATTTCCAGCGAGGCATCATGGATTTTTTGAACTTGTTCTTGTGTTAGTAAAGTTGCAAATGATGACATGGTTTACATCCTTTTTATTTTTCGTCATTGCGAGCCGCGCTCTTGTTTTTCGCGGCGAAGCAATCTCCAACATAATCATAAGATTGCTTCGTCGGGAAGATCACCCTCCTCGCAATGACGATAATTTTCTCATTCAACCAACGACCTCTTAATTTTTTTTCCGTTCTGTTTTTCTTTTTGGTAAAAATCTTTCAGCCAATTTTCTTGTCTCTTTAACCAGCGGATTATCCAACAACGGACTATTATCAGGCAAACGAAATAACTTTGTAATTTTCACAAATTCATTATCACGATACACCATTCTATCAACTCGCAATGTTCTGGCTAAGCCTTTAATTTCTTGCACTGAAAACATCTTCAAGCCTGAATGAGTCACTTTCAATGAAGCCGCCGCAATCGCAAAGCGCACAGATTCTTCTAAACTCCAGCCTTGCAAATATCCATAAATATAACCTGATGAAAATGTCGCCCCTGCACCTGAACCATCCACTGCTTTAACTTTCGGCGCATGGACGCGGATAATCTCATCACCTTGTACCACCATGCAACCTTGACTCGCCATGGTGATAATTGCTGTTTTAATTCCTGAATTAAATAATTTTCTGGCTACTGAAAGCATGGCTTGTTTTTTACCAATTTGTGCGGCATCTGTCACTGCTTGGCAAATGGTCACTAAGCCTGAATATTTTTTTTAATAACTCTTTATTCTCGTGTCCATGTTCAAAATTCAAAAAGACTGGCACATTATTTTTTCTTAGCATATTCCATCGCGCGGATGATATGCGTATCACCATCATACCAATCCACATACAGTAATTTTGATTTTTTAATTAATGATAAATCAGCAGTATCTAATGTACTGAGAATCTCTTCTGACCTTTGCCAAAAAATGTCCTGGCGCCTTTTTTTATCCGAGACGTTAACTTCTAAAGGCGTTTTTATATTTTTTTGTAAAACGTACTTTGCCTTGCACGCCCCACTTCTTTAACTTATCTGCCACATCATGCCCCAGCAAATCATCACCTACGGCTGTGCCAATCATACCAGTCGGCACATTCCATTGACTTAGATTACAAGCAATGATCGCCGCATCATCATACACATAGTCACTGACCTGATGCACAATCGCGCCTGTATTATGTTTTGGAAGTTTATCCAAAGCCATGATGTAAACAGGCGTTAGCATACCGAAGCCAACATAAGATGGATTAGTTAATTTTTTCATAAAAAATTAACCACCAAGTGTCACAAAGTAACACGAAGGAAAGGCTTTTAAACCTTTGTGACCCTTCGTGACCCTTCGTGGTAAAAAGGATTTATGCACGGGCTTTCTCGCTTTTGGGGTCATATAAAACAGCTGGGGTCACTTCGGCTTCGTACATGCCTTCGATTAACTCCACTTTAAAACGATTTCCTTGTTTTGCTAATTCAATCGGTAGATAAGCATACAAAATATTTTTCTTGACAGTGAATCCATAGCCGCCACTGCGAACACGAGTGACAAGTTTATCATCAGCATAAACCGCTTCACCACCATAAATTTGGACGAATTCATCTGTGCCTGTCAAAACCAATGTGCAAAGTTTTCTTCTTAATCCCTCCGCTTTTTGTTTCACCAAAGCATCACGCCCAATGAAATCACCTTTATCTAAATCAACACAAAATCCAAGCCCTGCTTCGTATGGAGTTGTGGTCGGCGTAATATCTGTTGTGAAATATTTGAATCCTTTTTCCAAACGCAGTGGATCCAAAACTTTATAGCCACCAAATTGTAAGTTAAATTCTTTGCCCGCTTCCACTAACAAATCCCAAATCATAGTGGCGCGATTGTTAGGGATGTATAACTCCCAGCCAAGCTCACCTGCATAACTCACACGCTGGGCATAAACCTGAACTCCATGGAGCAGAATCAACTTTGTGGTCAAGTAAGGATGCGTTTCGTTTGAAATATCATTGCTTGTGATTTTTTGTAAAGTCAATCTTGCTTTTGGTCCCCATAATGCTAAACAAGCAAACTCTTGTGTGATGTCACGAATCGAAACATCTTTATTATTTTCATCTACATGCATTTGAATGCGTGCTAAATCATTGGCGATAAAACCAGAACCCGTGATAACCCAAAAATATTCTTCACCCAAACGCGTAACAGTTAAATCAGATTCGATGCCACCATTTTTATTTAAGAACTGCGTATAAATTGCACTGCCGATTGGTTTATCAATATTGCTATCAGTTAATTTTTGCAACAATGGCAAGGCACTTTTTCCTTTCACTTCAATTTTTCCAAACGAGGTTAAATCAAATAAGGTCACACCTTCACGCGTGGATTGATGTTCTAAACGCATGCGTTCAAAATATGGTGGTTTGTTCCAACCCCACAAGCGTTGATCTTCACCCATGCGACGTGATTCTTTATCAAAATAATTTGCACGTTCCCAACCAAATTTTTCACCAAACACTGCCCCATTTTCAACCAAACGATAATGCACAGGACTCGTGCGATACGGTCTGCCTGCTTCACTTTCATCATGCGGAAACTTCATGCGATAATAATATTTAACCGCTTCAACAGTTCGTTCAGCCGCATAATTAAAATCGGAATAATAATTTCCAAAACGTGTAGCGCGATAACCATATACATCAATTGGTGCTTCACCATCAATAATCCATTCAGCCATTAACTTACCCATGCCACCTGCGCCACCATAACCATTTAATGACATGCCTGCTAACATCCACAGACCTTTTACCCCAGCCATCGGTCCAAGCAACGGTTGACAATCAGGTGTATATGCGCCAGGATGACGAACTAAAGTAATAATGCCTGCATCTTCTAAAAATGGAATACGCCGAATTGCACCTTCAAGCAATATTTCAAATTGATCAAAATCACCAGGGAAACTTTTGCTCCCATGTTCCCACGGCGCGCCATCAATCCAACGTGGCAATGGCTTTGGTTCATAACCACCAATCACAAGTCCGCCTGCTTCTTGACGCATATAAACTAAATTATCAGGGTCGCGCAAACATGGTGTGTTTGGATCAAATTCATGTCCAGGCACTGCACGTAATGCAATATGTTGATGATCAACTGGCGTTGTTGGGATTTGTAAACCTGCCATGGCGGCGACTCTCGGTGCCCACATTCCAGCCGCATTGACGATAATTTCGCATCGAATCTCGCCTCTATCTGTTACTACACCTTCAACCTCTCCTTTGGCTGACAGTTTGATTCCCGTCACGCGTGTATTGGTATAAACTTCAACACCTAATTCTTTTGCAAACTTAACCATTGATGTTGTAACAGTATATGGATCAAGTTGCCCATCACGCGGAAGATAAATACCACCATATAAATCTTTGTTTGAAAGTTGTGGCATGATTTTCAAAGATTCTTGTGGCGTGATGATTTCACAATCTAAGCCTAATGCTTTTGCACGGCTAACACTTCTTTCCATTTCAAGTAATTGCTCTTTACTTGATGCAACCCTCAAACTTCCCACATGATTAAACAAACCGAGTTCACTATATAACTCAATGCTATACATGCGAAATCGCAACATGGCTTGTGATGTAGCAAACTGAGTCACCAACCCAGCCGCGTGTGATGATTCGCCACTTGCAATTTCGCCTTTTTCTACAATCACAACATCCTTGCGCCCAAACTTCGCAAGATGATATGCAACCTGCGCTCCATATATTCCCCCACCGATGACTACAATTTGTGCGTGAGTTTTCATTCAATACACCTTTTATAAATATTTGGTGGTCGAGTAGGGGCGAGGTCTCCTCGCCCTGTATCGAGACCACAAGTTTTCAAACAACATTTTATTTTATATAACTGTTGGCCTCGATACGGTTTCGGCTATCGCCGCAACCTACTCGACCAACGGCGTACTATTTTGCTACCAGCACTTCCACATCATATTCAGCGATTTCTTTCTTTGCTTGTTTACTCATCCCACTATCAGTGACTAATTTATTAACTTCATCAATCTCTGCTACTGGAAAGTTAGACACTGCCCCCCACTTGCTATGATCAGCCACAACAATTACTTGACCTTTCGTTCTGTCAATCATCTTTCTTACTACTTCTGCTTCGTGATTAGTTGGCACTGTGCAACCATGCTTGAGTGAAATTCCATCCACGCCAAGAATTGCTTTGTTAGCAAAGACCAAGCCTAAATTGTCTAATGCGAAGCGACCTGCTAAAGAATTAGAACGAGGTTGAAATTCACCACCAATCAAATGTAGTTTAAATCCTGGCTCAACAATATCAGTTAATATACTCATGTTATTTGTATAAACCGTAATGCGTGGATTAGGCGGAACATTTTTCAAAACTTGTGCGGCAGTGGAACCACTATTAATAAAAACAATATCACCTTCTGTGATTAGCGAAGCCGCCAGTTCACCGATTATTTTTTTTTCATCTGGAAATTTTTGAATGCGTTGTTGAAATTCTTGGTCAACCATCACGCGTTGATTTAATATCGCCCCGCCATGTGTTCGTTCTAAAAATCCTTTATCTTCTAACCATTCTAAATCTCGGCGCACAGTCGCTTCCGATGTATCCAACACATCCATTAAATCTGTAGTGCGCGCAATTTGATGTATACCCAAATACTCTTGAATTTTTTCACGGCGTTGGGCAGGGATTAATGGTTTACCCATGTTGTATCCTGAAAGACCCTAAAGGTTTCCTTGCTGATAATTCACTTGTATTTTTCTTAAAAAACTTTAGGGTCTGGATTTTTGACATGTGAAAGATTATAAAAGTATTTGAAGGAATTTGCAAGATTTTAGCATTTTGCATATAATGGACGTATGTCTACACTTGTCAAAGATTTAATGCATCAAGGTGTTATCACCTGCAAGGCAACTACCACATTGGGGCATGTTGCCGTTTTACTCAACCAACATAACGTTCACGCATTATTTGTCACCGACCGTGATGGGCGCATTATGGGTGTAATTTCTGATTTTGATTTAATGGCGGGAGAATGGCTTTCATCTGACCCTGATAGTTTACATACGATGAAAAGATTAAACGCCTCAGAACTGATGTCTCATCCTGTTGACACAATAGACGCCAATGCTTCGCTGACAGAAGCCGTTAATAAATTTACTGAACTGCAAATCAGTCGTTTAATGGTGACAGAAAACGAAAAACCAGTCGGCATTCTTTCAATTTCAGATTTGATTGCGAACATTGCAAAAGCTGAAAAAGCAAAAAGAGATACAGTTGGCGATGTTATGTCGGATGCAATTTTAGTGTGTCGAGGAAAAACTTCAGTTACCTCTGTGGCTCAGGCAATGACATCGTCAAGATGGCGCTCTGTTTTAGTTGTAGATGCAAAGGGAAAAGTATTAGGTGTAGTCAGTGGGCATGATCTATTAAATTTTTCTAGGTCGCCAGTTGATGAGCATGTAATTGTGCGTGATGTGATGCACCCTGCTTTGACAATTGACATCAACTCTAGTTTACGCGAAGCCGCAGATATGATGATTCAAAATCATCATCACAGATTAGTTGTGATTGATAAAGAAAACCCAGATGATTTTCCTTTGGGTGTTATCTCATCATTTGATATCGTAGCAGAAATGGCAAAACCAGATTCTGTTTGGCAGAAATAAAATTCGTTGGTCGAGTAGCCCTGAGCGATTTTTGCGAAGGGCATATCGAGACCAACAAGTTAGATGAAAAAAGAAAATTATAGAAATAACAGGTGGTTTCGATACGCCGCAAAGAACAAGTGTCTCGATAAACTCGACAACCAAGCGCGGCTACTCAACCACCGAGTTAAATTTTCAGGAGCATTCTTTCATGTCAGAATTTCCAACACAGGCGCAAGTTGTCATCATCGGCGGAGGCGTGGGCGGAAACAGCATTGCCTATCACCTAACTAAATTAGGTTGGAAAGATGTGGTTGTGCTTGAAAGACATGAATTAACTTCTGGCTCCACTTGGCACTCGGCTGGTTTGGTTGGGCAAATGCGTTCAGATGCAAATTTAACTCGCATGATGCACTATAGTACGAATCTGTATCGGGAGTTAAAAAATGAAACGGGACAAGATACAGGCTGGAGAGAGGTCGGAGGCGTTCGTCTCGCTTGCTCCGCTGAAAGAATGGAAGAGACTAAACGTCTAGTGGGCATGGCTCGTTCGTTCGGCGTTCCAATGGAATTAATTTCTCCAAACCAAGCAAAAGATTTATTTCCGTTGATGTCATTAGATGGAGTGATCGGCGCGGCATACACACCGAATGATGGCAGTATTGACCCAACAGGTTTAACTAACGCTTTATCTATTGGTGCAAAAAATCGTGGGGCGAAATTTTTTACAAATACAAATGTTGAAAAAATAAAATATCAAAAAGTGGGACTGGCGTCAGTGAAGTGGTGACGGATAAACG
>LMZR01000040.1 GCA_001567105.1 Chloroflexi bacterium OLB14
CCATGAAACACGAGATAATTTTTCTTTCTTTACGAATCATCGGCTTGGTGAGTCGCTCTTTGCTTTCAGCATAATGATAAGCAAAGCGGCCTTTATCACACATCCAAATTTCGTTCACTTCTTCGTTTTGACGTGGCATCATACGTTTAACCACAATTTCGCCACCTGCTTTAACTTCTCGGCGTGTGTTAATGGTTGTATTACATCCAACTGGGCATTGGGTACAAATTGAAGATTCAGCACGCAACTCCCACGGTCTAGCACCGAAGCGGAAATCGGCAGTAGTCAACGCCCCCACTGGGCAAATATCAGTTGTGTTGCCAGAAAAAATCGAATCAAAACCTGGTTCAGATAATGAAATGATTTGCATCTTTCGTCCGCGTTCATCAAAACCTAAAACAGGCTCGCCTACAATTTCATCTTGAAAGCGGACACAACGCGCACATTGAATACAACGCTCGCGATCTAAATAAATCAATTCCCCAAGCGGATATTGTTTTTCGAGATGTTGTTTTTCATCATAGATAAAACGACTCTTACCAGGACCATGCGCCATGGTCAAATTTTGTAGCGGACATTCGCCGCCTTTATCACACACGGGGCAATCTAATGGGTGTGATGTTAGTAAAAATTCAAGCGTCCCTTTTTGAGCCAAAGTTGCTTTGTCAGATTCTGTTAAAACAACCATGCCTTCAAATACACGGTTGGTACAAGCAGTTTCAAGTTTGGGGCGCATGGCAATTTTTGGTGCGCCATTTTCCATCACCACTTCTTTTGTTTTTGGGTCAACCATTGGTGCGCCCACTTCAACCAAACACATACGGCACATACCCACTGGCTCAAGCTTTGGATGATGACAAAATACAGGAATATCAATACCTGTCATTTTGGCGGCTTCTACTACAGTGATACCCGCTGGCACACTGACTGTCTTTCCATTAATAGTTACGTTAACTTGTTTTGTTGTCATACGCTATGCTCTATTAAATTCTTGTGGGAATCTTTCAATTCCAGTTACTACTGCCATGGTTGAAAATTCACCCAAAGCACATAAACATTTGCCTTGCATTTGTTTCGCTACATTCAATAGCAAATCTACATCTTCATTCTTTAGGCTATCACCTTGTTGCATACGCTTGCTGATGTTATTCATCCAGAATGTACCTTCACGGCAAGGTGTGCATTTTCCACATGATTCATGTTTGAAGAATTTAAGCGTCTTGCTAATGACCCATTTCAAATCAACAGTATCATCTAGCACAATCACCGAAGCGGAGCCTAAATCAGCACCCATAGTTTTTACAGCGGCGTAATCAATGGGCGTATCTAACACTTTATCATTCGCCACAATAATTGAAGAAGATGCCCCCGCAGGCATAATGGCTTTCACGGGTCGGCTATCTTGCACACCGCCACCATATTCATAAATTAATTGTCTAAATGTCGAACCAAACGGAAGTTCATAGTTACCTGGCTTACGCACGCGCCCAGAGAGTGAATAAATTTTTACACCTGCGGCATCGGGCGTGCCAATGCCTTTATACCAATCTGCGCCATTTTCAATAATCATTGGCACATTGGTAAATGTTTCTACATTATTAATCACAGTTGGCTTGCCAAATAAACCTGCCACTGCTGGGAAGGGGGGACGATTTCGAGGTTGTCCGCGCTTACCTTCCAAAGATTCTAACAATGCGGTTTCTTCACCACAAATGTACGCGCCTGCACCCAAGTGTGTATAAATTCGCAATGAATAATCTGTGCCGAACAATTTATCGCCGAGCAAACCTGCTTCTTCCATTTCAGCAATTTGTTTATCCATGGCTTCGGCAATTTGCCAAAATTCACCACGCAAATACACATAAGCCACATTCGCGCCCACTGCATACGATGCAATGGCTAAGCCTTCCAAAAATTGGAAAGGATTGCTCTCCATAATTTCGCGATCTTTAAAAGTGCCAGGTTCCGATTCATCCGCATTGGCGACTACATAATGGGGCCAGATATTTTTGTCAATGAACGACCACTTCATACCTGTTGGGAAGCCTGCGCCTCCTCGCCCGCGTAAGCCTGAGTTTTTAACCTCATCCGTCACTTGGCTGGGAGCCATTTTCGTAACCGCTTTTTTGAATGCTGAAAATCCACCGTTCTTTTTATAAACGGAAAATTTATGCAAGTCTGGAATTTCTCGATGTCTTAATAAGATATGGCTCATCGCTTCTCTCCTGCTTCAAGTTGTTTCAGCGATTGGAGCCATTCATCCACTCGTTCAATCGTCATGTATTCGTGATATTTGATGCCATCTGGTCCTTGTTCTTGGAACATAGGAGCGCGGTCGCACCCTGCAAGGCACATGACGTGTTCAACTGTCACCAAGCCATCTTCAGTGGTTTCACCGTCTTTGACGTTTAAGTGATCACAAACTTGTTTGAAAAAATCATCAGCACCGCGTAAAGCACAAGGTAAGTCGGTGCAAATTTGCATTCGATATTTGCCTGCTTTTTTCTCTTGATATAAAGTATAAAAACCAACCACCGAAGCGACTTCGGTTTCGGTAATATCTAAAAGCGCGGCAATCTCTTGCATGGATTCTTTACTGATATGTCCTTCATCTTTTTGAACTAAATGTAAAATTGGCATAACCGCCGAGCGTTTATATTCGGGCGGGTATTTTGATAAGATTTGTTTTATTTCTTTAGAATATTTTTGTTGTAAACTCATCGGTCAATATCTCCGAGCACAATGTCTACCGAAGCAAGGATAGCCACCAAGTCGGCTACTAAATGCCCTTTGGTGATTTCAGGTAATACTGCTAAATTATCAAAAGATGGGGTTCGCATGTGAACGCGATAGGGTTTTGGTCCGCCATCGCTTTCGAGGAAAGCACCTAATTCTCCACGCGGAGATTCGACTGCATTGTAAATTGAGCCTTGGGGTGCTAAGAAACCTTCCGTCCATAATTTGAAATGATGAATCAGTGCTTCCATGCTGACGCCGATTTCTGAACGAGGTGGTGGAACAAATTTACGATTATCTGAGCGAACTGGACCGAGTGGTAATTTATTTAATGCTTGTTCAATGATTCTCAATGACTCGCGCAATTCTTCAATGCGGACGATGTAACGCGCATACGTATCGCCTTCTTCACGAGTGGGGATATTGAAATCATATTGGTCATAGCCGAGATATGGGGTGGCTTTTCTTAAGTCCCAGTTAACACCTGAGGCTCGGAGCATTGGACCAGTTACCCCGTAAGAAAGAGCCGTCTTTTTATCAAGATAGCCGATGCCCACTAAGCGATCCAAAAAGATGGGGTTACGAGTCATCAAGCGTTCGTATTCATCTACCCGCTTGTGGAACAATTTTACAAAATCACGTACTGCTTTTTCAAATTCAACTGGCACATCACGCCATAAACCACCAGGGCGGATGTAGGTGGTCATCATGCGTTGACCAGAAACCATTTCAAAAATATCTAAAACCAATTCGCGCTCGCGGAAACAATAAAGGAAAACAGACATGGCGGCGAGGTCGAGACCGAATGCGCCGAGCCAAACTAAATGTGATGCGATGCGTTGCAGTTCGACAAGAATCACACGTAAGGCTTGCGCGCGTGGCGGAACATCTACATCAATAAGTTTTTCGACTGCCATGACATAAGCAAGGTTGTTGCCCATGGTGTTCATGTAGTCGAGGCGGTCGGTCATCACTTCGGCTTTTTGATAAGTTTTGGCTTCCATGTTTTTTTCAACGCCAGTGTGTAAATAGCCGATATCAGGAATACAGTTGATAACTGTTTCGCCATCTAACTCTAAAATTAAACGCAACACACCATGTGTGGATGGGTGTTGTGGACCCATATTCAACAACATGGTTTCGCCGCGCAATGCACGTTCTGAAACTAAATGTTTGAATTGACCTATGCCGATTTCTTCAATTTGCGCCATGCTACTGTTTCCTTTTTTCACCGCAGAGTTCACGAAGTGCACAGAGATTCTTTTTTTCTCTGTGGTCTTTGCGTTCTCAGTGGTAAAGGCTTTATTCTTTTGCGTACGGTTTACGAATATTTATCTCTTCAAAGTTAAAAGTAAATTGCGGTTCTTCATAACCCAACGGAAAATCTTTGCGTAAGGGATGACCTTCTGTTCCCTCAGGCATTAAAATTCTGCGTGGGTCTGGATGATTTTCAAACTCAATACCGAACATATCCATCAATTCACGTTCACGCCAGTTACAAGTGTCATACACACTTGTAGCAGTCGGCACTTTGGGATTATCACCATTCACTGGGACTCGTAATTGAATAAAAGCAATTTTTTCAAGTGATGTCAATTGATAAATGACATGAAAACGAGGCGACATTTTTGGGTAATAATCTACCGCCGTTTGAGCAGACAATAAATCAAATTTATGTTCATCACGTAAAAGTTTTAATGCTTCAACAATTTGTTCTGCTTTAACAAAGCAATGCACCTCCCCACGATGTTCCTCGTAAGTGATGCTAAATTTTTCTTGTAAATCTTTTACGATAGGTTCGAGTTTTTTATCCATAATTTATTCTTGTTCTATTCTTGCTCCAGCCGCCGTCCTCGGCGGCGAGACGCCACCGAGAGCAGAAGAGGGCTGGGGTGAGGGTCATTCATTATGCCTTCACAGGCACTAACTTCTCTGCATTCACCTTTTCATACAAAGTTAGCACACCATGAATCAATGCCTCGGGGCGTGGAGGACAACCCGCCACATACACATCCACAGGCACAACTTCATCTACACCTTGAAAAATAGCATAATTATTAAACACACCACCACAAGATGCACAATCACCCATAGCGATAACCCATTTGGGTTCAGGCATTTGATCATATAACAATCTCAAGACAGGTCCCATTTTCTTCGAGCAACGACCAGCCACAATCATCAAATCAGATTGACGCGGACTGGCACGCATCAACTCCATACCAAAACGACTCATATCATAATCAGAGGCTTGCGCCGCCATCATCTCAATAGCACAACATGCCAAGCCAAACAACATGGGCCACATAGAATTTGTGCGCGTCCAATTCACAACTTGTTCAAGCGTAGTAGTCACTACGCCCATATTACCGAGTTTTTGTTCTATTCCCATTCAAAGGCTCCTTTCTTCCACGCATACACATAACCGATTAATAAAATCACAATAAAGACCCCCATCTCAATCAAACCAAATATTTTTAATTGACGGAACACAATTGCCCACGGCAAAAAGAAAATCACTTCAATATCAAACAAGATGAACAAGACAGCAATTAAATAAAATCGAATGGGCATACGGCGCGTTCCCTCACCGTACGGAACCATACCCGATTCATAAGGTATATCTTTCGCCGCAGATTTTTTCTTCGGTCCCAACAATTCCCCCAACCCGATAGCAATGAAAGCAATCAACGTAGCAACCGCAATCATCACCCCAATGGCAATATATTCCAAAAGCATACAGACCTCAATGGATTTTGCAAAAATTGACGTGCTTGAAGGCGAGTATACTCATAAGTGCCAGTTTTCACAAGGGGATTTTCTAACTAAATCTACAACTCCCCTGCTTGGATATTAATCCGCCTCTTTCCTAGCGGATACTTGGTTCTGCTCCATCAACATTTTCTTAACCTACGAGCCAGACCTCCGAGGTTCTTAAAACCTCGGAGGTCTGGTTGTGCCTATTACCATCCTAACCCTGACAGGTTTTTATGGCATTTATGTTAAACTTTTTCAGACTTCCGAAGTCTCAATGTAAATCCGTAGGGGCGACCCATCCATGCAATCAAGAATCATTTGAAAATAAATTATCCTGATAATCAATCATCAAACTTATGCAAATGCGGGTCGCCCTTTTGGATAGCAAGAATTGCTTTGTAAAACAGGGCGACCCGCCATTCATTAATCAAGTTGCCATATGATTTTGTTTTGTGCATAAACATTGATGATTAAAAAGTTTGGGAGTGGCGAAAAGGGAGAGTAAAAAAACAATCACCACAGAGAACCCAGAGGGCACAGAGGTTTTTATAAGGTTTTCTCTGTGATCTTCGTGGTCTCTGTGGTTAAATCTTTTAGATTACCTTCTTTATTAGCCACTCTCAAAAGTTTGTTGTGTCGCCCCTACGGTTATATAATGTGACCAACCTCTCTCTAAAATAAATTTTGGAAAAAAAACCATGAAAAAAATTTTCCTCCTCTTCCTCGCCTTGATTTTAATTGCCTGCTCCCCACAAGTGACAGTCACCTCAACTGTCACTTCGCCACCACCAACCGAAACACCAATCCCCACGCCAACCTTGCACCCTGACTTTGTTG
>LMZR01000041.1 GCA_001567105.1 Chloroflexi bacterium OLB14
CAGGCGATAGAGATTTACTGCAATTAGTTAATGAAAGAACAGCAGTATATCTAGCAGGTGATGATTCGACTTACATTACAGATGCAGATGTGGTGAAAAAAATTGGGAGTCAAACCAAAACAAGTGGTGGATTACAAAGCCATCGTTGGGGATACATCCGATAATATTCCTGGCATAAAAGGTGTGGGAGAAAAAACAGCAGTTGCATTAATAGAAAAAATTTGGCACGCTTGATGCTATTTATGAAAATTTAGAACAAGTTGAAAAACGTTGGAAGACGAAATTTGAAGAGCATAAAGACGCGGCATACCTGAGCCGTGACTTAGCACGCATTGAAACAAATCTTAAACTTCAATTTAATTTGGAAGATGCCAAAGTCAAAGCCTTTGATGGTTCGAAACTGGAAGCATTTTTCAAAGAGATGGAATTCAAAACTTTAATTAACAAAGTCGCTGCTATTAGCGGGGATATGAACATCACTGCCCCATCACCTGTGGTAAGAACATCCAAGACAAAAGATGGTCAGATGACGATGTTTGCTAACGAGCCAAAAGTTGTGACATCTATTGCCGAATCAAATCTTGAAGTCATCATTGTAGATGATGAAGATAAGTTAAAAAATTTAGCGAAAGAATTATCAAAAGCAAAAGTGATTGCCTTTGATACCGAAACCACCGACACCGATGAAATGAAAGCAGAATTGGTGGGTATTTCATTATCTATCAAAGACGGACAAGGGTTTTATATTCCAGTGGGGCATACTGCTGGGGTCAATGTACCAACTAAAAAGGTGATTGAAGCGTTAACGTCAGCTATGACGAATCCAAAAATCGGAAAAGTGGCGCACAATGCTAAGTATGATTACATCCTATTAAAAAGATATGGTTTAGAAATTGCGCCATTAACTTTTGATACCATGTTGGCTGAATTTATTGTTGACCCATCATCACGCAATATGGGATTAAAAAATTTAGCGTCGGTTCGTTTGGGCGAAAAGATGACGCACATTGAAGAATTAATTGGCAAGGGCAAAAAACAAATTAGCATGGCTGATGTGGCGATTGAGTCGGTGGCGAATTACGCGGCGGCGGATGCTGAAAATACGTTGCGCTTAATGCCGATAATGGAAAAAGAATTGAAAAAAGTTAACGGCGAAAAAATTTTGGAAGAAATTGATCTGCCATTAACGCCTGTGTTAGCAGAAATGGAAATGACTGGCGCGTTGATTGATACTGAATTTTTTGCAAGCATGGGAAAAGAGTTAGCAAAACGTTTGGCTGAAATTGAAAAAGAAATTTATGCTCATGCAGGGAAAGCGTTTAATATTAATTCTCCGCAACAACTTTCGGATGTGTTGTTTAATCATCTACGCCTCGAACCACCTGACAAAGGTCGCAAGACTGCTACAGGTTTTTATTCCACTTCGGCTGATGTGTTAGAGATGTTGCGTGATAAACATCCGATATTGCAATGGATTTTGGAACATCGTGAATTATCAAAAATAAAATCAACGTATGTAGATGCGTTGCCTGCCGCGATAAATCCGCAAACAGGACGTGTGCATACCTCTTATAGTCAAATCGGCGCAGTGACTGGCAGACTTTCATCGAATAATCCAAACTTACAAAACATTCCAATCCGCAGTGAAATTGGTAGAAAAGTTCGCAATGGATTTATTGCAGATAAAGGAAATGTTTTACTTTCTGTAGATTATTCACAAATTGAATTAAGAATCGTGGCGCACATGGCAGAAGATGAAGCCATGCTAGCGGCTTTCCGTGCTGGTGAAGATATTCACGCCACCACTGCCGCCGCCATTTATGATATTCCGCTTGAACAAGTGACTAAAGATATGCGCCGTCATTCCAAAGCGATTAATTTCGGTTTGATTTATGGCATGTCGGCTTTTGGATTAACACGCACAACAGATTTAACCTTAGCAGAAGCAGAAGATTTTGTGAAAGCCTATTTCAAAAAATTCCCTGGCGTAAAAAAATATTTAGATGGCATTCGCCGTCAAGCCGCAGAGATTGGGTATGTAGAAACTTTGTTAGGCAGAAAAAGATACTTCCCCACTTTGATGAACAAACAAAATGTGCAAATGAAAAATCGTGAAGAACGTGAAGCCATCAATGCTCCTATTCAAGGCACAGCGGCAGATATTATGAAAATCGCCATGCTAAAAATTCCGCCTGCGTTAAAGTCCAAAGGCTTGAAAGCCAAAATGCTTTTACAAGTGCATGATGAATTGGTGTTAGAAGTTCCGAAAAAAGAAATTGATGAAACCGCCAAAGTTGTGCAAAAGACAATGGCAAATGCTTACCCGATGAGTATTCCATTGGAAACAGAAGCACGCGCTGGGAAGAGTTGGGGTGAGATGGAAGTGTTGGGGTGAATGGGGAATGGAGAATGAAAAATGGAGAATGGGGAATGGAGAATGGGGAATGGAGAATGGAGAATGGAGAATGGAGAATGGGGAATGGAGAATGGGGAATGGAGAATTCGTAATGCGTGATTTGTGAAAAGAATAATTCCTTAAGACCTCAGAGGTCTACTAGCCAACCCAGACTTCCGAAGTCTTAAAGACTTCGGAAGTCTATTTAACGCCTGCAACCCAGACCTCCGAGGTTTTAAAAACCTCGGAGGTCTAGCCTTCCACAATCTTAATTTCCTCATCCGTCAACCCATACAACTCATAGACTAACTTATCAATCCCCTTATCCGTTGACTCGATTTCACGCCTGAGCATTTCTTGCTCTTGTGGTGTTTTGGGATTTTGCTTGTGCAATGACAACATACGTTCAACGTTCTCTGTGGCTAAGCCCACAAGATTCTCCATTCTTCATTCAAACATCATCATCCCGTTAAGAAATCGCAAGGCATGAATATGACGATACGGTTATAATTGCATAATGCCTGAACGAGAAGATGTTTTCCAAAAAGCGATGAATGAAGGTCACTCTGCCGCGTGGGACCAAGAATGGCAGAAAGCGGCAGTTGCCTATCGGCGCGCCTTAGAAGAATTTCCAGACCATGCCAAAGCCTTAAATAGTTTAGGCTTGGCTTTGTATCAACTAAATCAAATAGATGAAGCCCTGCAAATTTATGCGCGGGCTGTAAAAATTTCACCCGATGATCCCGTTGCTATGGAAAAGGTGGCTCAACTTTCAGAACGCGTTGGTGATTTGAAAGCCGCTATGGACTTTAGAATCAAAGCTGGCGATTTATACCTCAAACAACGTGATACCGAAAAAGCATTAGAAAATTGGGTACACGTCACCAGCATTAACCCTGAAAACGCAATTGCCCATTCACGCCTTGCCCAAGTGCATGAGCGTTTAGGTCACGCCCAACAAGCGGTGACGGAATATCTCGCCATTGCTAGCATTATTCAACGCGCAGGCAACATGGAAAAAACGCAAGAGATGGTAGATAAAGCCCTATCACTTTTGCCCAACAGCCCCGAAGTTAAACAAGCCCAAACTTTATTGAAAAACGGACAATTGCTCCCTAAACCGA
Organism: Chloroflexi bacterium OLB14; assembly: GCA_001567105.1. GTDB lineage: Bacteria > Chloroflexota > Anaerolineae > Anaerolineales > Villigracilaceae > Villigracilis. Next base: position 3,520 of record LMZR01000041.1, read on the forward strand.
TTCGTGGCAAAGGTGGAACGGGTCCGATTCGCATGGCGCAGGTAAAGCAATTGCAACAACCTCACGCTTCGCGAACCGCCTCAGGGCTTGACCCGATTGCTGAGTGCCGTCAACGAGCCTTAACCCAACTGGCAGAGATTCTCTTCGAATATTCAGACGACTCCCCCTCTGCTCAAGAACAAAGGCGCGGACTTTCCGCCATTATGAAAGGCACAGGCGGAATATCTATGCAAAATGCAGAGCAGACCAAAGTGATTTTACACTTAGGTCAAGCGATAGATGCCCAATCGAAAGGCAATGAATCTCAAGCCGCTGAAGAAATGGAAGGCGCATTAAGCGCAGGCTTTAAACACCCTGCTTTATATTTCAATTTAGGTTTATTGCGTTTCAAAGGCGAGCGTTATGAAACTGCTCAACGCTTTTTGCAAAACGCAGTCAAACATCATGATTATGCACTCGGCTCACGCTTGTTGCTGGGTCAAATGTTGATGAAAAAATCAAACATCAGTGAAGCGGCAATAGAATATCTCGAAGCACTTAAGCTGGCAGATTCACAAACCGTCAGCCAAGATCAAGCCGATGATATCAGTCAACAATATGAACCATTGATTGAGGCGTTGCAAAATCAAAAAGAAGAAAAGGCATTACGTCAGCTTTGCGATAATGTCAGCGGTTTATTATTACGAAGCGATTGGCGTGAACAGATAAATAAAACGCGCGAGCAAATGCCAAAGCAAGAAGGTGATTATCAAGCCCCTGTTGCAGAAGTTATTTTACAGGCACAATCTAGCTCTGTTTTAGAATCGATGAATCGTATCAATCAATTAGCACGCATGGGTAGTTTGCGTTCTGCTATGGCAGAAGCCTACGATGCGCTACATCATGCGCCAACTTATCTTCCATTACATACATTAATGGGAGAGTTACTTGTACAAGAGGGCCACACATCAGATGCTATTACAAAGTTTGGTGTGGTGGCACATTCTTATAGTGTGCGTGGCGAAGTACAACAAGCCGCAAAGTTATTACGTCGAATTATTCAAATCTCACCAATGGATTTAAGTGCACGCAACCGCCTAATTGATCAACTCATTGCGCGTGGGCAAATAGACGATGCTATTCAAGAATATCTTGAATTAGCAGGAATTTATTATCGGTTAGCAGAATTAGATATGGCTAGGAAAACATACACTACCGCCCTGCGTTTAGTACAGCAAGCTAACTCTAGTCGCGAATGGAATATTCACATTTTACAGCGCATGGCAGATATTGATATGCAACGCCTCGACTGGAAACAAGCCGTGCGTGTGTATGAGCAAATTCGTACCTTGGCACCCGATGATGATGCGGCACGTAAACAATTAATAGAATTAAATTTACGCATGGGTCAGGCAGATAAAGCCTTAAACGAACTCGATGGCTATATTTCACATTTAGAAAGCCAAAACAAAAGTGAATTAGCACTAGGTTTTCTTGAAGAGTTGGCACGTGAACACAATGAACAACCTTTATTAAAACGCACGCTTGCGGCATTGTTAAATCGTATGGGGCGCTTAAGCGAAGCTATTCCAATGTTAGATTCTTTAGGCGAAAACCTTTTAGAAAAAGGCGATAAACAAGGTGCCATGGAAGTCATCAATCAAATTGTTTTGATGAATCCACCCAACGTAGAAGATTACCGTGCATTGTTGAATCAAATGCGCAGTGGAGGATAAAGCAAGGACACGGTAGTTACCGTGTCCTTACTTTTTTCGCCTCATACCTGACGGGCAGTTTGATACTGTTTAATCTACATTAGACTTCTTGTATAAGTGTTCTAAACTGGCTGGCTATAATTTTTTTGCCACAGATTACACGGATTATGGCAGGTGTTTTTAAAAGAAATCCGTGTAATTCGTGGCTAAAAGAGACTTTTACAAGAGATCAATTGTATTTTGCTTCGTCCGCGCGTTTTCTAAGACCCAATTAATTCCGTTCGATTAAAATCAAAACACTTCACTTCGGAGAAACTAAATGACTCAAAATAAAACTGTGATGAACTGGCTGTTCATCTTCTGCTTCATCGTGGCATTCCTCGTCTCGTTTGGTGGGTTTACCCGCCTAACACGCTCAGGCTTATCAATCACAGAATGGAATCCTATCAGTGGTTCAGTTCCCCCAATGGCTTACCATGATTGGCAAGCCGAGTTTGAAAAATATCAACAAACACCTGAATATAAATTAATTAATACAGATATGACGCTAGAAGAATATCAATACATCTTCTGGATTGAGTGGACGCACCGTACCATTGCACGTTTAGCGGGCTTGTTTTATGCCATTCCTGTTTTTTATTTCTTATTCAAAAAAATAATTCCGCTTAAAAAATTTGGCGTATATTTTGTAATGGGAATTTTATTCATCTCGCAAGCCTTTGCAGGTTGGATTATGGTCGCCAGCGGACTGGTTGACCGACCTTCCGTCAGTCATTTCAATTTGACAATTCATTTATCTTTAGCATTAGCATTATTCAGCCTAGCGTTATGGACTGCCCTAAACCATAAATACGGATTCCAAACTAAGAAAGCGAAATGGTCTTTAGCTTCTAAGTTATCTTTGCTTTCCTTTGTTTTAATCATTATCCAAATCATTTATGGTGGCTTTACAGCAGGCTTAAAAGCAGGTCACGTATCCGATACTTGGCCCCTCATGTTTGGGAAATTAATTCCACCCAATTTATTTACTCCATTGATTAATATTTTAGAATCTCCTCAGACGATTGTTTTTATTCATCGCTGGTTTGCTTTTACCATCTTAATCGCTGTGCCTATTTTGTATTATGTTGTTAAAAAGAAAAACTATTCAGCCGATATTCAAAACGGAGTTAAATGGTTAATTGGCGTGGTGATTTTACAAATCGTGCTGGGAATATTAACAATTTTATCTTTTGTAAATATTTGGATCGCCCTACTACATCAAATCAACGCGGTTATTTTGCTTGGGTTAGCAATTTACTTTATTCATCGCTTTAGAGCATTGGATAGAAACAACAATTAACGTTTGTTGTTTCTATTCCACAATGTAAACCCAACAGTGCCAACTGCCAAGCCCAGCGTAGAAACGCCCCAAGATAAAAAACTTAAAAAATATGTGGCTTCAATAATTTTAACAATCATCAAAAAGGGAAGCAAAATTCCCAAGAGCATCAGCACCAAGCCGAAGGCAGTTAAGAAGCGCGGGTTTTTCATCATTGATATAGCCAACATGAAACAAAAATGTTCGGGCTCAGGTTCAAACTCAATTGGCTCTTTTTCATCGCACAAGCCTTGAATCATTTTTGCACAACGCGGGTGAAAGCGACAACCCTTTGGCGGGTTAACCAAGCTGGGCGGTTCACCTGGCGGTATATCTTTATCTGTTTCAGCATTTGCGGCATCAGGGTCAGATGTTGCCGCTAGCAAAGCGTGTGTGTAAGGGTGCAGAGGATTTGTAAGCAATCTGCGTGTTTCTGCTTTTTCAATTAAGTGACCTGCATACATCACAAAAATTCTGGCAGAAAAATATTTCACTGTTGATAAATCATGCGTGATATAAATAACTGTTAATTTATATTCTTCTTGTAAGGCACTTAATAATTTTAAAATTTCAACCCGCACCGAAGCATCCAGCATTGAAACAGGTTCATCAGCCACAATCATTTTAGGCTCAAGAATCATGGCGCGTGCAATGACCACACGTTGCTGTTGCCCGCCGCTTAACATGTGTGGAAATTTATGAATAAAATCCTCAACAGGGTGCAGTTTCACTTTACTCATCGCCTTATGAATACGTTCGATTCTTTCTTGTTTATCTTTTACTCCGCTAATGATTAAGGGCTCTTCTAGAATTTCTTGCACGCTCATAAAAGGCGGTAAAGAGGCATACGGATCTTGTTGTACATAACCAATATCAAAACGATATTTTCTTAATTCATCTTGTTTAAGCTGTGCTAAATTTTTTCCTTCAAAAATCAACTCGCCGCTGGTTGGAATATTGATGCCTAAAATTGTTTTCATCAAACTGGATTTTCCGCATCCGCTCTCGCCTACAACTGCTACTGTTTCTCCTTGTCTTAATTCAAAGCTGACGCCGTCCACCGCTTTGACATAGCCCGCATTACCAAATCCAAAACGGCGTAATTCATACCAGACGTGCAAATCATGAATCGAAAGCAAAACTTCATCTGGTGTTTGGATTTTTGGAGATGCTTTCATAGTTTCTTTTATTTCAGGGGTTATAGACATAGTTATCGCTTTTCCGTAGCAGAGCCAAAACCTGTTTGCAAGCCTTTCAAACATTCAATCGTACCTAAGTGACGACAATCATGTGAAAGGAAAATTAACAAATTCAAGCGAATATTCTGCAACTTATTTTTATAGTTTTCATCTACATCATCGTAGTTGGCATATTTTTCATCCAACATTTTTATAAATTCTTCGAGTGCCTGATAGGAACGTTGCAAATAACCTAGCAATTCATCTTTAGGCGGGATCGGTAAAGTAGAGGCTACTTCATCACTTAAGCCTGTGCCTACTGTGGCATTTAACTCGGTCGGGAACTTCCATTTTTGGGCTAAATTTTCTTTTGCCCAAATTTCAGTTGGGTCGCCAAAATCAGCACCGAGTTGAGGAGTACGTTCTAAAATAATGGCTCGCAGATAATCAGTTTCGCGCGCCAAATGCCACAGATGAAATCCAATAGAAGTACTGTAACCTCTTGGCCTCCAACGTAACTGATCTTCAGTTAATTCCTCGGCAAATTCAAGGACAGTTTTGTGAATCTCTATGAATAACGATAAAACATCATACAAAGCTAAAGTACCCATAAATATTTCCAATTTTTATTGTTATGCTTTCAAATTATTGGTGTAACCAACATTTAACTTTGCGATTTCCTTTTTGAAATACAGGCGGTTCTTGGCTGCATTTTTCAAAACGAAATGGGCAACGTGCTGCAAAACGACATCCTTGTGGTGGATTTATTAAACTTGGTGGCTGACCTGTAATGTAGATTGGGTCTACTTCACTACGCAAACGAGGCACACTAGCCATCAACATTTGTGAGTAAGGATGAAGCGGAGCGGGGAAAAAATCTTTAGCATCACCCGTTTCCACAATCTGACCTGCATACATAATTGCCACTTCATCTGCTAATTCACTGGATGTAGCAATATCATGCGTGATTAAGATGTAGGATGTTCCAAGTTCACGTTTTATTTTTTTCAACACATTCATAATATTGGCTTGGGTTAATAAATCTAAAGCCGAAGTTGGTTCATCAAGAACAATCAAGCTAGGTGATGTAACCAACGCCATCGCAATGGCTACACGCTGTCGCATTCCACCGCTTAATTCAAATGGATAGCGTTCAATAAAATCAGTTGGTACGCCAACATGCTGAAACATTTTGTAAACCAAGCCAAGCGATTCTGTCTTGTTCAAGCCTAAATGAATCATGGCAGGCTCTGCAACTTGTTCACCAACTTTGATGACAGGGTTCAACGAATTCATTGCGGCTTGAGGCACTAGAGAAATTCCTAACCAACGCACATTTTGGCGATAAGCTTCATCGTTCAATCCCATCACGTCTACCCCTTGCAGAAAAACTTTGCCTGAGTATTTATCCACGTTGCGGGGCAAAATGCGCAACAACGCTTTAGACAAAGAAGTTTTTCCGCAACCTGATTCACCTAAAATCACAACTGCACGATTTGTACCTAATTCAAAATCTACGCCATCTACTGCCTGCACAACTCCCTTCATGGTTTTAAAATGCAAAGCAAGATTCTCAATTTTGAGTAAGTCTTTAGAAGTATTCATTATGCTTCCCTCAATTTAGGATTAAAAATACGGTCTAAGGCAAAGCCTAAAATAGCAAAAGCCAATCCTGTCACAATTAATAGAGAAGCAGGTTCTAAGACCCAATAGTAATAACCTTTATACAAAGCACCGTTAGCACTGGCATCTTGAATAATTTTTCCCCATGTTGGTAAAACAGGGTCGCCTAAACCAATCACCGCTAATGATGCTTCTAAAAACACAAAAGCAGGCACCGATTGCACTAAGCCAGGAATCAATAAAGGAATCATGCGCGGAATTAAATATTTAAAGATAATACGCATATTGCTAGCGCCATACGCTTTTGCCGCTTCAATATACATAGACTGCTTCACTTGCAAAAACACGGCACGGTACCCCAAAATGCCACCAGTAAAAATACTTAATATAATTGTTGCGCCTAATATCACCACAATACTTCTTGAATAAAATGTGCCAATCATGATTAGTAAAGCGAAGAAAGGCAGTACCAAATTAATTTCAGTAATACGTTGAATCAATTCATCCACCCAGCCACCATACCAAGTTCCAACAGCAGCAATAATCATCGTCAAGACCGATGTTCCAATCGCGGCTAACAAGCCGAATGCCAAAGCAACAGGCACGCCCCATAACAGCGGCAACATTAAATCTCGGCGAGCATGATCTGTACCAGCCCAGCCAAATACCTGACCATGAAAAACAAATTCAGCGTCAATCGTGGAATCAGTTTCAAAAGTCGAGCCAGTAATTATTAATTTATAAGTTCCCTTAAGGGGCTGTTCAGTTTCTGGTAAAGAAAACAAAGCAGGGATTAAATCCTTCGTTCGCAGTTTAGTACGCAACTTCTCATCTTGCGAGAAGCGGTAAGTAACATCTTTACCCGTCAATGCAAAATTTGCAATCCGTATTGTGCGCTCATCAGGAGTAATTAATTCAATCGAAATAAATGGCTGTTTCTCTTTGAATGAAGATTTGAAATATAAAATTAATTCTTGCGGATAAATATCCGCCAAATAATCAAATTCATAAATCATCTCGATTGTAGAAACGCCTCTGTCATTGCTGGTAGTTGTTGTTTGTATTTCAGCCTCGGTTGTGCTGACGGCGAATGACTCGGCATATTTTTGTTTTGAAAAATAATTAATCCATGCTGGCGATGCAAATTTAGGATTCTGATACCAAACCTCTTCCCCGCCGCGCCACATATTAATTGCTTTAGAGTACGGAATGGTGATAACGGTGTAAACCGAAACCCCTACTAAAAATAAAATCACCAACACCCCTGCTATGGCTGAAGGGTACATTAATATTTTTTGAAATGATGAACGGAAATTATTTAACATGCTATTCACCAATCTTCACACGTGGATCTACTAAAGCATAGACAAAGTTAAGGATGAAGACCGTCATTGCTAAAAGATAAGCGTAGATGATGGTTGAGCCTACTATGATAGGTGTGTCATATTGACCAATGGCTTGAAACAACGTTCTGCCTAAGCCTGGCCATAGAAAAACTGTTTCAGTAAATAAAGCACCCGTCCATAAACCAATAATTAGCAAAGCAAAATTTGTAATAATGTTTGGTAAAGTTGGTCGAAGAATATATTTACGTTCAATATCGTTGGCTTTCAAGCCTTTTGCCCGCGCCATATCCACATAATCTTCAGTAGCATAAATTAAAAAGAAAGTACGGTAGTTGTAAACGCTTAAGAAGAATGAACTAATAATGAGTGATAAACCAGGTAGTAATAAATGTTTCAAAACACTCAAGGCATAATCAATTTTATTAACTGGGGGCGGTGCATCTACCATGCCACCAAACGGAAGGATTTTTAATCCCGATGCAAAAATGAGAATTAAAAAGATGCCATAAAACCACGGCGGTACTGCTGATGAAGGTGAAAGCGCAATCATCACTTTATCCCAAAAACTGCCATAATTTCGCGAAAGATTCAACGCAATAAATATGCTGAAGAAAAATAAAAATAGTTGCGAAGTTCCCATTAACAACAAAGTAGGGGGCAAACGTTCTAATAAAATTAAACGAACTTGCTTTGAACCACTATCGCTAGTGATGTTGATAGCGCGCCCAAGATCTAACAACAAAGCATTTTTTAAATAACGAAAATTACGAATGGCAATTGGCACATCTAGCCCAACTCGCTTTTCTTCTGCGGCAATTTTTTCTTGTATTAAAGCCTGCCGCGTTTCTACATCCATTTGCTGATAGGCTTTATTATTTAAAATTAGCTGAGTTATCCTATCTCGAATTTCGCCTTTCATAATCACATCCACATAACCACCCATATTGGCAATTACAATGGTTAGGTAAATTCCAATCACCACTGTAATAAATAAAGTTAGAATACGGGTAAATGTATAACGTAAAATGCGAATAAGAGAACTGTTTAAGCGAAACTTCTTAATAGATTGCTTTTCAGCTGGGGTTTGAGTAATGGCAGACATAGCTTCCTCGTAATTTATTTGTAGGGCAAGGTAGAGTACACCTTGCCCTACAAAATTTATTCAAACTTACTGTGCTACAAAATCAAACGATGTAAACGATGGAATAGCAACAGGAATTGGTACTACTGCAACTTCGAGCCTTGCAGAGCCCGTAGGTAATTTAGCAGTTGACTCAGCGGATAATGTCACTTGGAAATGACCATCTTCTACAGCCACCGCATCACCCACTTCTAATACTGTGCCCGTCACATCATATAAAATGTATTTCACACGAGCAATATCAGTCAGCAAGTAAGGCTCATCTTTGAAAGTGATATAAGCATCAAATACTGCTTCACTACCAACAGTTACTTGACCAGGTCCATCCAAAACAGTAGTAGCACGTTTTGGCTCACTAAATTGAGACCAACGATTGGCAAGGTCTGGGAAATCTGCAAAATTTTTCAACACAGCAGATTTTTCAGTGAGGAATACTTGATCGAGATAATATGGACCAGTGCCAACTAAGTAATGATTATGCGCTTCTACCCATGCCTTCAAATTGGCATAGCGTAAGTCGGCTTCTTCTTTGCTGATATATTCGCCTAACGTAGCTTCAAACGGAATATAAGATTCGCTAGCGGCTTGATCAAGGTATTTATTTAATACTTCAAGGCTAGGTCCACCAATCCAGTTGGTTTGTTCCACTTCTAGCACGCCTGCTTTATCTTCAGAGAAAGCAATTTCTTTATTAGCCTCTGCTAAATTGGATACTGCTAAAACAGTCCATGGGTTTTCATAGCCCAAGCCATACAAATCTTGGGGCCACAAAGTAACAATATTCAATTCAGCATCACGTTGATAAAAATCGGTATAGGCTTCAATTGTCAATGGGTCAGTTGAAACGATACGATAGCCCTTGAACGATTCTAAGAAAGCGTTGATGCTCAAAGCTAATGATTCATCATACAGTGCTGATTCAGGTTTGCCTAAATCTAAACTTTGGATAATGTTCATCACAAAATCGCCAGCAGAAAGTGGGCTACCATCATGCCATTTAATAGTTTCAAACAAATCAGCAGGATAAACCACTGTACTCTTAATGTTGGCAGTTAAACCATCTGGGTATTTTTCACCAACTGTAATGAAGCGTTGATTTTCAGCATCCCAATCTACCCAAGTATCAGCAGGCACATCAATTTGAGGAACAGTTTCAACAGTTAACCAATCCAAATTTTGATTAATTGGTAAACCCTCAACATGGGTAAGCTGAGCACTAGCAATGCGCTGTGGGTATGCTAACCCAGTGTATGGATCTGCCATCATACCGCCTGCGCCAGTAACATTTGAACTACCTTGCGTGGTCATGCGCAAAACCCAACCATCCCAAATCCAGTTACTACCTGCAACACCATTCCACGGCTCGGTAAACAAATCATTCGTGCCGATGCGCATTGTGCCACCTTCTTGGTCAATGAAACGCAAGTTATATGGACCAGAATTAGTAGATTCGGGACCTGTAGCAAGGTCATAAGTTACTTGAACATTATCAGCATAAGGTGCATAGGTTTGTTGGTCAATCACCCACACAAACAAAGAATCTTCTAAAGCCAATTCAAGCGCACGCGCCATTGCCTTATCGCGGGCTTCTTTGTCTGTATATACGCCCTGTGCTAAATCATCACCCAACTTTTGAAATTCAGGATCAGAGACATTAGAAATAAACGGTTCAGAGCTTTGGATGCTGGTATTCAAATAGCTTTGTTGAATATTGCCAGATTCATCACGCAACGAACTCAAACCAGAAACGCCATAACCAGCAGTGTATAAATGCCACTGACCTTCTGCCGCAACCGTACCCTGCCAAATTGGAAAAGCCTCAGAAGCGGTTTTATATTGGCGGTCAACAGTAAAGCCAACGCTTTCAAGTTGATTCGAAACATAATCACCGATAGGCTGGCGCGTACCATCACCATCAGAACGAATCAAGAAAATCAAAGTAACAGGTTTGCCATTAAATTGCCACTTACCATCAACCAACTCTGCACCCATTGCTACCATTTCAGCATTAATAACTTCCTTTGCTTTTTCAGCATTAAAAGCATATTTACTTTCTAAAGCACGGGCTGTATCGATCAAATTGGTATATTCCACCAACTGTGTAGTAATAGGCAATAATTTAGGTAGCGAGCCACCAGCAAAAATTTCTTGATTAATATAATTTCTATCAATCAACCAATTTAATGATTCTCGAATCTTGCGGTTTGAAAATGGATTCAACACAGCAGAATCTGCAAACACAGCTGGGTTCAAGCTAATACCATAATACCCACCCAAAGATTGAGAAGCCAATAATTTAGCTTCCTGAATTGCGGGATAAACATCTGAAGCAAGGTTAAATGAAAAGAAATCAATTGCTCCTGCTTGAATTTGTGAAATAGCAGAATCGCCTGAAACTACCGATACAACAATTTCATCTAACCAACCACCATGCCGTTCCGTTGTAGGTGCTTCCTCCGTTGCGGCGGGCGCCTCATCTGTTACAGAAGGCACAACACTAGCCACAGGTTCATCAGTTACTGGAGCCGTTGCAGGCGCGCACGCCGCAAACAGCATACTTAGTAACATTAGCACACTCAACAGTGTATATATTTTTTGTTTCATTTCTCTTTTCTCCTTATTAAAATTTGAACATAAAATAAAACAAAATAAAAATAGTGAACGAACCACCTCCTCACATCATCATTAACCAAAAGGCGGAAAACCAGCCAAATAGCCAGCTTTCCGCCTCAAACAAAAATGCCTTTATCTTCTTGGAGGAAAATTTAGCATGTATCAGATATTACAAAACTACAGGTAAAATGTCATGCGCCTAAAACATTACTTCTTCCCATCCAATTGAATAGTTTATAAACAATTCAAACAACATCTAAACCCCAAACCTAATCATAAAAAAACCACTCTACAGGAGGGGTACACACACCTCCTGAGGTACCGTGAGAATACAAAAGCACAAAACCAAATTGCTTATAATAGATACTATGCAAAAGGTTTTTCTGTTTTGGGTACTTTCAGCCAGTATGATGTTGATGTCTTGCGCACCAACTGTCACCACGTCAGAAGCGGATTTAAACTCACCCGCCTCACAACCTGACCTGCAACCTGATTCTAAAACGTCAAACTTAGCCATCCCTTATAGTGAGTACATCCGCTTCGAACAAATTAGTTTAGAAGAAGGTTTATCACAAAGTGTGGTAAATGCTATTTTGCAAGATAGTCAAGGATTCTTATGGGCCGGCACAGATGATGGTTTGAATCGTTACGATGGTTACAACTTCAAAATTTACAAACCAGATTCAAATAACCCTTTCAGTATTAGTGATAGAACCATTACAGCAATTATTGAAGACAAAAAAGGTTTTTTATGGATTGGCACACGAGCAGGTGGGTTGAATCGCTATGACCCAATTACTGGGCAATTCATTCATTACTTTGCAAACAGCGCAAACGCTAAAAGTATTGCGAGCAATCAAATTTCTGATTTAGCGCTTGATGAAACAGGTTTATGGATTGGCACAAACAGAGGTTTAGATTATTTAGATTTTGAATCAAATTCGTTTACACATTACAACGACACTACCGATAGCCCTATAAAACTTAGCAACATTAACATCACCGATATTCTAAAAGCATCTTCTGGTTTGTTATGGGTTGGCACAATAAATGGTGGGGTTACCGTACTAGACCAAAAACAAAATACATTTACAGTGTATAGCTATGATAAAAATGATGTTCGTAGTTTAAGCCACAATCGAGTATTAAGTTTGGCTGAAGGCGAAAATGGTGAAATTTGGGTTGGCACCAGTAATGGGTTAAATCAATTCATTCCTTTAGGAAATTATTTTGTAAGGTATCGCAATTCAAAAAGTTCAATAACAAGTTTAGCAGGGAATATTGTTTACTCCATTTTTTTCGATTCATCAGGTAGTGTTTGGGTAGGCACGAACAATGGGTTAGATCGTTTAGATACCTTAACGAAACAATTTGCACATCACCAAGCTCAAGCTAATATTTCCAATTCATTAAGCAGTAATGATGTATTTACCATCTACGAAGATGCTAGCGGAGTATTATGGATTGGTACATATGGAGGCGGATTAAATAAATATAATCGCCAGCAAGATAGGTTTGCATATTACAGACATAACCCCAATAACCCTAACAGTTTAAGTAGCAACTTTATCTTTCCTATTTTGGCTGATGATAAAGGCATGATTTGGATTGGGACTCTAGATAATGGGCTAAATAGATTCGACCCACGCAGGAAAACTTTTGTTACTTATCAGCATAACCCTAGCAGTTTAAGCACACTTGATAACAACACAGTGATTTCCTTATTTGAAGATAAAAATGGAGTTTTATGGGTTGGTACAGGCAGCGCATTGAACCGTTATAACGCCTCAGCCAATACCTTTTCTTCTTATCAACCTACAGAGATGATATCGGCTGATAATACACGCTTCTCAGTTTTTTGTATGTATGAGGATTCGGAGCAAAATTTTTTGGGTTGGTTCTAGCGGAGGGTTATTACTTTTTGATAGAGAAGATAATATCTTTACTCAATATCAGTCAGAAAGCAGCCCAAGAGGTAGTGGTTTAAGTAACATCAAAATCAATGCTATCCTAGAAGATAAAGAACAGAATTTATGGATAGGTACATCTGATAATGGATTAAAACGCCTCAACTTAAAAAACGATGAAATCACATCCTATGGGTACGACCCTGAATATGGATCTGCTCTTAAGAGCAATACTATTTTAAGTATGTATCAGGATAGCAAAGGCAGGCTTTGGGTGGGTACTCATGGTGGCGGGTTGAGCTTGTACAACCCTCAAGATGGCACCTTCACTCATTTCACGGAAAATGAAGGTTTGCCCAACAATGTTATTTATGGCATCTTAGAAGACGAAGCTGGTAATTTATGGCTAAGTACTAATTTTGGTATTTCTAAGTTTAACCCTGAAAAAAAGATATTTCGAAATTTTACAGCCAATGATGGACTCCAAAGCAATGAATTTAATCAGAACGCATTTGCCAAAGACAAAAATGGATTAATGTATTTTGCTGGAATTAATGGATTAAATGTTTTTGAACCACAAGAAATAGTAGATAGTGCTTATGCTCCTAAAATTGCACTAACCTCTTTAACTTTAGATGGCGAAACATTTACTAGCAACGAAAGAACTATAGAATATCTAGAAACCATCACAATTACCTACCCACAAGATTCTTTTGAATTTGAATTTTCAGCCTTTGCTTTCGAACAACCTGCAAAAAATCAATATGCTTATATGCTGAAAGATTTTGACGCAGACTGGATTAACATTGGCACACAACATAATGGGCGCTATACCAATTTATCAGGTGGAACATACACACTCCTTTTGCGCGGCTCAAATAGTGATGGCGTTTGGAGCGAACAAACCCAAGCTATTAAAGTTATAGTTGTGCCCCCGTATTGGGAAACATGGTGGTTTCGAGCCTTGTTAGTATTGTTTGCAGGTGCAGTTATTACGGGCGGGCTTAGGTGGCGCGTAAAATCTGTTGAAAATCGAAACCGAGAATTAGAGCGGCTAGTACGAAAACGTACATTAGACCTAGAGAAAAGAAATACCGAAATTGAGGCGTTATATCAAGCTGACGAAAAGATTTTACGTAGTGTTACATTAAACCAAATTTTTCAAACCTTGGTAGATGTATCTGTAGCCATATTGCATGCAGACCGTAGTGTAATTTTCACATGGAATGAAAATAGAAAAAAGATTATGCCACGCGTTAGCAAGGGCTTTGCCCCTGAAACATTAGAAGTATTAAACTTTGACTATGATGAAGGCATGATTGGCATTGCAATAAAAACAAGCGCCGCTTTTATTGTTTCAGATGTTAGAGCAAGCTCATTGCGTCCTGATATTCAAACAGCACTTAACCGCGAAGGTGTTGAATCTTTTGCACATTTCCCAATTGTAGTAGATGATAAAGTGGTAGCAATTTTTAACGTGGCTTATATTCGCCCGAATGCCCTAACCAAAGATGCTGTCCGTCTATTTACGGCTTTAGTCAATCGTGCTTCGATGTCTATCGCTAATATGAATTTATTTGAGCAGACCAAAGATTTAGCAGTGATGGAAGAACGCAATCGCCTCGCCCGTGACCTGCATGATAGTGCTAAACAAAAAGCCTTTGCTGCTCTGGCACAGTTAGGCACTGTTAATGGTATATCCAAAACAATGACGCACGAAGCACTACCTCACGTCTCTGAAGCAGAAACTTTAATTTACGAAGTGATACAAGAATTAAACTTTTTGATTCAAGAAATTTATCCAATTGCGCTACAAGAAAAAGGCTTAGAAACCACTTTGCGTGAATATATTTTCGAATGGGAGAACCGCAATGAGGTACAAGTCAATTTACAAATTCAAAACTGTAGACAATTACCACTTGAATTAGAGCAAGCAGTTTACAGGGTCATCCAAGAAGCGTTAGCAAATATTGCCCGTCATAGTAAAGCAAAACGCGTAGATATCTCATTGGTATATAATCCTGAACTCTTACAGGTTATGATAGCAGATGATGGCTGTGGCTTTGATATGAATCAAAAGCCGAAAGGGGTCGGCTTCCGCTCTATGCGCGAAAGAATTAACAGTGTTCGTGGAACTTTTTCAGGTGCAAAGTACGCCTAATCAAGGAACGCGTTTAATAATACAAATTCCATTAAAAAACTAATGGAGGAGGTTTAAACTATGAAATATCACCGAACGAGTCTTTTAATTGTGGATGATCATGAAGTGGTTCGAAATGGAATTCGAGCATATCTTGAAAAAATTTCTGATTTTCACGTGGTTGGCGAAGGTGCTTCAGGTGAAGAGGCATTAAGCCTAGTGGCAGAATTAATTCCTGACATTGTTCTATTAGATTTAATAATGCCAGGTATGGATGGCATTGAAACAACAAGGCGTATTCGCCAAATTAGCCCGCGCACTAAAGTAGTGGTATTAACTTCTTACCATGAAGATGTGCATATTTTTCCAGCCTTAAAAGCGGGTGCCATTTCCTACATTCTAAAAGATATGAAAATGGAAAAATTAGTAGATGCCCTGCATCGTGCTATGCAAGGTGAAGTAACACTACACCCCCGAGTGGCATCACGTGTCTTACAAAATATTCGAGGTGAGAACTTGGATGATCAACCCTTATTCACAGAATTAACAGAACGCGAAACCGATGTACTAAAATTAATTGCCAATGGCTTAACCAATAGTCAAATTGCAGAAAAACTAGTAATTAGTGAAAACACTGTTAAAGGGCATGTTAGCAACATCTTAAGCAAATTACATTTAGCTGATAGAACGCAAGCAGCTGTATATGCTTGGGAGCAAGGTATTGTAAGCAGGATGAATTAACAAAAAAGACATTGCTATTTGCAATGTCTTTTTTAGATTTATAGTGCGCTTTATTTATTCATCTCTGCCAAGGCGGCTTCAATTTCTTGTTGGAAAACCTCATAAGATTGCGCGCCTTGTAGCTGTTTTGTTTTTACTTCACCATTAACAGTATAAGTTAGCACAAAAGAAGGTGTGGCTTGAATACCTGCTGCGAGGGCATCTTCTCCATCTTGTTTAATTAAGTCTGCATATTTATTAGTATCAAGGCAGGAATTAAACTCTTCCATATTCAATTCTATCAATTCTGCAAAAGCCTGAATACGGCGATCATTAAATGCGCCAACATTTTCACCTGTTTGATTGGCATACAGTGTACTACTCATTTGCCAGAATTTATTTTGGTCGCCTGCACAGTAGGCTGCTTCTGCGGCTGCTGATGATTCTGGACCAATGAATTCGCCAAAGGAATGATATACAAAATATACAGTACCGTTGGCTACATAATTATTCATCAACAAAGCTTCTGTGTTTTCAAAAAATCTACGGCAATAGGGGCATTGAAAATCGGCGTATTCGTCAATTCTGATGGGGGCATCAGGGTTACCTGCTGTGTTAAAGTCTGAAACAGGGATATTTACCTCAGGGGCAGAAACTACTGCATCAATTGGCTTAACTTGGGGCCAGATAAATAAAATAGCAAGAAAAATAACGCCTACAGTTACCAAGCCTATAGACATCAAACGTGAGTTTTTCTCTTTTCGGCGAATTTGTTCCTTACGTTGTTGTCTTTTACTCATTTCTTTGTCGCTCATACGAACTATCTCCTCTAAATTTTATTTCGTGGCGCAGATTTTCTCATGCCAAAATGATTTTGTCTAGCACAGGCTGAGAAGGTTCTTAACTTTGAGAATGGCTATAAAAACAGGGTATTTTCTCTTCGCTATAAGGAAAAATTATTAACAACTAAGAAGATATTAGACTGTTAAGTATTAATTATCTACTCTCTCAATCTTGCATCCATCCAAAGCGTCATAGTTTTTAAAACTTCATCTTTTTCTGGCTCATTATGTAATTCATGGTAAGCTTCATTCCATAAAACCAAAGTGCATTTTTCCCCTAAAGGTTCAGCAAATTCAATGCTACTGGAAACGAAAGCAATTGGGTCTTTCTTTCCATGTAACAACAATAGCGGAAGTGGGAAATTTTTGGCATTTGCTAAAGTCCATTTGGTAACTGCCAGCATACTTTTTCCAAGTCCAAGTGATACCATATCATGCACCAGTGGGTCGTTTTTGTATATCTGCACTACATTTTCATCTCGCGATATCCCGTTTGCATCTAACCCACTGGGTAAGGCTGTGGTAGGTGACAGTGAGCCTAACACTTTAACTAACAAAACTTTAAAGAACTGTTTTTCAAGTGCAGTTCGCAGACCAGCGCTAGTAGCAATTACACCTTTCACCTTCGGCTTACGCAGTAAGGTGTAATGCAAAACTAAAATTCCGCCTAAACTATGCCCATATAAAAAGAATGGCAAATTGGCATACCGTGCATGGGCTTGCTCAAATAAAATATCAATATCACTCATAAAATCTTCAATAGAGTTGATATGCCCGCGTGCCCCAGCAGACCTGCCATGCCCACGTAAATCCATACTAAATAAAATAATGCCTTCTTTATTAAACGCCTCAGCGACATGGGCATACCGTGAAGAGTGTTCTCCTAAACCATGTATCAAACAAGCCACCGCTTTTGCTTGCACAACTTCTGGCTCCCAAATTTGCGCAAAAATTTCTAACCCATCTTTCGATTTCCAAGTTAATTGTGTATGTGCCATGTTATGCTCCAATATTAATTTTGAATTCGCATTGCCTTGCACCCATTGCTTTACAAGACCGCTCTTCAATATCATACTCTTCGCCAGTTGCCCAAAATAAACATTCTCGAATTAACCCCAAAGTGACAAAACAAACTGGCGTATCATCGCTCTGATTCAAAGTGGTAGCCGAAGCTGAATCAACAAACAACAGGTCGAGGTCAAGTGTATGAAGCGTTATATCATTTTTATTTCCACTTAAAATTCTTCCAAGTAGTTCTAAAGCTTGTTTACGGCGTAAGTATTTTGGTAAGCCACGTATCATCACGGCTTGTGTTTTGATGCCGAATGAAGCGTCGTCTAATAGTTGTTTCCAAAGTTTTGCGCCAATACGCAATAATATGCCCCGTGCGCCGCGCCCGTAATATGTGCGCACTGCCGATTGCAAGCGCGCGTATGCTAATGCAGATTGCTCATTATTTAAGTTTTCAAAATTTTCGTCGTGCATCCATTCTTTTGGTAAGCCCGATTTTTTAATAACTGCTGTAGCGGTCTCATGTCCTAATTCGGCAGATAGAGTCTCTACAAATTTTTGTAAGATAGATAGTGGAAAATTAACTGACATGTTTCACCAATACAGGAAGTTGTTCACCTGTTTGTATAAAGCCTATTTTTTTATATAACGACATAGAAGCCAAATTATCATCCTGCGTATTAACAGAAAGTGTGCCATGATGTTTCATTGATAAGGTTTGGATTAATTCATTCACCAAAGCGCTTGCTATGCCTCGATTTTGCGCTTCTGGATGTACCCCCAGCCTGGCTAGATGTGCCCCAAAGCGACTGCCTGTGCTGATTTGGTATGCCACAACTTTACCTGATTCGTCTTCTGCTACTGTGGCGTGGAATGATTGTAAATATGCTAATCGTAATGAATCAAATGTATTTTTCCAAAAGTCGCCAAAGGCTTGTGCATCAATATCGGCTATGTTGTGTAAGTCTGCTTCAGTCATCCGTCGGATTTTTGTATTTGGCGTTATGCGTGTTTTGATGTGATTCACTTGTAATTTTAGCAAAACGATATTTTGTTTTTGTTCAAACCCGCTTTGTAAAAGTATATTTTGAAACCAAGGTTTTAAGATAATTGTTGAAATTTGTGTTTTGGGGTTATTGAGCGAAATTTCAGGCTGGGCGACGCTCCACAGCGCAGACCAAGTATCGGCTACATCTAGATGCGGATGATGTGTGAAAAGTCGAATCCAAGCAATGTTAGGCGGGTCTTCTGGGCAGGCAAAGGCGGCGATGATAAATCCATGCTCTTCTAATACCCAAAAATTTTGTGTGCCTAGCCAATCTAAAGCAGACCGCCAATCTAAGTGGCGGTGTGTGTGCGATTCGTGAAATAGCAAGTTCGCAAGTTGATAATGATCTTGTGCGTTGGCGCGCCGAACTGTGGTGCTGATGTTTATCATCTTATTTGATAAAGCGCATAAAAAAATTTTAAGATTCGTTCAAAGAATGTTGGGTTGTCTTTTGCTTCTAGTGATCCCATCATTTTAAATGCTGAATCTGTGATTTTGCCTGTTTTTAATTTTATAGCGGCGGCAGATTTGATTACCATAGCTCGTAAATCGCCTTCGTTTATTTGGGCAAATAATTCTGCTGATTGTTCATATTTTTGAATGGCTTCATCGTAACGAGAGAGGGCTTCTAATGCGGCGGCTTGGTTTCCTACTGCCATGGCTTGCCTTTTTATATCTTTTGCATTGGCAAAAATTTCATCGGTACCTAAAGTAGCTTCAAGCGCCTCATCTGCCTGACCTGCTTGTAGTAATGCCACGCTTGCGTTATTCATCATTTCTGCGGCTTGAAGTGAGTTGCTTTCTGCTTGGTATAAGTCTGCTGCTTGTTTGAAGTAATCTACAGCATTTTGAAATTTTTTTTCCGTAAAGGCTTGCTTGCCTTGTGCATCAAGTTGAGAAGGTGTTGACATAATTCTATGCTACGGTTTTTATAAAGTAATATCTAATAACCCTTCTGCTACAGAGCGAAGTTTTTCACGCGACATGCTACTCAGTTTCATCGCTAATTCTATGTATGGTCTGTTAACAGGTTGGGAAACAAAGATTTGAATATCTTCTGGTAGTTCATTAAATTTTTTGTGAGGCACGTTGCTGTTTAGCCATTGCCCAACTGGTCCGCTTTGATCAAAGAATGATTCTATTGGTACTCCAATTACATTTAATATCATCTCTAGTTCTGGTACGCTAATAGGTTTTTCGCCTAGTTCGTATGCTTTTAAACGAGATTGTGAAATTCCCGTGTCGGATGCAATTTGACGAGGAGAGATATTTTTGTTGGTGCGTTCCTGACGTACCATAGCGCCAATCATACGATGCCGAAGTTCGATCAAACGAACAATATCGTTTGCTTCTAAAGTTGGTGATAAATCTGAAATTGTTTCATCACCCCAAAATTGAAAAATTGAAACTTTCAAAAAGTAAACCAATGCTTCTAACTCGGGTAAAGAGGGTGCACGTCTCCCCTCTTCATAAGCACGGAATATGCCCGGCTTCACGCCAATGGCATCGGCACATTCTTTAATGGTGCGTCGTTCTGCTAGGCGTGCATCACGAATAAGTAAGCCAAGTTTCTTTTCACGGATGGTGATTTGAGCGTTAGTCATGATTCCTCATCAAAAGATTTAATTATCTGAATTATAGCAGACCTTGACATCTTGTTGGGGAATCAAACAGCCCTCAGACAAAATTCCTAATTTTAAGTTACCGCTAACTTTTCCCTTTTTCCTACCATATCCTTGGCGATTTCCCGAAAGATTACCCCTGCAGTGTCATGTGGAAATTTAGATGTAAAGGGCTGGTGTTGACTATTTGCAAATGCTAAATTAGTGTTCAAGTATGGAATTGTTGCATTAATAGTAATTCCTAATTTACTCTGTGCTTCTGCCTTACTTAATCCTTCCAGCCCTGCCGCACGATTCAAAATTGTATAAATTGAATCCTCTTGAACACCTTTGTTTTTTAAATAATCAAGCAATATTTTTGTAAGCGATAAAGTACTTGTATCAGTGCTAATCAGCAAAGTTACAAGATCAGCATGTTGAATCAAAGGCAATGTAATTTTTGAAAGTGATCGCCCGATATCAATCAAAACATAATCGTATGCTTGCTTTAGCGAAGTAACAATATCCCACATATGTTCTACTTTCAATAGGTTACTCATCTCAGGGTCGGGAGAACCAGCCAGTAAATTAAATTTCCAATCTCTCATTTCAGGCAATTGATTAAGAGAAGATTGTGCAGATACGATTCTATGTAATTGATCTGCCACGTGTACGATATTCACGCTTCCATCATAGCCGACAATGGGTGCAATAGACCCGATGGGTAAGACAAAGTCTGCCACAGCTACGCGTGCGCTGGGTTCTACATCTGCAAGGTTTAGGGCTAAATTTGCACATAAAGAAGAAGTACCCGTTCCCCCTTTGGCGCTCAAAAATACAATTAACTTCCCACCTTGTTTCATGGCATTTTCATCTAATTCCAGCAGGCGTTGGATAGTGCTCATTAGCAAGGGAACTGCCTGACCAGATTTGGTAATATATTCGTTAAATCCCATTTTTAAACAAGCTTTGATTCGCTCAGGATTTGAATCGCTACTTAAGGCAATTAATGGGACTTGGGCTGTGCGTGCATCATTTTTTAATTTCTTTGCAAAATCTTCCCCTCTTAAATCAGTCATGGTTGGGTCAGCGATAATCAGTTCTGGGCGATCTCGCCATGCAAGGATTAAACCTTCTTTACCAGAGCCTGCCTCTATGACTTCGTTGTTTTGCCCTAATAATTTTTGTACTATAAATCCTCTACTTGCGCTATCTGCATCTACAACTAAAATCTTATTGGGCATAAACTTGTGATTACCTCTATCTCCGTCACGTTTCAATTGGTGGCATCAAATATCCTAAACCTGAACGTGTGACAATATGTTTTGGGTTATGAGCGTCTTTTTTCTAATTTCTGACGTAAGCGTGCAATGCTTACCCATAGAATTTCTTTATCGTTTTTATATTCGATACCCCATACATTACTCAATAATTCTTCAGATGTGAGGATTTTGCCAATATTGTGAGCAAAATGCAATAAAAGTCGGTATTCTGTAGCCGAAAGCGACACAGGTTCCTCTTGTCGCCACACTTCAGCACGAGCAAAATCAATTTTTAAATCATCATGGATAAAAAAGCGAATTTGATTTGCTACTTCTCCTACAGGTTGGGCGCGGCGCAATACAGCACGCACCCTTGCTAATAATTCTGTTGCAGAAAATGGCTTAACTAAATAATCATCTGCGCCTAAATCTAACCCTCGCACTCGATCTTGTTCTTCACCACGAGCAGTTAAAATTACAATTGGTACATTAGAAAATTCACGAATGCGTTGGCAAGTGGCAAATCCGTCAAGACGTGGCATCATCACATCTAATAAAACTAAGTCAATTGGCTGGGCTGAAAAAATATCTAATGCCTGCATTCCATCCTGCGCAGTAGATACTTCATACCCTTCTGTACGCAAATTGGCTTCCAATAAGCGCAAGTAACGAGGCTCATCGTCTGCGATTAAAATACGTTTTGCCATAATTATTCTCCTTAACTACAAAATGATCTAACTTATTGATGGGTCAGCGGGAAGTTCAATAAAAAATGTAGTGCCAACATCTAATAACGACTCTACCCAAATCTTACCATGATGCGCCATAATAATTTGTTTACAAATATATAGCCCAAGCCCAGTACCTGTGACGGTTCTTTCACCAGGCACGCGATAAAAGCGTTCAAACAAAAATGGCAGAAAATCTTCAGGGATGCCTTCTCCTTGATCTGCAAATGAAATTAAAACATTTTTTTCAAGTGCTTTAGCAGTAATAGTGATAGGCGAATTAGGTGCATACTTAATCGCATTACTAAATAGATTTTCAAAGACTTGAGAGAGACGCACACCATCACCATAAACAGATGGTAACGGTTGTAATTTGTAAATAATTTTCAAGTTAGGATGATGCGTATTAACTCGCATGGCAACATCTCGAATTAATGCATCTAACCGAATCGGTGTAAATTTAAATTGCAGCGTTTTACTTTGCAAACGCGCCGACTCAAGCATATCTTCAATCAAGCGTGTTAGTCTATCTGCTTCTTCATCAATAATAGTCAGAAACTCCCTTTGTGTAGACTCATCCCATGTAGTATCTTGACGTAACAAACTAGTGCTATACCCCTTGATAAAACCAAGCGGTGTGCGGAGTTCATGCGAAATAGTTGAAACAAAATCATCTTGCAAACGCATTTGGCGTTGCACCGAATCTAATTCAGCACGAGCTTCATGTAGCTCCTTCTTCTCAATTAAAAAATGTTAACCAAAATGCCTGCAATGAAGCAATATGAATATGTATATCTGAATAAGCAGGCCCGCCAAAGCGCACAAACAATAATGCACCCGCAAACTTTGAATTAATTTGCAGTGGAATACCTAATAAATAGGTTTGAGACATTCTATCTATATTCTGGGATGATTGCGTTGATGGCTCGCGCATGATCAATTCCCCACTGGTGATGACTTCGTGCGCAATGGCTTCACCCCACGATGCATCTGCTTCAGCTGTTCTACCACGCCCCATAGCACGTGCATAAACGACATCTAAACTTTTATCTTGCGGGTCTTCTAAATAGACAGCTACATTATCAAACACAAATGAATTACGCATAGAAAAAAATAAAACATCCAATGCAGATTTCAAGTCTTGTTTTTTGTGCATTTCTTGAAAAAGAGCATGTAGCTGAGAAATAGTTTCAATATCCATAATTCAAATTATTCTGGTCAACATTATAATTCTGTCACTTTCCTTATATGATACAACAGTTCAAACAGATTTATATAAAAATCTCCATTACAATTAATCTCGTATAGCTAACAGTGGGAATTTAAACGTTGAGCCTTTGCCTTCAATTGATTTTACATCCAACAACGAGCCGTGCGCTTCAATAATTTGACGCACTAATGAAAGCCCTAACCCTGTGCCACCATAATGCCTAGTAGAAGAAGAATCAAGTTGGTGAAATGCTTCAAAAATTTCTGTCATGCGATGTTGCGGAATACCTATGCCTGTATCAGCAATTGATATTTGAATCAAATTTGCTCCTTCCTCTTTGAGTGAAATCGTTACGCTTCCACCTGATGGTGTAAATTTGATTCCGTTATCCAGTAGTTGGCTTATCACCCAGCCGATTTTTTCAGGGTCAGCCTGTACATTAGGAATAGAATCTGGGAAGCCTGCTAATAGTTTCACGCCTCGGTCTTCGGCTTTATCTGCCGCAGATTTTAATAACAAAGAAAGCAAACGCCGAATATCAACTTTTTCTAGCTTCATACTTAATTCACCACGTGAAGCCAAAGAAAACATGATTAAATCTTCTATCATGTCATCTAGTTTTGTGGTTGCTCGCTGGCTAACCGACAAAGCATGTTTTTGTTCCTCACTAATTTTGCCAAGTGATTCTGATAGTAATAACTCAATATAACCTTTGATGTGTGTTAGTGGCGTTCTTAGTTCGTGCGAAATGTTTGCCACAAAATTAGCTTTCATTTGACTTAATTCAGACAAACGTGCAAGGGCTTCGTTTAATTCGGCTGTACGCTCTTGCACACGCTGCTCCAAATTTCGGTTGGAGGCTTGCAAAGCAGAGCGCAATTGAATAATTTGTTCAGTAATTACTTCATCTAATACTTCACGGCTGAGGTATTTCAAATCAATCAATGCTTGCCCTAGCAAATAGGGTTTATTTTGTGTAGTTTGCTCACGTTGATATGCCAAAGCGCGTTGCAAATCTTCTTCAGTAATTAATCCCTTTTGGACAATGTATTCTCCCAAGCGGGGAATTAACATTTCGGGGGTTAGTTTTTGAATTTCTTGTGGCATTGTTTCTTTCCAAGTTTATATGCTCAGCCGCCGTCCTCGGCGGCGATTTCATTTAACACCTCTTCGCCGAGGACGGCGAAGAGAGCTTATTATTACAAAACCCATTCACCATTAATCATAACAGCAGATGGCTTCATTAACAACAAATCATTTGGATTCACTTTGAACGGGTCTTCATCTAACACAATCAAATCTGCTAAATAATTTTCAGCAAGTTTACCTAAACGATTTTCAATATTAGCAGTATAAGCCGCGCCAACTGTGTAAGCACACAAAGCCTCAGTCAATGATAATTTTTCGTTGGGGTACCAACCATCCGCAGAGGGTGAAGCGTCTGCACGTTGTCGCGTAATGGCGGCGTGTAATCCTAAAAATGGATTTGGTGATTCAACTGGCGCATCCGAACCGAATGCTAATACAGCACCATGATTCAATTGCGTGCTCCAACCATAAGAAAATTTTGCACGCTCGCCCCACAGTTTATCTGCCGCAAACATATCAGACGTAGCATGAATCGGTTGCATAGATGCAATGATATTTAATTTTGCGAGTCGTGGTGCATCATCAGGATGAATAATTTGCACATGTTCAATGCGATGACGCAAATGTGGCAAATTATTTTTTGTTTCATATGCACGTAATTGTTCATAAGCATTCAACACTTCGTGATTGGCTTTATCACCAATGGCGTGAACTGTCATACTCAAACCAACATCAGCGGCTTTACGCGCATGTTCAAAAAGTTCTTCGCCATCCATATTCAAAATACCTTTGTTGTTCGGTTCATTTTCATACGGCTCAATCATCGCGGCAGTGCGCGGACCTAACGCACCATCCATAAATGCTTTCACTGAACCAATCCACAACCATTGATTTCCAAAACCAGTTTTCAAACCGAGTTGATTGGCTTGCTCCACACTTTCAACTGGAATATTTTTACACACGCGCAATTTCAATTTATTTTTTAATTGTAAAGATTGCAACGCCATAAATGATTCGCGCCGATCAAAATCATGGATAGATGTGATACCCATTGACCATAATTTTTTTTTTGCGGATTCAATACCCGCTTCAATCTCGCTCACAGTTGGTTTTGGAATTATGCTTGATACTAACCCCATCGCCGTCTCTAACAAAATGCCTGTTGCTTTTCCATTAGCATCTCTTTCAATTGCGCCATCTTTTGGGTTTGATGTATTGTCTGTAATATTTGCTAATTTCAACGCAGATGTATTGACCCAAGCCATGTGCAATGACTTGGCTGTTAAATAAACTGGGTTATTGGGAGCAATAGCATCCAACTCTTCTTTGGTTGGGAAAATGCCATCCCACTCGTTTTGAGTCCAGCCGTGACCTAAAATCCATTCATTTGGTTTTGATTGTTTAACTTTTTCCGCAACTCTTTGTAAACATTGTGCTTTTGTTTTTGTTTCGCAATCAATTTTATTTAATCCCAACGCATAACTTTGAATATGAATGTGAGCATCGGTTAAGCCAGGCAAAATCGTTTTGCCTTTCAGATCTATTTTTTCTAATTTGCCATGTGCAAAGTCTTCGAGCTTATCTTTCTCCCCCACTGCTAGGATTCGCTCTCGCGCAACCAAAATCGCATTTGCTTTTGGATTCGCTTGGTCAAGTGTGTGGATGTTGGCGTTGTAGAAGAGTTTCATAGTTTTTATTTGTAGGTCACGTTTTTTAACGTGACACATGTATTTTCCTATCAAGTCACGCTCAAAGCGAGACCTACTAGAGTTGAGAATATTGACGTTGTAAAAGTTTTTATATGCCTTTAATACAAAATTATGTTTCACCAATTTGAGAAAGAATTTCTTGTTTTGATTGTTCTGTGATATAAAAACCTGCTTCACTTTTTAGTTTTTCTAAAATTTCTTTTACTGAGACAATTACGCCATCTTTCTTTGCCTGCAATAATATTCCGAGCACACCTATTGGTTTTAGCCCCATAGTTTTTGCAGCAGACCGCCCTTCACGTTCATCCATCAATATTTCTGTAACTTTTAATTGCAGAGCCAATGCAATTGCTTC
>LMZR01000042.1 GCA_001567105.1 Chloroflexi bacterium OLB14
CGCTGACGCCACGTCCCAGGCAAGGACATTCTAATAACGCAAACCGTTGGGCGCTTGGCAACGTCCACAAGAAAGGAGTAAAACCACTAAACATTTTCTTCAATTTAACAACTACACCAAACGTTTTCTACAGACTAAACTCAAGGAGAAAAAAATATGAAAAATTAAAACAATGTTCGGGTTGTTTCTTGCTGTTATCTTGGCATATTTCAGCGTAATAACCGTGTTTGCTGATAGTGGTAATCCACCAGCGCCTAAGGTTGTCCCTTTGACAATTACAGTAACGCCTAAAGGGCAAACTGTGCAGAGGCCGTCTTACCGAGCATCTTGGAAGGTGTCTTTTCAAGGGCAGTCTGGACAATCTTTTTGCATTCGCGCTGATTGGGGCGATTCTTTCCCCGATTGGGAAAGTTGCGGTTATGTTTCGGGTCAGCAGATTAATGTAGTGCATGACTTCAATAAACCTGGTGACCCACTTGGAAGATACAACCAAACGTGGCGAGCATGGGGAGTTGGCGGAACTTCATATGCCTATACTTATGTAACCAAAAAGTAAAAACCTTTGGGTGTCGCTGTGGGTTACTCCATAGCGACACCCCTAAATTGGAGAAAATCATATGAAAAAAAACATTTATCTTATTATTTTCTTTTTTCATGCTTATTTTGACATCATGTGCGACATCGGGCGCAAATACGGCTGCCAAGCAGGAAGAAGTCGAAATAGCTTCTTGTTCGTTTGAACCAAAAACAACCATTCCTCCACCTGGAGACTTGTATGGTAAAGAAGCCTTGTCAAATGTCCAATGGAGCGATGAAAAATTTTACTTTCGATTTCTGGCTCTATTGTGACCCATTACTTCAACCTGATGGAGTAGGAGAAACATATAGCGCTATTCCATCATTGGGTATGTTTGCGCGTTGGAATTATACGGGTGCAAAAATAGATGGACACAATGCTGATTATTGGGGATTCGAGCCAGAAATTTACATGGCTAATTCATGGGATGGCCCGCTTTACAAGGCTAGTTCCAGACTAATCACAGGACTTTCCCTAGACGAGCAAGTTGCACAAAACAATATAGAAAATAAGTTGCCGTTTAAGTATCACATTGGAGTGGAGAGTGCGCTTGGAAAATATGAAGTTGTATTTTCGTTCATTATCGAAAAAAATCAAGGCATTTACTTAACCCCCGATATTGCCGTTCAGCGTGTTTCTCCGTAGTAAAACGCGCCCAACAAAGCGTGCACCTGACGTGTGGGATTCTGCGGCATTTCAAGCATTTTACTCGCTTCGAGCATTTTTCTGGTTGGACGGCGTTCCGCCGTCCGCCCCCAGCGCAGGTAACGCAAGCCGTTAGCCCGCCCCTTATAAGCAAGGAGTTAAATCAAAAAATATGGATAACGCCAACATTCAGACGGGTATTCAATACTTCAAAGCAGGAAATAAAACTGGCGCACTTCAAGTATTTTTACAGGTACTGGAACGAGAGCCAAACAACGAGATTGCTTGGTTATGGCTTGCCGCATGTGTGGATGAACCAGAACAAAAACGAGATTGCTTTCACAAAGTTCTTGCAATTAATCCAACCAATACTAATGCTCAAAAGGCGTTAGCGGAACTGGAATTACAAACAATAGTAGATGTAAAACCTGTTCTCCAACAAGGCACTGTACTAAAATGTCCATCTTGTGGTAGCGTAATGGGAAAACCTGACCATACTGGATTAGTTCAATGTGGTTATTGTGGCACTACAATCACCTATCATCCACCTGTGGAAAAAGTTGAAAGAAAAAATATTGAGCGTTTCTTAGAAATATGTAAGGCGGCGTTAGATGGAAAAAACTATGATGAAGTAGTGCAATATGCTAATAAAATTCTAGAAGTTGACCCGAAAAATATAAACGCATGGATAAACAAAGCAATTGCCACTTTTTGGCTTACTACTGGAGCCAATAACAGATACGACGAAGCAATGGAATACTTGCTTAAAGCCGAACAAATTGATAAAGATTACCCATTAATATCTGAAACTCGAGATTTCCTAACAAGAAGTCAATCTGAATGGTATATACATTTAGCCACGCAGGAAATCAAGAATGGCGCCGAGATTGCAAATATATACACGGATTCTTATGAGGCTAGAAAAAATAGCCAAGAGTATTATATTAAAGCAATGAACAATATTTTACTTGCTTCGCATTATGATCCCACAAATTACCATAACTTAAAATTCATAAATGATTTAGCAAGTAAAGTAAACTGGATAGATTGGTCAAAAGAAGTTAAAAACAAAATTGCTCTTTTTAAGGCTGTTGATAGTCTCCCAGGTGTACGTAAACAATTAAAAGAAAATCAAGCAAAATTGGAGAAACTCAAAACGGAAAATGGTTTATTCACAGGAATAAAAATAGAAACCACGACTAACAAAATTAAGTGGCTAAAACAGCGAATTGCCGAATATGAGCGTATTGCTAATTCGTAAGTAAAGTATTGATTTTCTGTTTGTCTAATCAAAGGAAATAATATATGACAAACCTTATTGATAAAGAAACTTATCAACAAGCAAATCAGCAATTACCGAACATCGACTTAATTAAACGGCATATCGGCTATCTTTCTCCTGACTTAATTTCAGTGAAATTCAAGTCAGATAGTGACTTTCCAATAGCGGCAGTTTGTTTTCAAGACGCCAGTAGAACTTTATCTGAATCAAGATTTGCCTTACTAGAAGCACTGGCTTGCAAGATTTGGTATTTAGAAAAAGTAAATCCAAAAGATGAAGATAACGCTATATTTTTTGTTAGGTTTTATTCAGACGATGTGGCTTTACGGCTGTATTCAGCGGCAGAGCATTTAGCAAAAGCAGTTGTTTTCATGCTTGATATTAGCGATGAAAAAATTAAGAACACCAGAACAGGAAGCAGATTTGGAAAAGTACGAAAAATCTTGCTTCAAACTCATTCAGACCACATAATCACAAAGAGTTTAGATGAACTGTATCGTTCAAAAGAATGGAAAACCACGATTAAGTACCGAGATAGTTGGGTTCACAATCAACCACCTATCATAAAAGGAACGGGAATGGTGTTCGAGAGAAAAAACCGATGGCTTATTTCTGAAAGTGGAAGCAAGTTAGGTATAGGAGCAGGTGATGAACCAAAATACTCTGTTGATAATTTGCTAAGTTTTGTTAAACCTGCCTTGTTTCAATTTACAGAAAAACTTGCGAGTGTTGTAGGATTTTACGTAAAAGAATTAGAGAAAAAAGGAATCACTATAACTGAAAACGGTATGCAAGTCAGTATCTTAAAGTCAAGAGCGGGCTAACACAGCGTGCACCTAGTTCTGACCTCTCCCCAACCCTCTACCACGTTGTGGCACACGTCCAAATGGAGAGGGAGTTTGTTGCGTGATGAAAATGTTAATTTCATCAAATTGAATCTTAATTTGCAAGTCACCAAGTCCCTCCCTTGAGGGGATCGCGAAGCATGGGAGGGGTCATAACATCATCCCCCACACACAACTCTATCATCTTGCTACTACAAATTAAAGTATTATCAAAGCCCTAAACATTTTTATTAATCATCTACCGAAGAAATGAAAAATCTAGTAAGATGACTGAGTGATTAGGAAGAACAATCAGGAGATTTTATGACAGCATACATTATTCTTGATATCGAAGTGACTGACCCTGTTGGTTATGAAAATTATAAAAATCTTGCTACGCCAACTGTGGCATTATATGGCGGGCAATATATTGTGCGTGGCGGAAAACATGAAACCGCCGAAGGTGAATGGATACCAAATCGCTTGGCGGTTTTACAATTTGAAAATGTAGAACGTGCTAAGGCTTGGCTCAATTCACGTGAATATGCTGAGGCAAAAGCGTTAAGACATAAATATGCGAAGTCTAAGGCTGTGATTGTGGAAGGCGTTTAAGGCATGACACAAATAGAAAATTTCATCTCCCAATTTCCAGATAAAACCATTTCAGTTTCAGTTTATGATTTGGAAACAAATCAAGAAATCAACATCAATGCAGATGTATTAATGCACCCTGCCAGCGTTATGAAAGTGCCTGTGATGATGGAAGTCTTTCGTTTGGCACAAGCAGGGACTTTATCATTAGATGATGAGATTGAACTTTATAATTCATTTCATAGCATTGTAGATAATAGTCAATACCAATTAAATATTGATGATGATTCAGATAAAACTTTATATACAAAAATTGGCGAAAAAGAAACTATCCGAGAATTAAATCGGTTGATGATTATTCGTTCAAGTAATTTAGCCACCAACGTCCTCATGGATAAAGTAGGAACAAAAGCGATTAACGATTTCATTCAAGCACTTGGCATCAAAGATATGACCGTTCTCCGATTAATCGAAGATAAACTTGCTTATGGGTTAGGAATCAATAATGCTTTCAGCGCACGCGCTACAACTTACATGATGAGATTAATTGCCGAAGGAAAAGTAGTTTCAAAACAAGCCAGTGATGAAATGATTCAAGTCATGTTAGGTCAAGAATTTAATGAAAGTATTCCCGCGCTTTTGCCTAAAGATGTAAAAGTTGCTCACAAAACAGGTTGGAACGAAGATCTTTTCCACGACTCAGGAATTGTCTTTCCACCTAATCGAAAACCATACGCCATCACTTTATTTACAGATGGCTTCCCTGAAAATGATAATTCGCAAGCACATAAATGTATGGCTGAAGTTTCAAAATTAGTTTACGAATCTATTATCAAATAGGAGATTGCTTCGTTGTCTTGGTCTCGATACATGCCCTGCACACTCGACCAGCGATAACTCGCAATGACATAACATTAATGCTCACTCTTTCAAACTTAACTTACTATCCCATCAAAGCCTGTCGTGGATTTGATGTAACCGAATCAAATATTGAACGCATGGGTCTTGAACATGATCGCCGCTTAATGGTCATTACACTTGAAAATAAATTTTTAACGCAACGTGAATATCCCAAACTAGCACTAGTTACGCCAACACTACAAAATAATTCTATTACATTATCTGCACCGAATTTTGATTCACTGCATTTTCCAATTCAAACAACAGGTTATCAAATCCCCGTGCAAATTTGGAAAAGTGAAGGCGTGCAAGCAGTTGATCAAGGTGATGAAACTGCTGAATGGTTTTCAAATTGGCTTGATGCTCCCGTGCGCCTCGTTCACATTGCTGATGGATATAAAAGAAAAGTCAGTGCAGAATATGC
This sequence comes from Chloroflexi bacterium OLB14, assembly GCA_001567105.1. GTDB lineage: Bacteria > Chloroflexota > Anaerolineae > Anaerolineales > Villigracilaceae > Villigracilis. Next base: position 5,244 of record LMZR01000042.1, read on the forward strand.
AATCAATGATGATGACCATACAGGATTTGCAGATGGCTACCCAGTTTTGATTATCTCTGAAGAATCGCTTCAAGACCTTAACGGGAGGCTTGATTCTGCTCTCCCCATGAATCGATTTCGCCCCAACTTGGTGATTAAAGGTTGCAAACCCTTTGAAGAAGATTCTTGGAAGCGCATTCGCATCGGTGACGTGGAGTTGGCATTAGTCAAACCTTGTGCCAGATGTGAAGTCACTACGATTGATAAAGAAACATTAGAACGAAGCAAAGAACCACTCAAAACTTTAGGGAAATATCGCAAGCACAAACTCGGAGCAATATTCGGGATGAATGCTATTCCACTAAACAGTGGCAGGTTGAAGGTCGGTGGAAGCGTTGAGGTTATCGAATAATGGAAAAAATTATCATTGACATTATCGGTTGGGTTGGCACAATTTTATTTTTACTGGCTTATGCCTTAGTCTCTGCCAAAAAAGTTGAAGCGGATTCATGGTCATATCAAGGCATGAATTTAATCGCAGGAATATCTTTGACAATCAACACGTTATATTTGCAAGCCTATCCATCGGCTGGATTAAATATCGCTTGGCTTTTAGTTGCAGTGATGACGTTAAGTAGAAAATATTTTAAGAAAAACTCGCTGGTCGAGTAGCCTGAACGAAGTGAAGGCGTATCGAGACCACAAGGTTATAAATAATTTTTTGTTTTCTGAAATCATGTTGGTCGAGTAGTTGCTCGCTTCGCTCGCAACTACTCGACCAACAAATTTATAAAATATCTTTTGAATATTTATCCGCAAACAAAGCAGGCTGACCACCCGTGTGCCAAAATAAAATTGTTGCATCTTTTTTGAAAAATCCCTTGCGGATTAAATCAATCATCCCCGCCGCCGCACGACCTGTATAAACGGGGTCAAGCAATAAGCCTTCATGCTTTGCAAATAAATGAATCGCTTCGCGCTCACCATCACCAAAAACACCATAACCAGACTTGCAATAATTTTCATTCGCTAACACATCATCCTTTGTAAAATTAATTCGTTCACCAATTTTTTCACTAGCAGATGTTGCCAATTGCGAAACATGATTTTTCAAATGCTCTTCGGGTTCATCAATGCTAATCCCCAACACTTGACCTTTGAAATTAAATAATCTTTGACCCAACACCAAGCCTGCATGTGTGCCACCAGAGGATGTGCCGAAAACTATCCAATCTACATGAATATTTTGATGCATTAATTCTTCCATCGCAAAAGCATATCCCAACGCACCTGTTGGGCTTGAGCCACCATACGGGACTAAATAAGGTTTGTCCCCTCCCGCTTTTGTTTTATCAAATGTCTCTTGCAAAGTTTGGTCACGATAAGCACGGTCTTTGACGTAAATAATTTCTGCACCGAATAAATTATCCAATAAAATATTTGCTGAAAGTTGATTTGGTTCTTCGCCCGATAAAACCAATTTACATTTGAATCCATACCTCGCTGCCGCCGCCGCAGTTTGCCTGCAATGATTCGATTGAATCGCCCCACCTGAAATTAAAGTATCTGCATCTTGTTCTTGTGCTTCAGCAATTAAAAATTCTAACTTACGTGTTTTATTTCCGCCAAACGCCAACCCTGTTTGGTCATCACGTTTGATCAATAATCGCGGTCCGCCTAACACAGCAGACAATGTCGCCAGTTCTTCGATCGGTGTAGGAAGATGTGCAAAATGTAAACGTGGTGTTTTCATAAAATTTTCCTTTGCAGTGACATCGGTGGTCGAGTAGTTGTGAGCAAAGCGAGCAACGTATCGAGACCACAAGTTTTATAAACAACTGTTGGTCTCGATACAGACTTCATTTCATTCAGTCTTACTCGACCAACGAAAATTTACCAATTACTAATTACCAATCACTATTTACGCATTACGCACTCAACCCCTGCTTCGTTTTCTCTTTTCCTCGTGAACGCATCACGTCTAAAACTCTTGGCATAATATCAGCATACAATTTATACAAAATTTTATTAGGAGCAAAATCATAAGCACCAAGCGTGCGAATCACTTCACCGCCTAAACCTTCTTTGAAGCGATACACACCCCACATGGAGTCACTTTCATCAAACACATCAGGCGCGCCCCATAAATCATACATCAAGCAATCATGTGACTTTGCAATTTTCATCGCTTCCCATTGCAATAAATATGTCGGCATTTTTTCACGATGTGCATTGCGCGACATCCCATACACATAATACGCTCGCCTTGCAAACATAAATAAAAATATTCCAGCAATAGGTTCGTTATTAACTTCCGCAATTAACGGAATCGCACACGGCTCAGACCTTTGACCTTCAACCTGCGACATGAAATTTTTCCACACCATCATATAATATTTTTCATCACGAATCACAAAGCCATCGCGCACCGATGTTTCAGCATACATTTTATACAACATCGGCAAATCTTCAATCTGCCCCTCACGAATCACAACGCCTTTTTTTTCAGCCAAACGGATGTTATATCTGGTCTTTTGTTTCATGCGCATCAAAATTGATTCTTCTGATTCAGATAAATCTAGCATGACTGTATTTTTGAATTGGATTTGTTCCTGCGACTCAACCCAACCCCTACGCTTCATCTCTGACGTTATAGTTGGGTTGCTGTTTCCCAAATCTATTCCTCGCCCCAAAACGATGTCTGGGTCAATTTTCAAAAAGACAGCGCCTTGTTTTTTTGCAAAAGATTGCAAATCATCGAACACTCGATTTCGCAGTGACTCATTTTCCCAATCCAATAACGGTCCCTTTGGCGCATACAGAATAGATAGTCTCGCCGCAAAAGCATTTCGTAATATAGTTCGTTTCAAAACTAAACAAGCGGCAACACAGTTATCAGTTTTCAGTGTCCAGTTATCAGCACCAATTGACTGATTACTGATAACTGAAAACTGCTTTTCCGTCCAAATTAAATACATCGGCTCCCAACCATACTTCGCTTTGACTTGTCCCCATTCATAAGTCTGCAAAAAAAATGTGGGTTAGGAAGTTGAGAAATTAAAGAATTCCAATTATTACTATTCACTATTCCCGATTCCCGATAAACTTTAGATACATCCAATACAACAACGGATTATAAACTTTGTCCAACGCTTGCGCGGCACGTTTTAAGTCGCCACCAAATCCACGCTTGAAGCGATAGACTCCCCATAAGCCATCATGTCGTGATTCAAAATTTGCTTCCAAAGTTTTTTCATCTTCATCAGGTACGCCCCATAAATCATATTCATCACAGCCTTTGGATTTTGCCCAACGAATCGCTTCCCACTGCAAAAGATAAGTCGGCATTCGATTTCGTTCTTCATTGTTCGATGCGCCATACACATACCAAGCACGTTTGCCGTTTGCAAAGACCATTAACGATGCTAAAGGTTTTCCCTCATATTCTGCAACCAACAACTCACAAATCCCTTTGGGATGAAACAAATCATAAGCACGTTGATAATATTCTTTAGAATGCACGCCAAAATTATCTCGTCCACCTGTGATTAACATCATTTGATGAAAAGATGCGACATCATCCCAAGCACGGACTGTCACGCCTTTTTTCTCAGCCAAGCGGATGTTATATCTGCATTTCGGCTTCATGCGAGATAAAATATTTTCTTCATCTTCTTTGATTGAGATAATAATTGTGTTAGGAGGTTGGATGTTGTGAGGTGAAGTGCGTAATGCGTGATTCATAATGCGTAATTGATTTGTAGTTGAAGAATCTTCCCAAGTATCAGGTTCAATCTTCAAAAATATGGCTTTATTTTTTTTGCAAACCGAATCCACTTCATTCCAAAACTGCTCACTGGTTTCTGATAACTGATTACTGTTCACTAATTTAGGGATATATCCAATCGTCAAGTCTAATGGCAATTTGCGGAATAAAATTTGTGCGCCGATATTTTCTGAAATAATGCGAACAGGTTTCCAACCAAATTCGTTTTTTAATTCACCCCATTCACCCATTTGCAACAAATGCGCGTTTGGGTGATTTGCTATAAATTGATTCCATTCAGAGAGAGTTACTTGAGACATTATTTTATTTTTCTTTACACAAAACGACCCCGTAGGGTGTTATAGTTTGTAAAATCTATTTCATCCCTACGGGATTTGTTTTCTTAAACATCTTTCTATAATCTTACCATCCCTACGGGATTGGTATTTGCACAAAATCCAATTCTTTCCATAAAACAGCCTCGTAAAGGTCAAATGATTATAGAATTAAAAATAAATCTATTCTAACCAATATAGCATCAGATTATTTTGCTTTTCAAAATGACCCCGTAGGGGTCAAATGATTATAGAATTAAATAATAAGCAATTCTAACCCCGTAGGGGTGACAGATGTTTTAATTTATATTATCCATTCGAGATTACGATTGCTTGACCGAACCCGAAGGTAAAAAATTGTTGATGGTCTGTATCAACTGTCCGCGTTGAGAGTGAAGCGCTAAATCTTCTAGCCGATTCAAAACATCAGCCAATGAATCGCTATCCACTTTTTCCTCATCCATCATCCTAAAAATTTCAGCATGAGCTGTTTTCTCAAAATTCATTCCATCTTCAAAAAGTTCTTCTTTTAATTTTTCGCCCGAACGCACACCTGTAAATTTAATTTCAATATCACGATACGGTTCAAGCCCAGACAAACGAATCAAATCTTCAGCCAAATCTAAAATGCGAATTTGCTCGCCCATGTTCAACATAAAAACTTCGCCGCCCTTACCCATTGACGCGGCTTGCAAAACCAAATGCACGGCTTCGGGAATGGTCATAAAATATCTTTGCATGTCAGGATGCGTCAGCGTGATCGGACCACCACGCGCAATTTGATTTTTGAAAATCGGCACCACACTACCACGCGAACCCAACACATTTCCAAAACGCACAACCGAATACGCCACATGATTTTTATGTGCAGTATCTAAGACGATCATTTCTGCCAGACGTTTTGTTGCGCCCATGATGCTGATTGGATTCACAGCCTTATCAGTAGATATAAAAACGACTCTTTCTACTTTATGCTTGCTGGCAGTTTCAACGACATTACGCGTGCCTGATACATTGTTCGTGACCGCTTCTTCAACATTGATTTCCATCAACGGCACATGTTTATGCGCGGCAGCATGAAAGACAACTTGCGGTTGATATGTTTTGAAAATTTCATCTAAACGATTTTTATCACGCACATCAGCGATGATGGGATGAATATCTAGCGTTGAAAAATTTTCTTTCAACTCCAATAGTGATTCGAAAATACTATTTTCACCATGCCCCAATAAAATTAATTGACTGGGATTCCATCTTGCAATTTGCCTACAAATTTCACTGCCAATTGAACCACCCGCGCCTGTGACCAAAATTCTTTTATCCGTAAGGATTGAGCCAATTAACTGATTATCAATTTTTACAGGTTCACGGCGCAGTAAATCGGTAATATCAACTTCACGTAAACGATTCACACTAACTTTGCCACCGATTAATTCATAAATACCAGGGATAATGCGCGAAGTGATTCCTTTTTTTCTACAAACCTCATTCACCAAGCGAATAATTTGCCCTGGCGCAGATGGAATAGCGATGATGACTTCATCTACTTGTTTTGTTTCAAGTATTTTTTCTAATTGTTCAATTTTGCCAATGACTGAAACACCATAAATTTGATGATTCTGTTTGGCAGGGTCATCATCTAAAAATCCAATGGGAATTAAATTTAATTGAGATGATTTTTGTAATTCACGTGCTACTAATGCGCCTGCATCACCTGCGCCTAAAATCAAAGCCTGACGCATTTTGCCATTTGTTAAATTTGTATTTTGTTCAGCAAGGATTCGCAAAGCAAAACGTGAACCACCGATGAGGATTAAAGAAATTAACCAATCAATGCCTAAAGCAGAACGTGGCATGCCAGGTTTGATTAAGTCAAAGGCTATCAGTAACAGCATCAAGCCTGAGGTCAGAACTGAAGCGGTTGTGACGGCAATCGTAATTAATCGCAATTCATTTGTGCTGGCATACATCCACAAACGGCGATAAAGTCCAAAAAAATAATAGGTTGGGATTTTTATCAGCAATGCCACTGCACACATCAGCAAAACAGCAGGGAAATAAAATGGTAATTGACTCACATCGAGCCTTAAAGCGAAACTGCCCAAGACCGAAACGATGACGAGGGCAATATCACCAATTAAGACGAAGCGATTGCGAATGTGAGTGCGGGAAGACATATGAGTTTGTTGGTCGAGTAGCCACAAGTGTTTTTCGAGTGGCGTACCGAGACCATAAGTTTACAAATAATTTTTTATTTACTAATGCCTGTTGGTCTCGATACGCCCTTCGCAACAAATGTTTCGATAAACTCAACATCTCGCGCTCAGGACTACTCGACCAACAAATATTTACGTTTTACGAATTACGCATCACTTCCACCGCTTCTGCTAAACCATCTGCTAAAGAGACTTGTGGTTTGAAGCCAAGTGTATCCATGATTTTTTTCGGCGTGCCGATGGAGCGATAAATATCACCAGCACGAGGTTCAGCATGAACATGTTTGGGAGCGTTTGGAAAAATTTTATAAAGTATATCTATCAAATCTAATAATTTTGTTTCAACACCAGTGCAGACGTTGAAAATTTGACCTGGGGCTAATTCATGTTCAGATGCAAGAATGTTTGCTTGCACTACATCTTTGACGTTTACTAAATCACGCGTTTGTCCGCCATCGCCAAAGATGGTAATCGGTTTGTTATCTAACATGCGGCGGATAAAAATTGGCACAGCGGCGGCATACATTGAATCAGGTCTTTGGCGCGGACCGTACACATTGAAATATCGCAACGCCACAACTTCCAAATCAAATTGATTGGTGAATAATTCAGCATACATTTCGTCAATACGTTTTGAAACTGCATACGGAGATAATTGTTTCAACGGCGTATCTTCTGATAATGGATAGGCTTCGGAATCTCCATATACTGCGGCACTGGATGCAACGACCACACGCTTCACTCCTGACCTGCGAGCGGATTCAAACAACTTCGACGTGCCGCTTACATTGACGTCTAAACATTCTTGCGGTTTTTCCATTGATTCTGGCACTGAAACAAATGCCGCTTCATGGAAAATAATATCAATATTTTTTGTGGCTTTATTTACATCATCATCATTGCGTAAATCGCCTTCGATGATTTCAACATCTAAGCCTTGTAAATTCTCTCGTTTGCCTGATGAAAAATTATCAAAGATGCGAACTTGTTTTCCATTTTGTAAAAGTGTATTAGCAATATGTGAGCCGATGAAGCCTGCTCCGCCTGTGATTAAATATTTCATTTATTTACCTTTCTAAGTGTAGAGTCACCCTACGATAAGATATTACCTGCCCGTTCTTCTTAATACTGTGCCTATTGTGCGTAGCACAATAGCAAAATCCATTGGAAATGTACGATGCTTGATGTAATACAAATCATACTCAAGCTTAACAACTGTTTCTTTGATGGTAGCAACATAGCCATAATTAATCTGCGCCCAACCTGTGAGACCTGGCTTTACAAGCAAACGAGCACGATAAAACGGAATTTGTTTCTGATATTCTGCTACTAATTCTGGTCTTTCAGCTCGCGGACCCACTAAACTCATTTCACCGCGTAAGACACTCCAAAACTGAGGCATTTCATCTAAGCGAGTCTTACGCAGAAAACTTCCTACCCTCGTTACGCGTGGGTCATTTTCTTCAGCATTTTTAATGCCTTCTTCTTCTGCATTTTGTTTCATGGTGCGAAATTTTAAGATATTAAAAGGCTTTGCCCCTTTGCCTAAACGAGGCTGTGAATAAAATATTGGAAAACCTGTTTCTAATATGATTGCTAAACCGATAAACGGGAAAAGGCATAAAAAAAATAATTGTGCCTACAATACCACCTGCTATATCCATCAAGCGTTTGGATAATTCATATAATCCACTCACACGCACTTGATCTACAAATGACCGAATCACCCAATCAGATTCTAAATGCTCAATGGGCACACGTTGAGTCAATTCTTCATACATAATCGGCATACGAATCACTTCCACACCACGTTCTTGCACATCTAAAATGGTTTGAAAAGTTTCGCCTTTAATTTCACCATTAATTGCTACAACCACATCAGATACGCGGTGCTCTTCAATAATATCCAATAAATGTTCACTATCACCAATTACGGAGTATGTTTGGTATTCATAGTTTTTCTTAGCAGGGTCATCGTCAATAAAACCAACAAGGTGAAATGGAGCAGGCGACAGTTTTCGATAAATATATGTTAAAGAACGCCCAGCCTTGCCTGCGCCAATAATCAACACACGTCGCGATAATCCGCTCGAAGCATAGAAACGGATGTAGATCACGCGCCAAGCCAAAGTCAAAATTGAAGCGATGACGAGGAATGCACCCACTGCAATACGTGGCAAGGAGTTGGGATCAGTATTAAAAGTGAAGAGTAGTGAATATCCTAATAAACCCACCAATGGAGCAACTGCAACGGCTCGCAAAGTTTTTCGCCAATCTGCCGCCACATGCACGTCATACGATTCGACCAATAACAAAATCCACACAAAGGGGAGGATATAAAACCAAAACGGTACATCAATTTGAATCAGGCGTTCCGCTCTGGCTTGAGAAAAACCATCTTCGATTAAGCGGTAAAGGGAATATTGATACCAAAGAGAAATTGCCCCAACCATTGCCACAATAGATGCAATAAAATCGCCGACCAATAAAATAGAGCGTTGTTCGGCGGGGCGTAATCTTAATGAGGGTTTGTAAATATCAGCCATTCTTGTAAAACAAACTTGAAATTCCACTAAACAAAAAACCTGCGCCCCATGCAAAGTGCATGGTGAAAATTGCTAATGGAACTCCTAAAACCAAATAACCTTTCTTTTTGCCAATTGCAAGTTGTAAACCAGCCAGCCCCAAAATAAAAAAATAAAGGAATAACTGCGCAGCTAAAAGATATACTGCACTTTGCCACCATAAGGATAACACACTCAACCCAATTAAACTTAATACAAAAAGAGGTGGTAAAGCTTGCCTCCAACGGATTGTATTTGGATAACGTTTTAACATTTTTAACTTCCAAAAGCCATAACGCCAATATTGGATAAATAATTTTTTCAACGTACTGCGTGAAAAATAAACAGAACGAATGCTTGGGTCTAAATAAACAATACCACCTGTTTGGCGCACACGCGTATTAAATTCATAATCTTCGTTGGCTAATAAGGTTTCATCAAACGCGCCAATTTTTTCAATCAAACTTTTATAAAACGAGCCAAACGGCACAGTATCTACCGCACCTGCTTTGGCGTTCAAACGATACATGGCATCACCCACGCCCAATGGGTGCGCCGCCGCATAAGAAATTGAATCAGCCATCCAAGTATTTTCGCTGGGGCGAATTTCCCACACGCCACCTACATTATCACCTTTTTGATTTTGATGAGCAGAGACACAATGCGCTACATATTCTTTGATTGGCATGGAGTGAGCATCTAAGCGGATAATCAAATCGCCTCTTGACTCACGAAGGGCTTGGTTCAACCCAGAAGGTATGGTCTTTGCCTGATTCTTGGTGACTGTTATTTTTAATTGCGAGTTTTGTTTTTGAAATGCTTCAATTACTTCTACTGTTCTATCTGTAGATAATCCATCCGAAATCACAACTTCCAGTTTGTCTAACGGATATGTTTGCGACAAAATACCATTCAACAAATGTTGAATGGTATTTTCTTCGTTATAACAAGGGACGATGATAGAAACGAAGGGAAGTTCGGGCATGGATTTAGACGATTGACAATGGACAATGGACGATGAAAAATAGTCAATCGTCCGTCGTCTATGGTCTGCTAGACAAGTAAAGCCACCACTTCAATTTCAACCAATGCCCCCTTGGGCAAGCCTGCTACTTGAACAGTGCTTCTGGCTGGTGGGTTTTCAGGAAAAAATTCTGAGTAAATTGCATTCATCTTAGGGAAATCTGCCATATCTTGCAAAAAGACTGTAGTTTTAACCACCTGCTCTAAGTTAGAGCCTGATGCTTCTAAAATATTTTTCAAGTTAGTCAATGCTTGGCGCGTTTCAACCTCTACGCCGCCTTTTACAATTTCCATAGTGGCAGGGTCGAGCGCAATTTGACCTGCTGTATAAATCATCTTCTCAGTTTTGATGGCTTGAGAATATGGACCAATGGCTTTAGGGGCTTTATCGGTATGAATTACTTTTTTTGTCATAACAACCTCATAGAATAAGATAAGAATTGGATGTATTTTAATACAAAACTTTGAAACAGAGGCAACAGACACCCTATCACGGCGCTGGCAACACAATCGGCGTTAACGTCACAGTTGGTTGCGGAATTGGCGTTGGAGATAACTCAGTCCAACCGCTATACGCAAAATATTCAGACAAAAATTGCTCACGTTCACGCTCATTCATCGGGCGCGGGCGAGAATAATCTTCCAGCATAGCAGTTAACAACTCCACGCCCAAATATTTTCCATCATAAAACACATGACGGTCAATAAACTCGCGGCGAGTTTCGTCAATCACAGAGCCATCAGGTAATTCGTAAGTCATTTGATCAAAAAATAAATTTCCCAAGCCAAAATGGATAAAAGCATTATTGCGAAACTCCATCACATGCGGATAATGTGCCTGACTTCCACTCACAACGGTAGCGCCTGCATCTGCCACAGCATGGAATCCCTCTTCATGCTGATAGCACGGTCCATAGTGATAACACTCTTCATGTTGAAAAGTAAAAATCACCATATATCCTTGAGCCGTTACATCTTTAATTTGCTGGGTGAAAAATTTATAATCACAATTTGCCGCGCCAGGTTTTGTATCAGTCGCTTTCACAAATGTATATTTCACTTTGCCATTACAACCCATAAATGCAATTTTATTTCCATTCACTTCTAACAAAACAGGTTTACGTGCTTCGGTTTCATTTGCTCCGCCACCATAATATGGGATTTTATTTTGCTTATAAATTTCCAAAGTATCTAACATGGCTTGCGTGCCACGATCTGCAAAATGATCACCTGTTAATTCAACAATATCAGTGCCAACATATTGCAACAACTCAAAATATTTCGGGTCACTGCACAAAATAAAATTTTTTATGCCCTGCCGTCGGGTATGGACAATTTTTATCAAACGGCACTTCGTTGCTAATGTGAGCAATATCGGCATCATACAACCAATCATGAATCAATTCGCCAGGGCGCGTCACACCTTTGGTTTCCATTGTAAATGCAGTGGCGCGCACCAAAGCTGTCACACCTGTTAACACAACTGTTGTTAATTTTGTAGCATCACGATTCGATGTCGGTAAATCAAAACTCACACCACCAAAAATTATTTTTAATGAATACAAACTTTCATCAAAATCTTTATGCAGTGGAGATTGACCATCTACGCTGATAACTTTTAATTTTGGTTGAATTTCTTCAAACGGGATGATTGCCCATGTGGATGAATCTTTCCACACTTCATCTACTATCTGCTCTGATGCAACGCTTCGTACCTGACTTGAACTTGGTTCGCCCCATTGAGCCTTAAACGCGCTGAGAGTTGACTCTGCCATGATTAACGTATGCTCCGTCGAGTCACCTTTCCAGATAGAAATCAAATCTGACGAAGCAGTATCATCTGTCAGCGTAGGAAAAGAAGCGACCAGTGCATAAATCCAAGTAGCACCTGAATCAGATACATCTAAAATTTGCGTGGCAACATTTTTATCATCAACAATTTTGATATTCCATGTTTTAGTTAAATCGCGCAAATCATCTGGCACAGAATTGCTAATCCACAATGCAGGCTCAGGCGTCGAGGTGATTGCTGGTAATGAAGTGACAGTCACCTCAGAGGTGACTGTCACTTGTGGTGTTGAGGTGGAACAAGCAACGAGAAATAGAAAAAATAAATTTATAAAATATTTTTTCATTAACATTCGATTTTTGAAATTGTATAACTTTGCAAAGCATCTTTATCAAGTGTTACACCTAACCCCGCACCTGTTGGCACATTGATAGTTGAATCAGAGTTCAATGCAAAACTTTCATTAGTAATATCTTTTTTGTAATAACGATTAGATGCAGAAACATCGGCAGGCAAAATAAAATTTGGCAGTGAAGCCAACGCTAAATTGGATGCACGACCAATGCCAGTTTCTAACATGCCTCCACACCACACAGGAATATTATTTTCTTGGCAAAGGTTATGCGTTTCAACAGCTTGACTCAATCCGCCTAATCTACCTGCTTTGATGTTAATAATTTTGCAGGCTTTCATTTCGATAGCGTAACGAGCATGGCGTGGCGTGACGATACTTTCATCCAAACAGATTGGCGTTTTGAATTGTGTTTGCAGTTTATGATGATCCCAAATATCATCTTCAAATAAAGGTTGTTCAATTAATAATAAATTCAAATCATCTAAAGGCTGTAAAGTTTTTGCGTCATCTATGGAGTAAGCAGAGTTGGCATCTACTTGTAATTTCAAGTTTGGAAATTGTTTTCGAACTGCTTGTGCATCTTGCACGTCTCGCTGAGGCTTGATTTTGATTTTGATGCGTGCATAGCCTTCGTTAAGATAACCTTGTGTAGTTTGGACTAACTTTTCAGTTGTTTCCTGAATCCCAATTGAAACGCCTACTTCAACTTTATCTCTAATGCCAGCAAATAATTCTTTGAGTGATTTGTTTTCGCGCTTGCCGAGTAAATCCCAAAGTGCCATTTCTACACCTGCTTTGGCAAGGTGATGTCCACGAATGCCACTTACTTTATTTTGAAAATCATGCGCGTCTTTAATATCTTTACCTTTTATGAGTGGGGCAATAAAATCTTTGATGATGTGCAAAGATGTTTGCGCAGTTTCGTAGCTATAGCCAGGGCTACGGGCGGCGACACATTCGCCATAACCTGTTAAGCCTTCAGATTTAATTTCGATGATGATACATTCACGGTTGAGTTCACGCCCGAAAGATGTTTCAAAGGCTGAAACCAATGGCATAGAAATGTGATAGAGAGTGAGGGAGTTTATTTTCATTTTATTGTGCCATGTCACCCTGAGCATAGCGAAGGGTCTCTACGATAATCTAAGAGATTCTTCGCCGCAAAAAACAAGAGCGCGGCTCAGAATGACATAATCTCTTTCCTTATTTTTTTGAAATCAGTTCTACTGAAAGAATCTGTTTTGTATCTTTTGCATAATAGACTGCATACTCATCGCCTTGCATAATCTCAATCAAGGCTGGGTTGGCATTTGAAAATGCTTCTCCACCGATGTGCATTTCATAATTGGAAACTTTGTTGCGTTTGTAGGTTGGGTCTGAAGCAGAGCCTGATAGCTTTTCCACTTTGACAAATTGCACTTCCCCTTGTGTTTTTTGTACTGAGTAATCAACTTTATTAAATAAGCCACGAGAAAAGAAAGCAGTGAAGAAGGCTGAAATAATAGTCCAAACCCATGCAGAGGGGCTACTGACATCAGTCAAAAGTTTGTAGCCAAAAAATAAGGCTGAGGCACCGCACACAAGTACAAATCCGAGTAAGAGGCGCTGAGCAAATTGATCATTAGCGGTTAGTTTTTTTGTTGCTTGGTAGAAAGTCTACCTGCTTTGTTGGCGATTAAATCGGCATCGTCAAATGCTAGGTAGCCTTGAATTTGTTTTTCGCTCATATTGTTATTCTGTTTTTACTTCATTAGGGTCGTCATCTATCTTTAAATTTTTTAGGGCATCGTTGATGCTAGTGGCTTCAACTCTCATGCCGGGGGCAGGTGTGGCGCAAAACGGGCAAATATTCCAAGAGAGTTCCATAAACTTTGAGCAGTTGTGGCAGGTCTTTTTTAGTTTGGTATGGCAGTTCGGACAAATTTGCCAATCTTCTTTGACTCTGCGTTCACAGCCTGGACAAAGTGGTAAATCTTCTAGTGCTTGTAATAAGGCTTCTTCTTCCAGTGTGCGTTGATATTCTTCTTCTAGCGTGCGTGGTGGACGAAGAATTAAGTAAACTAAAACGCCAGGTAAATTTAATACTGCCACAAGCAATGCGGCTAATGTTTGAATCAATGGGTCTCGGGTGCGGGCACGTATATCACGGTATGTCCAAATCACTAAGCTCACCCATAGGGCAATGATGAATGCGCCAGTGAAGGCAGTGAGAACTAGGGTGAGGCTACTAAGAAAAACAGGGTCGAAGGTCATAAATATATTTTAATCGATAATAGTCATCAAGGTGTCTTAAATTCGAAATTCCAGTCTGTACCATTTTGGGTATAGGTAGAAGTTGTGCCCATGATTTGATAAAAGGTTTGCCCTGGTCTTAAGAAGATAGGTTCACCTGTGAGTGTAGTTAATAGAAGCGGTTGGTCTTCTTCGGCTCGAATCCAATAGGCGGGGATGGCGATACCATCACGAAAGACGATAGCGTTGCCGTAGTCAATCAAATCAACGTTATAGACTTCATCATGTGAGTTATAGGTATTGGCGAAAATGTAGGGGACGAAAATTACTACTACATTTTCAGCGGTGATGGGGAAGCCTGTGAAATCATCTGTGAGTGGAGCATAAGCAGAATCGTTGCCTACTGCTCCATCTTTAGCTTCTTGATATCGTACAAAGTTTTTGGCAGTAGGGTCGTATGCCCAGTAGTTATAACTATAAGCAGAATAATATGAATAAATTTTTGTGGCAGTTAGTTCTGAGTGCGGTACATCTTCTGAGAAAAATCCTCCACTAAGGGTTTGAGGAGAATTATCTAATCCTTTTTTATTAATGCAGGCATCCCATTTGAGCATGTTGAAAAAAATGTTGTTATAAGAATCACGTTTGTAAGGTCCAATAAAATAAGGTGGGCATTCTCCAATACCAACACTAACTAGGTATGGGTCTAAATCTGTGGCTTTTAGGTAACTTAATTCACGTGGGTCGGCACCTTTGAACATTAGGAACGAATGATACATACGAGCAATATGTTCGTCAAAATATCTGCCTGAGCGAACTGGTCCAACTCTTTCAACATTGTTGCTGTAAAAGATGGCAATAAAGCGCGTATCGCCCCATTCGATATAGTATTCAAAGGCTACATCTGCTAGAGATAAACCTGATTGCGGGCGGACGTAATCTGGAGAGTTGCCAATTTTGATAGCCAGTGGTCGGCGTTGTAATAAGGTTGGGTCGCTAACGGCTAGCCCAGTTAATGGGTTATAGGTTAATAAACTATTTTCAACAACTGGATTGGTCTGAATAGGAACTGTCATATTTTGCGGTAAGACGGCAATGGTGGGATAAGGGGTAAAAGTTGCCATCTCTTGCGGGGTAGAGATTGATAAGTATGGGTCTGTGGTGTTAATGGATTGAGGTTGAAAAGGTGTAGGGGTAATGACCAAGTCTAATGGAGCAGTAACAGGTAACGGGTCTGGGGGGTGAGGCGGTTGTTGGGGTGGTGCATGAAAAATATCAACAAAAAATCCAATTTGTTAATAAAACTCGTCTTTGAATGTTATGTCGAATATGCGTTTGATTTATTGATGCGGTTTTATGGAAAGTCATCTAAAGATTGTACCAAAATGATACAATTACACCATTCCATGTTAATTTTAATTTCATGCCTTTCATTTTTTATAAGTGCGTTGGTGCTAGTGGTGCTGAGAATTTTTCAGCCTGAAGCACGTTATACATGGCTCGTAGCAGTCAGTGGTGCAACAGTAGGGTTGCTAAGTGTGTTTTTTTGGCTAGGGTATTTGCCATTTGAATTGTCGGTTCAAAATTGGCAAAGTTTTACTTCTAATTCCTTGCTGTTTACAGGCGATGCAATTTCATTTCCGTTTGCACTGTGTATTGCGGCATTAACCTTATCTATTTTATTAACAGCTGTTACACAACCAGTGTATATCAACACAACTTTGTGGGCTGGTGTTTTAGCTTTGGCTGGCGTTGGAATTTTAGCCGTGACAGCTAACAACCCGCTAACTTTATTGCTGGTGTGGGCATTGTTAGATTTAACCGAGTTAATTATCCATTTGAGTTCTGTAAGCGGGGCAAAAAATAATGAAAAGGTTGTTATCTCTTTTTCAACACGTGCATTCGGTATTGGTTTGTTATTGTGGGCTAGTTTAGTGGGGGTTACAGAAACAAATAACTTTATATTTGAATCTATCTCTGCTCACTCAGGACTGATATTAGTATTGGCAGTTGGCTTGCGTTTAGGGGTTTTGCCTTTGCATTTACCTTATGCTACTGATTTAAATTTAAGGCGCGGTATTGGTACAGCTTTAAGGTTAATTTCATCAGCATCTAGCTTAATTTTATTAGGTCGTATTCCTACTGGTATTTTAGATATCAATACAAGTATCTTCTTAATCACCTTAACACTCATTGCGGCAGGCTATGGCAGTTGGATGTGGTTTCGTTCGCCAGATGATTTAACAGGTAGACCATATTGGATTATTAGCATAGCATCATTAGCCATCATCAGTACTTTGAGTGGGAATCCTCAAGGTGCAATCACTTGGGGGTGTGCATTAATTTTAGTAGGCGGTGCATTATTCTTAACAACTGTGCAAAATAATTGGCTAAATCGCGCCATGCTGTTTGGCGCATGGAGTATTTCAACATTTCCATTTTCCTTAACTGCTAGTGCGTGGCTTGGCAACTTAGGGCTATTTTTACCATTCGTCATCATTGCTCAAGCTTTCACAGCCGCAGGTTTTATTCGTCACACCTTACGCCCTTCCGGACGCGATACGCTAGACGCCCAACTTGGCTGGATGAAAGTTGCCTATGCGGCAGGTATCATCTTATTGATTTTCATTCAAATACTTCTAGGATTGATTGGCTGGGAAGGCACAATGCAAATCCGCACATGGCTTCAAGCTCTGAGCGCCTCATTACTGACCTTAGGCTTGGTTTGGGCTCGTAGGCGTTTTCGTATCTTCAACCCTGTGCGTGCTCATGGAGTCAGCGCCAACAATGCACGCCTAGAAAGTTTTTATAATATTTTGTGGTCTCTATATCATTTACTAAGCAGAATAAGCAAAGGCGTGACTCAAATTCTAGAAGGCGAAGGCGGTTTAATGTGGAGCCTACTCTTCTTAATTTTATTTATATCCATCATCTCAACATGACAGACATCATCTCATGGTTAGCAGTTATAGTCATTCTAATTGCAACCACAACACTACTAATTCATAAAGACTGGCGCATCAGTTTGGGCGCACTAGCCGTGCTGTATTTAGCAATGTTTTGGCACATCACCAGCCACTTACCTTTTGCAATGGGCTCAGCAAAACTAATTACAGGGTGGATGGTCATTGCAATTTTAGGCATGACACGCCTCAACCTTAGCAACTCAGAAGAAGAAAAAAAATCATTTTATCCACAAGGGCAAACATTTCGGCTAGCTTTAATGGCAATTATTGCCCTAGCAAGTTTTGCCGCCGCCCCACGCATTGAAACCGCAATTCCAGGCTTAGGCGTTCCCGTCATCACCAGCGGATTAATATTAATCGGCGGTGGTATCATCCAACTAGGAATTAGTACCAATTTATTACGCATCAGTTTGGGCTTATTAACTTTCATAGCAGGCTTCGAAATTCTCTACGCCGCCATCGAAAGCGCCATTCTAGTTGCGGGTTTATTAGCAATCATCAACATTGGGTTAAGTTTACTAGGCTCGTACCTATTAATTGCAGGCTCACCCACCCAAGAAACACAGGACGAAGTATGAGTTCACCCATTCTTTGGATAGCCCTCCCTTTTACTGTTGGAACGTTCATCTTATTATTCATCAACGAAAAATATGCCACATGGATCGGCGGTACACTTTGTGCGCTTTTATCTTTAACCGCCTTCTTCATCCCAATTGATACAGCCTTATTGCTTGGCACACTCTCCATCAAAATAGCCCCAGCCGTACAATTTTTTGGGCGCAGTTTCGAACTCAACACAGCAGATGGCGCATTGCTCACTATCATCTATGGTGTGGCAACTTTATGGTTTTTTGGCGCACAAGTCTCTGGCACTGCCACGCGCTTTGTATCACTTGGCTTGATGATTATTTCACTACTCACTGCTTCATTAGCAGTAGAACCCTTTCTATACGCCGCACTTCTACTAGAAGTTGCCGCCATGCTTGTTATCCCATTACTATTACCAACTACACAAAAAGCAAATCAAGGTGTAGCGCGTTTCTTAATTTATCAAACCTTAGCCATGCCTTTCATTTTATTTTCTGGTTGGCTACTAGCAGGGGTAGAAGCCAGCCCAACCAACATTGGTAGCACAACACTATCTGGCACCATGCTAAGCATTGGCTTTGCCTTTCTTTTTTCCGTCTTCCCATTTTACAATTGGATTCCTAGCCTAATGGAAGAAAACTCACCATACGCCAGTGGCTTTTTACTATGGGCATTACCTACTTTCACAACTATTTTTGCACTCGGTTTTTTAGATAGATATACATGGCTACGCACATCTCCACAATTGATTAATGCGCTTCAATTTACTGGCGTATTCATGGTTGCTAGCGGTGGAATTTTTGCCTCGCTTCAAAAACATATTGGACGCATCTTTGCCTATGCCACCATTGCAGAGACAGGTTTAATTTTATTAGCCTTTAGTATTCAAAATATAGATATCGTTATACTTACCATCTCAATATTGCTTGTACGCGGCATTGAATTACCCACATGGGCATTGGCACTTTCCATTCTTAAGCAAAATAGCAACTCTCTCAAATTCAGCGACTTGCAAGGGTTCTTCAGAAAATTTCCCATAGCAACTATATCTCTAATTATTGTGCATCTTTCCATGCTCGGATTCCCCCTACTGGCAGGCTTTCCTACGCGTTTAGCAATTTGGCAACTCATGGCAAATATTTCACCTACCTTATTAATATGGCTGTTTATGGGAGCAATGGGTTTACTGATAGCTGCCGTTCGTACTTTAGCCGTCTTTGTTATGACAGACGAAGAATCAAACTGGAAGTTAAATGAAGGCTGGGTACAAATCACCATGCTGGGGCTAGGTGTGAGCGGGCTGTTCATCTTAGGCTTGCTCCCTCAAGCTTTAAATCCATTACTGAAGCATCTACCTGCCTTGTTTGAAAGATTAAGCCAATAAGTGCATCTTGCTTAAGTGTATAATTTAACACTGGAGAGCAACATGGAATTTGAACAAATTATCAAACGCCTAGAATTTATAGATAAACAACAACGCGAAAACAAAGATGCACTAGCTTCGTTAAATGATCGCCTGTCATCTTTCGAATCGACAGTAGATGTACTTTCGAAACAACTTAAAACTTTCAGCAAACAAATAGCGGATATGGTGCCAGCTAATAAACGTGTTGAACAATTCGAGTCATTAATTGCTAAACAACGTAAAGACATTATGACAGTGATCGAAGAAAATGAAAAAGCACACACCAAAACCGAAAAAGAAATAGACAAAAAATTACAAAGTGAATTAGTTGAAATACAGAAAACACTTGTCACACTAAAAGCCGCTACTGATACATCTGAACTTAAAAAACAAATCAAAATGCGGGGAGATGAAATTCAACGTTTGTTAAACCACGTAGACGATTTGAAATCTACAGTAGAGGATGGTAAGCGTTCAAACGAAGATGTGCAACGAACAGTTCGCGCTAGCGATGAATCGCGCAAAAATGACCTAAAGCGCATCGCCGACATGCAAGGCGAAGTAAGCGCTCTACGAAAACGGATAGATGAAAGCCGCGAAAAAGCAACCATCAATACCGATAGTATTCGTAATGTTGAAAACCGCTTCACTGAATTAATTGCTTCTGAATTAGAACGCAAACAAGCACAAACTGCTTTTTTAGAACAACAATCCATTGCTCAAATAGACCGTGAACGCACTTGGAAAAGTTGGCAAGAAAAATTTGACATCTTTACAAAAGAAGCCTCTGGAGTAGATGAACAGTTACAAAAATTAGATGATGCTCTGCGCAGTGCCAAAAAAGCGCAAGAAACATACTTAGAACTCAACACCAAACTGGAACGTCGTATTAACGAGGTAACAGAAATGCAACGCCTTGCCGAAGATAAGCTCCGTCAGGAGTGGGTTACCTTCAAAGCCGACGACCAAAAACGCTGGACAGGTTATAGCCTATCTTCTGAAGAATCCTTCCGAGATATACGCAAAGAAGTTCAAAAATATGATAAACAAATAACCAGCGTTGCAGAAAGCGCAGAAGTTTTACAAGATCAAATTCATCAAACCACCGATACCACCGAAAAACAATTACAAGAATTGATGAATGTTATCCACGAATGGATGAGCTCGTATCAAAGAATTATGGGGCATGGAAAAAAATCAAAGAAGTAAGTAATGATTAGTGCTAACAAACTATCTCTCCTCTTTCTTCTTCCATACATAAAGAGGAGAGAGGAAATTTTATAAATGAGAGTTATCGGCACTGCGGGCCATGTTGATCATGGCAAATCCACATTAATTGAAGCACTTACAGGCACCCACCCCGACCGCCTAAAAGAAGAGCAAGCTCGCGAAATGACCATTGAACTTGGTTTTGGTTGGCTAACCCTTCCTAATGGAGAGCAAGTTGGCATTGTGGATGTACCAGGTCACCGCGATTTTATCGAAAACATGCTTGCAGGTATTGCAGGCATTGACGCAGCGCTTTTAATCATCGCGGCAGATGAAGGCATCATGCCACAAACAAAAGAACACCTTGCCATTCTAGATTTATTGGGAATTTCATCTGCCCTAATTGTTTTGACTAAAACCGATCTCGCTTCAGACGTGGAGTGGCTTGAGTTGCTAACCCTCGACATTCGCCAAGCCCTCAGCCATACTGTCCTCAAAGATGCGCCTATCCTCAAAGTATCTGCTAAAACAAAAGATGGTATAGCCTCTCTCATCACTCATTTACAATCTTTACTTGAAAATAAACCTCATCGCCCCAATCTGTATCGCCCACGTCTCCCCATTGACCGTGTCTTTAGCATGAGCGGATTTGGCACAGTGGTTACTGGCACATTAAGTAGTGGTGAATTAACGGTAGGTGATGAAATTGAAATTTTGCCCAGTGGAATAAAAGGCAGAATTCGTGGGCTTCAAACTCATAAGAAAAAAGAAGAAACTGCCGCAGTAGGCTCAAGGACAGCGGTTAACATCTCTGGTATTGAAGTTGATGCAATCAAACGAGGGGATGTTTTAATCCATACAAATCAATATCACGCCACCAGAAGAATTGATGCGAAAATAACTTTATTGAAAGATATTCGCAATTCTGTAAAACATGGCGATGAAGTAAAGTTTTTTGTAGGAGCAAGCGAAAGCATTGCAACTCTAAGGCTGCTTGGCACAGAAGAATTGAAAGCAGGTCAAACAGGTTGGATTCAGTTGGAATTACAAGAGCCCATCTTAGCAGTTCGCGGGGATAGGTATATTTTGCGTAGACCCTCTCCCAGCGAAACACTCGGCGGCGGCATTGTAGTTGACCATCAGCCTAAAAGCAGGCATAAGCGATTTGATGCGAATGTACTTAAATCTCTTGAAGCACTTTCACATGGCTCTCCAACGGAAATTTTATTAGAGGCATCGCTAACTTTAGGTATAACAACTGAAAATAACTTGCAGGTAAAATCCCGTTTGGATGTGAAGCAATTTGAGCAAGCGCTAGCAGAATTGGTTAAAACCCACCAATTGATAAGGTTAGGAGAAAACAAAAACTCACTGATAATTTCAAATTCAACTTTGCAGAATTTGAAAGAAAAAACCTTGCAAGTTGTAGAAGAACATCACAAACAATATAGATTGCGAAGTGGAATATCCAAAGAAGAATTAAAAAATAAATTAAAATTACCTGCCAAAGAATTTAATTCAATTTTAGAATTTTTAGTAAAAAATGATTCTTTGCGAATGACAGGATTTGCAGTTGCTAGCCCTCAGCATAAAATTCAGTTCAATGAGCAGGAACAACTAAACGTCATAGAATTGAAGCGTAAGTTTGAAGCAAATCCATATAACACGCCCAGCGTCAAAGAATGTCAACAAGATGTGGGCGAGGAAATTATCAATGCTCTGATTGAAAATGGAGAATTGATAACCGTTTCGGGAGATGTTATTTTTCTCAAAAGAGATTATGATGTAATGACATTGCAAATAAAAACTGAAATTGAAAAGCGCGGCAAAATATCATTAGCTGAAGTTCGAGATTTATTTCATACGACCCGAAAGTATGCCCAAGCCTTGTTAGAGCATTTAGACCAACTTGGCATGACGATGCGCGATGGCGATGTTAGAAGATTAAAGTAAAAATGTTTTTGAAAAACTTTTTTAAAGCACCTGTTTTTGATGATGAGGAAGATACGCAAAAAGCATATTTGCTAAATATTCTTCTATGGGGTTTGGTTTTAACACCTTTGCCGCACATCATTTATACACAAATATTTGAACCTGAACTAGCAATGCGGGCATGGGGGCAAGCCGCAATTGGTCAAACAATTAATTTATTTTTGCTTTTTATTATGCGTCGTGGCTACGTTCGCTTAGCCTCTTATGTACAAGTAATTTCTTTTTGGCTATTTTTCACTATTCTTGCACTAGCAAGGGGAGGCGTGCATAGCGTAGCCTATTCTTTTGGCTATCCACTTGCTATTATAATTTCTGGGTTATTACTTGGGGCTAAACATGCTGTTGGTATGACGGGTTTATCTTTACTTGTAGGTTTATGGATGGTTTTTCAAAACACCACAGGGAAAATTACAGCTACTGAAACATACTCCGCCTCATTAACATGGGTTATTAGTGCAATTATTTTTTCGGTTATCGCTATGTTGCAATATGTTTCTTCACGCATGTTAAGCCAAACATTAGAACGAGCTCGCCGTAATGAAGAAAAACACAAATTGATTTCAAAAGTCAGCACAGACTATACTTTTGAAAGTTCAATATCAAAAGACGGCGAAGTGAAAACTATATGGTTAGCTGGGGCGTTTGAAAAGATGACGGGCTATTCAGCCGAAGAGTATTTAGCAAAGGGTGGTTGGTACGCACATGTGCATCCTGATGATTTAAGTAAAGATGCTAATGATATGGAAAAGCTATTACGCAACGAAGATGTAGTTAATTCTGAAATTCGCACATTAGCCAAAGACGGCTCAATTCGCTGGGAGCGCGTTTTGCTCACCCTATTTGGGATGAAAAAGAAAATCGCTTAACAGGTATTGTTGGCGCTGTGCAAGATGTAACAGAGCAAAAAATAGCCGAAGAAAAACTAAAAGAAACTTTACTGCAACAAGCCGCTATTCTAGATAATATTCCCGATGCGGCTTGGCTAAAAGATAAACAAGGGAAATACATTGCCATCAATGAGCAATTTTGTAAACTTTTTGCACTTGCCCCGAAGGATATCGTTGGTAAGACTGATGCCGATTTTTTCCCGTTAGGTTTAGCAAGCGGCTACCTTAAAGGAGATAAAGAAGTTATCACCTCAAAACAGCGTATAAAATTTGAGGAAAAAACTAAAGATAAAGATGGAAATCTTATTTGGGTAGAGACTATCAAAACACCAATATTTAGTGCAACAGGTGAAGTGGTAGGCACAACTGGGATTTCACGTGAAATTACAGATAGAAAAAATGCAGAAATTGAACGAGAAAAATTAATTACAGAACTTGAAAACAAAAATACAGAGTTGGAAAGATTTACTTATACAGTATCTCACGACCTTAAAGCACCACTGGTTACAATTGGGGGGTTTTTGAATTACCTGAAACAAGATGCAAAATCTGGTAACTTTGAAAAATTTGATAAAGACGTTGCTCGTATTCAGCACTCCGTCACAAAAATGGAAACCTTGCTCAAGGATTTACTCGAACTTTTACGAGTGGGCAGAATCATGAATGAGCCAATGCAAATAAAATTTGCAGAAATTGTACGTGAAGCCTTATCCTTGACAGAAGGAAATATTAGAGCAAAAAATGTAGAAATCAAATTTGTAGATAAAGGGCATGAAGTATTTGGCGATAAAACTAGATTAGTTGAAGTATTACAAAACCTAATTGAAAATGGGATTAAATTTATGGGAGACCAACCCAAGCCTGTCATCCAAATTGGCTCTATCTCTCAAGCAGAAAGACCGATTATTTTTTTTGTAAAAGATAACGGCATTGGCATTGACCCAAGATTTGCAGATCGTATCTTCGGCTTGTTTAATAAATTAGATATCAACTCAACAGGCACAGGTATTGGTTTAACATTAGTTAAAAGAATTATTGAAGTGCACGGCGGTAAAATTTGGTTCGAATCACAACCAAACGAAGGCTCTACATTTTATTTCACATTAGCATAAATTTATAATCACAAACAGTTTGCTGTTTGCAATCTCGCTCCAGCTCAAAGGAGAAATCATGTGCGGAAGATTCACACTCACAGTTGACCCGTCAGAAGTAGAAGCGTTTGCAAATTACACGTTTCCAGAAAAGTTTGCCCCACGCTTCAACATCGCCCCCACGCAACCTGTACTAGCAATTCCAAACGATGCTAAAAATAAAGCCGATTTTTTTATCTGGGGTTTAATTCCATCATGGTCTAAAGACCCTAGTATTGGCAATAAATTAATCAATGCACGTGGCGAAACCATTGCCGAGAAACCATCATTTCGAGGAAGCCTCAAACACAAGCGCTGTTTAATTTTGGCTGACGGTTTTTACGAATGGAAAGCAAATCAAAACAAAAAAACAAAAACACCTTATTTTATTCACATGAAAAATCGTGAACCATTTGCCTTTGCAGGCTTGTGGGATGAATGGCATTCACCTGATGGCGATTCACTGCGCACCTGCACCATCATCACCACTGAGCCAAATGAATTAATGTCAAATTTGCATAACCGCATGCCCGTGATTTTGAAACCACAAGATTATGATAAATGGCTTGACCCAACGCCTCAACCTGCGGGAGAGTTGCTTCCGCTCATTCAACCTTTTGCTACATCCCAAATGACTGCACATGCTGTTTCAACACTGGTTAACAAGCCAAGTAACGACATGGCTGAATGTGTTGTGCCGTTATAACGAATTCATTACATTACAATCTATCAATGACATCTCTCAAAAACTGGTTTACCAGTCACTTCCCCGCGCTAGCCTCACGAGATTATATTTTTTTCTCATGGGTCAATTTATCTCCGTAGTCGGCACATGGATGCAATCTACTGCACTTCCCTATCTTGCTTATCGTATTTCAGGCAGACCATTGGATTTAGGCTTAATCGGTTTTGCCTCTACCTTGCCAACTTTATTATTTGCTTTACCTGCTGGTGTGTTAGTAGAACGTTGGGATAAACGTAAAGCCACCATCATCTTGCAAACGCTTATGTCAGTACAAGCCTTTGGGCTGGCATACCTCACATTCACAAATCAACTGCAAATTTGGCATATTGTTAGTTTGGCATTTTTTTATGGCACAGCAGTTGCTATTGAAGTGACCGCTCGTCAAGCTATGTTAGTTGAGTTAGCAGGCAAAGAAGCTTTGCCTAGCGCCATTGCCTTACAAACAACAGCCTTTAACTTAGGCAGAATTATCGGTCCATTATGTGCGGCAGGCATAATTACATGGACAGGTGGTGAAGGTAGTGTGTTTCTTGCCAATGGTATCAGTTTTGTATTTGTTGTTCTGGGGTTGTATTTAGCTAAAACAAAGTATAAAGTGGAAAAAGAAGTTGAAACAACAAGAAGCATGGGGAGCGAATTTCGAGAAGGCTTAGAATATATTCGCAATACGCCTATTGTTTTATCCACTATCTTAATGTCTGCTTTGCTTGGATTTTTGGGTATCCCATTATTACAGCAAATTCCAGCTTTAGCCCGCGATGTTTTGGTAACTGCTTTTGATACTGAAGTTCTCATTGCCACGCGCACTAGCAATTTATATTTAGCCCAAGGTGTTGGAGCTCTTACTGCGGCTTTTATGATGGCGTATTTCAATTTAGCAAACAAAGAGAAAACTTTGGTATGGGGACAAGCATTATTTATGATACCAGTGACTTTATTGGGATTAGTAACTAATGTTCACCTTGCTTATATATTATTAGCCCTTATTGGCTGGGGAACAGTAACTCAATTGATTACTATGAATACCATGATTCAAATTCGTGTGCCAAATGAGTTACGCGGGCGAGTTTTCAGTATTTATTTTTGGGGCTTACAAGGCGTGGCTCCATTTGGCAGTATTGTGGTAGGTTGGGTAGCCCAAACTTGGAATGTACCCACCTCCTTGGTAGCAGGTGGGCTAATTTCATTTATAAGTGCATTAGTAGTGAAAATGTTGTTTAGAAAAAAGAAATAGCGAGGTAAATCTTGTTCTATTCAATTAACATAAAATAAGTATTTACACTTATATTTTTTGCTCATGTTATGATGATGAATATGAATAATCAATTTCAGGATGAAACCCCAAAGGCTGAACAAGAGAAACCCGTTAAACAGCCTTCTGCTCTCTCAAGTTGGTTGAATAGCCTAACTACTATGGGGTTGGGTGAATCTTTAATTAAATTATCAACTAATATTTTTTCGGTGATTACTATTGTAGCCGTGATTATTTGGGCGCGCACGTATTATGCTCAGGCGCAAACAAATGTTGATGGGCAGAATCAAGCACAAAGTCCACAGGGAAGCGACGTAGTTAATATTGAATCGGCTCCGGTAATAAGTGTCGCCATTAGTGATGGTATTTCTCGTTCGGCACAAATCCATACCAATATTCCTAGCCGCCCGCGCAATGAGATTTCTACTTATGTTGTGCAACAAGGTGATACTGTTTTTGGGATTGCGGAAAAATTTGGTTTGGAGCCACAAACAATTTTATGGGGTAATTACAATGTCTTGTTGGATAATCCGCACTCGTTGCAACCTGGGCAGGAATTAAAAATTTTGCCAGTAGACGGTGTTTATTGGGAATGGCTAGGTGGTATTTCGTTTGGCAGTTGGGCTGAGTTTTACGGCGTAACAGCAAAAGATATTATCGAGTATCCGCTTAATCATATTGATGCTTCAACAATTACTGATTTTGATAATGCTAATATTCCTGTTGGTACATGGTTGATTATTCCAAATGGTAAACGTGACTTTGTGAGTTGGAGTGCGCCATTGGGTGTGACGAGAGAAAACCCCGCTTCTGCTCGCGTACTTGGGGCTGGTGCCTGTGAGCCAGTTTCAGGCGGGGCTGTGGGCTATGGTGCTTTTGTGTATCCTGCTAATAACCATACTCTATCTGGGTTTGATTTTTCACCAGAGGCAAATCATAGTGGCTTAGATTTTGCGGGTAACACAGGTGAAGCGGTGTACGCTTCTGATGCAGGTGTGATTGTATATGCAGGTTGGAATGATTATGGCTACGGCAATATGATTATGATTGATCATGGCAATGGCTTTCAGACTTTGTACGCACACTTGAGCGCTTTGAATGTGGGCTGTGGGCAGAGTGTTGGGCAAGGTGAAGTGATTGGCGCTATTGGGAGTACAGGGCGTTCTTCTGGCTCGCATTTGCATTTTGAGATTATGGCTGGCACAAAGGTTAACCCATGGAGTTATTTGCCTCCGCCGTAAGAGTTGCGAGTTACAGGTTGCAGGTCAAAGGTCTTTCCTTGCCAAAGGTTAAAGGCTCGGCTATAATCTCGCTCGCAGATTTGGTCTCATAGTTCAGTTGGTTAGAACGCACCGTTCACATCGGTGAGGTCACAAGTTCGAGTCTTGTTGAGACCACACAACATCACCCAAAGAGGGTGATGTTTTTATTTAACCCTAAAAAATTTATAAGAATTTTATTTTTAGGGCTTCTTTTTCTTATATCACTCTGCTTCACGGGTATAATTCTTGCAATGTCTACTCGTACTAATGAAACATGGCTAGCAGATTTACGCGCTACAGGCTTAACACATGAAGAAGCATTGAATGATTTGCGCAATGTAATTCAAAAAGGTTTACCTTACGCTCTTTCTCGATGGCTTCCAGCTAGTGACCCACTTTTTCCTCCGCTGGTTGAAGAAGTGACTCAAGAAACCTTATTACGCGTCTTGGACCAATTAGATACATTTGAGGGGCGAAGTTTATTCACGACATGGGTTCACAAAATTGCCATTCGAATTGCATTAACCGAATTACGCCGTAAGCGCTGGCGAGATGCCTCGCTGGATGAATTAACTGAAAACGAAGATGCGCCTCCTCCAGCAGGTCTCCTTGCAGATTCTCATGCCAGTCCTGAAACTTCAGCCGAGCGAAAAGATATGCTAGAACGAGTGCGCAGAATTTTACAAGAAGAGTTAACGCCCAAACAACGCGAAGCCCTAACATTGCTTGGTCTGCAAGATATGCCAATGGATGAAGCCGCAAAAAAAATGAAAACTAATCGTAATGCTTTATATAAACTGTTACATGATGCCCGTTTGAGGTTAAAGAAACGACTTTTGATAGAAGGTTTGACTCCACAAGATTTACTCAGTGCTTTTGAGCAAAAGTAAGATTGAGATTAAGTTAAACGTCAGAAAAAAAGAAGATGAAATTTAAAGACTTACTTTACAAAATTTTTAATAAACCAGCCCCTCACCTAGAAATGACCGATGATGTTGTTTTTAAGTTTATTCAAGTGCTGGAGCAAGCTCGCGCTGATGAGTTAGACTGTCAAGGAGTTTATGCTCGTTTAGATGAGTTTGTAGAACACGAAGTACACGGCAAAGATGTTGAAAAAATTGCCCCTTTGATTCGTGAACATTTAGATATGTGTAGTGACTGTTATGATGAATACGAAGCGTTATTGAGAGTAATTGAAAACACAAAATAAATTTTAGTATAAAAAGATATCGCGGCATAAATGCCGCGATATTTTTTTATTCATGGAATAATTTCTCCCCTGCCCGAATTGGCACTTTCAAACGGTTTTCTGCGGGCGTTAAGGGGCATGACCATTTTTCGTTATAAGCACAATAAGGGTTGTAGGCTAAATTAAAGTCAATAAAAAAATAATCACCAGCTGAAGGCTCAGGTTCAAGGTAACGCCCTGCAGGGTAGGTTTCTTTGCCTGCTAAAGAATCTATAAATGGCAAAAAGAATCCATGCTCATTTTCATAAATAGTTAATTCGGCTTCTATCCCTTCAACAACAAATTTGAATTTGCCATATTTTTGATATTCACGCACATCGCCTGTAGAAGTTTGCATCTGAAAACTTACTTTATCTGTAAATTCTTGCACTTGCACTTCAAAGCGCAAGGCATTATTTTCAGCAAAATAATTTTAACCCTTTGAAAGTTTTTCGTTGCTCAGGGGTAAGTGGGCTTTGCGCATGGTTTCCAAAAAAATCATCTTTCTCTTTACGAAAATCATCAAGTTCTGTCATCTTTATCTCCAAAATTTGGTACGCATACTGCTCTAGCAGATTTACGTCAAACCTCAAGTTTTTTAACTAGATAAACCGAAAGCTTTATTTCTTACGAAATTGAGGATTGGCTAAGAAAAAAGCCAACCCATCTTTTATTCACTCCTTAAAGCAAAAAGCCCTTGCTATTTCACTGGCTTTATGCTATTTTTAGCACATGCCAATTCCACAAAAAACTGTCATGATTATTGAAGATGAGCCTGATGCCGCCGAACTATTCGGCGAGATGATGCGCCTTAACGGCTTTCGGGTTATCAAAATGTTTTCTAGCACACCAGCCATTCCAATGATTGCTCAAGAAAAACCTGATGTCGTTTTGCTAGATATTATGATGCCTGATATTTCAGGTTTAGAAGTCTTACGCTTTATGCAACGCGAGCCAGACTTGGCAAAAATTCCCGTCATCGTCGTCTCTGCCAAAAGTATGCCAAGCGATATCAAGAATGGATTAGACGCAGGTGCTTCAATGTACCTCACCAAACCAGTCGGCTTTCAGGATTTGAAAAACGCCGTAGAAAAAGTATTAAACACTCACACCTCTGCATGAATCAGATTCGCACATTCATTGCTGTTGATCTTCCCCAACCTGTTTTAGATACCATTGAAAAAGACTTTTTTCGTTTGCAAAAAATTCTAAGCAAAGACCTAATCCGCTGGGTATCCATTGAGAATATTCATCTGACATTAAAGTTTTTAGGCAACACCCCCACCACGCATATAGATTTTCTAAAACAGATTCTGCTTCATGTGGCAGATTCACACGCCGCATTTGATTTGCAGATTCAAAGCATCGGTTCGTTTCCTAGCCTCAAATTGCCTCGTGTCATTTGGCTTGGAATTTTAACCTCAGCTGCGTTAACTTCACTGCAAAAAGAGGTTGATGGAGCAGTTACCAAATTGGGGTATGAAAAAGAGGCGCGTGCTTTTTCGGCACATCTTACTTTGGGGCGAGTCAAACAAAATATCCAATCATCTGATTTACAAAAAATCCGCTCTGCATTGGAGACTTTTCAACTTGGCAAAATTCCATTGGCTAAGGTAGACTCGTTGCATCTGTATCAAAGTGATTTGCACGCTAATGGCTCACTTTATACAAAATTATTTTCAGTTATGTTAAAGAGGTAAATTCTGAATACACTTGAACTTGCTCGTGAAATTGTAAATGTTTTAGAAGATAAAAAAGGCGAAGACATTATTTTATTAGATTTGAAAGAAGTCATTTCGTTTACCGATTATTTTGTTATTTGCACAGGCACCAGTGACCGCATGCTTGATGCGCTGGCAAATAGCGTTGTGGATGATGTACGAAAAAAGTATAAAAAGAAAGCTAAGAAACAAGGCAACTCTCGTGATGGCTGGGTGATTGTAGATTATGGTGATGTTGTAGTGCATTTGTTTTCGCCAGATCAACGTAATTTTTATAATATTGAAGAATTGTGGGAAGACGGTAAAGTGTTATTGCGCTTGAAATAATTTGCATCCTAAACCTGATAGGTTTTTATGCATTTTTCAGACTTCGGAAGTCTCCATATAAATCCGTAGGGGCGACCCATCCATGCGATCAAAAATCATTTGAAAATAAATTGTCCTGATAATCAATTATCAAACTTATGCAAATGCGGGTCGCCCTTTTGGATAGCAAGAATTGCTTTGTAAAACAGGGCGACCCGCCGTACATTAATCAAGTTGCCATATGATTTTGTTTTGTGCATAAAAATTGATGATTGAAAAGTTTGGGAGTGGTGAAAAGAGAGAGTAAAAAAACAATCACCACAGAGAGCACAGAGTCCACAGAGGTTTTTATAAGGTTTTCTCTGTGATCTTCGTGGTCTCTGTGGTTAAATCTTTTAGATTACTTTCTTTATTAGCCACTCTCAAAAGTTTGTTGTGTCGCCCCTACGGTTATATAATATAACCAATCTCTCTAAAATAAATTTTGGAAACAAGCCATGAGCAAAATTTCCCTTCTTTTCCTCGCCTTGATTTTAATTGCCTGCTCCCCGCAAGTGACAACTGTCAC
>LMZR01000043.1 GCA_001567105.1 Chloroflexi bacterium OLB14
TCCCCGCCCCAGCGCAGGTAACGCAAACCGTTGGCACGCCCCTTGCATAACAGCGTTTTTAATCACTACAGTGACAAATCAGGGTTGTGTTTTTTAAGGAAGTCCAGTA
Organism: Chloroflexi bacterium OLB14; assembly: GCA_001567105.1. Taxonomy (GTDB): domain Bacteria; phylum Chloroflexota; class Anaerolineae; order Anaerolineales; family Villigracilaceae; genus Villigracilis. The sequence goes on from LMZR01000043.1 coordinate 110, forward strand.
TACTGTAGTTATTATGACACACAGCACACTTTTTCAACTGAACGCTAGAGACCTAAAATCAGAAGCCGAAGTTGAAACTCGGCTACTTCTCCCCCTGTTTGCTGATTTAGGTTATCCACAAACGGCAATTGTTCCTAAAAAACAATTGCCGCCATTACTTGCTTTTTCTGGTTCTAAAAAATCAACAATTGAAGCCGATTTTTTGCTTTTACGAAAAGATAAAACGGCTAAAGTAGTTGTTGAAACGAAAGACCCAAAAAAGTCCATACAAGACGCTTGGGGGCAGGCGGCTAGTTATGCATTAAGTTACAACAGCGATAAGAACGATACTGAAAAAATTAAATGGCTTTTAATTAGCAATGGTCATATTACGTCACTTTATCAACCTGATAGCAATCGCCCGATAGTAACCTTGCGACTATCTGACTTTGTAAGCGGTTCTCCGCCTTATGTTGCACTTCGTTCTTACATAAAACATATTTCAGATGATGAAGTTATCACTGGCGGATTGGCGTTTAATGTTGTTTCTCCAAGCGACTTGAATAATTTATTTAATGAGTGCCATGATTTAGTTTGGAAAAAAGAAAAACTATCGCCAACAGACGCTTTTTTTTGAGTTTTGCAAATTCATATTTCTGAAAATAAGTGAAGATAAAGAACGAGAAAAAAAAGGGGCAACTTTGCGCTCTTATGAATTGCCCATGACTCTTGACTGGGTTGACGCTCAAAAATCTACATTAAAGCATCCTGTTCGTGACGCTCTTTTTGTGAAGTTAAGAAACCGCCTTGAAGCGGAGATTACCAGCGGAAAAAAAACGCCGCAATATTTGAACCCAAGCGAAACATTCAAGTTAGGCGCTGATACAACTCGTGAACTTATAAAACGATTCCAGCACATAAATTTAAGTTCGATTGATGAAGACTTAAACGGACGCATGTTTGAAGTGTTCTTAAATGCCGCAGTGCGCGGAAAAGAATTGGGGCAATACTTTACACCTCGTTATCTTGTTGATTTTATGACAAGAATTGCGCTTGACGGATATGGCGATATTACGAATCCTCCAAAAGTTATAGACGCCTCATGCGGCACAGCAGGATTCCTTATCGAAGTTATGGCTTATTTGGTGGCATCCACTCGCAATGACACTCGTTTTACAAAGAAACAGAAAGAACAACTAATCAGCGAAATTTGTAATAATCGTTTATTTGGCGTAGAAGCAAATGAGCGAGTAAGCAGAATTGCCAGAATCAATATGTATTTACATGGTGATGGCGGAAGTCATATTTTTCATGGAGACGGATTAGATAATGCTCCACAACCCGCAGATGATATGGCTGATGAACGAGTTCAAGAAGTTGTAGACCATGCTGGAAAAATATTATTGGGAGATTTTGATTTAGTATTAACTAATCCCCCGTTTAGCATGTCTTACACTGCCGCAAACACAGATGAAGAACGCATTTTACGTCAGTTGTCTTTGGCTGATGGTATGGATTCTGTAAAATCAAATGTTTTATTTTTACAAAGGTATCTCGATTTATTGAAACCAAATGGAGAAATGCTTATTGTATTAGACGACACAGTTCTTAATGGCTCTACTCACCAAAAAGTACGAGAATGGATTTTAGATAATTTTATTCTACTTGGCGTTCACTCTATGCCATTTAATGCTTTCTTCAAAGCAAAAGCCAATATAAAAACATCAGTTCTTCATTTGCGAAAAAAGGCTGATAAAATCTGAAAAGCAAGGTCATGTCTTTATGTCTATTAGTAATAACATTGGACACGATAACGCTTTGAAAGATACACCTGAAAGAAACAACTTAAATGATATTCTCAATACTTATTTGGAATGGAAAAGAACAGGAAAGTTAACTGTAACCATAAAAGATAATCAAGACCCGCTAGAGAATTTGGAAAGCCCTGAACAAATTTGGCTAGTAAGCCCAAAGTCGTTAACGTCAGAAAGGATTGACTCTTTCTTTTATGCGCCTGAATTACATAAAGTTTGGGCTGACATTGAAAACATGACCGCCAGCGGAGAAATTGAGTTGAAGACTGGCAAAGATTTTACCTTGCGAGAAAAAATTATCAAAAGCGGATAAGAAAAAGTTGCGAGATTCAGATTCAAAAGAAATTTTGAAATATGTAGAAATTGGCGATGTTACACGATATGGATTAATCACTAAATTTATTACTGGAACAATAGATGAATTACCGACTCGTGGTGAATATCGAATCGCAGAAGGCGATATTCTTATGGCTATTAATAATAGTTCTAGGGGTACTGTCGTGATGACACCAAAAGAATTTGACGGCGCAATTTGCACATCTGGCTTTTATGTAATTCGCCCCAAAAATGCGGATGAAGGTCATTTGTTGTGGTACACGCTCCGAAGTGAAGTTTGTCGTAAACAGATTTATTATTTAGCACAAACAGCCAGCCAGCCAGAATTAAAGAAGGATGGTTGGGAAACTTATTTCAAAATACCATTTCCTGTTGGGAAAAATCGTTCCCAAGCCATAAAAGAATCAATTGCTTTTCAGGCGCATCTTTCCGCATTATTAAATGCCGATAATTACAGGTGGAGTCTCTAAAGTCAAAAGCGTGCCAACAAAGCGTGCACCTGACGTGTGGGATTCTGCGGCATTTTCAGGCATTTTTCTGGCTTCGAGTTTTTTCTGCTCCCAAGCAGAGTCCACGCCCGCCCACACGCAGGTAACGCAAACCGTTGGGCAGGCGCTTCGTTAAGTCTTTGAGTAGCGCTTTTTTCAAATCAAGTTGGTTTTCAAATTGGCTCATTGAGTCTTGCAAATCAAGGGTTTTGGTTTTTGGCAGAAAGTTTTGTTTGTTCAAGTCAGGCATTTTTAACGGTGGCAGTTTTCCAAGTTTGTGTTTCTCAAAAATTAGCG
>LMZR01000044.1 GCA_001567105.1 Chloroflexi bacterium OLB14
CTACGTTGTTAGTCCGCACGGGGATGAATCACCCGTGCTATTTTTACGAAGTCCACTAAAGTGGACTAAAATGATTTACCTGAGTAATGAAGTTTTTTGTTTTTTAAGTTGATTAAGCGCTACTTCAAATTCATCAAAGGCTTCTTTATATAATTCGAGACGATAGGATCTGTACTCATTAGCATATTTGTAAATCGAGGAATAAATAGTTTGTATGATGTCAATCACTTTACTTAAATCCAACTCATTAACATTGATTGCGAAGAACATAAATTCATTTTCAAATGCTACAAGCACGACAGCATCATCCTTAATTTCCATGTAATATTTTATTCCAAGGTTCAACTCTGGGTACAATCTATCGTAATCTTGTATATGTCCTTTAGGGTTATCAAACCCTAACAAATTAAAGTTGCGATCTAAATCGTAATTTCTAAAAATCCGATCAAAAATATTATCCAGCACAGAAATATCATACTTAATAGGCTTGGTAGATTTTCGAGAGAAAAAAACAGTACTTGGACGTTGCAAAAACTCTAAATTCGCCTTGATTAATTGCTTGTCATTCCCTTGAGGTGAAAAATATAAATTAACCTCTTTGCTAAAGTGATCAAAACACTTTACTTCAGATATATTATTGCCTACACCAACCACAACAGCAACCTGTCCATTATGATTAAAATGATTAATCTGAGTAGATTGGTCAACAGCAGACATAAATGCCCTCATTCGGGGATGTGAGTGATACCAACCAACAATCCTATAGCTCGCCGAATCTTCTACAAGAACTTGAATGCGTCCCCATTCACTTGCGGGTATATTAACATCTACTGATGTACTGGTACTAGATTGTGCTTGAACTACATCTAGGATTTCAATAAATTCAACATTGTGTTTTTTGTCAAACAAATACCTGCCAACTAAAACGCCTGCAACTTCTTTTCCATTTCTTAACCCACTTAAAGCATGTTGATGCACATCTTGTAATGCGCTCTGTTGGATATAAACTTGAAAAGTCTCGCCAGGCACATAACAGAATTCACGAAATAGCGGCTTGTTTTCTGGCAAGCTTGATAAACTTGTTCTACAACAAATTCATCCTTTTTTTCTTTGAATACCTTACCGAGAATTTTTTCCCAGCCAGTAGTCACTTATTTATTATCCTCAAGGAGTGAATGTAGGTTCAATTGTATTTGTTGAAGTGAAAGTTGCTGTTGGAGTAACAGTTTCTGTTAAAGTTGGAGCAATTGGCGTTGACGATGGAACAATATATCTGGTTGGTGTAGCTTGTATTGTGGGAGTTGGAACTTGACCTGCCAACAACCTTTCAGAACTTAAGTAGTTTTGGTAAATAAAAGCTCCTCCAATACCACCTAGAAAAGCCAACAAAAAAACAGCAATGGCAACAATATATAACTTTCGCTTCACTTCACCCCAAAGTGCTTCAACAGATGCCCGTGTTTCAATTAAGAAATTTTGTACAACTTGTATAGAAGCTAAGGTCTGCCTCTGTTCGTTTTGTATAAACTCGATCTTTCCTTTGATTTTATCAAGCAAAGAGTCTTGAGATATAGAAATATTTTTCTCGTATTGTGAAAGTTTCGATTGTAAAGTAGTAAGAATGGATTCTAGTGATTTTTGATTGCCTTTGACTGCATCCAAGTCTCCTTTAACTCTTTGTATAATTTTTTGATTTTCATCCGAAGCAGGAGATTTTACGTTCTTAGACAAAGCATCAAGGGCACTCTCTATATTTTGATACTTGTTGCTTAATTCGCCAATTGCAGGCAAAGTTTTATTTAGTTGAGAATCAATATTTTTATAAAGATTCTCAAGTTGAGTTGACACCATTGTGTTTGATTGCTTATTCTTGATAGCACTATCTTTTAGATCAAAGGAATTAATTAATACAATAAGAGAATCTTGTTTGTCCGCTATTCTATTTAAGTGATTATTTAAATTTTGAATTTCCTGATAGAGTGAATTTTCTGGAAATTCTTGTTTGGGTTTTTCAGATTTCAAGTTGCGCAAAAAATCAACAGCGCGTATGACTGTCTTGTCGCCTTGCCTGGGAATTAAGTATAAAGGTACTTGCTTGTGAACATTTGCAGTAGTGAAACATCCAATATCAATCCTAACAGGATCTACAACTATTGCTATTTGCCATTCTAAATTGAAATGTGATAACTGGGTGTTTTCATCTATACCCGACATAAATATTCCAAAATTGGGATGAGAATGATACCAACCTACGGCAGTACTCCTAAGGCGATAACGAGGGTCTTTTTCAATAATGGAGTTTATCCTAATCCATTCTTTGTCAGATATTTCAACATTGGTATGTGCTGATTTGGTGTTAGCAGGAATTGATGCGTTAACTTCAACAAATTTCGATTTTGAATTAAATACACGATATATATTACCAACCAAAGCGCCAGCAATTTCACCAGCCCCTTGCTTATGTCCTTTCACGCCATGGAAGAATATATCCTGCAATGCATCTTCAGAAATGTATACTTGAAATGGTTCGTTAGTAGGGCAAAAATCCTCATAAAGATATTTTTGTTGCATATCTGGTGTAAATATTTCACTCATAATGAAATCATCATCATTATCTCTAGACATAATTCACCTCCTTATGAATTTATGAAAAAATCATCTTCGTCAACTGCCGCAGGCAAAGGTATTAATTGCTTGTCAGTTGGGAAGAACCCTGAATTTTTATTCTTTGCATACCACTCTGCGGCTTCTGGATTAGCCTTGTGAGCTTCTTGTGTCAGATACTGATCAAATTGAATTAGTAATGCTATACGTGTACAGACCATTGCAACAGTTTCGTTGGGTCCCAAAGTTGTGTTGCCATTGCCCCATATACAAATCAAACCGCCAGTCCAAAAATTAGGATGAAATATCGGGCTACAATCATTAGCCATTTTAGCTATTATACTTTCCCCCGAATAAGGATATCCACTGGGGATTTCTATAATTACCTTATGCTCATCGCGATAAATTGGCGTCCCGCTCTTACTATCTACTTCAATGATACTTCGAATATGATATGTAACATCATATCGATAGGGAGGTGTGCCTTGCCCAACCCACCTTATTGCAGGACTAACAATTTTTTTCATTTCCTCCCAATCTTTGGTTAAACGTAATTGGCGAATTTCTCCAGGGGAAAGCATATATAACCTCACATTTACTGTGAAAACTCAAAATCATCGTCACTTTCATTTATAGAAAGTGGTAATTCTTTATTGTCTGTAGGAAAGATACCTTTATTAAGCACAGATTTGTACCATTTAGCAGCATCTGTATTCGCTGGGTTTCCTGGATCAGTCATAATGGAATCAAATTGAAACATCTTAGCGAGGCGAATAATAAATAGCGCAAGATTTTCGCCAGGGTTCCATTTATTGTGTTGTGTACAAATTAATCCTGATGTCCAAAAATTAGGATGAAAGATAGGTTTATAACCTGTAGCCATTTTTGCTACTGGACTTGAGAGAGGATAGTCAGATGGGATTTGAATCTCTATATCAAACCTATCGTAATAAACTGGTGAATTATCTGGAGACAAACCAACGATACTCCGTATATTAAATGTGACATATATTTTGTCGGGTATTTGAGAATCTGCCTTCCAATCAATTGCACTACATCGAATGTTTTGTAGACCGACTACATCGTTTCTTATTCTCTCACGTCTTATCTGCCCTGCGATGCCATACTGTTTACTACCCTCCGCGTGTCATGACGCCCGCTATTAGCATGTCACCGTCTTGCACGCCAGCATTATCAAGAGTTTGAGTTGGCTGAATAGTAACTTGAGTTCTTTTGTTTTGAAGAGTATAAACTTGCCCAGAGTCTAAACTAGCTAGAAAATTGTTGTCTATCAATTTCTTGACAACTTGTTCTGCTGTTAGCGAGTCTTTCAGTGTTACATCTGCATGCTTTGTTCCAGTTATATCTGTGAAGGTGACGCGGATTTTATCAGCCATGATTGATCTCCTTTAGTTTGTGAAAAGTATATTTTCATCGGCAGATAGTTCGAAAAACCTGAATTTTCCACCATGAACAATCTCAATAATATCAAGCGGTGCAAACCCAATATCGGACAACCGCATTTCAAGGAATTTTTTACTTATATTATCTTGATTCAATGGGGGGGCTGGCTCAAAAGTAATTACTAAATCATCTGGATTAATGACATTATCAGGTTGTGTTGCGCCACAGTGAGGGCATTCGTTGTACTGATCAGCAAAAATTCTAAATCGTGGGAGATCGACATCGAAATTATTTGAGCACACTTTACAGTGAGCATAAAGAATAAAATCATGCCCTTTTCTCGTAGAGAAAAGTATCTCAAAGTTTTGCCCGATTAATTCAGTAGCGGACAAAAAAGTTTCCAAAGTGTTATTAACAGAAACCTGATGAAGTTTTTCAATGTAACTACCTATATACGTTCCGTGACCATGAAATTCATTGTGTTCTTTTAGTGGATTAGAAGTCGTTGTTTCCATTTGGTTTCTAGCTCCATCATAACTAATTCTTTTTCCAATCATAGAATAATCTTTATGGATCAATCTCATAGCCTCCTGCACTTGAATCCCAGCAATAATACTTGATAATGTTTGTATTGTTGGTATCTTCTTCTCTGAAATTGCCCTTAATCTTCTTTTGTCGCAAGAAAACCTTTCTTCTATAGACTTCTCGTCCTCGCGACTCATTGTGCATTTGAAACAAAATGTCTCAAATGGTTTAAATATGACAACATTTCCATGATGACCAGAAATGCTGCCATCAACCCAAGGGATACCTGCTAACCAGCACCCTTGACTAATAGCAAGCCTCGCCTCTAAATTATCAATACACCCAATAACAATATCAAATTTACTAAAGAAACCACTACCAAGATTTTCGACAACATTAGTAGAAAAATACCCGACTTTTGCAGATGGCTCAACGCAAAGCTCTTGAGTTCTCGTTGCGGCAATTTTAGCTTTATCCTTATCACTATCTTCGATACGATAAAGAATTGTTCGACTAAGATTAGATTTACTAACCTTGTCAAAATCCACAATAAATATTCGCCCAACCCCAATTAACGCGAGGTTTTTTAGTACCTCATTACCTAATGCGCCAGCTCCAACAACCAAAACCCGTGCTTTTGTAACCTTATCTTGATCCCAATCCTTTAATAACTTTTGACGTGAAAAAGGATCGTCGTCTTGAAACTGTTTTACTGTTTCTACTTCAAAATCAAAATCTGTTTCTTTTTTCATGCTTCACCATCTTGAGGAGGGGTCTCAAAAATTTCATTGATAAAGAACGTTTTGTCGACTAAGGTAATCTTGTCGCTGTGACAATTGCTACACTTAGAAATAACTTTCCAACAATCTTCATGGTAATTAGTTTTACAGGTTTCGCAACGAATCAGTACTTGGCTGTCAGAAAAATAATCTAGTATATTTCTGCAAATTGGACAATTTGTTTGTTTAATTAACATAGTATTTGAAAACACCTCTTTTGTTACAATCCAAACAAAATTTCCCAAAAACTCTTGGTTTTCTTAATATTCTTCCTGCAATTTGCGCATTTCCCATATCCAGAAGCTAGATTCGTAAAGCAATCTACATGATATATCGTTCCGCAACTCTCACATTTTATCATTGGTTCTAAAAGTGCGCCTAAACAAACAGGACATTTCACCTGTGAATAAGAGTGCATTTGCCATTTGTCCGAATCGGTACTCATTGATTGTCTCTTGGAGAAAAGTATTGAAACACCTATAAGAACAGCAAGAATTAATACGCTAAAACAACAGCAACACAAGCTTATATAGATCAACTCCATATTTTAGTTTGTATTGTGAAACTCAAAGTCTTCATCTTCTTCGATGTCTTCGTTGTCATCATCGTCAAAAATAAAATACTGTGTTGGTATTTGTGGCGTCTCAGATTGAGGAAGTTTCTGAATCAGATCAACTAGCACGACTGAAAAACGGTACAGAGATTCGTCTTCTGATTGAACCCACTTCTCCTGAATTTCATCAATAACGCTTTCGCGAATATCAACAGGAACATCCATGCAGATATTCAACAGAGAGTTTTCTATTGAACTTAACAACTCTTGGTTTTCATTACTACTAATTATCCATTCTTGTAACAGGGATAATCCCGTTGTTAAGTGCTCATCACCCTGAACAATTAATTCTGTTACTAGTGGCATAAGCCTAGTTCTGTAAGAATCGTTTTCTAATGCCAGACTTAATCTCTTGCTATTCTCTAATAATTTAACAAATACATCACCAGCAGTTCTTTTTGTTCGTTTTCTTTCTGTATTAACCCAAGCAAGAATTATTTGTATGGATTCTTCTAAGTCTCGCCTTGCAATTGCTACTACGGCATGTGCAACTGCTCTTCTAACAAAATTAGATTTATCGTTTGATAATTCGTTCAGAATATTGAGTGCCTCATACGGCATTATGGGATAAAGTCTTTCACAAACGGCAGCACTAGTCCATCTTAAATTGATATTAGAACTAATTTTCCATCTTGAGAGTATATATGCAATATCTTTTTGCCTTATTTTTGCAGTCGCTGTTTGTCTGATAGCATGAGCAACAGCAGATTTGATAGTTGTCTCTGGGTGATTTGCCCAGATATTAAAAGCATCCGTAAAAGCCTCACTCCAAGATGCTTTTGCTATTTCACCAACAGCAACAGCAACAGCGATACGCATATCGCGGCTTCGATTGTTCTGGTTTGAAGAATTGCTCAATACTAAATCTGAAAACACATGCAAGATAGATTTAAACTGCTGTAGATAGGCTTCTCTAATTTGTAGAAACACTTGATCGCGATAAACTATATCTTGAAACTCAAGAGACTCTATCTCAGTCAATACTGTATAAGTACTTGATCGCAACTCTTCCTCAGAGAAGTTCAGTGGAGCATCTATATTGACCTTCTTACTTCTTAAAGCCGCAACTATTTTTTCATAAACTAGCCAAAGTTGGTTCCTATCTAGCTCGCGGCAAAGTGCAACCAGCATTGCATAATAACGTTGATTTACACCAAGAGATTGGAACCATACCTTTGCATCTAAAACCGTATTGGAGATTTTAGATAGAATGTCATCGATCTCCTGTGCAGTAATTATAGGACGTCTACTTATGATTTGGAACAACCGATCAACGGCGTGGGCAGTTCGCAATGCTGATATGATTTGTTGTTTTTTTTCTTCTACAATTGATTTAGAAGTATCAGATAGTTCGTAGTAAGAAAGATGCTTCTTTAATATTTTCTGTAAATCAGGTGTTGAAAAGGGAGACAATTCAATTTTGTACTGCTCTGGAATTTCATTGTCAACTAACGTGCCAGTATCCGCTGTAATAATTACATAATCGTTGCGATTAACAAGCAATGAAACTAAATAGTGAGAATGTCTCTGTATTTCGGCAATTCCTAACCCAGGCACAGAAAAACCATCCTGCGCAACAAAAACGCTGTTGTTTGGACACTCTTCGTTTTCAACAAAGTCTATGAGAGACGCGTCATCAGAAAACCGCAGGCTACGGATTTTCAAATCGCTATTTTCAAGCGATAATTTTTGAGAGATATGAATTGCGGTTGCATATTTTCCAGCATGTGCATCCCCAACAATAATTATTAAGCGCTCATTTAATACTCGGGTAATAAGATCAGCAAATCTTGAAGACTCAACATATACTGATTTGTTTTTGTTGATTTCTGAACTTGCTAAGTCTATGACCCTAATTCCCTGACCAGGTAAATCCAAGAATATTTTATTGCCTATTTCAATATGAACTTCTGAATCAGATACATTATTAAGATCTACATTGGTTCCGCTATTCTCGGTAACATTTTCCCCCATTTCACTTTCATCAATTTCTTGGTCTTCTATAGGCACGTCAATATTATCAACAATTTCATTTCCATCATCTCTTTCATCGTCTTCATCTGGATATTGATTGTTTTCAGGTGGATAGAAATCAGCCATGATGCATCTCTCATTTAATTTAATCCAAAGTATTTACTAAGCACAACCCAAAACTTTTCAATAACTGGAGCTGCAAAACCTGCAAGTTTAAGCAACCCCATTAATTTATTCAACAAGTCAGTGATTTTATCTATATTTACGCCAGGCTTTTGGTTCTTCAATTCAGTTAATAGCTTTTCTGCTTCTCCACCCTTTTTTTCATCTAGGGTCTTGGTAATTACCCTTTCTAAGGATTTTATGGTTTCCTCAAAGGCAGTGTCTTTATATGTAATCGAATCGCCCGTGTCAATTCCTACTTCCACCTCTTCAAGATTTGAAAGCAAATACTCAACGTCTTCACGGGCTATAGATGATGGCGCGTTTAATAATGTATTGTGATTTTTTATATTTATCTTAGATTTTTTGATATTGTTTAGATTAACTTTTTTTGTCATTTCATCCTACTATTGCCAAAACTAGAAATTATTACTTTGATTTTACGATATATTAAGATTTCACGCAAGATATTGTTTCAAGATCCAGAAACCGTGTCAAGTATAGTGGGAAGGAAAAGAGAGCGTTTCCTGAATTATCAAGTAAAATTTGCAAGGAATTCATCATGCTTATCAAGAAACGAAACCTTTTTTTCTTAATAACATTCCTCTTCCAACTCACAATTGCCTGCTCTCCACAAAATAGGCAAGGTGAAAATTGGACTATTCTCCCTGAAAGCCAAGCCAGAGAAACAGGAATCGCAGATTGGTTTGCACAGAATGGCGAATCCACAGGCTATTGGACTCCCACCGAGAAGGATGTACTTGTTGTTGAAAATGAAGTAGGTTTTTTTCTGCAAGAAAATTCTGATGCGTTTCGTTTACAAGAATCCCCTGTTTGGGAAAGATTAGATGAATATAACCGACAATACCTTGGAATTATCTTAGGTGAAAAGAAAATTATTTAATGCAAATTTCTTTTGTAAGCCAAAATTT
>LMZR01000045.1 GCA_001567105.1 Chloroflexi bacterium OLB14
TTTAGCACAGCCTATGGAGGCGGGCTGGCATTTTTTATGCGGACGATGAAAATCAGCAATGAACTCAACACCTCATCAGACCAAGCAATTTCAATCATCTTGCGCGTTTTCACGTTCAAGATAATAAAAATATTGTCTATCGGTTTCGGTTGGAAAGGCTTCTTCCAAATTGAAATCCACATTTACGGTTGCTTGTGCGCGATATAACGGCGGATTAATAAAATAAAAAACTGCACCCAAAAATGCACCAAGCACTGCACCCAGAATCCAAAGTCGCCAATTTTTTAGTAAATTTATCAAATCATCAACAGAGGGAGAAGATAGAATGAAATTCATAGTTGAAATTTATTTCGTAATGCGTAATTCGTAAAGTTTAAATTACGTATCACGCATTACGCTTTACGTATCCGCCATTTCCACAACGGACCAATTACTTTCCTTAAATAATATTTTGCCACAATCACAGAAAAAAAACTACCACCATCACGATAATGCACGCGCAACATTTCATCCCAACCGCGCATATCGTTCACGTTCGTTTTACTTGATGTGTGTATTCGAAAATTTGCCCAAACTTTTCCCTGCAAATATTTTATTTCAGCCTGCTTGGCAATGCGCGTCCACAAATCATAATCCATCGCAAAATAAAAAGATGGATCAAGTGGCGTCCAATATTTTTTTCTAAAAAACATAGTCTGTTGCGGAATATGCACCGAACCATGGCGCAACATTTTATAATTCGTTTGCTTGGCGTTAAACTTCCCAATCACATTTTCGTGTTCATCAATAAAATTACAATCCGCATATACCATCGCCACGTTTGGATTTTCGATTAAATATTTAATTGCCTCGCCCACTGCTTTTGGATTATAGGTATCATCTGAATTAATCCACGCTAGGATTTCGCCTGTGGCTTTTGCGAATCCCTTATTAATCGCTTCAGTCTGACCTTTATCTGGTTCGCTGACCCAAGCCTTTATTTTATCTTCATATTTTTTGATGATCTCCACGCTTCCATCTGTCGAGCCACCATCTATGACGATGTATTCAATAAATGGATAATCTTGCATTAAGACAGATTGAATTGTTTTTTCTAAAAATTCTGCTTGGTTAAAAGATGGGGTGATGATAGAAACAAGAGGAAGTTTTGGAGGTCTCATTTACCACTCGTCATCTGAATAAAAATGAGGTGAAACATCTTCTGTGATGTTCCGAATTTGATTAATTTCTTCGGCTGAAAGGATTTTTTTCCAATTATCTAAATTAGCGCGACTATCTAACTTCACTGAATGTGTTTTGCTTTTTGAAAGTTTATTTGGGTTTTCAGAACTACTGGAGTTAAGAATCTTTGCTTTGACTTCTTCTGTAAAATCTAAATCTAATTTTTGATATAAATTTTGGAATCCAGTAAGAGGGTCAAGCGAAAGGTCTTCGTGACGAACAAGGTTGAAGTGCGGAAACAGGTTGCGGGTCAAGTGAACGAAGCGGTAAATCAATTTCCATAACAAAGCCCCTTGACCGATAATGTCATTTTTATCAATGGCTTGCATGGCATGCCTATCTTTTTCAAAATGATCTTGCATCAGCAAAGGTTGATTCAGAAAATTATCAAAATCAAAATGCCAGCCGAGTCTTTTTAGGCTACTTGTAAACCCAGCAGGGTGACGAATTGTGATGACCACTTGGCAATTTAATTTTTGCGCGAACCAAGCCGATGAAAAAACTGCAAACGGATCTTTGATTAATGCTCGCTGACCGTGCAAACTGCCGTTATAAAAAATGCGAAAGTCGCGCCCCATGCGTAGAAAATCTTTTATCGAACGAATTGATTTTATTTCAAGCCAAGTGTGATATTGAAAATTTAATAATTCTTCAAAAGCGGGCAAATATTCATTTTCATTTTCGTTTGTGATGTAGGTGTACCAATATTTAACAGGCGCGCGAAAAATTCCAGCGCGATGCAAAACATTTAATGGCTCACTGATGTAAGCGGCATCATCATTGGCGGTGAGCATTTTACCAACAAGTTGTGCCACTGCGATGTGAGCCTGTGACGAGGATGGGATTATTCACTGAAGTAGTCGAGGTCATTGTCTTCTCTCAATTGAAATGTGCCTAAAGAGTTTACCCCATAATATTGTGCGGCGCATTTATTGATCCAATAATTAGAGGCAAGTTCTAGTTCTTTTGTGCCTTCGTATCCATCTAAAGCTGGTACAAGGATGTCTGTTTCGCCATTACTGATGGCGGTATAGATCATATTTTTTGCGTTCATCCCAGCGTTTTGCCCATAACCGCCTATATTCATAGGTTTGCATTGGCTGGCGTATCATCCATAGTGGGTAAAACAAGGCTAGCAGAATAACAGCTAAAACCATACTATTTGTTAATTTGTTTAGTTTTATATAAGATAGGAAATATCCTAAACAAACGCTCAAGAGCATAATGCCAATATTCAAAATGATAAAAGCAGGGAAGCGAACTCTTTCAACAGGGTAAGATTGTCCATAAGCACTAGGGGCAAAGGTGGCAAATATTATTGCATATGTAATTAGTGGAATGATAAGAAGCAACCATATAAGGCGTGGGTTTTTTACTTTATCTTCGTATTTTGTAAAAATAATGAGAGAGCATAAGGTAAAAATAACACTTAAGACAATAAATGGAATAGGTAAAGATCTGAATGAATCTATCAAAAAGGCGTAGGTGAAATCTAAAGAGCGGAAAACAACTTGCACCATAGTTGGGGATGATTTTTCTGGGTTAATGCGTAAGGCATTGGCTGGTGCCAAGAACATGATGAGTAAAGCGCTGAATGCTCCAACTAATAAAGCCATTAATAAGGTTAGGGCAATTTTTCGGCGTGGGGATGGTGCAGAAAAAAAGTAAGTGACTAGCATCATCAGTGAAAGTATGCTGATATGAAAAATGCCAATTGTTTCGGATAACCCCCCACTAAAAAAATGCTAGCAAGATAAAAATGGGGATATATCTATTCACCTTTAATTCTGACCGCGTAATTTTTAGTAGCCAAGCTAAAATAAAAGTAAATAATACCAGTGGTGTAAAGTATGTCACTTGACCTGAACGCCAATATAGTACTTGAAAAGTATTAGGTGTTGTAAATAAACTAAAAAGCGCCAATAATTCTGCTGTTAAGAACAAAAGTGCAGGTTGGATATTCCAGTTAAATAAGTGCTTACACTCGTATAAGATCCATGTTAAACCTGCAACCCATAAGATGATATGTAAAGCAGGCACAAAAGCGATGCTATTAGGGAATATTTCCCATAAACTGATAACAAATAAGTTAGAAAAACGATTAGAGCTAAGTAAATATTTATCTAAACTAGCAGAAAAGACATTGTCTGTTTGCAAATTTACAAGCAAGCAATAATCATCAGCCATGTAGCGGGTAAATAAACCCAAGTAAGCATAAACAGCTAAAGCACAAGTACTTGTGATAATGCCAAGCCATAGAAAATAACGGAAGATTTTATTTGAATTTGTCATTTCGTTAGGTCGTAAATAATGTACCCATCTCCTGTTGCAAAGATAGGAAGGGCTTCTAGTTTCTCTTTCAGCAAAGGTTGACGATTGAGGTCTCGAAAATCAGTCACAAGAAATAAATCTTTTTTTGCAATGAGTTCATTATAGCGTTCCTCAAAATCCGCCTGACTTCCGCGTTCACTGCCGTACAAAATATCCCCATACGAAGGTGCTGATGTGATACTCTTCCAGCCAAAATAAGCCATACGTGAGCCATAATCTTGTGTGATACCTGCTACATTATACCCGTCTATAATTTGAGCAATTTCTTGCCACATTTTTTTCTTCGGGGCGATAATCTGTTGCGCTTAATATATTTCGTATATTCCATGTTGTAGCGAATAAACCAAAAAGAAGAAAGAAGGAAGAAGAAAGGCGTAATAATTTTGTATTGGTAATTTCAGATAATTTTGTGAATAGAAAACTTGCCAATGGAGCAACTGATAAAGCCACAATTGGAATTAAGGGTAAGGAATAATAATCATGCGTAGAAATGTGAAAGTTAAAATAAAAGCCGAAGATCAAATAACCAAGCCACAAGGTCAACATGAAGCGGCGCTTTTTATCATCATAAAAAAACAAACTGAGCAAGGCAATCATCAAAACAGCTCCGCCAAAAATAAGGTTGAGCATATTAAGCCAGCCTATATAATAAGATGGACTTAAAAATAAAGTTGGAATAAAACGCCCGCCGAATTGATCGCTGAGATAATCTGTAAAAAAGATTCCATAGATAAGATATGCCGCGCCCGGAATGATACCTATTATTGACATAACATAGATTTGTGGATTTTTTAACGCTTCTTTTATTGACCTATAATTGGTGACTGCACCCAAGCCGCCACTTATCACAAAAAATGCCGCCACGAATTTTATGAAAATTGCAAAACCACCAAACAAACCTGCCACGATGGCGAATTGATAAGTTTGTTTTTCTGACCATTCAACCAGCGCCCATAAAAAAATGATGATGAGCATAGTCATCAATGGGTCGGGTTGAAAACTACGACTAGCAATAACGGCATACGGCAGGAAAACATAAAAGGCTGTGCTTGCTATTGCGCCATCTATGTTGGTTAATTTTTTAGCCAGTAAAAATAAAAATATCGCACCTATCATCCAAAATAAAGATGAATAAATTCGGGCAATCCAAACCTGTTCGCCTGTGAATTGATATGTGAAGGCGACAATTCTTTCAAAAAATTCAGGCTCAACTGAGGCGCGGAATTGCCATTGTTGCACGGCAAAACTTTTATATTCTGTAGACACATCCATTCGAGTTGCATAGTACATCCCACGTGCTTTTAAGGCAGATAATAATTGCCGTGTGGGGTGAAAATCTAATGGCAAATCGGTTAGGTCATATAGGCGAATTCCAATACCAAGTATGAAAATAATTAGTAAAGTGATTGTTTGCGAAGTGCGGGTGAAGAAAAATGTTCGCGACATACAAAAACAATTGTAATGTAGATTTATTAATGATTTTTCATAGAAGATTATAATGTTGCTATGCAACACACCCTAATAATCACTCACATTCGTGAGATGGATCGCTATTTCCCAATCACAAATATGCTTTCAGATTATGAAATTGATCAATTTCATAATCTCATCCTTAATATTTCAGAACATGCAAATTTTGATTTACAACTCATTGGCGAAAATAAAACAAGATTATCTGATATTCCAAATGCTGTTCGTTATTTAGTAGCAGGACATTTGGCTGAAGTATTTTTTTATCGTCAAAACATTTTGCAAAAATTTTTATCGCAACCTCGGCATTTTCAAATTTACACCACGCCCGAAGCCTTTCAGCAGGATGGTGGCGTTTATGGCGGATGTTACAACCCAAGTCGTGAGTGTATTCAACTCGTCATGTCACGTTTGTTTGAGGGCTTCAATAATGCCCTGCCTGGGGTTTGTCCGTTTTTGCATGAACTAGGTCACATGCTTGATTTTTTTGACGCAGGTTCAGGGTCCATGAAAAGAAACGAAGGGTTATATCCAGGATTAAATCCAAAAGACGGGGATTTGTTTAATTCACATGCTCGAGATTTATTCATCACTGGAAAACGCCTCGAACTTAACCGCTACTTGGCTCGGCTGCATGGAGATTTGACTCAACCTCTGCCGATTGGTCATCCTTATGTGTTTCAAAATGATGGTGAGTTTTTAGCAGGTTATTTGGAAATGTTTTTTCGTAACCCCAATTATTTTGCGAAACAAAATATTGATTTGTTCAATGCGTATGTGGAATTATTTGGCTATGACACGCGCCAAGCATGGCAAGAAGATTTTCCGCATTATGTGAATGCCAACAAAAGTTTTATTTGAGTGGGCAAAAGCCATCACACACAAAATTAACGATTCCAAAGTAAGGTGAGTTACCAATTCGCCTTAAGTTTCAAAATCCATTCTCGAATTTTCCCCAAACCCAATATATTCAAAACACTTGAAACAAAAATATTCATTCGTGAAAATGCCGTTGGCGGATGAAACATCAACGCTTTGAACCATGATAATAGTGCTTTGGTTGGTAAATCACCATCTAAGAGATAACGTGCATCTACACGATGGGCAGAAGCAATGGCGCGATTTTTTACTTTTACAAAAATAGGTGACAAATTTTTATCCTGCTCAACTAAACTCAAAATGCGAAAGGCTTCTTTTCCAAACTCTGCCGCTTTGGCGCGATTTTTCGCTTCGGCATGGTAACGCGCCGCTGACCATGTTTGATTGACGTGTAAAATTTTTCCATGTTGAGCAAGTTCAATCCAAAATAAGTGGTCAAGTAAAAAATGGAAGTCAAGATTTAATCCCCTTGTTTTTTGCAAAGCAGAATTTCTAAAAAGCACAGCAGGTTGACCGATAATTTGAAAGCAAATTAAATCTTCAAGTGAAAGTTGTTTGTAATTTAATGTGTTGAATGTTTTTCCGTTTTCATCTACTGCTAACATATTTCCATAAATCAAAACGACATCAGGATTTTCTTCAAATACTTTTACTGCGTTTTCAATGGTATTTGCTAAATAATAATCATCAGAGTTTAGCCAAGCTACAATGTCACCAGTTGCTTTGGCAAATCCTTTATTAATCGCCTCTGCTTGACCATGATCTTTTTCTGAAATCCAATAAGCAAATTTATCTTGATATTTTTTTATAATTTCTATACTGCCATCATTTGAGCCACCGTCAATGACGATGTATTCAATATTCTGATAACTCTGACTCAAAACAGATTGAATCGTTTGTTCAAGATATTTGGCTTGGTTATAAGATGGGGTGATAATAGATACAAGTGTCATGTTAATGGGACGCTGATAAACGCTGAAGACGCGGATTTTTTATAAAAAGCATGAAGTATTTTATCAGTTACATCTTTATGCTTGAGTTCGATATGATTATTCATAAAAAACACCTCCGCGTTTATCCGCGCTCGTCCGCGTCCTATTTTGTTCTTAAATCATACAAAACAAAACCTTCACCTTCAATGGCAATCGGATACGAATCTAAAATCTTTTTTAATTCAGGTTGTTTTTCTAATTGCCCAAAAGCAGTGACGAGAAAATAATCCATGCCCGCAGTGAGTTCATCAAATTTTGCGGCGTTATTTTTATCAGGGTTGCGCGTTTCACTTAATTCCGTAGCGAGGGGCCACAAATCCACTTTGCGCCAACTGTATAACATTAAACGATAACCATAATCTTGAGTCAACGCAATCACCTTTGCATCAGATGGAATCGCTTCGCCCACACTATTCCAATACGCAGGTTCGTGACGAAAACTTTCAGCAATCAAAACTGACCTTGCTACATAAGATTGATAACCAATGATGGCAACGATTAATGCGATAAAACTCACGCTTCTGACTCTGTTCTGCTTGGTGACTGTTTCAACAAGTGGGTCAATCACTACAGCCAAACCTAATGCAATCAAAGGTATCAATTGAATATGATAATAACTGTGCGTATACATTTGAAATGGCAAAGTTAATCCATATAACAAATATCCAATCCATAAACTAATCAATAACCAACGCATTCGTGACGGAGCAATCAATGCACCTGCAATGCTGAGGAACAAAATTGTTTGACCAAATAAAGTGCCCAGAAATGCTAACCATTTGGTATAAAAATCTGTGCTGGTGATTAAGTTGATTAACGCCACTGTCCATGAGAAAAAATATTCTGTGGAGCGACCTTGATTGAGTAAAACGTAATACAGCAAGGCTGGCAGAATCATAATCACAGCCATTGACCAAACTTGCTTGGATTTATAAAAATCTTTCCCAAGCGTGAATAATACAAGCGCAATGGCTGATGTCGCTACAAAAAAAGCGATGACGATTTTGACGAAAGTTGCTAAACCGAGAAAGATAGCGGCGAGGAGGGCAAATTTCCATGACCTCACCCCTAACCCCTCTCCTGCGGAGGAGAGGGGAACTCTCCTCACTCCATCTATACAGAAAATAAATTCCGATGACAAAGGCAGAAGTCATCAATGGGTCTGGTTGAAAGGAACGGCTGGCTTGCACTGAAAAAGGTAGCACCAAATAAAAAGATAAGGCAATCAATGCAGACCAAGGCGAGACAGCTCGTTTCATTAAGTCAAATAAAGCGATGCCTGCCATTAACCAAAACAAAGTTACCCAAACTCTTGCTACGGCAATGTTTTCACCACCTGTTAAAAAATAACTATAAGCCACAATGGATTCAATAACGGGTGGTTCGTATTTACCAACAGAATCGGCAAAAGATTTTGAAAGTTGTCTTTGCTCATCAGTTGCGGAGGGTAGAACTGAATAATAAATTTCTCGCGCTACCAATGAATTGCGTAACTGACGTGAGGGTTGAAAATCTAATGGCTCATCGGTGATGTCAATCAGGCGCAAGAGTCCACCTAAAGATAAAAGCAGGATGAAGAGCAAAAACCAATTTGCAGGTCGAGGGAGAGGCGAGGTTTTCATCAGAAAAGAGAATTGTATTCTACTTTCGGAAAGACCGTTAACTTGCCACCGATAGTCGCATCCAAAATTTCACGATTATTTTTTTGAAAAAATTCACGCGCCATGTTGTAACCAATTTCGGATGTATCTAAATCGGGCAGTTGCCATTTGACGCCTTTGCCAAAATAATTTGGCATGAAATGATTCGGGTCATCACCTTGCGATGTGACCGTTTTATTGGCTTCACCTTTTGATGTGAAATTATGATCCACACCGATGAGAATAACTTGACTGATGCCCATGTGATAAGCAAGTTGCAACGCCACAGTTGTAACAGTTGCACCTTCCCACACACGCTGTGAAACATCACTTGAAAATTTTTTCGCCAGTGTAAGTTGTGTAAAGAAAAGTTGGAATTTGTGAAAGTTGTAAAGTTGGTGAAAAATATTTATGTGAACGCCATGCTAAAAATTTTGGCATAGAAAGATTAAGAATGTCTTGATGAAATTGTTCAATGACTAAATTATTGATAGAAACAAAATAAGTAGTTTCAAATCCCATTTCAGGAAAGGCAAGATAAATACGATTCATGCCAAAGGTGATTTCATTTTTTAATTTTGTTAAATCAGTTTGTTTGAGTGATGGACCATTACCGATGATGAAAGCACGCTTGCCTTTGTGAATATCTTTGAGTTGATGTAATCTTTTTATACTTTCACGTCGCCATGGATGAAGATAAGCATTGGGTAATTCAGGTAAACGGCGAAGCGAGTCGTTGGTGTGGCGGATTAAATTCCAAAGTGGTAAGGGGATTATTTTTTTGAGGGTTTGTTTCATGGATATATTTTATCAATCGCCGAGGACGGCGATTGAAGCAATTTAAGATTGTGTTAAAAAATAATTTTTCAATGAAAGCATACTGAAGAAAGTTAGTATATCAATGCCGAAAGAAAACAGATAAAGAAATTCAGGGAAGCCTGTAAATGTTAACCCTGTGTTCAAAAGCGTGACGATTAAAACGGCGAAGAAAATCCATTTTTCTTTTTGCTCTAATAATTTTGCACAAGCAAATAAAATGAAGATGTTAAATAAAAAGAAAAATGCCACCATTGCCGCTGAAATGGTATTGCCTGCTTGAACCATATCGCTGACGAATAAAATACCGATTACAAGCCAAACAACTGTGTTTAATAACAGAAAAAATTTTACTATTTTTTTTCTTTGCTTAATAACTTCCTGTGAGCGTTTTTTAGATGTTTTCATTCTGTGCTTAACCTCGCCGTTGCACCACCATCCACAATCATGGCTTGCCCCGTCATAAATGATGATTGTTCATGATCTGTCAAAAAATGAATTGCTTGTGCAATTTCCTCAGGCGTGCCAACTTTTCCGCTAACAGTTTTCTTGGCTAAATTATCTAAACGCTCTTGCATATCACCACTACCAACATGCCCGCGATTTAAACCATCACGCAACATGGGCGTATCCACTGCACCTGGCAAAATTGCATTGACGCGAATATTATCAGGTGCGAATTCTATTGCCATTGCACGAGTCAATGCCAATAAACCACCTTTCGATGCGGCATACGCGGCGATGTTTGTTGACGTTTGCACTGCATGAACAGATGAGACGTTTACAATCGCGCCTCTTTTATTTGACCTGAATAATGGGTGCGCCAATTTGACCGCCAGAAATACCGAACGCAGATTCGCCGTCATCACGGCATCCCATTCTTCTACTGTTGTTTCAATCAAGGGTTTTGCAATTTGCAAAGCAGCGTTATTGACCAATGCTTCTAAAGAAATTGTAAACTTGTTTACTTGCTCAAAAATAAATTCCATATCTTGCGGGCGCGAAATATCAGATTGAATAAATAATCCATTTTTTGGAAAGTCATTTCCAAATTCATTTTTATCCACCCCAATCACTCTCCAACCTTTTTCAGTGAAGAGATTAACCGTTGCACGTCCGATGCCACCAGCCGCGCCAGTGATGAGAAGAGTTTTTGTTGTCATTGATTCAGCCTAAAGATTATACATTTGTTTATCTTTGTTTCAATATGATAATTTGATTTTACAAAATCAAAGATGATTTCCATGCCATCATGAATATACATCTTTCGTCGTAACCCTGGGGTATTAAATTGTACTTTTTTCGTTTCTGGATCTAAAGATGGAACTGCGTCTACCTCACGAGCACAATCTATAATCAACTCAGGGCGTTTGGTAGTCACATCTTCAATATATGAGTTTTCAATCTCTTGTGTCAATGAATCTTTGAGGAATAAAGGGTAGTAGATGTACTTCACAGGCGAGGTGCGTTTAGCCATGAAATTTATTGTTGCATCAGAATACCATGTTAAAACTAGATCATCGGGTTGAGTATTGGTTTCAATATAGGTAGAAAGAGCATCAGTATATTCTGCGTTTTCAGGTATATCTCTCATTAATCTCAGATTTGTTGTAGGCAAAGCCAAGATTAATATAAGGGTTAAGGTTATAGGCACAAAAAGTTGAATTTTTTGAAACTTAAATCGTTGTGAAAAAGCATTAAAAAATAATTGTGCAAAGGCTGAAAAAAGTATAGTGCAATAAAAAGCAATGGCTAACGTCCAGCTAATATAATAATGATTAAAATTCCTCCCTGAAAGGTTGCTTAATAAAATTTCAACGGGGAACCAAAGCAATAAGTACAATCCAAGCACAGTAATCTGTCTCTGACGAACAAAAGTATATAGTGTTTGAACAGTAAAAACCAGCCAGCCTAACAAAGCAATGCGTGCATACCAAATGACACCACTCTTAATTAATCCATTAAACAAATAAGCCCCTTCTTTATCTTTCGCAGATGAATATGAAAAATTAAATGTAATAGAAGCATAAATCATTTCATCTACGGTATTCAGAAAAGAAAAGTAAACAACCCAGATTAAAAGTGAAACCAAAAAACCAGCCAAGATATAGAAAATATTTTTGACAGTTTCTTGCCAGTTCCTCGAAAAAAGAAAATAAACAGGAATAGCCATCAGCATAGCAATCATTCCGCCTATATTGTTTGCACGGAATGAAAAACTCAAGCCAAACAATGCGCCAATTGCAAAATACATCCACAATTTTTTGGGCTGATTTTCAGCTAATACAAAAAGCAATATAGCTATTACATTGAAAAGCAAAGAGTATTCCTCAGTAAAATTCCCATAGCCTAAAACGCTCTTTAGAGCAAGCCCTGCTATAAAGATTCCTAACAAAGCAGAATCGAGCATCCAATATTTTATGAGCGTACGATATAAAATTAAAAACATTGCAAAAATAAAAATAAATTCAACCACCCAAACTCCCCAACGTGAGCCATTTCCTAACAATAAACCCAGTGCATTGACATAAAAAATAGCTGGTCCTTTCGAGTCCCAAAAATCTTGATAAGGAATTTTCCCGTCTAAAATTTGTTGCCCTGCATATAAAAAGAAACCACCATCGCGTGAAGGTCTATCAAACATGGGGTTGGCGAGGTCTAGCACTAAAAACGTTAATAAAAATAAAAAAATATAAACAAGAATATTCTTTATTTTCATTTCTTATATTCCATCCCCAAGCCTTCTACCAAATTCTTAATCGTATTCCAATGCACACGCTCCCACGCGGCAGGGCTTGAATTGGAATTGTGTGGCGCGAGTAAAACATTATCCATTTTTAGTAATGGACTATCTTGTGGAAGTGGTTCAAACTCGAAGACATCCAGTGCCGCGCCTCCGATTTGCTTCGAGCTGAGTGCTGAAATCAAATCTTTTTCTTTAACGATGGGTCCGCGTGCGGTGTTGATTAAAATAGCGTTTGCTTTCATCAAAGCAAACGTATCAACATTCATTAGGTGATGAGATGTCGGGTTAAGATCACAGTTGACGGAGACAAAATCAGCTTGACCGAGTAAAGAGGCGAGGCCTGTCATCTCAATACCAGTTTCAGAGATGAAAACGTGGTCAATATCAATAATATCTGTGCCTAAAACTTTCATCCCAAAGGCTTTAGCACGACGCGTCACAGCCTTGCCGATGTTTCCCAAACCAATCACACCTAAAACACTTTCACTTAAAGTTTTGCCTGAAATTTTTTCCCATTTGCCATTTTTCATTTCTTTATCCATCCATGGTGTATTTCTGGCAAAAGCCAGCATGTAACTCAAAACAGTATCGGCGACTGGGGTTGTAAAAGCATTTGGCGTTCTGCCGAGTTTGACATTGAATTTTTCACACGCTTGCGCGTCAATCGAGTCAACGCCTGTGCCCCATTTTGAAATCACTTTCAAACGTGGTGAACAGGCTTGGATAACTTTGGCTGTATATCTATCATCACCACAAATCGTGCCGTCAAATTGACCAGCATATTTCAATAAATCTGCTTCTTCCATTCTCTCTTGCACATCTGGCACAATTAAATCAATGCCATATTTGGCAAACTCAGGTTTGAATCTGTCTAAAAATGGAATCATATATGGGGCGGTCATCAAAATAGTTAACATGTTCACTCACAAACTTTCTTTTGAATAAAATCTTGTACTTCAGCAGTTAATGTTTCACGTTTAATAAAATTCAACATAATGTCACAGGTTTGTAATCTTAAACTTCTATTGATAGCAATCAATTTTAATGTAGAGTTCATTTTCTCAACATTACCTTGTATAGCATAGGCTTGAAAAAATGGCATCCATTCTATAGCATCTTCTGGATAATAATCTTTATCCAATGCTTCTTTCAATAAATCTGGAATCATTTCCCATTCGCCACGCTGACGAGCCAAGTCTGCTTTCTGATAATAATAGCACCAACCATGTTCAGGTTCTGCACCAAAAATAGTAACAGGCACAATAGGCGAATCGCCTTCTGTAATTACACTATCAAGTTTTGAATTAGGTGCAATCAAAACTAATCTATCTTCATCATAAGGGTTTATTTCTGGTGAACTTCCATCAACAATTCTCACACAACTATTTTCACTAGATTGAATCATCACTAGCACATTACCAAAATCACGTTCCAAGTAATTTCCACGCCGTAGCGGGGTTTCTACACCGCCATTCGTAGTAATTTGATTAATCACATCTGGAGTTAACACAGCCGCAGGGATTTTTATCTGCACAGGGTTATTATTTTGTTTTTCAGGGAAATAAATCAAATTTGCTGGTCCCCAAATAAAATAATCTTCACTCAATGGGTTGTTATAAGATGCAATTAAAGTTGTGCCTTCTTTTATCATTGGCGCACGCCATGAAACCTGCCACCAGAAATTTTGCGTGGCTTCCGTCTGATAAACATATTGAATGGTATTACCGTAATGCGTTATCACAGCAATTGCAAGAAAAAAACTCAACAATGTTTTTTGTATATTTCGTTGAGGAATATTTTCAAGCAACAGCGTCAACAACATCACTGCCCCAACAGATGCAATCAATGAATATCTCGAATACTCAGGCAAAGTGACATGGCGGTTAACTAAAATTACGGGGATTAATCCACCTACAATGCTGAGTAAACTAACGAGCAATGTTTCTCGCCTCATACTTGACTTGATGTTGGTTTCTGCTTCGGATACCTTTTCTGCACCGCGACGAATCACAAATAACAAAACAGTTATTGCTAAACATGCAAAAACAAGCGCGGACAACATATCTTTCAAACGCATTGGAAATGCCAGTTGATACATTGGTAAATTCCATGCAACCAAAGTAACTGTAAAAAAAATCTTGGATTAAGTAATTAAGCCACCACAAAACAATGATCGGGTTAGAAAATGCTTGTGAAATTTGTATGCCAATATCAGTTGCCTGACGTTGTGATTCAAAAAAGAACAATCGCCAAATCAAGAATCCTATCGCAATCAATAAGAATGGTAAGCTGGTTTTAATAAATGATAAAAACTTTTGTCTAAAACTTTTTGTTTGCACTCTCCAAGTTAATACGAGGATGCATGCAAAACGGAAAACTTCGATACCAATGAAATATTCCATTTGGCTTAAATATCCCCAACCTGTAAGAATAGAAGCTAGAATAAGTAAAATTTTCTTTGATTTTTCAGTTGTCAAAATTGATTTGACCGTCAATGCAACTGAAAGCAAAGCAAGGAATAAACCTAAAATATGAGATTGATAGTCAATGGCATTGGGCTGAGAAAGAAAACCTGGATAAATTGTAAAAAGCAAGCCAACTGCTAGTGCAAAGAAAGTCCGCTTTTCCCATAACATGCGCATTGTCCAAAATAAACAGACCCCGCCGAGTACACGAAATAAAAAAGCAGATAAATGATATGGCAATACATTGAACCCAAATAACGAAAACAACGGAATCATGGCATAAGCACGACCAGGGCGGTCAATTGCAAAGATTTCATGAAAGAAACTTGGGTCTTTAACTTGCATGTCGTACATCAAATACCAATCATCATTGAGATAACCCAAGTCTTTGACGAGTGGTAAATAAGCAATTGCTGAGACAATAAAAATTAAAAGAATCCCCCACCACAGTGTTTTTGTTTCATCTTTAAGACTTTGCATGTCTTTGTCTCATCAACACATCTGCTAATTGAAAATCAGATTCTTCGTCAATATCTACTGCTTCTAAGCGCGGAATTTCAAACAGTAGTGGCGAATCTCCAATACGGTGTTTTTTTCTTTCTAAATTTTCTCTGGTGAAAATATAAATACATGAATTTTCTTCATACACAGGAGGTAAATCTTGCGTTTGGATTAATTCTAATGGGTTGTGATTAATCGCTTTGCCATCTTGAAAATATAATCTAGTTTGCCAACGGGTGACAGAAAATAGAGAATCATTTTTTGGGTAATTAGCAAATAATAATTTAATTGCATTTGAAATCGTTTCAGGTTTTAGTAATGGATTGGTTGAATGTGTTTGCAAATAAAAATCTGCTGGCACTACAGATGTATCATGCAACAAAATGTCGTTCATGGGAACATCGTCAGCCAAAAGATGGCTGGGGCGTTGAATCAACTTCACATCAGGGAAGAGGCGTTGTAAGTCGTCCATGATCGGTTGGGAATCAGTATCCACAACAATAGAATCAATTTCTGGAACTTTAATCAATGTTTCGATGATGTGATGAAAAAGTGGTTTGCCCGCAAGCGGACGATAATTTTTGCCAGGCACGCGTTGGCTGTGATGGCGCATTGGCACAAGGGCGACGAGTTTCATGTTTTTATTTTAACTTACAATTTTAAACTCATTTGCCATTGTGAAATATTTTCGCGTTGCATACCTGCTTGTTCAAAAATGAAAGACATTTCTTCAGGAAAAAGCGCGGGCACATGCCAAATTTTATTTTGAAATTTTTTGAATAAAGTTTTGATGATGACGTTGCTTAAGCCCGCACCACGTGAACGCGCTTTTACTAAGACAGACCAAATGACAATATCATTTGCATCAGGATTGCTGATTAAACAATAAGCGTCATTGAGTTTGAAAGCACGCGCTGGTGGTGTGTGTTGCATGATGGTTGTGCCAGAAAGTTGCCATGGCAAATCTTTGAGTCCGTGATAGGTAACGAGGCGCGCTAATTCACGAATATCAATTTCTTTTAATTCCACTTCGCCGAGGACGGCGGAGTGAGCAGACTTGCTTTTGTCGCCGTCTTCGGCGACAAATTGTGGATTTTCAATTTTATATCCAACTAACCTACGAACTTTTTTGAATCCAACTTTTTCATATAACTTAACGCCTGCTGTATTTTGTTCGATGACTTCGAGCAACATTTCTTTATCTTGACGTGCTTGCGCTTCTTCAATTAATTTATGCATGGTTTGTGACCCCAAGCTTTGATTCCTAGCCTGAGGCAAAATGCCCATTGCCGCCAGACGACACGTCCAACCACGTCGTGCAATTAATGCTATGCCAACTGGTTCATCATTTTGCATCATCACGCGACTCAGATTTAATTCTATGCTATCGCGTTTGAGCATGGTTAATAATGCTGATTCATTAATGTTAATCGGCACAAGGTAGCCTTCAAAACTGCGAGTCATTAAGTCTGCTAATTGAGGGATGGTGAAGTTGGAGGCGGGTTGGAGGTTCATGGGGATTGGTAAATTGTAATTGGAGGTTAAAGACTGGAGATTAGAGACTGGATAAATTATTTTAGATGGTCTTAATATTATTCCTTATTATACCGAATCCTCTCCACTTCCCTTTCTCGTTCCTCTTTCTTCTTTCTTCCCCTCGCATAATAAAAAGTTTCTCTCAATTGCGGTGTGACTAAACTCGTCTCACGATGTCCCATTCTGGTGCCGTGAAATTGCATGATGCGAAACCAGAAGATGGAGAATAAGTTTTTTAGTAAAACTTTTTCACGCAGGGCGTGGAATAGGTCACTGAAAATGTTTGTGATAGTTAAACGCAGAAAATCATAGAAATTGAAATTTGCTTCGGGATAAATTTTTCGTAATGCCATGGCTTCACGGCGATAACGGTTGTAAACTCCGCGTGGCGTTTCGTTGTGGATGTGGATAATCTCGGCTTCGGCAACATAGGCAATTTTATAAGTCTGCTCTTTTGCCCATTTGCTCCATTCTAAATCTTCAAGCCCTGTTAGCGATTCGTCGTAGGGATGTTTATCCCATAAACTTTTGCGGATGGCGGCATTGGCGTTATTACAAAAAGCAGTGACTTGATTCAAATTACTTTCATCCGCATACCATTGATGCAAAATTTGGCTTTCGGAAAATTTTGCAAAGTCAGGGGCACGTTGCTTGCCATAAGTGAGTGCAATTTTTTCATCTTCAAAAGGTTTGAGCAAAGTCTCTAACCAATCGGGATAAACAGGATAAACGTGGGCGCTGGCTATCACAATCAACTCATGTTTTGCTTGCTTGATTCCATAATTCAAAGAACGTCCAAAAGTAAATTCACTAGAAGGGATGTTGACAATTTTTGCGCCAAACGATTCAGCAATAGAAACTGTTGAGTCAGTTGAGCCTGAGTCAACTAAAATAATTTCAACATCTTTGATAGTCTGCTGTTTGATGCCTTCGAGCAAACGTCCGAGGTATTTTTCTTCGTTATAAGCGCGGATGATAATAGAGCAATTCATGGGATAAGTATACAAGTAGTAAGTATACAAGTAAACAAGTTTGTGACTTGTCTACTTGTATACCTGTTTACCAATTACTATCTTTCTCGTACCCTAACTTTATCAGTAAATCTCCAGCAATTTTTTTTGAAAATATCTTTGTGTTCAGCTTTGAAATGTTTTTTCCAGTCACCTGTTTTGCCAGAACGAAAAGTTGGGGACTTAGTCGGGTTAATAGATGATTCTAAAGAATCAAGAATCAATTGTCGGCTAGTGTGAAGCGGAACTTTATCCAGAAAGTGATTTATGATGCGAGTCAATGTTTCAGCGCGGTTATTAATCAAATCTTCAAAATGAATTGATAAAACTTCTTTGTGATGCAACCAATCAAGATAGGGATTAAATCTTTCAGCGATGTTTGGAAATTCTATATCTGTATCTTGTCTGCCTAAAATGCTAACCTTAAGTCGTTCATCAAAATTTGAAAGTGATTGATAATAAGCGTGATGCACATGTTTTGATTCCATGTCGGTGACGTAAAAAACATGCGAGACGACTACATCACGTGGATCACGAAAAATAAAATATGGAATAAATTTTGGCGAACAAATTTTTTGAATAGCTTGAGGGCGAGCAAACAAATGCGCCGAAGCAACATCATTGGCTTGCAAAGAATCAAGCCAAGTCAATGCTTGTTGAGGTTCGCGCTTTTTTCCACTTTCACCTTCATACTCAGCATAAAAAGAATGTAAGCGTTTGGCATACGGCGCAACATTTGCAAAGCCAAGCAAAATTTGATCGAGCAAATGTGTGCCACTTTTTGGAAATGAAATGCCGAGTAAAATTGGTAAATCGGTTTGTGATTTGAAACGCAGTTTTTGAATCCGCTTTTCGGTTTGATACAGCCATGTGCGAATTTTTGATTTGAATGCCATGCAAGTATTTAACCACAAATTTAGAAGATGCGGCGCACTACACTTAACAACCTTTTTTGTGCGACGCATTTTTTCATCATCAGGGTTTTATATTTTATGAAAAAAACTATCTTCACCACTCCTATTTTAAGTTTTGTTTTGCGTCAAATCAGCAATTTGATTATGTTCCTTTCAGGCTGGCGTGTAAAAGGAAAATTACCAAACATCCCAAAATATGTTTTGATCGGCGCGCCTCACACCTCAAATTGGGATTTTGTGCTGTTTCTTGGGGCTATTTTTTATCTGAAAGTGGATGTGCGTTATATGGGTAAAGCGGAGTTATTTCGTTTTCCTTATGGTTGGTTTTTTTATTATTGCGGCGGCGTGCCAGTGGATAGAAAAAAATCTACAGGTTTGGTAGAACAGATGATTGAAGCCGCTAACAAAGCCGATAAATTTATTTTGACGATTGCCCCCGAAGGCACACGCCATAAAGTGACTGAATGGAAATCTGGTTTTCATCGCATTGCCAAAGGTGCAAATATTCCAATTGTGATGGCAAAAGTAGATAGTATAAAGAAGACGTTACATGTTGGTGAAATTTTTCATCCCACCGAAAATATGGATGCCGATATGGTGCAAATTCAAGAGGCGTTTAAGGGCTTTGTGGGGATTAATCCGAAGAAAAAGTATATTACGTTGGAGAGGTAATTTACTCTCTCAACAAAAACTCTTCATCCCCCAACACCCCATCCAAAATCACCTGCACGGATTCAGATTCAATCAACTCGTCTAAACTAAATGATTTCAACTTCGTCTGCGTTGTGCGGACGGACGGTTCAAGAAAATCTCCAAACGGTAATGACGTTTTATACAATTGATAGTATAAAAATCTTCTGGCATTGCGTTTGAAATCAGCAGGGACTTCAATTCTCTCAGCGGATAAAAATTCTTTCGTTTTATTTTTTACATCTTCAACCGTCTGCGGAAAAAACACAGTGGGATATTGTGTAAATCTCGCTTTGCCTGCACATAAAACAGGCATTCCCATAATAGAGGCTTCCAAGCCAATTGTGGAGTTGTAAACCATCACAAATTTTGACTTGAGAATCAATTCATAGGAACTGAGTGATTCATTAGAGGCGACAAAAATCACATTCGGCAAACTAGACACGTTCCGCGCCTCTACCCAGCCTGCCACAGTTTCTCTGCTCGCCTTGCGGACTCTTAACTCATCAGGATGTGCGCGAATCACAAATAAAGTTTCAGGGTGTTCTTTGATAATTTCTAAAACTAAATCCAGCCAATCGAACATATCTTCAAAAACTGTATTAGCGTGCGGCTGACTTGTGTCAAAGATGACATTGGTAAACACAGGCACAATTTGTTTGAACTCACTCGCCTTTTGCAAAAACGACTCATCGAGTCCTTTCATATCCGCCCAAAATTTGATGCCCGCCATTGTAAAGTCACCTTGAAAGCGTTTGGCTAAATAAGCATCTAATTTTTTATTTTGTTCATCGTTCAATTCAAAATCAGCAGGGATGTGAATCGGGTAAGCAGTTGCTTCGCCGTCAGTGAAATAGGCTGTTGCAGGCTGCAATCCAACTTCATGGGTGATGACGCGAATCCCACGTTGTTGAGCAATGAAGCGTGCTGTCGCTTCGGGGAAAAATTGCCCGTTAAAAACAATCACTGCTCGCGGATTTGTTTCATCTAAAAATTTTGAAAACTTCTGCGCCACATTCCAAGCCGATAAAATATATTCCCGCAATAAATAACGCGTGTTTTCATCATCGTTCAAATGATGAATGCGTAAAATCCAACGTAGAGCGGGTAAGCATAAATTTCCAAGAGGAATGTTTTGAAATTGGAAAGTAGAAAGTTCATGAAGCGAAAGTTGCGCAATACGAGATACGAGTTGTGAATCTCTATCCAAACCAAACCAATTGACTTGTGTACCTGTAAACCTGTCTACTTGTTTACTTGTCTCCCTGTTTACTTGCACTCCTGCATACAACGCACTCGCCTGCTCCACACATGTCTTACACGGCATTTCTTTATACGGGTTATCTCGATTTGTCCCCAACACACATTTGCTCATGCCAGAATTACAAGCAAAATAAGCAACAGGAATTCCCTTCAAGCGAAATGCCCACGATGCTAACAAATGAAAACCGCTGTTCCAAGATAAATCGTCAATACCAGTGGAGGCTTTGAAGAAAACAACAGGTTGTCCGCTTGGCTGAGGTTCTTGCTTGGCAACTTGTTTGGCTACATTTGCAATTTTGAAATTATTGAGTCTGCGAACAAGTCCGCGTTTGATGCGTTGGGTGAAAAAGTCTTTTAGCATTTATGAAAATTTATATCATAAAAATGATAGGACGCTGACGAGCGCAGAAAACGCGGAAAGATCAATGATAAAAATCCGCGTACATCTGCGTTTATCCGCGTCCCCATTAAAATTTACGCCTTGATCGCCAATTCATTCAACTGCTCATAATATGGCTTGCATTCTTCAAGCAACGGCTTTAACGAATCAGGAAATGGCGCGGACTTTTTTTACATATTCCCCAAAGCCTGTTGATTCATGTACTGACTTATACCAATACTTCGCCCAACAACCATCTTCAACTCTTGCGCCTGCTTGCCAACTCAACATTGATTCTTGAAAATCAATACCAATTCTTTCGCATAATTCGCTCAAAACTTTTTTCGGATTTAATAAAATTTGTTTTGAATCTAACACAGGCGGATTTTGCCCAATGGATTGCAAATAATTTAACAACTCAACATGTTGTTTATAATCCACATCTTGCAAGGTTGGCTTTTCAACATTCACTGCATAACTCGGCAACATATCTTCGGGGTCGCGAGTCAAAAGTATGTTGATAGTGTCAGAAAGAAAAACCAAATTCAAATTAAATAAATGATGCGTCATGTGTTTGAAAAAAGCAACAGGCTTGGCATCAAATCCTAAAATCAAATCACGCACAACTTTCTCGCCGTCATTTTCCATCGTGGCAATCACTTCTTCAGCACCAGGATGATATGCACGCGCAGGCGTTTTGGATAAATAATGCGCATACAACGGCTCATCGAAAACTTGACAATCATTTCGTTGCGCGAATGAATACATCAACGCAGTGGATATATTGCGCGGACCACTCCACAAACAAATTTTTTTTTGATGACATGCTACGCCTCCTTCGTGCGGATAACTGCTTGCTGAACCTCAGCCTCATACCACGCTGATAATTTTTCCGTCAGCGTGCCAGACTTTCCATCGCCGATGATTCTTCCATCAATTTTGGTGACGGGTGTTACGCCGCCAAACGTGCCAGTGACAAAAGCCTCGTCTGCGCCATACACATCAAACAATGAAAAGTTTTTTTGATAACACGGGATATGATGATCATCCGCAACTTTGATAATTTTCCCGCGTGTGATTCCATTCATGCAATATTGACCAGTTGATGTCCACACTTCGCCATTTTTAACCATGAAAAAATTTGTCGCATTGCATGTCGCCACAAAGCCGTGAATATCAAGCATGAGGGCTTCATCTGCACCTGCTTCAATGGCTTGGACTAACGCCATAACTTCATGCAATTTGCTATGACAATTCAAACGCGGGTCGAGATAATCTGGTGAGCCACGCCGAATGGTGCTGGTAAATAAAGTGATTCCACGCTTACGAGATTCAGGGCTGGCTTGTTTATATTCAGGGATGATAACTAAATTGGGACCCGATATTGTCAGGCGCGGATCTTGTGATGGAGTTTTTTTCGTTCCGCGTGTGACCATAAATCTCACATGCACGCCATCGTGCATATCATTAGCTTTGAGTGTTTGCCAAATTTTATCGGTCAATTCTTGGCGAGTCATTTTCAAATCCATGCCTACGGTTGCGGCGGCTTGCCATAAACGATTCAAATGTTCATCAAGGAAAACTAACACGCCATCATGTAAACGTAACGCTTCCCAAATTCCGTCACCAACTAAATAGCCACTATCAAAGACAGAAATCTTGGCTTCATTGCGCGGAAATAATTCACCGTTGACATAAATGAGAATTTTTTCGTTTCTATCATCTTCTACTGCGTTATGGGTTCCGTGTATCATAAATACTCCTAATTTTTTTATTCGTTTTTCAGTGCAACCGTCGTCGGAATGTTATCAATCAGGCGCGGGTTTAGAATTCGTTCTAAGGCATTACCTAGCATGGCAAACGCAAAACTAGTCAATAGCAACAAAAAGATTGGCTCCAAAACCCAAAATGGAGAACCATATAATGCCCCGCGCGTGAGCCCCTCATAAATAATGCGACCCCATGAAGGGTAATTGGATTTAATGTTGAAAAAACCAAGCGTGGCTTCAAGAAAAATAAAACTCGGCACCTGCGTAATCAACTGTGGAATCAATACAGGCAAAATGCGTGGAATAAGATAACGCGTGATAATTCTAAAATCACTGGCACCGTATGAACGTGCTGTTTCAATGTATGGTGCTTCTTTCGCCTGCAAAAAGGCTGAGCGCAATGTTTTAATCGGTGAGCCGAATGCATTAAAAATAATGATAATGCCAAGAATGATCCAAATATTCCAACCAAAGAGTACGTTTGTCAACACAGCAATAGGCAGGCTAGGTAAAAGCATGTTGACTTCCGTAAGTCGTTGGATGAGATTATCCATCCAGCCACCATACCACACGCCAATGGCAGGTAAAAGCATTGCCACCAACGTAGTGAGAACTCCACCCACCAAGCCAATCAGCAATGCAAAAGGCATTCCCCAAAACAATGGAACAAGCAAGTCACGGCGAATATAATCGGTGCCTGCCCAGCCATATACCTGCCCCAATAAAACTAATTGCGGTTTTACATCGCTGTCTTTTTCCAAAAGCAGACTGGTGATTTTTAATTGGTATGTTCCTTCTTGTAAAACTAACTCTGGTAAATCTGCTTGTGCAAATAAAAGGTGAAAGGCTGGAGTTTCATGCTGTCCTGTCAAGTTGAACCAATTTTTCCATTCAGGGTTTCGCCTCAAAACGTGTGCAGGAGCAATACCAATTTGAAAATCATAAGCAGTATGTGCTGGAACTGCTTTATTTTTCAACTCTAACTTTCTACCGTCAGGATATATCCACTGCATAGTAGCAAATGGCACCTTCTCAATATATGTTGAGTCTAAATACAAAAAATCTCGCTAGGGATTTTTTTTGTATTTATAGTCAAATGTAAATATTGTTGTTTTTTCAATCCAACCATTATCCAATGTTTGAAAAGATACCGTGCTACCATCGCTCTCTTCGTTCAAAATCAAAGTAGAAAGAAAAGGTTTTGTATTAAAAATATTTACCCATGCTGGCATAGCTGTACGCGGAGCATAGTTATAACCAGTGAGTTGATTTTGATTATATTCCTTGCCATATTCTTGATACGGTAAAGCAACAAGCGCATAGATAGAGCCAATCAACAAAATAATAATCACACCTAACCCAAAGATAGCCGATGGGTATTGGCGAAGTTCCTGAAAAAAAACAGCACTTTGTCTGCGGAAGTCAGAAATGGATTTTTGAATATCGGAGGCTAGGTTTTTCCATCTGAATTTGCGCCTCGTTTCCAGACTTTGAATCTGCTTTTTGTACCCAAACCAATTCTCCCCCCAAGCTTTGAGGCGCATAATCCAATTGCCTCTACGTGGCTTGACGCGTGAATATGTTAACCTAACGTTATTCTGTGGCGTCAGACGAATGCGCGGATCAACCATTACGTAAATAAAATCTAGCAAAAAGACAGTTGCACCCAGCAAGTATGCAAAAATAACTACAATGCCAATAACAATAATCAACTCGCCTGGCTCCATGCTTTCGCCCCAAAAATTTGGCAATGCCTCTTTAATATAAAGCCAACCTAACCCATGCCATTGAAACACGGCTTCTAGCACCATGCTCATTTGCCAAAAAGTGACTAGGCTAGTCACAAACCCTGTGATGATATATGGCAAGGTAGGACGCAGAATATATTGCCTCTCTAAAGTTTGGTCAGATAATCCTTTAGCGCGTGCTAGGCTAACGTAATCTTCTTCTGAATAAATGACAAAGAAAGTACGCCACATATAAACGATTTGGAAAAGTAAACTCAAAACAATGGCAGTGACGGGCAAAATCATGTGGCGCGAAACTACCATGATGTACTCCAGCGGCGCAGTGGGCTTATAGAAATCATACATGCCACCAAATGGCAACCAGCGAAGATTGTATGCAAAAAATTGTAAGGAGCAAAATGCCAATGACCCAACTCGGTATTGAAGAAACAGGTGAAAGAAAAGCAAAGAAGCGATCTAAGTGGCTTCCATAATTTCGTGCAAGGTGCAAAGAAAGAGGTAAGCCAATCAGAAAGATAAAAAGGTATGCGGCACCGATAAGCATTAAAGTATTAGGAAGATATTGCACGATGATGTCACTAGCACTAGCAGTTGTTACTGGTCCGCTGGGCCAACCGCCTTGCCGATTACCAAGAGCGCCCCAATCAAAGGTGAGTGCTTTTACCGTCCACAATATGTAACGCGGAAAAAATGGGAGATTTAAACCCATTTCATCACGCAGTTGTTCGGTTAATGCTTCTACTTGAACTGGATCAGGGTAGCCATCCTCAGTCAAAGCAATATTTCCATTATTAATATTATTTTGTACAACTAGAAAAATTTGTGCTTCCAGACTTGTCTCAAAAGGAGATTGAGCAGGACCTGGCACCAGTCCACGGCGAGAAGGTTGGCTGGTAAGTACTACTGTAATAAAAACGCCAACAAAAATAGTGATTGCTATGGTCACTAATTTACTGAGGAGATAACGTATGGCATTACGTAAAAGCACAGAATGCGAATTTGATATTGTTGAGGGGGTATGGTTGCTGGTGGTCATAGTGGTATTCCGCGTGTGACCATAAAACGAACATGCACGCCATCATGCAAACGTAACGCTTCCCAAATTCCGTCACCAACGAGATAACCACTGTAAAAGACAGAAATCTTGGCTTCATTGCGTGGAAATAATTCGCCGTTTACATAAATCAAAATATTTTCGTTTCTATCATCTTCTACTGCGTTATGGGTTCCGTGGACAGGCATGGGAAGTCTCCTAAGTTAATTTGAAGATATTATAAGGTATGGAGTAAAATATCTTTGAGATTAATTTTTATGAGTTCAGAAAAGTTTGAAAGATTTAAGTCTCTTTTCTTTGGTAGTGCATTTGAAGCGGCTCATGATGGTATTGACCCCAAAGTTTTGCTTTCTCTAAATGAAGATGAGAAAGAAAAAGCACAACAATTATTACTAGATGCCATAAGAAACTCAGAAGAAGATCGTCATTTTATCGGAATCGGTTACTTAAAATCAAAAGAAGCGATTCCAATTATTAAGAATAGACTTTTGCAGGGTTTTAAGTGGGCATATACAAAAGTTTGGGCTGCATGGGCATTATGGAAAATAAGTAATGATTCAGATGCTGTAAAAATTGTTATTGAAACCCTAAAAGACAAAAATCAGGGTGAATATACAAGAACTGATGCAATTATTGCTTTGAAAGATTTTGGAAATAGAAAAGATGTGGTTCTAGCACTTATTGAAGCATATAGTGATCAAAGAGATAATAGCCTCGTAGGACGCTATGCATTCAGGGCAATTGGATATATATATTCTTCTGATCCAAATATACGTAATTTAGTTTCATTAATACTAGATACCTCATCGGATGAGAGATATAAATTCCGTGAAAATGAAATTAATAAATTAACTGACTTAATTAGAAGGAAAATGAGGCATTAGTAATTGGTTATAAGATTACCAACCATTATTTTTTTCGTAACTTAACTTTATTAACAAATCCCCCGCCACATCTTTGAATAATTTTTTATGTTCTTCGGTGAAGTACTCTTTCCAGCCGCCTGTTTTACCAGAACGGAAGGTGTGACTCTTCTTGGGCTGAATTGCTTCTACTAAAACCGATAAACATTTTTCTCTCGAAGTTGGGATTTTATAACCTGTCTTTTCCACTTCATCCAACATTTTATTTAATGTGATGTCACGATTGTTAATCAAATCTTCAAAGCGGATACACATTACATTTTTTTGTTCAAGCCATCCGAATACGCCTTCATATCTTTGTTTGACTGAAACCATTTTCAAATTATCTTTATCAATGCCAGTGATGGCGACCTTGAGGCGTTCATTAAAGTTAGGTAGTGAGTTATAAAAATCGTGCATACCATGTTCTTCGTGCATGTCTGTCGCAAAGAAGACTTGCGAGATGAGCAAATCTCTTGGGTCACGATAAATGAAATAGTTCACGCGCCCAGCAGAGGTTAAGAAAGAAGCGTTTTCGTTTGTCGCATCCACATATCCCCAGCCAATCACTCCGTTTGGAATCTTTTTTAAGTCATGCAATATTTCATCAGAAGTTCTTCGTCCGCCATCTTTTTTTTATTGTGCGAATCGGTTCGGCATCCACATATTTATACGGCATGATTTTTGTAAAGCCGTTGAGAATTTGCAACAAAAGATGCGAACCACTTTTTGGTTTTGAATTTCCAAAAATTGGCGGGGCTTGATGAAAAGAAAACCGCTTCCATCGCATGATGGCTTGAGCGGTTTTTGCATAAGGACGAATTGCTCGGCGAAAGTTTTTTAATGCCATAGAAAGAATTTACCACAGAGAACACTGAGTTCACAGAGATTATTTAATAGTTTCTCTGTGTTCTTCGTGATCTCTGTGGTGAAAAATTTATTCATTTACAACGCGGCGTAATTTCTTCATCGGACCTTTTTCAGATTCATAGACTTTCTTCACGCCATCACCCAATGAAGATTCTGTGACGCGAATATATTTTACTAATTTTTCAAAACCACCTGGTTCAACACTTGCGGCATGGTCACTGCCCCACATGGCGCGATCTAATGTGATGTGACGTTCGATAGATGTTGCACCTAATGCAATTGCAATAGCAGATGGCACAAGCCCAACTTCGTGACCAGAATATCCGATTGGGTTATTTGGAAATTCTTTGCGCAGTGTTTCAATCATTTTGAGATTCAATTCTTCAGGCTCGCATGGATAGGTGCTAGTGCAGTGCATGATGACAAGATTATCTTCACCGACAACTTCAACGCCTTTATGAATTTGTTCCATTGTGGACATACCCGTTGAGATAATGACAGGTTTGCCAGTTTTACGAACATACTTTAATAAATTGTGATCTGTCAAAGATGCTGATGGAACTTTATAAGCAGGTGTTTCAAATTTTTCCATAAAATCAACAGAGGGTTCATCCCATACTGAAACCATCCAATCAATTTTCTTTTCTTTGCAATAACGGTCAATCTCACGATATTGTTCTTCGTTAAATTCAACTTTATAACGATAATCTAAATAAGTGATGTAACCCCATGGCGTTTCACGCATTTGTTTTTGTTGTTCGGGTGGTGTGCAAACTTCGGGTGTGCGTTTTTGAAATTTAACCGCATCTGCGCCAGCATGTGCGGCAGCATCAATTATTTTTTTTGCAATATCTAAATCGCCGTTATGATTAATCCCAACTTCTGCAATAATATATGCAGGATGACCATCACCCATCATTCGATTTCCAAATTTAATTTCACGAGCCATATTGTCTCCTTAAGGTTTTTACGAATTACGAATCACGCAATATGTAATCCGTGATTCGTAATTTTATTTTATACGTTCCAAAACAATCTCACACAATTCTCTCACTGCCCCATGCCCGCCATTTTTTGTCAACACATAATCTGCGGCGCGGATAACTTCGGGGTAAGCATCTGCCACAGCCACACACCAACCTGCAATTTCAAAACATGATAAATCATTCAAATCATTACCAACATAGATGACATGTTCCGCGTTGATATTTTTCTGCTCAAGGATTTCACGCATCACACGACCTTTTGCCTGCATCCCGACCCCATGAATTGATTCTACTCCCATCTTTTTTGCACGTGCTTGCACAACATTGTTGGGTTCGGATGAAAGAATCATAAAGTCTATGCCTTTTTCTTTCAACGTCTTGATGTGCATACTATCACTGCGTGATGCCAAAACAGATTCTTTGCCATCTTGGTCAGTGATGACAGAATTATCAGTGATTACGCCGTCAAAATCACAGATGATTAACTTAATCGTCTCAGGCATTTGTTTTCTATCTTTGCCTGGCGAAACCATTTCCAAACCACTATACACTAAGGCTTCATACTTTGCCCAGTCTGGCAGTGTATCAATATCCACAGTGTATTTTGAATCAATCACCAATGGATAAATCACATCACCCGTCAGAGATTTTTTTTCAGCAATCGTAGCTGTGCGAATCGCGTCAATGTGACCAGTTTGCCAATACACAGGCGGGAGAATTTGTCTCGGCGCATTATATGGCTCTTTGATTCCATCTACTGCCAATAACGGATTCAAAGGTTTGTCTTCACCATTAAATCGCCACATCTTAAACGGGTTTTGACCAGCCACCACAACGCCACGCACACAATCTGCATCTGCATGATTTTGCAAAATGCGAATTGCATCATCCACCATATTGTTTGGGCGAATCGGTGACGTGGGGCGAAGTTGAATCACAATATCAGGTTTATAACTTTCTGCATCTTCCAGCCATTTCAAAGCATGTTCAAAGACTGGTAAATCGGTAGTCTTATCTTGTGAAATTTCAGCAGGGCGCAAAAACGGCGTTTCTGCTCCCCATTCACGCGCAACTTCGGCAATCTCTTCATCATCTGTTGAGACGATGATACGAGTCACCAATTTTGATTTTTTTGCCGCGGCAATACTCCATGCAATCAACGGATATCCAGCGAATAAACGGATGTTTTTTCGCGGAATACCTTTTGAACCACCACGAGCAGGGATAAGTGCGAGTATTTCAGTCATTAGTAATCAGTGAACAGTAATCAGTGAACAGTAATCAGTTGTGCAGTCTTACTGATAACTGACAACTGATTACTGACAACTGGAATCACCACGCCGTCCAACCACCATCTACGATTAAATTATTTCCCGTCATATACGATGAAGCATCTGAAGCGAGGAATAATAACGCGCCGTTCATTTCATCTTTCTTTGCCATTCTGCCTAAAATTGTTTTGGCAGAATAATTTTTGACAAAATATTCTTCGTGATTGTTATACACACCGCCTGGCGTTAAAGCATTAACTCGAATTTCAGTCTCAGCATAATATGCCGCCAGATATTTTGTAAAGCCCATCACACCTGCTTTGGTGACTGTGTAATAAACAGGTTTATAGGCAACTCGTTTGCCATCTTTGATGTAAAGTTTCTGGTCGGGTCCGTTTAATCCATAAGTCGAACAAATATTGATAATGCTTCCTTTTTTATTTTTCAACATTTGTTTTACACAAGCCTGCGTTACTAAAAACATGCCCGTTAAGTTTACATTCATCGCCGCATTCCAATCGCTCAATGGATAATCTTCAAATGCGCCAGGTGCGATTCCTTTTTCTGCGGCAGTTGGGTCAAACTTTGGGTCAAGTGCGGCGGAGTTAACTAAAACATCTAACGCCCAAAAGTTGAAATCACTTTATCAACCATAGCGTTAACTGAATCAGGTTTTGTAATATCGGTGGCAACTGCAACAGCGTTGTATCCGCTTTTCGTCAGCGTATCAACTATCCCTTGCGAAGCGGAGGCGTTTAAATCTACCACTGCAACCGCTGCGCCTGCTTCGGCTAACGTTTTGCAAAATTCCGCGCCAATTAATCCCACACCGCCCGTTACGATTGCAACTTTATCTTTCAAAGAAAATTTTTCGAATATGGTCATGTCAGCCTTTATGGATAAGCAGTATAAATGGTATCGTTTTGTTTATCAAATGCAAGATATAAATTGTCGCTAAGGGTCTTATAAAGGGCTTGCGTTTGTTCATCTTTACCAACATCAAAAAGCGCGAGGACTGCCTTGCCTGATAAAACATCGGCTTGAAGATTTGCAACGCCTTGTTCAAACCCGCCTCTTTCTTGACCTGTAACTGGGTCAACGAGGTCGGGCAATACATACGCCCCACGCTGTGTGTAGAGATAAACAGCGGCGGCTTCATTGGTGTAAATGCGTGTGCCTTCAGGTAGATGGCGCAATACTTCCATTGCTTCTGCATCAAACCATTGAAATGAAGCATATCCCTGCCCGCCTTTGCGAAGGTCAGTGATGGTGTTGATTGTGC
Source organism: Chloroflexi bacterium OLB14 (assembly GCA_001567105.1). Lineage (GTDB taxonomy): Bacteria > Chloroflexota > Anaerolineae > Anaerolineales > Villigracilaceae > Villigracilis. The sequence goes on from LMZR01000045.1 coordinate 30,736, forward strand.
CGTAAAGTGAAAGAGACAAGATAACTAGAAAGAAGAAAGAAGAAAGATGTTTTTGTTTGTGATAAAGTTTTTCTAAAAAATAAACACTGACGATTAATACACTGACAAATATCGGCGCGAGGATACGCAATTGAAATTTTGTGCTGGCATCAAACAAGGTCATAGATGAAATGATAGAAGCAAGGTAACCAAAGATGTACAAAACACTTATGAAAGATAAGATTTCTGGTTTTTCAGTGGAAGGCTGAAAGAATTTTTTTAATCCTTTGATGAGTATCCAAGCGAGCAAGGCAAAAAGAATAATAAAAATAATGAGATTAAATAAATTTGGAATTTTGATTAACACTTTACGCCATGCTTCTATTGGCATAAGGAAAAGCGAAACGTTATAAACTCCCATTTGAATGTTTTCAGATGTAATGGGATGATATACAAGCGTTCGGTTTGTGGCATTGTCGGCGACAAGTTGATTGCGCATGCTCCAACCTAAAGCAAAGGGGATGAAACTAACAACAAACAAAGCCGAGCGGGATAAACGATCTTTCCAATTATTTCTGAGCAAAATTAAACTCACAAAAAAAGTAGCAAACAATGCTAGACCTGCATAACGAGTTAAGTAGGCTAAACCAACTAAACAACCTGTGATAATTAACCAGCGCTTTTGTTTGAGTTGAAAGTAAAAATAAAATGTCAAAAAAGAAGCGAGAGTGAAAAAGATATAAAGTGGTTCACTCATGGCTGTGGAATGAACACGGAATAAAGAATAATTGACCAAAAATAAAATTGCTAAAGCCACACCTGCAACTTGTGATTTGGTCATCCGCGAACCGATGATGCCAAGCAGAAAAATATTTGCTCCAAATAATATTGAATTTACAAAACGTGTGCCACGCAATGGGTCAAGACCTGTGATGCCAACTAATGCCAGCACAGATGAAAACGCAGGTGGAAAATGAGTCACTGGTTGATTAGATGCTAACCATGCTTCTCGATAGCCATCACCATTCAAAATGCTTCGTGCGCCTGCGATGTAAGCAATTGAATCATCGGAGAGTCCCAAGCCTTGCGGAGTCGCATACAGGGTAAGAAAAATTCCAATAGCAGAAAGCAGGCTGAGGGTCAGGAAAGAAGCGAAAAAATTTGAACGAGTCATTTTACGAATCACGCATTACGAATCGGTCAAGCAAAATCCGTAATGCGTGATCAAATCTTAATTGTGTGGAAGCACAAAACCTTGTTCTTCAAGATATTGCAAAATAATACGAGCGTTATCTTCAGGTGAAGAGCCAAAGCCTTTGAGTGTGATTTCTGGTTTGATAGGTGGTTCATAAGGGTCATCTACGCCAGTGAAGCCCATGGGTTTGCCATCTTCCATTGCTTGGCGAGCTTTAGCATATAAACCTTTTACGTCGCGTTGTTCACAAACTTCAACAGGTGTATCCATAAAAATTTCGATGAAGTTTTCACCGACCATTTTTCGCGCTTCTTCGCGCGTGGCACGATATGGGCTGATAGCGGCGCAAACCACGGCACCGCCTGCTTTGGCAATGCCACCTGCCACAAAACCGATGCGTAAAATATTTGTGTCACGATCTTCTTTGCTAAAGCCTAATCCTTTTGAAAGATGTGTCCGTACTACATCTCCGTCAAGCACCATTGTTTCGCGTCCACGTTCAAGTAGTAAGGAAGTTAGCACAGAAGTTGTTGCAGATTTACCTGAACCGCTTAAGCCTGTGAACCAAATGCAAAAACCTTGTTTGTGGCGGGCGGGATATGTCTCGCGTAAAATTTCAGCAGTTTCAGGGCGGGTAAACCATTCGGGTAATAATTTCCCTTTGGCTAAATAATCATTGCGGACTTGCGTGCCAGAGATGTTGGCGGTCTTTGCGCCTTGGGGTACGTCTTTTTCTTCCACATAACGATTTTCATCGGGAAGATAAACCAGCATTTCAAACGGAATCATTTTGACGCCAAGTTCTGATTCGTATTTCTTCATATTCTCTTGCGCATCATACGGACCGTAAAACGGTTTGCCCGTAGAATCATTGCCTGGACCTGCATGGTCACGACCTACTACAAAGTGATTCGCTCCATGATTGCGGCGAATGATGGCATGTAATAAAACTTCTTTTGGTCCAGCCATGCGCATGGCTAACGGAAGCAAACTTAACATGGTGCTGTTTTTATCGTAATGATTATCTACTAATGCTTTATAAGTTCGCACGCGTGTGTAATGATCAACATCGCCTGGTTTGGTCATACCTACAGTTGGATGAATCAATAACGAGCCATTTACTTGGGCGGCGGCGCGTTTGGTCAATTCTTCGTGGATTCTATGTAATGGGTTGCGAGTTTGGAACGCCACAACATTATCATGCCCCATTTCTTCTAATCTGGCACGTACCTGTGCAGGTGTAAGGCGTAAATTTACAAAGTCATAATATTTGGGTAAGTTCAAAACTTTCATCGGACCAGAAATACAAACTTTTCCCCAGCGTCCCATTTCTGAAACCATCGGGTGTTTGGGGTCATTTGTTCCGTAAGCAAGTGCCGCTTCTTTTTCAGGATCCCAATGATAAACTTCATCCAAAGTCATAATTGCAATCACATCAAAGTTTGCATTGCGTAAGACTAACTCTTCACCAACGGTTGGTAATTCTTTGGGGTCGGCAGTTAATGTGATTGGAAGTGGAAATAAAGTTCCATCAGCCAAGCGCATTTCTTTCAACACGCGGTCATAATCGGCTTTGCCCATGAAGGTAGTCAATGGAGAAAAACCGCCAGTAGCGATTAATTCCAAATCACATAAATTTCGGTTTGTGATTTTGATAGAAGGAAGTTGCGCGGCTTTTGCCAACAATTCTTCACGTTCTTTGCCTTCAACAACTAAATTTACAAGTTTGCCTCCGTAAGGGGCAATCAATTTTGCTTTTGCCATTTTTTATCTCCGTTTTTGTTATTCCATTTAAAACATCTAAAGTCTTAAAGCTTCGGATGCCTGATTTTTATAGCCTGATTATACTCCAAAATTCAGTCGGTGAATTTTGGGTTGAGATATAATGAAAAATGTGAACACAAAATTATTCCGCAACCTAACTTTTTCCCTGCTACTTATCAGTTATCTTTATTATTGTTATCGTTACATCAGTTTAACTAGTTTTCACATCAACGGCACCACCTATTACGTTTTATTTGACGATGCCATGATTTCCATGCGCTATGCCTACAACCTCGCCCACGGTAATGGCTTAGTCTGGAATATGGGCGAACGCGTAGAAGGAATCACCAATCCATTATGGACAGGCATCATGGCATTGATTCATCTTCTGCCGATTGGATTAAATCAAACGAGTCTCTACATTCAAATTCTCGGCGCTTCGTTCCTGACCTTGAACCTGTTTCTGATTAGACGCATTGTCGAACATTTTACAGATGACTTGCTCGTCATGCTTTCAGCCGTAGCACTAACTGCTTTTTATGCGCCATTAAATTCATTTGGGCTACTCGGCATGGAAGTAAGTTTATTAACGCTAATCATCAATGCTGTGGTTTTGCTAGCACTCAAAAGCAAAAATAGATTTAACCTATGGGTTTATGTTCTGCTTGCCATCTCAACACTTATTCGCTTCGATATGGCAGTTCCATACCTTGTGTTTTTCAGCGTTTTATTTCTCACACAAAAAGAAAACAGAAAAAGTCATCTAATTTGGGGACTTGGCTTGCTAATTTTATTTCTCGGCGGGCAAACTTTAGCAAGATATTTTTATTATGGCGAATTTCTTCCCAACACTTATTATCTCAAAGTAGAAGGTTGGAATACAACACTTAAGACTTTACGCGGCTTATATGCCTTAATTCAATTTATATATTTTTCAAATTGGGCATTGTTCTTACTCCCGCTTTCACTCTTCCTATTTTATAGAAACTGGAAAGTATCACTTCTTGCCCTATTACTAACAGGGCAAATTGCATATTCCGTCTATGTGGGCGGAGACGCATGGGAAAATCACGGTGGTGCTAATCGTTACATCGTCATTGCCATGCCTTTATTCTTTATCGCCTTTAGTTGGTCAATGATGGAGTTATTAAATAAAACGAAAAACTTATTAAAATTCAAGTTTTTTGAAACAAGCAAAATAATTATTTTTGCTATTTTATTTATCTTTTCAATCTTAAGTTTTAACGCCCTGCTCGGCGAATGGAAATCTATTGAGCGTTGGAACTTCACCCGCCGACCAGATTACGTTGCAGGCGGAGATAGAAATTTACAAATTGCGCTCGCTTTAGAAAAAGTAACCAAACCCAATGCTTCTATTGCAGTAGTCGGTGCTGGCACAATCCCATATTTATTACCAGACCGTTACGCCATTGATATCCTCGGCAAAGCTGATCCATATATTGCCCATCAAAATGTTCGCACCCCAATGGGCATTCCCGATATTCCAAACATGCGACCAGGTCACATGAAATGGGATTATGCTTATACATTTGGTGAGTTACAACCTGATGTGATTGTCTCTATTTGGGAAAACACCAACGAAGAAGCTGCACCATACTTAGAAAATTATGTTTTCACAACTATCGCTGAAAAAATAAAAGTCTATCTAAAAAAAGATTCCCCCAACATCAATTGGGATTTAATTAATCAATGAAATTACATTTCCTATTTTTTGCGATTCATGTACTGCCGAAATAATCTTCATCACTTGTATTCCATCTTCTAAAGTACAAGATGGATTTGCTTTTCCTTTGACAATATCCACAAAATGTTTAGTCTGTTCTAGAAACATCACGTTTCTTTCCCAATCACTTGGTAAAGAAAAAACATCCCATTCATTTTTATCTGTTCTGTAAATTCTTACTGCCCCATCGGCTAAATTCCATTTTATTGTTCCGTTTGTACCAACAATCGTAAAATGATGTTCAGGTGGTTGCTGATTAAAATCTAAATGCAAACTTGCTAACGCACCGTTTGCAAAACGCAAAGCAATTTTGGCTGTATCTTCCACATCAATTTCAAGGTCACTGAGTTTAGCAGTGTACCCAAAAACTGATTCAACTTTATCACCAACTAACCATGGCAAATAATCTAACGAATGACATTGAGTCGCCACCACGCCGCCGCCCATATCTTTTCGAGCGGCATAACTGATGCGATAATCTTCCCACGGATGCCATGCTGGCAAATACTCTCCAAAATGCACATTAGCAGAGATGATTCGTCCAATTGCACCATTTGAAATTAATTCTTTGGCTTTCATCAAGCTCGGATGAAAACGAAATTGAAAAGCAACCAAAACTTTTGCCCCACTTTTTTTTACAGCAGAACTTAATTCATCAATTCTTTCCATTGAATCTGAAATTGGTTTTTCTAACAAAATTGCACAACCTGCTTTTGCGGCAGGAATAGCAATATCTAAATGCAATGACGTTGGGTTAGAAACTATCACAGCATCAGGCTTATGTTTTTTTATGGCTTCATCAATATTTGTTTCAACAGGAAAGTTAGCAAGTTCATCATCAGGTAATGTGGCTTTGTGTGTGCGCAATAAAACAATATCCGTTTCGCCAAGCGAAATCAAATTCCGCATGTGACGACGACCTACAGAACCCAAACCTGCAATTAGATATTTCATTTTTCACCTTAACTTGTGGTCTCGATACGTCCTTCGCAAAATTCGTTTCGACAGGCTCAACGCGACGGCTCAGGACTACTCGACCACCGAATACCTTTTACCAATTCAAATCCTTTTCATAACCCCATTTGATTAACACATCACCAGCGACTTCTTTAAAGATAGATTTATCTCTGTCTGTAAAGAGTCGATTCCAATTGCCTGCTTGACCCTTTGGAAGAAAGGATGCGATTCCTTCATTTCTTTCTGCTTGCCACTGCTCATCAGGGTTTGATTTCATCTCGGCTTTGATTTTGTTATCTAAAGACTTATCTATTTTTTTACGCTTAAAAAATTTCCAAAGTTTTCTCATTTCATCAAATGGATTTGTAAGTAAATCTTCATAACGTAATGATAAGTAATTTTTGCTATAAAGTTTTTTGGCTTCGGCATCTATTTCATTAACATCATCTACCCAACGTTTGGCAATGTTACGCATGAACGCCTCAGTAAAAAATTGAACGTAAACCAGATGTAAATGGAGCAGAATCAACTCGCAGGTCAGAGATGATGCGTTGATCTTCTTGAGTCAAAAAATTTTGATTCTTCTACAAAATTTCTAAATCGTTCCGATATCAATACATCGCGCCCATCACGCACGATGTAAATTAATTTTGCATCGGGGTAAATGGCGTGCATATCACGCACGGCTTGACCATGAATGTTTGACGAGGGGCTTTTATCACCAACGATATTTTTATTTTCTTTGATAGCTTCGCGCTCCATTATAAAATCAGCAGTGGCGCGTAACACAAGTGGAGATAAATCTTTGCTTTGATTCCAACGATTCGATTTGCGTGTTAACCATTCTTCTGCTTCAGGTGAATCAACTAATGATTTCAACAAAGGTTTGCGCGTAAAAAAATGCGCTTGATAATTACAATGCACTTCATTATGCAAACGTGCCAAACGCATTAACAAAGTTGTGCCAGAGCGAGCATGACCTAAAATAAAAAATTTTTCACGAGGAAAGAATTGTTTTATTTCCGCAATTTCTTCTTTTGTAATAGCAGGAATCGGATTACGATTTTTCTTTTTTTGCTCACCATTGATTAAGATGCGTGCGGCTGATTTTATACGAGATAACATTTATCTTTTCCAATTCAACACTTTTACATTGGTTATTTAAAATTAATACTTTCTTTTGTAATTACTATATGATATGTGCCACTGGTATCTGTCATACATAATAAAATATCACCTGTGCGAGCTGTAGACGGTTCTTTACCACTTACCCAAGCGTAGCCCCAATAGCAACCTGCTAACACCTTCGCTTCCAAAACCCCGCCACCATTTCCCATTGTAAATGTATAAGTAACACATTCTTTTACATCGTTCGGCGTATTCATTCCAAAAGAAAGATTAACCTGCCCATCAGATTGATTTGTGAAATCAACATTCACCTGTGCACCTTGTGGTTTAACAGGCGGTGGTTGATTGCAAGTATCTTGTGTTGGCAATGGTGTTTCTGCAGGTGCAATAGTTGCTAAAATTGGAATAGTGGGCAGAAATGTAAAAGTTGGCGCTGGTGTATTTGTTGGCGGAACAGGCGTGGACGTTGGCAATGCGGCTTGAGTTTGCGTAATCAAGATCCACGCTTCAGCTACGGCGGTATTGGCTTGGTCTTCGGCACTAAGTGTGGGTGTTTCATTACCGCCACAGGCTGAAATTATTAGAATAGACAAAGTTAAAAATACTGTTAATATTTTTCGTTTCATTATTTCTCCAAGCGCTATTTTTACCATGAAAATTAAACTAAAGTTTTTTTAATACGTTCAAAATAAATTCTGCTGTGCGTTTACCTGACTTTGCATCTGTAAAAGTAATTTCATTCTCGATAAATTTTCTGCGTTCAGATGAATCCAGCGTTTTATCTTTGAGATATAAATTCAACGCCTCTTTTAACTCGGGCAAGTTGGTTGCTACTCTACCAGCTTTTGCCTGTCTGAATCTTTGGTGCGTGGGCCAATCGCCAATCTCTTTGAGTGACAATGAAAATTTATTAGGTTTATTCCAGCCGTTTGGCGTATCAATCACTGCCGCAATCATCGGTGTATCATGCACAGCGGTTTCAACTAACATAGTTGAGTAAACTGTCACTAGCACATCCGAATACGCCATCATTGATGATTTCTCATCCATATCTTCTCCGCCATAATAACCAAGTGACCCACCTAACGCCACAGGCTGAACTACATGCACATGCGGATATTTTTTCTCCAATTCAAAAACTTGTGCACGTTCATCGGCAAAAATTTTTGGCTTATCTTGAAAGTGACTTGGATGTAAACGAATCAACAACTGTGAAGGCTCTGCTAACGAATCCGATGAGACTAATTTTGCCAATGCTTCAATATTGGGGAAATTCGGCGCAAAGTGAACAAAGCTACTGGCATACGAAATTAATTTACGTTTAGGGTCGAGATTATGTAATTTGAAATATTCATCTCTTGGCATAAGCCATTGCCTGCGGAAATATCCATCATACGAAGGGATTCCGCCGATGTTTACATCTTCAGGCTTCCAATCTGAACCATAGACCAATTCATCTTTCTGCAATTGCGACCAACAAGTTGCATATTGCACATCTGCCCCAGAAATATTATATGAGGATGAATTATCCCAACCGACAATGACTGTCATATTAGGGATTCCGCGTTTGGCAGATTCTCTTAAAAGATAGCGATCCATTCTCCAGCCAGGTGTTGAAGCGATGACTAAATCAGGCTTGTATTTTTCAAATAAGTCAGCATAAATATTTGAGGTAAAACGATTCTGGATTTTCACCAGAAGTTTTCTTGCCCACGAAAAATTTCGCAATAATAAAATCATCAAAGCGGATGGAATCCAAATGCCTAAACGAAACTTCCAACCATTTTCTGCCCACACTTCCCATATATGACTATCCATCGCCTCAGTATTAATTCGGCGCGAACCACCCACACGGCGCAAATACGCAAGTAACCATTGCATTCTTGGTTGAACTTTTTTTGCATATTCATTTGCTTGTTTAAGACGCAAACCTTCAAAGATAAGATTAGGCTGTGCAAAACGCTGTGATATTTTTTCTTTAGTTTCATCATCGGTTAATAGAATCACTTCAACGCCTGCATTGAGTAATGTTGACACAACATCACTTTGCAGAAAATATATGATTGCCATGCCGTGGTCGGCGGAGATGAAGATACGCTTAGACACTGAGATATTTTTCTTTCTTGGTTTGGTTTGGGCTGTTAGAAAGCTAAAGACCAATCCATGGGGTTTTGTTATATCCCTTGGGGAATTTTATGAAGATAATAATGATAAAATTCTTGCATGATTGATGCTCATTCGTCCGCTAGTAATTATATCTTTTCTAAACAAAATCAAGAAAACAAACATGTTATTTTTAGTTTAGGGCTATCTGCATTGGCTTTGGGCCAAGCCTTACAAAACGAGAATGGTGTTTTAAACTTTCGTTCTCTTTTTTGTTTAACCATCGCAATATTTCTTTTGGGGTATGCGCTTGTTAATTATAAAAAGCCTATGAAAAATTTTATTACTGAAGCATGGTTCCCGATCATAATCATAGGGCTAATATGGCAGATTTATCAACTCGTAACTACCATACCAGGAATATACCTATTGCCATCTGCCATATCTACCTTATGGATTTTTAAATGTGGCGTAATCATTGCTGGTGGAACAGCAGTATTAAGTTTGATTCCAGTGAAATGGCTTTCTCAATCATGGCAATCAATACTGGTAGTCGTAACTTTATTTATATTTTTCCTGCTAGGCATTTGGATGATAAGGTCCTCGCCAAACCCCTTTATAGATGTTTTTTTTATACAACAGGCTTCTTCCAAAGCACTCCTACATGGTCAAAATCCATATACGGTAATAATACCAAACATCTATGACAACATAAAACTTTATGGAAAGGATTTGCTTAATGCGGATGGCACATTAAACTTTAGCAACCCTTATCCACCTTTGAGTATTTATTTTGCTACTTTGGGTTATTTAATTGGTGGAGATGTTCGTTACGCTTATCTATTGGCTATTATCATTTCAATTGGGATCATTGCATTTCTTCACCATGGAAGAGAAGCCAGATTGGCAGCCTTTATCTTATTATTTACACCAAGAGTCTTTTTTGTATTAGAACAAAGTTGGACAGAGCCCCTAGTTTTGTTGTGTTTCGCTCTAATTATTTTCTGTGCTGTCCATCGCCCACGCTGGATACCATTCATGCTTGGTTTATTTTTTGCTAGTAAACAATATCTTTTATTTCTCATTCCGCTTAGTTTATTAATCTTTCCAATACCGCTGAACTCATCATGGTATAAACACCTAAAACCATTTATATGGATAGTTTTGGTGATGTTTGTAGTATCAGCTCCCTTGGCATTTTGGAACTTACCCGCCTTTATATGGAATGTGGGAGGAATAATGTGGCACTATATATTCAGACCAGATTCATTAAGCTATCTCGCCTTATATAGCGCAATTTTCAATCATCCTCCTCCGCAATATGTTATTCTTAGCTTAATTGCCTTAACACTATCTTTTTTGATAATATGGCGGTTTGCTTCAAGAGATATAACGGGGCTTACTTTGAGTATAGCATGGGGCTTAATAATTTTTTTTCGCTTTCAATAAGCAGGCTTTTTGCAATTATTATTTCTTGGTAATTAGCCTTATTTGCTGCACGCTTGCTTGCTTAACATATCAAGCACAAAAGCAAACTCTTTAAATTAATGAATTGCAATTACGAATAATACCAACTAAAAATCTTATTATAGATTGCTAACAAAACCTTCTTCACAATCCCAATTTCCAACACACGCTTTCCAAGTCCTTCTTTTTTCTTTCCTCTTTCCTTCCCCAATTCCCCTCTCAAATACCCCAACGTATTAGACATATTCATCGCCAACGGATCTGAAACCATCAAACGCAACAAACCCTCATCATTCATACGTTTATCCAACTGGCGGACTTGTCCCATCGGTTTATCCATGTCAAATGGCAAAAATTTTTGTAGTGTAGATTTATACGCCGTAAACTGCCAATGACTTGCCCCAGCCATCGCTGTTACATTTTTATATTGAATACGCCAATCTTTTGTTTCGGCATAAACTTTTTTATTCTCTTCTTCCGTCTGCCCAAGTGACAAGTTAAATTCTAAAAATGTTTCCCACTTAATAAATTGACCTTCATCCAATTGAGCATTTTGTTTTGCCCATTTCAAAGTTGATTCATAAAATTCTGGTGGTGTTCTAAATGGTCTAGCAGTCACCATGCCTACATTAGGAAACGTCTCTAAAATTTCGACAGAGCGTGAAAGCCAATTGGGTGAAAATAAAACATCAGCATCGGTATAAGCGATGATTTCACCAGGCGCGCCTGCCAACATCACATTCCATGCACCGCCTTTGCCAACATTTTTTTCAGAGAGAATCAAATATTGAATTCGTCCTGCTTCTTTTTCGTTTATCAAATATTCACGAACTTCTTGGCATGAACCATTATCAAAAACCATCAAGTCAAATGGCAAGCCTGCATCTTTACGCATCGAATCCAAACTGACTTTTAATACATCCAATGTCTCGGCATAAAAACCACTTAAGAACGGAATGTAATTTAACAACGCCGCTGTGATTCGCTCGGACTTGGCTACATCTTTTACAAATTTTGCAGGGTTCTGACCTTTTCGCATGTGAGTTACAGGTTTGAAAGTTAGAAGGTTTCAGGTTCAAAACTTTTTAACTTTCAAACTTTTCAACCTTTCAATTTATTTGAAAATTTTCTTTAAGTCTCTTCTTCCATCTCTTTGGGCGCACAATATTTTCAATCATCGTTTCAGGTAAGAAAAAAAATATTCGGCGCAGAATCAATTCTAATGCACGTGTGAAGCGCAGAGATGTCATCTTTGGGCGGGCGAGTTTACCATCTATCAATTGATGAGTCGAATCCAAAATCGTATAACGCACATTCGCTTGCCCGCCCGCCAATTGAATATTGATATTCGTTTCAGGATGATCATAATGTGGTTTGGCATTTGGCAAATGCGAGTAATCATGATTTTGATGCACAATCATCAGCGCAGGCGTGCAATCAATCACCGCCCAATTTTCTTTACGCGCTTTATAAATCATCCAATTATCCCAACCCGCGCGACCAATTGTAAAATTTGGAATATCTTGATAACAACTTTTTGGAAAAAGGAAAAAATCGCTTCCTGACGGGCGGTGAAGTTGATTCTGCTCCAGCACATTTTTTCTTAACTGCAACTGCCACCCTTCGGCAAAATCCAGCGCTGACGTGATGTCATAATCCCAGCGTTGACTCAGCAAAACAAAATTCGATTTTTGACCAATTTGTTTTGTCACATCAACAAAATCATCCATCAAAATCATATCGGCATTGATAATACACAGCAAATCACTATTTGAATTTTCTCTAGCAATCTCAAACATAGATGAAATTAACGGCACGCCATTTTCATTGACTTTTACATTCGGAAAATGTTTGAGATTAAATTCTCGTGCAATTTCAGATAAGCCAACTTCGTCACCAAGCAAAATGATTTCAACATCTTCAAGCAACGTCCATGATTTGATGGCATTGCGTTGAATCATAGCAATATGTGGGTTGATGAATGGTTTGGGGGCAGAGAAGAAAGTAATCAGTGGCATTGTTATCAGTTATCAGTATGTCGTTACGAGGAGCGCTCTTGCTCTTTGCGACGAAGCAATCTCCAACTAGACAAGAGATTGCTTCGCCACTCGCCTTTTGAGGCTCACGGCTCGCAATGACATTATTTTTTTAACGCTCGTTTATCAATATCTTTGAGCGTTTTATGTTGCACATTGGCATTGATTTTTGCAAGTTCAGGATTATCGTGAACTAAATCTAATACTTCTTGCCAAGTGAAATCATCTCGTCCATTGAAGCGTTTATATACTTCGCGCATAAATTCCAAATCTTCAGGCGTATCTACCGTCCAGCGATAATCTCCAAAATCGGTGACATGATTCAGCAGAGCAATTTTATATCCACGTGGAGATTCGCCAACTGATAACTGTCTACTGATAACTGACAACTGCACACCCTCGTAAAAATAAGGCATAACATGCTCGCGGTGTTGAGGTTCTTTGGCTGATTTCCATACTTTTTTTAATGCTTTAAAAGTGCAGGCTTCAACATCTAAACCGATAGGATAAGTGCGTTGATGGGGCAAACGATTACAAACAAAATCATATTCATCTTCAAGCAAAGTATTTACTACATCATCAATTAAATCAGGATCAATAACGGGGCAATCTGCTGTAATGCGCACAACAATATCCGCTTTGGCTTGTAAGGCGGTTTGATAATAACGGTCAAGCACATCGTACAAACTGCCTCGAGTGAAGTCTAAACCTGCAAAGTCGCAGTACTCAGCCACGGGGTCGTCTGAAGCGTCTGTCGTGGTAGCAAAAATAATCTGGTCGAGAGTTTTCGCCCGCGAAGCACGAATCATCACACGGCTCAACATCGGTTGACCAGAAATATCTGCCAAAATTTTTTTCGGCAAACGTGATGACGACATGCGCCCTTGAATAATCGCAACAACTTTTTGTTTCATATCTTAAGAATTTACCACAGAGAACACAGAAATCACAGAGATTTTTTGAGAAATTAATTAATGAGTCTCTTAATTCCGCCATGTTTGAGCATTTTGACATTGAAATTAAGTAGCAAGCCTAATTTTCCACCTGATATTTTCAAATAAGAAATTAATTGCGCTTCATGAATAGGTGCAAGGCTATCTACAGATTTGATTTCTACAATGACTGCATCGTTAACCAAAAGATCAAGACGATAGCCACAATCGAGTGATACACCTTTATAAATTAATGGCAGCGTAACTTCTTGTAAAGCCTCATAACCTCTTTGCAATAATTCATAGCGCAAACATTCACGATAAGCAGATTCAAGCAAGCCAGGTCCGAGATTTCGATGAACCTCAATGGCTGAACCAATAATTGCTTCAGTAATTTTATTTAACTCTTCCATTGTCATCTGCTTCATAAAAACCTCTTAAATCTCTGTGCTCTTTGTGCCCTCTGTGGTGAATTATTTTGTTTGCGCTTCGGATGGAATTGGCAATGGAATCACAAATCCTTTTTTTCTAAATTTTTCAACATACTCACGCACCACTTCATAATCTAAACCAACTTGCTCGGCGATATCAAAGATGGAATGTTGACCTTCAAAACGCATCATAATTTTTTCGATGGCGCGATTGAGTGCTAAATTTTCTTGCCAATCAACCCACAGACCATTACCACTTAAGAAAACAGGTCCGCGAAAAGTTCGTTTGGGAATGTAATTGCTAGCAAAAATGCGGATAATTTTTTCAGCCACATCACTTGCACCAGTTAACATTTCTTCGTGAATAATATCAAGGTTATCATCGGTGGTGTGATATTCATCATAGGGCCAGCGGTTGATAGAAAGACTCGGCACGTTTACACCTGGTCCGTTCATCACACGTTCATCATTAGGTGGATAATCTGCAAAATTTCTTTCTTCATGTTCAACATCTTTCAAAACATATTTAGCAATTTTATCTAAGACGTGATTATGTTGGCGCGAATGATGCCAAGCAATTTTATTTTTATTGCCTGTCATCTCCATAAAAATACTGCCGCGAAAATTTTGAATCATATTTTCGTTATGCGCTAACCAAGCGATGGTGCCAATCGTTTCTGGTCCAAACCAAAAGCGCACACTCATTGACCCAGCAGGCAATGGGTTTTCTGTTAATCGTTTCGCCAACTCAATAGCACTGACAACTCCCGCGCCATCATCATTGGCTTGCATGGGGTGACAAGTATGTGCTTGAATGACAATTTCACCAGCATTTGGATTCACGCCTCCTTGTGGATGTACAACTGCTGTGGCGATTTTGAATCCGTTCTGGCTTGCAGTTAAGAACTCGGTCTTAATCACTGCGCGATATTTTTTATCTCGTGGAAGTTTATCAAAATCATTTTTGGATAAGCAAAATCCCCACACACGTTCATAATATTTGAAAACCCAAGGAATCGTATGCGGACGTTTCTCGTTGAAATACAAATGCGATTTCAATTCATCAAACGTAAATGTTCCATCAACAGGCAAGGAATATGAAACAATATGCAGCGGATTATTTTTGAAGTCAATTACTCGCTCGCCATTTTCAATTTCCAAATACGCCTCATGGACAACGAATCGCTCAGGCACTTTCCACGTCCACACAGGTGTTAATGGTGCATATGTTTCAACCGTGTAATTAGATGAATCAGGCATATACGAGCCGATAATCTCCAACGTTTTATCTTGATCGTCAGAGACCAACGTTCGATGTAATGGATAAAATTCCGCGAGGATGGATTTTAAGGAAGTGTAGGGTTTCATAAAAACTCGTTGGTCGAGTAGTCCCGAATGCTTTTTGAGGGACGTATCGAGACCAAAATTATAAGTTTACTTTCAATTGATGGTCTCGATATGCCTTTCGCAACAACCGCTCAAGGCTTGTTTCGACAGGCTCAACATAAACCTCGACCATCGGGTTTACCATTTACTATTCACTATTTACCATTTACTATTCATCATTCACCATTCACTATTTACTGCTCTTAATACTTCGCCTCTTCAATATAATGCAACTTCTCTGGCTGTTCGCGCACAATCGGAGACATATTATCAAAAAATTCATTCGCCGTCATGTAATGAACTTTCGCCGCGCCAACTTCAATTTCTTTAATCACGCCTGCGTTTAATAAATCATTCATGCCAGGCGTAATAAATGTTTTCACACGGTCATTGTTGCGCACAAACATCGTATAAGTTTTGATTTGTGGTTTTCTATCATAACCCATATAAATACCAGCAAATTCTTTAATGCGCCGATAATCACAACCGACATTGTATTCAATATAATGGTGCATTGAAAACGTATTATTAAAATCTAAACCAATGCTGATGATAAGCGCATTTATTTTATGCATCAATGCAAAAGCCGAGTTCGGTCCGTATGCTTCAACATCTTCTGCATTTGCAAATTCATCAGCGCGTTTGCCCAAAGCAGAAAAACTATAAATCGGATGCGGGCTACGCTTTGCATTTTTTCTCAAACGCGCTTGCTCAGTAATCATACCCATTTTTGATGGCGTCTCTAGCACATCAAAATAATGCGTCTCCGTCCACGATTGAAAATTAAACGCAGGAAACACAACCGTGCCATCTTTACCAACCAATTCCTGCATCACATCAATCACAGTATCCACGCCACCTTCCACACCGCCCAAAGATTTATACGATGTATGCACCACAAGCGTATCGCTTTCGATTTTTATTTTTGAAAATCCATTTAGCAAATCTTTTTTATTTAACATTTTTTTCTCCAAGACTTCGATAGATATTCATCAACGCTTCAGCATTTTTTTTCCAATCAGCACGCTTCTCTGCTGACCTGCGACCTGCTTGCCCCATCTGATGTAGTTTTTCTGGCTGATTCAGTGCCATTAAAATTTTTTCCGCTAGATGATTCACATCGCCATCTCTAAACAACCAACCATTATCATTTTCAAAGACCCATTCTTTATTAGCAGGGATATCCGAAACCAAACAAGGAAGTCCACAAGCCAGTGCTTCCATCAACGAAACAGATGAGCCATCTACATGTGAAGGTGAAATATATACATCTGCTTGATGATACCAATTCGGCAAATCATTTTGTGAAATCTGCCCACCATAAGTGACAAATTCATCCACACCGCCACGTTGAAAAATTTGACGAAGTTTTGCACCTTGTGAGCCACCATTCAAAAGAATCAAACGCACATCATCACGTTGTTGTGCCACTTGAACAAAGGCTTTGGCTAAAACATCCACGCCATATCTTTCTTCCCATGAACGATTGCAGAATAAAACAAAACCTTCTTTCTTTCCTCTTTCTTCTTTCTTCTGTGAAAAATGCTCTAAATCTACTCCCCATGGAAATACAATCGTATTATCTGGATTCATTCCATAAGCAAGTGCTTTATCTTTTGTCACATTTGCATCACTGGTGAAAAAATCTGAATGACGTAAAACATAACGTGTAATCAAGGGCATAAATATATTTTTATGAACATCATCCATTAAGTCAAAACCCCAAGACATTGTCAGAATTGGACGGAAGCCGCTGGCAACAGTCACCAAGCCGCAGGTCTGAATGGGACCCGCATGAATCAGGTCAGGTTTAATTTCACGAGTCAAACGTCTAAAATCAGAAATCAAAGAAAATAATTTACTCCAACGAAATGGCTCACGTCCACCTTTCCAAATTACTTGATTGACATTTTCAGGAATAGCACGCGATTCAACCTGACGTTGATTGCCTTCGAGTTGCACGAAATAAACTTCATGCCCGCCATCGGAAATGGCTTTGAGAAAACGATAATCGTGCGTGGAGTAGCCGAGTGAAAAATACAGGATACGCATTTTTTGTATGCGTGATTCGTGATGCGTAAATTACGAGTTACGCATTACGAATCACGAGCTTTATTCTCCTAAATCAACCCATCTTAATTCTTTGCCGAGTGGCATATCAATTAATGCTTTTGTGCCAATCACATTTTCAATTTCATACGGTTTGATTGCACCAATGGTAGCAGGGCGAAGCACATCAATCATATCGCGTGTAAAAATTTCACCTGCTTTGATATCTCTGGCGGCGCGTAAACAACGGCGTTGCACAACTTTGGTTTGCTGTTCATTACCTGCTATAAATTTATCCGAACTGCCAAGTGACCTTTCGAGCAAGCGAGTCTCTTCAACCATCTTCGCCCAATTTTCGGGGTTCATGGCAAACTTATGGTCTGGACCTTCTCTATCATTGCTATCTGTAAAATGGCGTTCAATCATGCGTGCGCCTAATGTCACTGCACCAAGAACTGGCGCAACTGAATGAGTATGATCTGATAGACCTAAAATCACATCGGGGAACATAACTGAAAAAGTTTTTAATACATTCAAATGCAAATGATCATAATTATCTGGGCTGGCAGTGTAATTGGTATTACATTGCATTAAACATAATTGTTTATTAATTTTCAAAATGGCTTGCACAGCACGTTGCACATCAGCAATATCTGCCGCACCACAAGCAATGATCATCGGCTTGCCTTTACTTGCCATGTGTTCAAGTGCTTCAATCCAATCAATTTCACCTGAGCCTGCTTTGAAGGCAGGGATGTATGGATTAACATGCTCAATCGAATCATAATCATAAGGTGATGTGAAAAAATCTATACCGACTTTGTCACATTCTTCTTTTAAGATGGGAGTCCAACTTTGTGAGACAGACGCCGCTTCATAGACCTGTGTAACTGATTTTTTCCAACTGGCTTGGTGACTCACTTTTGAGTCCATGTGCGAAAATCCATAATCCGAGACAATTTTGGGCGCGATGAAATGTTGAAACTTCGCCGCATCCGCACCTGATTCTTTTGCGAGGCGAATCAACTTCTTGGCTCGTTCCAAATCGCCATCATGGTTGGCGGCAATGTCGGCAATGAAATAAGTTGGGTGATTAAGTCCGATAGTATGGTTGTTGATTTTGAATTGCATATTTACTCCTTATTTACTTCCCAATTTTCCCCAAATGCGTATTCTGAAAAGAATCTTCGTGTTTCAAGCCGTAGCCGAAAATGCGGTCAAAACTGGAATGGGCGAAGAATAGAATGCCAGTGAATATCAATGTGGGGTTGGAGAGTAGCACGCCTAAAATGTAGAGGCTAGTACCAAGCCCTTTGTGATGAACCAAGTTGTAGGTCCAGGCACCGAAGCGGGGATTTATCAAATAACCCATCATGCTCAGGTCGGGAGTCAAAAATAAAAGCGCGAACCAGCCCCAAGATAAATCATGTTGTGAAAAAAGAAAGAGGGCAAAGCCGAACATAAATAGTTCTTCGAGTTTGAGTAGGTTTTTCATGTGGATAACCCTGTGGAAAAATGTGGAAAGGCTGTGGATAAGTTTGCTGGTCAAATTGGCAATTTGACTTATGATTGTTGATAACTGCGGATTTTCTGTGGATAACCCTGTTCGTATTGTGTGTAAAACTCGTTCAAACCTGTGGAAAACTCGGGGAGAGATTCGCCTAAATCTGTGGATAACTTGCGGGTAGAGAGGGATAAGTTGTTGGAACGCTTGGCGATAAGCCAGAAAACGAAACCGATTTGGGGGTAATTTCACTTTCTTTGAGGTGAAATTTGCGGGCAATTTCTACGCCAAATTGATATTTGCTCATGGCTTGCGGACCGACCACATGATATAAACCTTTGAGTTCTTTTTTGAGCATTTTGATTAAGAGGCGAGCAGTATCATTAACCAACATCGGGCAAAATAAAACATCGGTAAAACCACTCATACTTTTATTGTTGGTCAGATTGTTATAAAAAAATTCTGCCAGACTTCGTTTACCGTTTAGACTCCAACCATAAAAATTGACTCGGGCTACAAGCGCTTCAGGATTTTCAGTTAGAACTGCCCACTCTCCATCAAGTTTTGTTTTGGCGTACACACTGAGTGGGTTGGGTTTATCTTCTTCGGTATAAAACTCATCTTTTTCACCATCAAAGACTGCATCGGTTGAGATGTGGACAAAAGGAATATTTTTTGCTTTACAAGCCCGCGCTATCTGACGGGGCAAATCTATATTCATTTGTTTGGCGAGGTCGGGGTTATCTTCACAATCTTCAAGGTTGGCAAGCGCGACACAATTAATAACATAATTCGGTTTTTGAGAATCAAGAATTTTTTCTATCGCCAAAGCATCCGATAAGTCTTGATGGATTACATCAAAGGGAGCATTTTGTAATTTTCCGCGCTCAATTCCCACAACTTCATACTCGCTCATAGTTTCTTGTGCGAGGTTTATGCCGAGTAATCCGCTTACGCCAGGGATGAGGAGTTTCATAGGTAAGGTATACAAGTAAACATGAAAACAAGTATACAGGCAGGTTTATTACTTGTGTACCTGTATACTTGTGTACTGATTACTTTTTCATCCTTCCAGTTTTCCTTGTGCAAATAATTCTTCAAATGGGGCAATGTATTTTTTTTATTCCGTTTACATCTAACCATTCACTGTTGTTATCACTTGAATAACTAAAACCTTCAGGCAAACTTTTTCCTTTATCTTGCCATGAATATCCAAACCAACTTGCTTCAGCAGGTTGCACAACGTACATTGTATCAAGTTCAATGGTATTGCGGGCTTCATCTTCCGAAATTAAAACTTCATGCAATTTTTCGCCAGGTCGAATACCGATGATATTTAACTTTGCATCAGGTGCAATGGCTTTGGCTAAATCAGTCACTTTGGTGCTAGGAATTTTTGGGATGAATACTTCGCCGCCTTCCATCTCTTCAATGCAATGGATGACAAATCTGACGCCTTGTTCTAGCGACAACCAAAAACGCGTCATTCTATCGTCTGTAATTGTTACTGTTCCATTTGACCTTTGTTTTAAGAACAGCGGAACAACCGAACCGCGACTGCCGACTACATTTCCATAACGTACACATGCAAAACGTGTAGCTGAACCACCTGCATAAGCATTGCTTTGAATAGTTAATTTCTCTGCGGCGAGTTTGGTTGCTCCATACAAATTTGCAGGGCTGACTGCTTTATCTGTACTAACTGTCAAAACTTTTTTCACGCCTGCATCTAATGCTGCTTCGACAACATTGGCAGTTCCCATAATGTTTGTCTTAATCGCTTCCATCGGATTATATTCACAAGCAGGCACTTGCTTCAATGCCGCCGCATGGACGACAACATCCACACCATGTAAAGCACGGACGAGTCTTTCTTTATCACGCACATCACCGATGAAGTAACGTAAATTTTCTTGGTTGTATCCACCTACTTGCATTTCGTGTTGCTTTAATTCATCACGGCTGAAAATGATAATTTTCTTGGGGTTATGTTCTGCTTGCAAAAGTTTTATAAACTTTTTGCCAAACGAACCTGTTCCACCAGTGACGAGTATTACTTGATTTTTCCAGTCCATAAGTTCTCCTAATTTCAAACGGTGGTCGAGTAGTTGCGAGTGAAACGAGCAACGTATCGAGACCACACCTTACGATTTTATTTTTACTTTTAATTGGTAGTCTCGATATGGTCTCACAAAAAACGTTCGACCTACTCGACCACCGATTTTGAATGTTATTTTACAGCCTTAAACATACCCGAATCTTTTGTGATAAAAATTGAGCCATCGTTTTCGAGAATTCCCTTAAGCTCATTTTCAACTTTTTCTAGCTGTTCTTGTGATAAATCAAACCCAGCAGTCATTGACTGAATATAAGCCATGATTGGTTCAACTTCATTAACTTTCAACTGGTCAGGGTAACGTGAAATCTCGATTGTTGAAAAATATTCTTGCAATTGCTCACGTCCGCTTTCTAATGTAAAGTTTAGCGAAAACATTCCTTTTGTCTTTTTATCACTTGCTATATAAATCCACCGATTCATTTCTTTCATGTGGTTTTCGCCAATGGTAGTAGCAATTAAACATCCATCGTCTTTCAATACTCGTCTGATCTCACTCAATCCCTTTTTACGATCAGGAACGTGATAAAGCATGTGGTTAGCAATAACAATATCAAAAGACTGATCTGGATAAGGAATAGATTGTGCATCAACTTTCTCAAACTTGAAACTGCGTCCAAGTGGTACTAAATTTCTCCAAGCGCTATCTAACATTCCATCAGACAAATCCGTTAGTGTCATAACCCAATCACTAGGAATACGATTTACACATTCCTTCCACATTGTGCCAGCGCCACAACCCAACTCCAATACATTTGCATTAGAAGGTAATGTGACCAAAGTATCGAAAATCCAGTTATACCAACCTTGTGGATTTGTGCTAAACCTTTGATGAATCGCAATACGTGCATCCAAATTACTTGAGTCTTTATATTGCTTTTGAGTGAGATATTGCTGGTCAGTATATTTTGACATATCACTTCTTAATCACAATCAACGGATATTGCCCATTCTCCGCAAAGAATTTCGGAAACACACCTTCAAGCCAAAAAATAAATTTCAAAAATAATTTTCCACCAAAAGGTCTTACAAACCATCTTAATATTCTGGTACTCAGACTTCGCCAGGGTTTAATCTCAATGGTCATTTGTGAGCCGATTTCTTTTTTCAACCATTCAGGAGTCATCTTTTGGACGAATGTGCCTGCTGGGTCTTCTTCACTTAGCCATTCTTTTTTCTTTTTAGCATCACGCCCAGATAATTTTCGCATCAAACCAATCAATGGTTCTGCCATTCTCATTAATAACGGCTCATGCCAACCGTTGACAATTGCCGCTGTTCGTCCGCTTGCTAATACACGATGAATCTCATTATATGCTTTTGGATGTTCTGTTAACGCAAGGTGATGAATCGCGTGCATAGATACTGCGCCATCAAACGATTCTTTTTTGAAAGGCAAGTTTGCTAAATCACCAACCACAAATAAGCCATGCTCACCGATTCGGTTTCGTGCTTCTTTCAATGCTTGGATAGAAATATCCAAGCAAATCCGCTTTTCGTAGCCAGAGGAATAAGTTTTGTACTCTTCATATTGAACAGGACCAGATCCCGCGTCAAGTATGAAGCGACCTGTTTTGATTAATCCATTCAAAACTCGTAAACGAGTCTTATGAATATACTCACGCGAGACGGGGCGCAAATCTTCATAACGGGCGTTTTGATAATGCCCATCATCTTCCTGTTGCCAGCCGATTTCATCATAAAACTCGCGGACTTTTTGTTTTGTTTCGTTTGTCATATTTTTTTCTCAAACTCGTTGGTCGAGTAGCCCGAACAACGTGAGGGCGTATCGAGACCAACTATTATTTATAAAATTAAAATTGCTTCAATAATTTGTGGTTTCGATACGTTGCTTCGCAACTACTCAACCAGCGTGTATTTCTATTTCCAAGTAAATTTTTCGCCTGCCAAAAACTCAAACGTATCTTTGAATTGACTCATGCCTTCTGCGCTAAAGACTCTTTCCAAATTCCAAACTTCTAAATCGTCCCAGAAGTTCATTAACCGCCATGGAAATGGGCGCGGATATTCAAAGAAGAAGCGAAAGGCATAATTCCATGCAAACTCAGTTTGCTTTTCATTTAATTTATGAGCAGGAATATCTGCTAAAACTTTTTCAAGCGTTGCATAATATTCATCCCACGAGTTTGGATCAATCGTAATGCCACGTCCACGATAGTGAGTCTGCCCGCAAGAAATGACGGGTCTGCCGTTCATAGCAGTTTCAAGCCCAACGGTGGTAGTGTATGCCAAACCGACATCTGCAATTTCGATTAAATCATAAGTATTGATATTATCCAATGCGCCAATGACGTGAATATGACTCGGTAATTCGGGCAAGGCTTCTTTGACAACCGTTCCCATTGACTTTGCTTGTGGAACTAATTTTTCACCAGGATGAACGCGAATGACAAACTGCACATCATTTCGCCTGGCAAAATATTGGACAGTTTTCGTAATCCATTCCGTCATGGATGAAGCAAAAATATCGCGCCCTAAAGTTAAACTATCGCCTAAAACATTGGCGGCCAGCATCACCACTGGGCGAGAATCTAAATTCAACATTTTGCGAGTCTCATCTGCGCCTTGTGATGAAACATATTGCCATAATCTTTTCGATTTTCCCCACACTCTGGCGCCGCGCCGAGCATTTTCTAAATCTGCAACTCTTTCAAACATTTCATCCGTGACTGGTAATTTACATCTTTCATTTACAAGATAATCTGTATCCTGTTGCATGATGGATGAATTTTGCGCCAGCCAAATTTGTTCGCGTTGGTCGTTGAATTCGTAAGTGACCGCGTCAATGCCGAGATAACGAGCCACACGGAAAATAATTCCCATTTCTAAAATCAAGCCGTTGGGAATCAAAACCACATCGGGTTTATTTTTCTGCATCCAATTCAATGTCACTTGGGCGGCGAATGTGTTTCGTTTGATTCGCAAATCATACAAGGCTTTATCATTTGGGTCGTCCATGTTTACTTCTTCACGCATCAATGTATATTGACAATCCCATAATGAAATTTCTTTGATGTCGGATTGGAGAGAAGGTGGAAATTGGAAAGTGGAAAGTGGAGACTCCAACATGGAGATGTGTTTGATTAATGGAGATAATGAAGATAATGCATCGCGTGTATGCAGTACACGTTGACGTTGTGTAAATTTATCTTTTTCTTTATGCCATTCGGAATAAGGCAAAGTTAATAATGTGACATCATGTCCCAGCCCAGCCAAGACCAAACCAAGATATGCAGATTGTTCAATCCAATAATGAAGCGTTGAAAAAAATAAAACTTTTTTTAGGGTTATCGTTCTTGCTTAAATATTTTTTTGTAACTTCAACCGCATCAGGCAAAGATTTACTCAAACGACTCAAATCATAATGATCGCGGCGTGTTTGATTCTTTGAACGAAGCATCCAATCCACATCGGCGATAAATGGTAAATCTCGTAAAAATTTTTTAGCAATCATTCACTCTCTAATCATCTAATATCTAATTATCTATCTTCTCAATCTTCCAATTCAAGCGCGGGCGAATCGGTCCCACACGCGGTTCGCCCCATTGCGTGCCAGGCGCGCCAGAAATATCCACATTAAACGCCAACGCATTTTCATCCATAAAATATCTTTTCACGCCAAACGAACTGGCATTCACGCCCACCATATAACGCCCTTCGTTAAAAATATCGGCAGGGATTTCCGCGCGACTGACATATCTCCCCGCACTCCGCGTATCAAATTTTTCATACAAGTTTGCATCATCCGTATCAAAAGACGTAAAAATATATTCGCCGCGCATGGTGCTGATATATAAACCAACTCGCAAACCTGTGATGGATGAATTTAATTGATATTCAAATTCCAATGTGACTGGTTCAGTGGAACGAATCGTATCCACGACTTTTCCGCTTCTATCTTTGACCTTCAAACTGGTCGGTGTTAATTCAGCATTCGTTTGGCTGACATCTTCTGCCGTCCAAATTTTTTCGCCTGCTTGTGATTGTCCTGATGATAAATAATAATCAACGGCTTCTTGCGTATTGCCACGCATAATCATTTGACCTTTGTTCAAAACGATTGCTTCTTGAGTCAAACGCAAAATAGCAGACATGTTATGACTGACGAATAAAACCGTGCGACCTTGTTGAGCAACGTCATTCATTTTGCCCAAACATTTTTTTTGAAATTCAGCATCACCCACCGCCAGAACTTCATCTACAACTAAAATTTCAGGTTCAAGATGTGCCGCCACTGCAAATGCTAAACGAAGATACATACCAGAAGAATATCTTTTAACAGGTGTATCAATAAATTGGCTGACTTCGGAAAAATCTACAATCTCATCAAATTTAGAATCAATCTCAGCGCGTTTCATACCGAGAATTGCGCCGTTCATATAAATATTTTCTCTGCCCGAAAGTTCTGGATGAAAGCCTGTTCCCACTTCAAGCAATGAGCCAACTCGTCCACGAACTGTGACTGTTCCCGTAGTTGGTTCGGTAACACGCGAAAGAATCTTTAACAAGGTACTTTTGCCTGCGCCATTTCTACCAACGATGCCAAGCACTTTACCTTCTTCTAAATCAAATGAAACATCTTTCAACGCCCAGACATAATTTTGATTCATACGGCGATCGGATTTGCCAACGAGGGCTTTGGCGATTCGCACAGGCGCAGTGACTGTATCCACAATCACATCACGCAACATGTTATAACGGAATTTCGTCTCCGCCGCGCCGATTTTATATTGCTTGCCGATGTTTTTTACACTAATAGCAGTTGTCATAAATTCTTTCTATAAACCTGACAGGTTTTCATAAACACTTTATCAATTATGGTTTATGTCCGCGCAAGAATCATTGTTGATTAAGGCGCAGATGAAACCTGTCAGGTTTTAACTTAGATTGTGTCTGCAAAAGTTTTTTCCATGCTTCTAAAATAGAAGAGACCTGAAATAAAAATCAAAATTGAAATGCCAACCGAAACCCATAATGTAATATCAGGTCCGTTGCCTGTGCCGAGCAATGCCCAGCGGAATCCGTTCACTACGCCAGCCATCGGATTTAGGGAATAAAGAATCTGCCATTTGGCGGAAATGACAGAGGCAGAATAGGCTACGGGTGTAGCAAACAGCCAAAACTGAGTCAGAAACGGAAGCGCTTGGTTTACATCTCGATATTGGACGTTAATGGCTGAAAGCCAAAGAGCAACTCCAAGTGCAGTAACAATTGCCAGCAAGAGAAAGAGCGGAAGAGTCCAAATCAAACTCCAAGCAGGCACAAATCTATAATAAATCATCAAAACAATTAAAATCACAAAGGCAATTGCAAAATCAACCAGCCCTGCAAAAACTGATGACATAGGAAGGATGAGGCGCGGAAAATAAATTTTCGTGACCATGTTGTTGTGCGCCACAAGTGAACGACTACCTTGATTTAATGCGGTGACAAATAAACCCCACGGAAGCAAAGCGGTGAATGAAAAAATTGGATATGGAATATTATCCGTTGGGAGTTTGGCAACGCGATCAAAAAGAAATGTGAAGACGAGCATCGTCATCACAGGTTGAATGACAGCCCACGCCATACCTAAAAGCGTTTGTTTATATTTCACTTTGATATCGCGCCAGACCATGAAGAAAATTAATTCACGATATACCCACAGGTCTCTTAAATTTAATGAAGAAAGCCCTTTACTGGGTTTGATGTAAACGGTGGTGGGTTCGTGTTTGGTAAGTTCGGTCATAAGATTTTTTTTACGCATTACGTTTCACGCATTACTAATTCGTAATCCGTAATGCGTAAAGTGCTATTAACGAATTTTGTCTCGATTGGCTTTAAACCATTCAATTGTTTTCTTCAAGCCATCTTCAAATGAAACTTGCGCGCTCCAACCGAATAATTCTTTGGCGCGACTGACATCGAGTCCGCGGCGGGGCTGACCATTTGGTTTATCTGTTTGCCAGACAATTTCGCCTTTGAAGTTTGTTAATTTAGCAACTAACTCAGTTAAATCTTTGATTGAGATTTCATAGCCCGAGCCGAGATTCACTGGTAAATCGCCGTTATATTTTTCAGCACCTGTGATGATTCCATCAGCGGCATCTTCAACGTATAAAAATTCTCTTGTTGGTGATCCATCACCCCATGCGGGCATTTCTTTATCGCCTCGTTCACCTGCTTCAATGGCTTTGCGAATCAAGGCAGGGATGACGTGCGAAGTTTGTAAATTGAAATTATCACGTGGTCCATATAAATTGACAGGCAATAAATAAATTGCATTGAAACCATATTGCTGACGATACGTTTGCGCTTGTACGAGCATCATCTTTTTGGCGAGTCCATAAGGTGCATTGGTCTCTTCAGGATAGCCGTTCCAAATATCATCTTCTTTGAATGGCACAGGCGTAAATTTTGGATAAGCACAAACTGTACCTGTGGCGACAAATTTTCCAACGCTTCTTTTGTAAGCATGGTGCATGAGTTCCACGCCCATGATCATATTGTCATAAAAAAATTCGGCAGGATGTTCACGATTTGCGCCAATACCTCCAACATTTGCGGCGAGGTGAATCACAACTACATTTTTCGGGTCAACATTTTTCAAGGAATCATCGTATAAACGCTCAATGGCTTCACGTTGAGTCAAGTCATAATCTTTTTTGCGCGGAATAAAAATATCAGTCGCGCCGCGTTCTTTTAATTTCTCAACCACAAACGAGCCAAGAAATCCGCCACCGCCTGTGACGATGATTCTTTTGTTGTTCCAGTAGGGTGTTGTCATTGTTTCTTTTCCTTTGGTTATGTAAAAGGTAGACAAGTAAACAGGTATACATGTCTACTTGTTTACCTATCTACTATTGCACTATAAACTGTGCGTTCCTATATCTATCTTCTGTAGGGTTTTTTATTAATCCAGATTTCAGTGCAAATAAAACTTCGCGCACGCCGTCGTCAATATCTAAAGTTGTTTCAAAACCTAAAACTCGTTTAATTTTTTCAAACGAAACGGTGATATCACGCATGTCACCGCCGAAAGTTAAATCTTTATATTCAACTATGGTTTCAGGCATACGTTTCAAAATAAAATTGACAATATCGTTCTTTGAGTAATTTCCGTTATCAGTGCCTAAATTAAAAACTTGACCTTGAATTTTTTCTTTAGGTGCTTCTAAGCCCAAAATAATTCCACGCACAATATCGCGGATGTGAACAAACGAACGAGAATAGCCACGTTGATAAATAATCAACTGACGTTTGGTAAATGCTTCTAACACAAATTGATTGACGATCAAATCAAAACGTGTGCGCGGGGAAAGTCCATATAAAGTTGCAAAGCGAAATAACAACGGCGCACACGATGAATCTTTTTGTGATAATAAAAATTCTTCGCCCGCAATTTTCGTCTCAGCATATAAAGATTGCGGATTTAATGAAGATTCTTCTGTAACGGGCTTGCCATCTTCTGAAAAACCATAATTGCTATATGTGGATGCAAACACGAATCTTTCCACACCCAAATCTGCGGACTGAGCATAAACATTTTTTGTGGCTTCGACGTTGTACTTCCAAGCCACTTGCTTGCCCACAGCCTGACAAGCAGGAAAACCAACAATGCCCGCCAAGTGAATCACTGCAAAAGGCTTGTCCCATTCTTTTTTGATTGAGTCACGCACGGCGCGAGATTCAGTTACATCTGCTTTAATAAAATTAAAATTAGGATGGCTCATAAATGGCAAAATACTCTCACCGCCGAAGAGCAGAGAGTCCAAGATAGTCACTTGGTAATTTTGCCGTAACAGTTCGGAGGTCAGAATTGAACCGATGTAGCCTGCTCCGCCAGTAATCAAAATATGCT
This sequence comes from Chloroflexi bacterium OLB14, assembly GCA_001567105.1. Taxonomy (GTDB): domain Bacteria; phylum Chloroflexota; class Anaerolineae; order Anaerolineales; family Villigracilaceae; genus Villigracilis. The sequence continues at coordinate 59,388 of LMZR01000045.1, forward strand.
TTTGATTCATTCCAAACCTTCCAATCGGATTTTATATCCATCTAAAATAAACACAGGGGTGTTTTTTTCATTCACAATTTGAATGCCTTGTTCAATACACGTTAGTTTACAAATATCTGCCACATCACCTGTGCCGATAATTCGCACACGGTCGTAGCCCGCTTTGCGAATTTTTGTAATATTATCTTTAACTTTTTTGCGTATGTTGCGATACACCGAAAAAGAACGCTCAACATAATCAACCGCCAAGCGCGCGCGCAATGCCAGCCCTTCGGGCGTGATGATGTAACGCAATTTTTTTCTTTCAGCGCGAGAGACTTTAACAGCACCTTTGGCTATCAATCTTTTTAAATGCCAATTGACAGTGCCAACTGCCACACCCAATTGGGTAGCAAGTGTGGACTGGTTAACATCAGGGTCACTTTCAATTTGTTCAAGCAGTGAAAGTTCGCGGGTTTCTTCGTTTGTAGATTCGAGGCTCATGCTTTATAATTCCAAAATTCAGTGACTGAATTATAACTCACTTTTTGGACATATCTTATGAGTCAGCCCCCCACCTTTGACCAAGCAGGCACAAACTATCAGCAAGTACGAATTGAGCATTGGAATCAAATTGCCATCAAGCGAGATACATGGCAAGGGCTTGGGCGTTGGTATCATCAGCGTATTACAGAAATTTATAAATTCTTAGTTAGCCCCAATCAACGTATCCTTGAAATTGGTTGCGGACAAGGCGATTTAATTGCACAATTAAATCCATCTCACGGCGTTGGTGTTGATTTTTCTACTGAGATGATTGCACGCGCAAAAAAGAAAAACACAAACATTGAATACCATCAACTCGATGCACATGATTTATCAACTCTTACAGGTGAGTTTGATGTAATTATTTTTTCAGATACGATTAATGATTTATGGGATGTACAACGTGCATTGGAACAAGTCAAAAAGTTTTGTAAACCACATACTCGTTTAATCTTAAATTTTTATAGTCATTTATGGCAATTTCCTTTAACCATTGCACAAAAATTAAATTTAGCATCACCTTTGCAAAATCAAAATTGGTTAACAGTGGATGATGTAAACAATCTTTTAATGTTATCTGGCTTTGAAACGATTCGTAATTCACAAGAAGTTTTATTTCCACTTCCGTTAGGTGGGTTTGCAAATCGTTATCTTGTTAAACTTTTTCCGTTTAATAATTTTGCACTTTCAAATTTTATTGTGGCACGCCCCATGCCCACGCCTACACATCAGCCAAGTGTTTCGGTTGTGATCGCCGCGCGTAATGAAGCAGGCAATATCAAAAATATTTTTGAACGTGTACCAAAAATGGGAAGTAAAACAGAATTGATTTTTGTTGAGGGACATTCAAAAGATAATACGTATCAAACGATTCTTGATGAAATTCCGCTTCACCCAACTAGCCCCAGCTTGGTCTTTCAACAGTCAGGCATTGGCAAAGCCGACGCAATTCGACTCGGCTTCGAGAAAGCCTCTGGTGATATTTTGATGATTCTGGATGCAGACTTAACCGTCCCACCTGAAGATTTGCCAAGATTCTACGAAGCCATTACATCAGGTACAGGTGAATTTATTAACGGTGTACGTTTAGTTTATCCGATGGAAAAAGAAGCCATGCGAACTTTGAATTTCATTGGCAATAAACTTTTTAGCATGGCGTTTTCTTGGTTGTTAGGGCAATCTATCAAAGATACATTGTGCGGAACAAAAGTGATGTGGCGCAAAGACTACAAGCAAATTGCCGCCAATCGTTCTTACTTCGGAGATTTTGACCCGTTTGGTGATTTTGATTTAATCTTCGGCGCGGCAAAGTTAAACAAAAAAATTGTAGATTTACCCATCCGCTATCGTGAACGAGTATATGGCACAACTAACATCTCCCGCTGGAAACATGGCTTATTGTTATTGAGAATGGTCATGTTTGCGGCAAGAAGAATAAAATTTGTATAAGGAAACTATGGCTACAAAATTAAAATTATTACCAATTGAACAATATAAAGGCGTAAACAATTTAGACCCTATTAAATATTATTATTGGCCCGTTTTTGGGAAAATGTATCGTCGCCGTGTAGAACTTGCATTAGAACAATGCACTGGCGGAAAAAGAGTTCTAGAAGTTGGCTTTGGTACAGGATTGGCTTTCCCTAATTTACATGATAATTACGAAGAAATTCATGGTTTAGATTTAACTGCCGATATTGAAGCTGTAAAATCTGTTTTTGAGCCTATCGGAATTCCTTTGTTTCTAAAAAAAGGCGATGTGTTAAATATGCCTTATGAAGATAATTACTTCGACACGGTTCTGCTCATCAGCATCATGGAGCACCTAAAGCCGAATGAGCTGAAACAAGCCTGTGCAGAGGTGAAGCGCGTTCTCAAGCCAGGTGGGCAAATGGTTTATGGTACTCCTGTCGAAAGGCCGTTTATGGTATTTATGTTTAAAATGTTAGGGCATAACATTCGCAATGAACATTTTTCTACTGAAAAAGAAATAAGGCAAACTGCCGAAATTTTTTTTGAAAAAACAAAATTAATTGAAATGAAAGCAACACCATCTTTCATGGGCGGAGTTTATGAAGTTGGCAACTTTACGAAAGCACTAGAATAAATATGGGAATACAACTGCACAACGAGTTGATTGATAAAAATCATCAAATTTGGCATCACAAGCCTTTATTGTGTATGGTTTACACAGACTTGTATCAAAAAATGAAAAAGCATTTGAGCAATGTCTCTGGCAAAACTGTAGAACTCGGTTCGGGTATGGGCGGGATTCGTGAAACGTTACCTGATTGTGTGCTAACTGATTTATTCCCGTACCCATGGATTGACCAAGTTGAAAATGCCTATCAACTTTCTTTTGAAAATGAAACGATAGCAAATTTATTGATGGTAGATGTGTTTCATCATTTTCGTTATCCAGGTAATGCTCTACATGAATTTCAGCGTGTATTAAATTCAGGCGGGCGAGTAATTATGATGGAGCCAGCATTAAGCTTGTTAGGTTACATTGTATATGGCTTATTACACGTTGAGTCAATCGGCAAAGCCAAATCTATTACTTGGATGACAGATAAAAAAAAATCTAATTGATGATACAGATTATTACGCCGCGCAGGGCAATGCTACTAGAATTTTCGTCCAAAAATATTTTGTAGAAAATTTATCAGATTGGAAAATAGTAAAAATAGAAAGGATTGTTGCACTTGCTTATGCTGCCTCAGGCGGATATTCTGGTTTGCAGCTTTATCCTACTTTTGCATATCGCTTCATCAAATGGATCGAAACATTGTTACAATTTTTCCCAGCCTTATTTGCCACTCGATTGCTGGTTGTGCTAGAGAAAAAATAATCTAGCGTACCCTTTCAAAAATTAATATATCTGGATTAACAGAATAAACATTAACTTTGGGCAAAAAAGGAGGGAGTTCATAAGTAAACGATGCTATCAGTCGAAAATTTTCAACTTCACCTGCTACCAAACGTTTGAAAAAATCACATTCTAAGGGAGTAGTAGCACAAATCGAATCTATATAAAAACGATCATAAGTTAAACTGTCAATCACAAAATAATCGGTATCGCGATCTAACAAACCTTTTTCAGCTTGGTTATATTCATATCTTCCGCCAGTCGGGACAATATCTGTAGGATATTTTACAAAATAAATGGGGTAATTATGTGCGCGTTCGAATTTTCGTTTTTCAATATACGGCGGATATAACGTATATTCAATAATTTTTTGATAACCACGTAATGTATCAATATATTGTGTCGCTTGAATACGCGCATCATTCATAAACAACAAAGAAAATGCTGACCAAGCGCAGTACAGAATAAAATATACCTATCCCTAAAACCAAACTAATAAAAAAATTAGCAAATCTAAAGTTATTTCTACGCATAAATTGAAACACTTCAGAAATAAATAAAGCGGCGAGAATTGTTAAGAACGGAATAAAAGGAATAAAATAACGCGGGATGTAATTAATTGAAATTAAAAAGGGTAAATCAAAAATAATGATGGCAAGTAATAAAACTCCAGTCAATTGAGTATTTGCAAGTTTTTGCTGTGTAGGTAATAACTTCCATAGAACGAAGCGAGTTAAAACCCAAGCAAATGAGACAATAAACAACCAATAAGAAAAGATGCCCACAGCATCTTCAAACACAGCCCATTGACCGATTAGCCCAATTGGCGAGCCTGAATTAAAACCATATTGAGGATAATTTCGTAAAGCAGGAATCACGCTGGAAAAATAATAAATCGGTGATAAGAAAGCTTTGGGCGTACCTAATGAATAGCCTAAGAAAGAAATCAAACCACCCAAGAACAAAGTCTTGATAACATAAACCCAACCTGCACGAATTTCATGCCATTGCAAAAAAATAAAAACACAAACTGGCAATAAAATTAAGCTTCCGCCTGTGTATTTACTTGAAGCCGCCAATCCAACAGAAAAGAACGAGTAATATAACCATGTAATTTTTTCTGTTCTTTGATACTTAATAGCAAAAAACACACATAATATTGCAAACAATTGCAAATATAAATCGTTATGTGCATAACGTGCATTCTCAGCCACAATGCCACTGACTACATAAAAAATGCCCGCTAAAAAAGAAAATCTTTTATTGAGATTGATGTGGCGAGCCAAATAGTAAATCAAAACACCGCTCAAAGCCCCAAGTACAGCCGAAAAAACACGAGCAGATACAATAAATGCAAACTCCGAAAAGCCAGCTTTGAAAACCAGCCACCCAATTGCATACATCACATATTTAGGTAGTGATGGATAATTCCAATCAGGCTCGGTTTCGTCAAAAATCAATTCGCCGCGTAGGGCACTGCTCACACGCCAAACCAATTCATCAGGATTCCATAAAGCAGGCGCGCCCCATTGAACACCAGGCAAAGAAACGCCAAGAAAAAAGATAAAAATAATAATTGGTAATATAAACTCGTATTTGGTAAAAAATTTATTTATTTTATTTTGCATATTCACACACTAATCTATTCGCCAAACGGGTTTGAGCAAGATAAGTTTTCAGTACGCGGTACAAAGAAATATATATTGTTAGAAGTAATCTGATCTACCGCTTCGTAATAACATAAAAACGGCGCCCCCACATAATGTACCCAAGCATAATCTTCTTCCCAAAAAGAGCCTTCTTTTTTAGGATTATTTTTTTGTTTTTCTGCCACAATTAAATCAAAGCGATGATTTGATAAATCGCTATAAAACTGTTCCAAATAAAAACGATTTCGCGACATAGCCATTTCCATCAATTCAGTTTGCTCATATTCAGGGATAAGTTGCAGTTCATTCACAATATCAAAGGTAAGCATCTGCCGTTCGGTAATAAACAAAACTCTCCCCCCAGTCTGAAGCGTTTGCGTCACCACAGTTTGAATTTTCTGAACATCTTGCTCAGCAATCGTTTTATCATACGAATGAAAAAATCCAATTTTAGGAATCGCAAACCAGAGCGGAATTAATATCGCCATGAAAATAACTCCCCAACTGATTTTTCCCAAAACAGGCTTCGCTTCGTCCTCTGCTGATAGTTGGTTCATCCATAGCGACATGGTCAATAACCCCAACAGAACCATGTAGGCATCCATGTTGTGTAAATCTCCACCGCCACCAATTTTTGTGCTGACAACTAACCCGCCAGCAAATAGGATTAATAGCATCGCCAACAAAGCCAGCCAACGAAGTGGATGAAGATTTTGAATGTTATTTTTTATTAGTTGATAAAGCGCAATCCATAATGGTAAAGAAACTATAACGATAGCAGGGAAAATCCCAACAGGGTATGTTTCGTTAGGCAGTAAACGACTCCAAATTAAATCTGAAGTGAAACTAGAGCCAAAGGCTGAAACATCAACATTACCTGAAATAGAAATATAAATAAATTGAGCAATCAACGCCGAGCCAACGCCAACAATGCCCCAAACAAAAGGAGTTATCCAATATTTCCAGCCTTTGTGATTGAGCGGTGTTTCTAACAAGTAAATGGCTATGGCTAACATAGCAGGCACAGGAAACCAATTGACGCGACTAATGCCCGCCCATGCAGAAGCGAGGATAATAAAAAATAATGAACGCCAATTATTTTTTACCGAAATGCCAATAAAAATTAAAAATACACATACTTGTAAATGGTAATAGACCGCGCCTTGTAAGAAGTATAAAAATGCCCAAGCAATAGCCGCAGCCTTTGACCAGCCATCTAGCTTAAACCTATTAACCAGCGAGAATGAGGCGCTGAGCGTCAATGCAAACCACAAAAAAGATTGCCAAAATCTTAGGCTTGCAAGTGTGGGATCTTTAATCAAAAATGGAAGTGAGAGCAATAAATAACGTGATGGATGCAAAAACGGTAATGGGAGTTTTATGCCGTAAATTGATTCTGAAAAAAACATGGAAGCATAATAAAAAACGCCCTGCTTCTGAATAGCCTACAGAAAATGGGTCTGAGGAAACGATGCGAAACAACCCATAGGTTTGATAAAGAACACCTTGAAATAAGACGATGCAAATAAACACTGCATACCATGAAAGTTTTGGGTTGATACGCTTTATTCCATACGTTTGAAGCAAACTAGCAAGTAAGAAAACCCAAATGATAGGCACTGTTTGAGGGAGGATATTGCCGAAAGCATATAAACGCACAACCCACACTAATAAAAAGCCAATGATAACTAACGCAACTCCAAGTGCTGTGGATTTATGTATATCATCTAGTTTTTTTTGCTAAACGATCTAGTAAAGATGTGTTTACAATCCACAAACTAAAGATTGAAACCAAAGCAAAAAGCCCTACAATTTGAAAACGCTTAGATTGCCAAATGACTATTTCTAAAGCGTTGGCTTGTTGAACCGTTACAGGAATAGCCCAAATGCCAATAATTGCAATTACCCAAAGCAAAACGCGGAGGAAATTCTTAGTCGGTACAGTTTGCATAAGTTTATATTCTAAGGCTAATTGTTTATATTTTGTTTAGTAATATCTGAAAATGTTGGGAAAGAAAATGCCCCAGGTAAACTGGTAATTAAAAAAACAGCCCGAATTAAAACCGCAATGGTCAAACTTTCGGCATGTGTTAATCCACCAACCTCTACCAACAAGAATGTGACAGAAAGTTCTTGTAAGCCAAAGCCATTGATTGAAATAGGAATTAATGTAACAAAATAGGTCAAACCCCAAATTCCTGCAATCAACCAATAGGAAACAAAACGGTCTAGCCCTATGATGAGGATATAAATGGTCAAAAAAATAAATGCCATATTGCCAAAAGTTGCCATTAAAGAAGAAAACAAAGCATAAGGTTTCTTTAACCAAATTTGAAAAGCACTGAGAGTATTTTTTATAAATCTTGTTATTTTTTGATAAAACGAAGTAAGCGCAAAAGATTGCAAACCAGCCGACTTTATCGCGAGAGCGGGACCGATGCCAAAAGGTAAAGTAAAAATCATCCCAGCCATACCAACCAGACGGTCAACAACAAGTGAAGCGAGGATGATTGCGCGGTCGTATCCTAATTGTATGGCGGCGCCTAAGCGAGCAACATCACCGCCTATGGTGGTAGGCAAAAAATTGGAAGCAAATAACCCCATAAAAGTTAATCGCATAGTTTGTAGAAACGAAATTTGTATGTCTGCTGATTTTAATAAAACATGCCAACGCCAAGCAGTACATACTCTGGAAACAAATAAACTTAAAATGGCAAGCAAGAAGTAACTGAAAGAAATACGTTGTAATGCCGATAAAAATTCAGCTCCATTTTCCCCTCTCAACAACATGCCTAATAAAACAATTGCTAAAAGACTGCCAGCCAGCCTAATGATCAATTGATTGTTCTGGCGTAACCAGTTCATTTATCATGGCTCACATTCAAAGTTGCACGAACTTGATAGGTTGGCTTTCTCTGTGATTCGTGATATGTGCGAACTAATAACTCTGCAATCAAACCCATTAACATAGATTGAAAACCTAGAATAAAAAACATAGCGCTAGTTTGAAAAAGAGGCGAGCCCATAACGCTAATGAAAAAGAATACTCGCCTAATGAGCAAATACAACATAATCACAGCACTCATTATCATTAAAGCCGCACCTGCGCCACCGAAAAGATAAATTGGCTTCGCTGAATAACTGACTAAAAATTTAACTGTAAATAAATCTAAGATGACTTTCACGGTTCTTTCTAGCCCATACTTGGTTTTTCCAAATTTGCGTGGGTGATGGTTGACAACAACTTCTGTAATGCGTGCCCCAACAGAATCAGCAAAGACGGGAATAAAGCGGTGCATTTCGCCATATAAACGAAAGCCTTCTAACACTTCACGACGGTAGGCTTTGAGTGTGCAACCATAATCATGTAAATGCACCCCCGTCACCCATGAAATAATACGATTCGCAATCATAGAAGGGAGGTTACGCGTAATAGCGTTATCTTTACGGTTTTTACGCCAACCACTTACAAGGTCGTACCCTTCATCCAATTTTTCAAGCATCATCGGAATATCAGTTGGATCATTTTGTAGGTCGGCATCAAGCAGGACGATAATTTCACCTTTGGAATAGTCTATGCCTGCGGCGATGGCTGGTGTTTGCCCAAAATTGCGGCGAAATGAAACAACTCGAACATGTGTTGGGTCTTTTTCGGCATATTCTTTTAAGACTGAAAGGCTATTATCTTGGCTACCATCATCTACTAAAATAATTTCCCACGTTTTGTTAAGCGGATTCATAATTCGATAAACTGCCTCAAATAAAAGAGGTAAGTTTTCTTGTTCGTTATAAACAGGCACAATGAGTGAAATGTTCATGGGATTCTTTGAAATATCCTTAGTTCTGCGCCTTTACTGCAAGCAGGCGAATCATTTGGAGCAGGAAATTCTTGAAAGGCTTGAGGCGTTAAGAAATCTTTCCAATTAGCAAAACGTTTTGCTTCAATAATAAAAATATCGGCTTCATTTCGCCAGCGCTGGTCAAGCTCAGCGTTCCAATGGCTGAAATAATAAAGTATATCTGGGTCACCGCCGATGTGATAAGTATACCCATCATTAATTTGTGGCGGGAAAATTCGGGCATTCGGAACATAAACCATCGGGGTAAAAGCATTGCCGCCATCCCAATAGACTAAGCTATCAGGCGGAATAATTTGGCTGAGATATTTGCCTAAATTTTCATGCGCGAGGATTATATCTTGTTGGCAGTTAATTTTACTTTCGCCTAAGTGTAAGAGAGGTGAAAGGACAAAACCAGTTATAAGATACGTATTAATGAGGAAAGTGGATAATTGCGTTTTCTTCTCACGTCGCCAAAGCCAAAACGCTATAAACAAGGATATAAAACCAATGCCCAAGCCCAATGCTGAGCTAATAAATCTTTTTATTTGGAGTAAGTCAAAATCAAGCCCGTATTTTAGGATGCTAGAAATAGTCGTTGTACCGGGCTGAAATCTACCTTCACTAAATCGAGGTGTAGGGAAGTTAAGTAGTGCATCACCTACTTGTTCAAATAATGAAAAACCCATACCTATAGAAAATAGGATGATAATAAAAACAACAAGGATTTGTAATAATCTGTTCGATTTATGCTTCCAAGCGCAAGCTAGGCTAATAGAAAAAAATAAAATCCCTAATGGGTCAAAAAAGGCTAGGTAATTTGAAAAACAAAAAGACACAACTATAACTTTCATATTGGCTGGCTAATGATGCCCAAGCGTGCATGAGGAACAAAATAAAATAGGTTGAAGCCAAAAAAACAGCCGAACGGAAAGCAGAAACAGATTTCCACCTAGTGGGAGGCGGGAAAAAAATTAAAGAAAATAAACTACCAATAATTGGAATAAAATGATAACGAAACGCCTTGAAAAAAAGAGTTCATGCGATTCCAAATATCAATATTGGGGTCCCAAATCGGAACTGATTCAGTGGGAATGCGAAAGGCATCTAGGAATGGGGTAATTGATTCAGGCACCCATGGCGCCCAAATGATTAGGATGTTGGGCCAATAATAAAAATGTATTGCGATGAAAATACCAGAAATTATTATTAATGACCAATTCCCTTTTTGTTTGCCGTGTTGCCAATAAATATAAAGTATTAGCAAGGGCAAAATCAAAATCATATTTTGACGCGTGAGTACTGCCAGCGTTGAAATGACAGATGCGAGGATAATTTTCCACACAGGGGAATGAGTATCTAAAACTAGGTAGCAAACCAAAGCCAGCATACAAGCAATGATGACTTCTGAAACAGCGAGAGTATGTAATTTGATAATCATTGGGCTAAGGGCAAAAAACCATACTACACCTGTTGCTATCCAATTGCCTGCCCAACGGCGTGCAGTTAACGTTGTTGCCAATAAGGTAAGTAAACCTAATACTATAGAAAAATATCTACCTGTTCGTAACCCTGCCCCAAATATATATTCTACAAAGCCAGGTATTAAGAATGCAAAAGGGGCTTTATTAGTTAAAGGTCCATAAGGTTCAAATGGGTCATACACATCTCGTAAATAGAAAAAGCCTTTAATCAAATATGAGCCTTCATCTAAACTACTGACTGTTGTATGTGCATAAACCAATGCTTGGATTAAATATAAAATTATTCCCAGTCCTGCCAACCAAAGTGGAACAGCAGGATGGGATAATTCTTCTTTGCGCTTTTCAATAAAACGCTTCATTCTTAGCGACAGTTGGTTCAACTCTTTTGGTGACGTTTTATATCTGCATCAACCATCATAGTGACAAGTTGCTTAAAAGAAACTTGTGGCTCCCATTTTAGTTGGTTGTTGGCTTTGCTTGGGTCTGAAATTAGCAAATCCACTTCAGCTGGGCGGTAGAATTTTTCATCTACTACCACGAAGTCTTTATAATCTAAATCTACATGAGAAAAGGCAATTTCACAAAATTCTCGAACCGAGTGTGTTTCACCTGTGCCAATAACGTAGTTATCTGGTTGTTCTTGTTGTAACATTAACCACATAGCTCGCACATAATCACCTGCAAAGCCCCAATCTCGTTGTGCTTCTAAATTTCCAAGCCTAAGCTCTTTTGCTAAACCAAGTTTGATGAGGGCAACAGTGTTGGTTATTTTTCGAGTTACAAATTCTAAACCACGGCGAGGGCTTTCATGATTAAACAAAATGCCTGAGGTTGCAAAAATATCAAAAGACTCGCGGTAATTTACTGTGATCCAATGTCCGTACACTTTGGCAACACCATAAGGGCTGCGCGGATAAAATGGAGTGTCTTCCTTTTGAGGAACTTCCACTACTTTGCCAAACATTTCGCTAGAAGAGGCTTGGTAAAAGCGAATTTTTGGGTTAACAAAACGAATGGCTTCTAACATGCGTGTTACGCCTAGCCCTGTAATATCACCTGTTAGGGCTGGTTGTCCCCACGAGGTTGGCACAAAAGATTGCGCCGCTAAATTATATACTTCGGTGGGTTTATATTCTTCTAGTAAAGCAAGCAAAGAGCCTTGATCTTGTAAATCACCTTGGACAACGCTAATGTGATCCAACAGGTGATTGATACGCTCATAATTAACTGTACTAGAGCGACGAGCAACGCCAATAACTTGATAGCCTTGTTCTAATAATAATTCGGCAAGATATGAACCATCTTGACCTGTAATTCCTGTAATCAATGCAGTGGGCATAGAAACTCCTAATTCAAAATTCAGTCGCTGAATTATACACGATGTTTAGCATCACGCCAGATGCCCCACACCAAAATCACAGCCCATAAAACCAAAATCGTAATCAACATTTGTGCGAAAGAAATTTCAATACCAATATGCCAATATCGCTCAGCATACCAATTAGCAAACACCAGCACAAAAACAGTTCCATCAAATAAAGGCGTTGGAACCAAACATTTTTCACTTCGCGCCACCACACCCACACATAACCTGCCAAAATAGCTTGCCACAAAAATAAAATTGTTCGGTAACGTGGATTATCCCATTGATCGCCCCCGCCGCGTAACGCAGTGAACAGAATCCAAGCCCATACAATTAGACTTAACCATAAGATGATTTTACGCTTCGCTTCTTGTTTTATGCTTGTTCCTGCTCCCCAAGCCATCAACAACGCTGGAAATAAGGCATACCATCCAATAGCGCGCAGTATTCCAATAATTTTCCAAATAATGGTTGTAGGGGCAATCAAAATGGCTGGCAAAACAGGTTGCAGAAAACCGTATATCATTACAAAAGGTAAATGCATCCAAGCTGGCATTTCATCAAATAACTTTTGCACCCAACCTGATTCTTCTTCCACTTTGTAAATATTCCATTTTAAAGACTCGCGCACAAAATTATTAATGACAGCAAATGGTGAATTGCCATGCAAACTTCCACGAGATAAAGCAGAAGAGAGAATAACCAAACCAATTAAGAATACAAGGATGGCGGTTAGAATCAGCCACCACGATATTTGACCTCGCCTACTATCAAAATAATACCAGCCCGCTAGAATGATTAATGTTACCAATGCAATAGATGGCGAAACCAACAACATGCCCGCAATACCTAAAGCAAGCCATGCTAATTGTTTTTTATCTTTATTATTTTGCCAAGCGATGAATCCCCATAGGGCAAACCCGCTAAAGGCTAGTAGATAGGGTTCGCGCATGGAGCTTCCAGCTAATAAAATATTTTCAGGAAAGAGTGCCAAGATGAAGGTCGAAGCAGAAGCGGTTTTTTCATCAAAATATAAATTGATAGGTTTCCACAAAAAGGGAATTGCTAAAGTTCCCATCAAAGCAGAAATCAAAATCATCAAGATGATGCGATGAAAATCTGGTGACAAGTAACGATAAATAACAGCACTGAAAGCCAGTAACCCACCGTACTGATCGTAAGCATATTTTTCTTGAAAAGCATTGAGAATAGGTTGTGACGAAGTTGCCAGTTGCCAAGCTTGTTCATCACGTCGCCGCGCATCGGTATAGACGAAGCCCGATTGGTCATCAACATCATCATAGCCATAGATGGGAAGAAGCAAGTGCGTTGCTACGCCGCCTACAAAGCGCAAAGCAAAAGCAAGTGCAATTACCCAGATTAACTTTTTTCCACCGTTAGACGAACGCGCAGATATTGTAAGAATTAAAAAGGAAAGCAAAAGTAGAACAGAAAAACTTAACCAACCAATGAACCAGTTTCCGTTTTGGACGGTGGTTAGTATTGCTCCTAAAGTAAGAGCAAGAGGAATCATCCAATAGAAATCTTTACGTTGTAACTTTTGCATAATTCTACTTTTACCATGAATTCAAAACTACTGGCAATTTACTTGATAGATTTGTACTTTAGGCAATAGCAACAGTGGATAATACCATTCGGGGTGACTTGCTATCCACTGCTGGTTGAAACGCTGAGGCATACTGCCAAGATAAATATATTCAATCGCTTGTGAGCATAAATATGAAAATGTATCTGTAAGTTCAAAGTTCATTTCTGCAGGAGCAAGTAAGGTGCTCCTTGAAGTTAATGGATTAATCCAAATGCCTGCATCTACCCCAACTTGAGATTGATTTGTTTCAAATGGGTTGACATATAACGGATTGGATGCGATTAAAATCTGGGCATCTAAAGGGAGATGGGTATTTATCCATTCAATTGCGGCAAGATCATCTGCACTAGCAAGTTGACAACATGTAGATGGATAAAACGAATAATTTCTAAAAATATATAAGAACATAAAACCAAACACAGCAAAAGAAAATATAATTTTTATTATAGGAATGTTTCGTACCATTTGAAGTAAGCCCGAAAGGCCCAAGCTGACAATAATGGAAAGTGGTATGTAACTCAACATTTGGACAAAGGGTCTATCCAATAATGTTTGGATTCCATAATTAAAAAGTGGAATAGGTAAAAACAACAATGAAACAAAAAGGGAAATTGAAGCGAAAGAAAAAAAAAGTTGAAACAGGAAAGTACTTAATTGCAAAAAAAGAGAGAAATAAAGCAAGGAACAAAAACCATAAATCACGTTGGGCATAGCCTGTTATTAATGGCAATAAAGCAGGGCTTTGCTGAATATAAAAAATTTCAAACACAAAAATTAGTATTATGGCTATTACACTTATATACTGAATACGCGTAGATTGTTTCTTCTGCCATAAGCTTAAGAAAATAGAAACGATTAATCCTAAAGCAACAATTAAAGCCCGCGAATGTATCAGTGTAGTAAGTAGTAACAAGAAAAAAATTACCCAAGATAACTTTGCTTTTTGGAGTACTTTCAAGCCGTTTTTTAGGATTAAATATCCAAGTATGAAAGCCAGTTGAATTCCGAACAAGCTTAATAATGCGGGGTATTTTCCCCAATTAACTACATGAGCAGGCATATGTAAACCAAACCCCGCTATAAAACATGCAAAAAATGCCACCAGAGTGGAGTTTGTCTCTTGTTTGATAATGAAAAAAAAGGGTAAAGGCAAAATCGCTAAAACGATTTGACCCAATATTAGCATAGCCGTAACAATGCTGATGTTGAATAAAGAAATAATAGCTGAAATTAAAATATGATAGCCAACATGGTAATAAGCAAAAGATAATACGTTGCCAGCAAATATATTGTTGTGAGATACATCTAAAAAGAACTTAATCGTACGATAATGCTCCACCGAATCAAAGTATGAAGGTAAGGTTGCCCTTTCTAAGAATGCTAAGCGCAAAATGAGAGAAACCAGAAAGGACAAGAATAATATAAAAGTTGTAGCGGAAAACTTCTTTAATTTTATAAACAAAAAGGGGATAATAAAAATAATAAGAGAGCAAACACCCGCAAAAGTTTTACCAAATAGTATATTAACTATAAAAAACATTCCCGCCCAAATCATGCTGGGAAAATAGCCCCTGCCGAAGCAAGAGAGAAAATCTCGGCATTTGTAAATTGTTTACTAAAAAAATATTCAAGGATGACTCGAATGCACATCCAGCCCCAGAGCCATGGCAACAAGAGGCAAACAATAATCCAGAAATGATTCTGAAATGCCGAAAAGCCATCTAAAAAAACATTTATCATTTATGGATAACTAGGGTATGAAACCTGAGGTGTGGGCGTGGGTGTAGGCGTGGAAGATTTAACCACAGGCGTAGCAACAGGCTGGGTAGCAGAAGCAGGCGTAACGGTCTGCAAAGGAGGCGCGTTGCCTTCCCCTGTATCAGATGAAACCAGTATGGCTATCAGACTAAACTTCCCAACAGCAAATGGAATTTCACCATCTTTAGAAATCATTGTGATTTCAATTTGCTCGCCCAAATTTAACGCCTCGCCTGCGCAGATTATATTTGTTTCTTGACCCTCAACTTTTTGACACTCGTACACTGCCTCTGTGGTTAGACGTTTGACCTGCAAATAAAAATCAGGAAATCCGACTGGGACATATAAATTAATAGTTGTATCACCATTTTTTATCTCGCGCAAAAAAACAATAAGCAAATAGACTCAGGCTGTGCATTACATTGTTCAATGGGCAATAATGGCGTGGGTGTAGATGCTTCTTTCCCGAATGGCAAATTATTATATAAAGTTAGGCAGGCAAAAATAAACAAACCTGCTAAAAGAATAATAACTGCGCTGATAATCAATATTTTTTTTATTTGAAGATAACTTCATCAACATAAAGAAAATTCTACCACTACAAAATTTTTAGATTCTTATCAAACGCTTAGTTTATAATATTTAACATGCAAAACATCCTCTCTGACCAAATCAACTACTACTGCGCTCGCGCAAATGAATATGACAAATGAATGCTAACGACGTAATTGAACTCATAAAACTTTTCAAACAGCATGGCATCGAAATCATCATTGATGGTGGCTGGGCTGTAGATGCTTTGTTTGGAAAACAAACTCGTCTACATGCCGATTTAGATATTGCTGTAGAACACAAGTTTGTGTCACAAATTCGAGAAATACTTGAAGCCAGAGGGTATAGAGATGTTCCTCGTGATGATACAAGAGACTGTAATTTTGTATTAGGTGATGAGCAAGGTCGTCAAATTGATATTCATACGTTTACATTTGATGAAAATGGAAAACTCATTTTCGGAATTGAATACCCATTTGATTCGTTAAATGGTTCTGCGGAAATTAATAATTACCCTGTCAGATGCATTACCCCAGAATGGCTGGTCAAATTTCATACAGGCTATCAAGTGGATGAAAATGATTATCACGATGTTAAACTATTATGTGAAAAATTCAATCTCGAAATCCCCACAGAATATGAAGAATTTATAGCCAGAGATAAAAAATTATAAATTCAATCCTCTCAAAATCCTCTCCTCCCTCTTTACCCAACTAAACTGCTCCACATCCTTCCGTGCCTGACTTCCCAACTTCATGCGCAAAGATTCATCCGCCAGCAACTTCTCAATTTCCACTTTCCACTTTCCAATCACCGATTCCCGATTCCCGATTCCCAATTCCCTATTTCCCACTTCCACAAACACACAATTCCCCTCATTCAACACTTCTCTTATCGACGTTAAATCTGCACTCACAATTGCGCGCCCCGAAGCCATATACTCAAACATCTTCATCGGGTTAATCACTTCGGCAATATCCTGCCCACTACTAGCAGAAATCGAATTTGAATACGGCATCAACAACACATCCGCCGCCGCCTGATACAAATGAATCACATCATGTTTTACAAAACCAGTCATGGTCACATTCAAAATATTTTCTTCACGCAATTTATTTTTCCAAAACTCCACCAACTCAGGCGTGCCACCCACCCATAAAAAATTAACTTGTGGCATGCGCTTCGCCAACTCAAACAACAAATCAGCCCCACGCCCTGCATAAATATGACCCGTGAATCCTACAGTTAAACCTTGTTTCAAATTTAATTGATTTCTTGCCTCAACTGGCTTGGGCAATTGAACATATTTTTCTAATTCGACTCCATTCCCCGCAATCAACACCGCTTCTGGACTTAATTTGAGCTTGGTCTTTTTTTCTAAAGCCTTTTGCAACGCCTGATTTGTGACCGTCATCAACTTTCTACCATTTGCTTTCAAAAATTGACTCAACCACCATGTACCCAATCTACCTGTTATATCGGCGTGCATTTCTAACACAACTGGGTAACCTGCTTTGATTCCAATCAAGGCTGATTGCGGAAGCCAGGTATAAATTAAATCTGCATCGAATTTTTTTTGCCGCATTCTGAGCATGGAAAATAAAATCCAAACGCTTGAATAATTTTATAGATGGTAAAAATTCGATCTCTGGCGTAATGCGTAATCCGTAATGCATAATTAGTGATTCGGAATTGGGTTTTGGTGCTTCTTTCGGCGCGAACATCTTCACGTCATGATTCAATTGCATCAATGCTTGTACAACCTTCATGGCTTGAATCGAGTTAGCAGTCAAAGATGGGATGCGTGAATTGGTAATTAGTGCAATTTTCATAAGTAGTTAAATAGTACCGCAAGATTTATCTTGCGTATATCGCAACATAAATGTTGCGGTACACATTTTTATATACATCTAATTCTCTAATTCTCTAATCCTCTTCATTCCACGCCAAACCATAATTCCTACAGAAGCGATGTAATAAAACGCCAGCAAAGCCCCAGCCATTACAACGCCATATTTCGCAATCAACACAAATGATAAGGCTAACTTTATCAAACCAATTATCAAGGTCACATAAATTGGATATTGTGGCAAGCCTAAGGCTAATAATAAAGGACGATTCCAAAATAGAATGTAATTGAAAACAAGCCCAATGGTCAATGCCACCAAAGCAGGGTAAGCATTCAAGTATTCGTCACCTGAATAGATCGAAATGACCCAACGTCCGAAAATAATTAAACCTGCTCCAAGCAAAATGTTATAGGCAAACGAAAAGGCTGTAATTTTTTTGAGAAAACTTTTTAACTTGCCCCATGCTTTTTCTACTGCCAAGCGATTTATCTCAGGGAATGTGGTGGCAATCAACGGGTCGGCTGGGATGGCGAGAAAATGCGTAATGGTATAAGCCACGCGATAATATCCGACTGCGCTTGTATCGAGGAAAAGCCCAACCCAAATCAATTCACTTTCACGAAAAATTTTGATGATGGTAGCACTGATGTTTGAACTAAAAGCAAAGTTGAAAATTTCTTTTTTATTCTTCAAACTAGAAATTGGAGTTTGAAACCAACCTTTATCTAATCTTTTATTTAATTGCACCTGAGCAGTAATGAATAATCCCAACCCTAAAATTGATTTGCCAATAAGATAAGCAATTAAAACTGTAATGATTGAACCATTAAAGAAAAATGCAAAAACAATAATAACTGTTGTAAAAATGGCTTGAATTAAATTAATCGTGCCTTGTAATTTAATCTTGTCTGTGATTTGTAAAATGCCAGTGGATGTTTCAGTGTTGAAGTTTGCTAACAAGCCAATGGCATAAAAGATAAACATCCACGCTACGCCGCTGGTT
This sequence comes from Chloroflexi bacterium OLB14, assembly GCA_001567105.1. Classification (GTDB taxonomy): domain Bacteria; phylum Chloroflexota; class Anaerolineae; order Anaerolineales; family Villigracilaceae; genus Villigracilis. The sequence goes on from LMZR01000045.1 coordinate 77,889, forward strand.
TTGGCTAGATGTGTTTCTGCTAATTGGGCTGTGATGATGACGATGATAAAAGCCGTCAGCGAAACAAAGGCTTCGGTACAGCCAGCAAGTTTGAGCAAGGCTGAAGCGGATTTTTTGTCAGCTAGATTCAAATATTCGCCACCATATCGCACTACTACTTCACTCATCCGAAAAGAAAAAATGCTGTTGACGGTTGATGCAAACGCCATGATAACGCCAATGAGACCGAATCCAGCAGGACCAAGCAAACGTGTTGCCATAATGCCTTGCACAACACTTAATCCCAAAGCGATGGTGTTATTGCTTAATAACGAACCACTAGCGCGAATAATTTTTGTGAAGAGTGGGTCTTGTGTAAATTTGGAAAGGAGTGACATAATTTTATGAATTACGGGTTATGTTTTTAAGCATAACCCGTAAATTCATTACAGTAAAAGGTCTTTTGCCCAACTTCGTTCTGCTTTGTACCATTCAATTAAATTGCTAATGCCTTGTGCTAAATTCACTTGCGGATTCCAGTCTAGCATATCACGCGCTTTGCTTACATCGGCTTGATTCATGAGCATATCTGCTAAATTAGGCGGACCATATTCTACATTGGCTTTTTTGCCTGTTAATTCTTCAACCAATGTAACCAGCCCATTAATTGAAATTACTTCATGCCCGCCTAAGTTGATAATTTCGTAGCCGAGTGGTTTTAGTGCGGCAATGGTGCCTCGGGTAATATCATCTATATAAGTGAAGCCGCGCGATTGATTTCCATCTCCGTTAATGCGAATTGGTTCGCCTTCCATAATCCATTTTACAAAACGGAAGATGGCGAGGTCGGGTCTGCCTGCGGGTCCATAAACGGTGAAATAACGCACAATAGTCACGTCAAGTCCGAACAGATGATGATAGGAATGTGTTAATGCTTCGGCGCCTTTTTTGCTAGCGGCATAGGGTTGCATGGGTTCACTGCTTGAGGCTGTTTCTGGTGTCGGGTATTGAGGGTTTTCACCATAAATGCTGGAGGTAGAAGCCATGACAAATTTTTTACAGTTGAATTGTCGGCATACTTCGAGCATGTTTAATGTGCCTGTTACGTTTGAGTTGACGAATTCCCACGGGTTTTCTACACTAAAGCGTACACCCGCGCGCGCTGCTAAATGAATCACACCATCTAATTTTTCGTGTTTGAATAAGTCAATTACAGATTTGTCTGCAAGGTCATGTTTATGAAACGTGAAGCCCTGACGATCTTTTAACTTTGCCAAACGATATTCTTTCATGCGTGGGTCGTAGGCATCGTTCATATTATCTACACTGACGACAGTATGACCTTGGTCTAATAACATTTCAGCGGTGTGGTAGCCAATAAAACCAGCAGCGCCTGTAACTAAATAATGTGCCATAGTTTATAACCTTACCACTTTGGGGTTGTCTTTCGCTAATTTTCCAGTAGCGTTGCGCGAATCAAATACAAATTTTGCAGAATCGACGATGGCTTTCATATCGTACACTTTATGATTTGTAACAATCACCACAGCATCTGCATTTTTGACTTCTCCCATCAAATCTTGCACCGAGTCCATTGCCCAGCCATCATATTCATGGTGAATATGGGGGATGTAAGGGTCGTGATATTGAACATTGGCACCTTTCTTTCGGAGTAAGCCAATTACATCCAATGCAGGTGATTCACGCATATCATCAATATCAGGTTTATATGCAGCGCCTAACACCAACACTTTTGAACCATTTAATGCTTTGCCACGATCGTTCAAACCTTCCATCACACGGCTGACAACATAACGAGGCATGTTGGTATTAATTTCAGAGGCTAACTCGATAAAGCGAGCGTTGTAATTAAACGATTTCATCTTCCATGAAAGATACAATGGGTCAATTGGAATACAATGCCCGCCCAAGCCAGGTCCTGGTGTAAATTTCATAAAACCAAATGGTTTGCTGGCGGCGGCATCTATCACTTCCCATACATCTACACCGAGTCGCTCACACATAATTGCTAATTCATTCACCAAGCCGATATTGATCATGCGAAACGTATTTTCCAATAATTTCGCCATTTCTGCGGCTTCAGCAGTTGAAACATAATGAACAGTTTTAATAGCACCTTCATACCAAACGCGCGCAACTTCACCGCATTCTGGTGTAATGCCGCCTAAAACTTTTGGAGTATTAATGGTTGTCCAATCTTCACGGCCTGGGTCAACTCGTTCTGGTGAAAATGCCAAGAACCAATCTTCACCTACTTTCAAATCATGTTCTTCACCAAGTTTTGGCAAAAGTAATTCTCGCGTGGTGCCAGGGTAAGTTGTCGATTCCAAAACAACAACCATGCCTTTGTGAATACATTTTCCTAATTCTTCTGTTGCAGAAATAATGTAAGACATATCAGGGTCGCCTGTTTTGCGCAACGGAGTAGGCACACAAATACTGACTGCGTCCATTTCTTTCAAAACAGAAAAATCTGTTGTGGCAGAAAATTTCCCAGCGTTGACTAATTTCGCCACCGACTCACTGTCTACATCTGGAATATATGACTGACCTTTAGAAATCGCATCAATCTTTCTTTGATCTGGGTCTACCCCTGTGACGTTAAATCCCGCCTCAGCAAAAACTACTGCTAAAGGCAAGCCCACATACCCTAAACCAAGTATGGCTACTTTTGCATCTTTATCTCTTAATTTTTTAACCAACATTTCTTTTGTAGACATAAAATATACACCTTTCATTAAATACTAAAATAAACTCATTTGTTTTTCTTTTCTTTTCAAACTTGATTCTTTCTTCTTTACTGCTTTTCTTCCTAAGGCATTTCGGGCTTCGTCCAATTGACTTGGCAACTTTGCGAAATCTGCCAGAATAGAAGGCTTCAATGGTGGTTGATGTAACGCCGCCGCAGGATGAAACATTGGAATCACAAAACGTTCACCAACTTTTTGCATTTGCCCATGCACGGCACTAATTTTCACATTGCCGAAAAACTTACCCATCGAAATTCTGCCAAGCGTCACAATGATACTCGGATTTATTGTTTCAATTTGCCTTTGTAAATATTCATCACAAGCAGATAGTTCTTCTGGCTGCGGGTCACGGTTTTCAGGCGGGCGACATTTAACCACATTACAAATAAACACATCTGCGCGAGTCAACTCTGCTTGAGCAAGTAACTGATCTAAAAACTTTCCCGATGCCCCCACAAACGGACGGCCCTGTTCGTTTTCATGAAAGCCAGGTCCTTCCCCGATAAACATAATTTCTGCATCAGCAGGTCCTTCCCCCGCCACAGATTTTTTCCGTGATTCATGTAAAGCACATTTTGTGCAAACTTCAACTTCTTTGGCGATGCGGGCAAGTGTTTGTTCAGCAGGCATGAATTTCCTCAATTATTATAAATGACTCAAATCATTTAACGTCATCAAAATTGCATCCTCATGATTATCTTTATAATATTCTTGGCGAATACCTTCTTCAATAAAACCTAAATTTTTATACATCATTATCGCCGCTTGATTACTTTTTCTAACTTCTAAAAAAGAACGTATCAAGCCTTCATCTCGAGCAGATTTCAAAGCATGAATCAATAATTTTTTTCCAATACCTTGCCTTCTAAAATCGGGATGTGTGGCAATGGTTGCAATATGCAATTCATCTATCATCAACCAACCTACTAACATGCCCGCAATTTTTTTATTTAATTCCACAACCCAGCAACGCGAGATAGGGTTACTCACTTCAAAATGAAATGAACGCGGGGGCCAAGGTAATGAAAAAGATGCTTGGTCAATAGCGACGACTTGTTCTAAATCATCAAGAAGCATTTTCCTAACTATAAGACCTGACAGGTCTTCAGAATTTATGTGCTGATCAATATTCATAATAAAGACCTGTCAGGTCTAAGATATCGGCGTCCCTGCTACATGCAAATAAATTGGCGCCAGCGTTGCTACATCATCTACATCATTATTCTGAAAACGATTCCAAGCCAACTCTGCCAAAACAGCTGGTCGCTTAATACAATTTGCAGGTGAGGCTAATAAAACTTTTTTATGTTTAGATATTTTTTTTCTCTGCTCAGATGTTAACTCACCTGCCACAAGCGTTGACTCTTCAATTTGACTCAACAACTCATCCACCGTTCCGCTTCTTATCTGACCCTTCGACTCGCTCAAGGCGGCGCCGTCAGCCTGCCATTGTTTCTTGTCACTTTGATACACACTGAAAGCGAGTCTCGTGCGCCCTGCTTGTAATACTGAAATCAAAGGTTTTTTATCTAATGGTTGTGCTGATGCGATTACATCCAAAGTAGGAATTCCAATCACTGGAATATTTCTAGCAAAGGCGATTCCTTTAACTAAAGATAAACCAACCCGCAAACTTGTAAACGAGCCTGGTCCAATTGCCACACCTAAGGCTTGGATTTTATCCATGCTCGCATCGCAACGCTTCATTAAATCAGATAATGCTGAAGCCAATTGTGTGGTGTGATGTTGTTTGGATGACCACATCATTTCAGCAATCACTTCATCTTCGTTATATAAAGCCAAACCTACTTGAGTGGTGGATGTATCAACTGCTAATAACATTTTTATTTACCTTAGAAAAGTAGCACGAGATTTATCTTGCGCTTTTATTTGCAACATAAATATTGCAGTACTTAATATCACGTTTTATTTTCCTCCAAACATTGAATCACGAATATTATCTAGCATATCGTCATATCTTTTGCCGTGTGCGTGAAAAATCATCTGACGATGTTCTTCAGCCACATGCTCAAGATTAATCCACAAATTTTGTGGTGGAATTAACTCGCCTACTCTTTCGGGCCACTCGATGATTAACGCACCGTCAGCGAGATATGAGTCGAGGTCTAGTTGCTCAGCCTCACCCGTAGAGTCGAGGCGGTAAGTATCCAAATGAAAAATTGAATCTCCATCTGCTCGCCGATATTGATTGACCAAAATAAAAGTCGGGCTAGAAACTGAATCTAACGAACCCCAACCTTGAGCAATGCCTTGCGTGAAAGTTGTTTTGCCCGCACCGAGATCTCCTTGCAAACAAATTACATCGCCTGCCCGCAACAAACTACCGAGTCTCATTCCAATACGGCGCGTTTGTTCGGGGCTACGGCTAACAAATTCAAGCATGTGCTTATCTAAAATAGGCATATGCGTAAATTATACCGCTATGAATTTTATTTTTTCTTTCTTCTTGGCAATAGATCGTTGATTTGTTTCGGAATCAATTTATCAATTCTCTGAGGAAATTCTTTAATTTGTTTTGGAATCATGTTGGAAATAAAATGTCCGCGCCAATTTTGTAAGATGGCTTCGGTATATAGTTTTTCTAAAGATTTCACTTGCCCTTCGATAGAATATTTTTCACTTAATAATGCAGAATGTTTTCCGAAGGCTTCAATTTTTTTCTTATCTTTTAATAATTTGATAATCGTATCAGCATACACATTTACATCTAATGGCGTTAAATATCCATTCATATCGTTTTCAAGCATCCCTTCAAAGGCTTCATCTTGCACGGCAACTAATGGCAAGCCTGAGGCAATGGCTTCAATAACAGAAATAGGATGAACTTCAGTTGTGGAAGCAGATAAAAATAAAGTTGCATCGTGAAAAACATTTGGCAATTCATCTCGCTTGACCATGCCCAAGAAATGAATTTTATTTTTTACATCTAATGCGTTTACTTTTTCTTCTAAACCTTGTCTGGCACTGCCATCACCAGCAAAAACAAGTTGCGCATTGGGAATTTGTTTTGATATTTTGACAAAAGCATCAATGATGAAATCAAGACGTTTTTCTGGATCCATTCTGCCGACTGTTAAAAGAATCGGCGCATCAGGCGAGACCTGAAGCCTGTTTCTTAAATCACCAGCTTTGGGTGCAGTCTTGAAGCGACTTAAGTCAATGCCGTTGGGGATGACATGAATCGGTCTAGTAACTTTTTGCTTGAGCAATAATCTTTCAAACTTTGGTGATGGGACAATAATCTGGTCACCTAAATTTGTGGTGGTGGAACTGAACCAGCGTGCGCCATATTTCATTAAACTGGTGTTGCCAATAAATTTGACGTAATGGGTGTAATCGGTGATGGAGGTGTGATAGGTATAAATTAATGGAAGCCGTTTTGTTGAAGCAGTGAGATATGCCAACAAGCCAACACTTAATGGGCTATGAGCATGGAGTACATCAAAATGTTTTCGAGTGAGTGACCATGTTGAACGTGGAGAGCCTAATACGGCAACATAAATGGGCGGGTTGTTCATATATTTTAATGAAGGCAAACGCATGATGTTTGGTTCATTATCTTTATAGCCTGGAAATCTAGGCGCAAAGATAGTCACTTGATGACCACGATTTTTTAATCCCTCAGAAATTAATTGCAAAGAAATTGAAACGCCGTTTATTTGTGGAAGATACACATCCGAAAATAAGCCGATACGCAGTGAACCGATTTGTTCTAGTTGTTGTTCCATAATTCTCCAAAAAATTAATCGTCCCGCAGGTTTAAATGATTAATCTATATCCTTCTCAGAAACCTGCGGGACGTTCATATTTTCACGTTCTTTTTGACTCAAGTTTGTTTTCATGCGTTTCATTAGCTCGCGGCGCGTGAGCATTACTTTATGTTTACAGCCATTACATTCTAAGCCAATATCTGCTCCCAAGCGGATAACTGTCCATTCATACGAACCGCAGGGATGTGGTTTTCTTAATCTCAATTGGTCTTTCATTTGTAAATCGGGAAGCATGGATTGAATTATACACAGATAGACCTCCGAGGTCTTAAAGACCTCGGAGGTCTATGCCTGAGAAATATTTCTCACCTCCATTGAGACAACTTTCCTTGAATAAAGTTTTATTCTGAACATAATTACAGGTGACAGTCACTTTGAAAGTGACTGTCACCTAACAATCGGAGGTGTGTGATGAATAACGAATTCAAAATCAAATTTTGGGGTGTGCGCGGAAGTTACCCAACGCCAGGTGAAAGCACTATTAAATATGGTGGCAATACTGCTTGTGTTGAAATTAACGTGAATGGAAAAACAATTATCTTAGATGCTGGCACAGGTATTATTCCGCTTGGACGTGAAATTGTAAAAAAAGCCATGCAAGAAAAACGTGAAATTGAATTGTTATTGTTATTCAGTCATTTACATCACGACCATACACAAGGCTTTCCATTTTTTGTGCCTGCTTATTTGCCAAAAGCAAAATTGCACATTTATGGTCCAGGTGGCACGGCTGAAACAGTGAAGCACGTTTTGGAACATAATCAATCGTCTGAAACATTTCCAATTTCATTGCGTGAGATGGCAGCCTATAAAGATATGCAATCGTTACATGAATCGCGAGTCATCGTTTGGGATGAAAATGGAGTTCGAGTTGCAGAACCAAATTCAAAGTCAGGTGATGAAGCGGTTGTTATCAAAATTCATAAATCTTATGCACATCCTGGTAGCGTGTATGTGTATCGCATCACTTATCAAAATAAATCTGTGGTGTATGCTACGGATACTGAAGGTTATGTTGGCACAGATAGACGTTTGGTAAATTTTTCGCGCGATGCTGATGTGTTGATTCATGATGCACAATATCGTGATGAACATTATTTTGGAAGTTTGAATGGATTTCCTGCCACGCAAGGATATGGACATTCGACTGCTACGATGGCTGGTGAAGTTGCCGCTTCTGCTGAGACGGGACAGTTGATTCTGTTTCATCATGATCCTGCTTATTCTGACAGTTGGGTAAAGGCGCAAGAAGAACGTGCTCAAAAAATATTTTTAGATTCACATGCGGCGTATGAAGGTTTGGAGATTAATTTGACCTCACCCCTAACCCCTCTCCTACAGGAGAGGGGAATAGGAAAGGAAGTAAAATATGTTAAGAATGGTTGAGACAAAAAAGGACGATACGCGCAATATTCTTTCAGATATTAAATTATTTGAAGGACTCACGCCTGCTCAATTAGATTGGGTTGCACAACATGCACATCGCCGAATTTTTTCATCGGGTAAAAATGTGATGTTGATTGAACAACCTGGTGAAGCAGTGTATGTCATTTTGCATGGGACGGTGAAAGTGCATACTGAACAAGGCGGACGTGATGCCATACTTTCTATTTTAGGCAGTGGCGATGTGATTGGTGAAATGAGTCTGATTGATAGTGTGGGGCGTTCCGCGAGCGTGGTGACGTTAGAAGATTCGTTGATGTTGTGGATGGATAAAGTTTCTTTTTATCACATGTTAGATAACTTTCCACCGATTGCTAGAAATTTAGTCAAGATTCTTTCGGCGCGGGTCAGATTATCAGACCAAATGATTCAAGCACTTTCAACATTAGATGTGAATGGCAGAGTGGCACGTCAGTTGTTGGCATTTGCAGAAAGATATGGTCAAGAAGTAAATGGGAATATAAAAATCCGTATTGCTTTAACGCAAACTGATATTGCTGATTTGGTGGGTGCTTCCAGAAAACGAGTTAATCAAACAATGGTGTTTTTCAAAGAACAAAATTTGATTGATACTGATAATGATGGGCGAATTGTATTGCTAGATAAAACAGGGTTGACAAGGTTTTGTGGTTAATTGTAGAGGCGAGACATTCTCAAAGTAAGTTGATAAACAAAGGAAAGGCTTAACGCGAATTCCGCGAATAGGCGAATGACACGAAATTCGCTCTTTCGCTCTTTCGCACTTTTCGCATTGAGATTTTTTACTTTGAAAAACTATGATGTAGAGGTAAATTCACCTCTACATCATTTATAATTGTGACATGAGCGAATACAAATTCTTTCACCCAATTGAAGTGCGTTATGAAGATTTAGACCCGCAAGGGCATGTTAACAATGCTAAATATTTAACTTATTTCGAACAAGCACGCATTTATTATCTGATGCAATTAGGTTTGTTTAGCAAAGATCAATCATTTATGGAAGTGGGGGTGATTGTGGCTGATATTCACATCACTTACCATGCCACTACCCATTATGGTGACCCAATTAAAGTTGGGCTTAAAACAGCCAAAATAGGCAATAAATCTTTTACTACGGAGCAAGAGGTAATCAACACACAAACTGGAAAAGTTTTGGCTACGGCAACGATTGTATTGGTCACATTTGATTATGAAGGCTTGAAAACGATTCTTGTCCCTGATGAATGGCGAAAGAAGATTGCGGAGTTTGAAGGAATATAAAAGTTGCTCGGTGGTCGAGTAAGGCGAGTGTTTTTCTCGCCTATATCGAGACCACAAGTTATTTATAAAATTGATGGTCTCGATACGACACTCGCTTCACTCGTGTCTACTCGACCATCGGAATGAGAAATTAAATTATGTCTCTCCCAAAAATTGATGAAAAATATTTTACAAACTTTCTAGTGGATTTATTAAACATCGCCTCACCAACTGGTTTTGCCAGCCCAGCGGTTGATTTCGTTGAGAAAGAACTGTCTAAATATAAACAACTTACTTTGTCGCGCACAAGAAAAGGTGCTTTAGTGGCGAAGTGGGAAGTAGAAAGTGATTTAGCACCTGTTGCTTTAACTGCTCATGTAGATACATTAGGTGCTGTGGTTAAAGAAATCAAACCCAATGGCAGGTTGAAGTTAAGCAAAATTGGTGGTGTGCAGTGGAACTCTGTCGAAACTGAAGGCGTGTGGATTATCACTGCTAAAGGTGAAAAGATTCGTGGCTCAATTATGATTGATGCCGCATCTGGTCATATTTATGGTGAAACAAAAACACCACGCGATGATGTGCACATGGAAGTTCGCATTGATGCAAAAACAACTTCTGCTAAAGAGACTCGTGAATTAGGAATCAATGTTGGGGATTGTGTAGCATTTGACCCGCGTGTTGAAGTGACGAATGGATTCATCCGCTCAAGATTTTTGGATGACAAGGCTTGCGTTGCGAATCTTGTAGCCAGTATAAAGTCAATTACAGAATCAGGTCGAAGTCCAGTAAGAAGCGTTTATTTTCATATCTCAAATTATGAAGAAGTTGGCCATGGTGCAGCGGCGGGAATTCCTGATGAAGTTGTCGAATTAATCACAGTGGATATGGCTGTGGTGGGCGATGGTCAAGAGTCAGATGAATTTCATGCTACGTTGTGCATCAAAGATAGTGGCGGACCGTATCACGAAGGCTTGAATAAAAAATTGCGCGGCATTGCAGAAAAAAATAATATTCCATATAAAACTGATGTGTATCCATTTTATGGGTCTGATGGGGAAGCGTTTTGGCGTTCAGGTGGTGATGTGGCAATGAGTTTGATTGGACCTGGTATTGATGCTTCGCACAATTATGAACGCGCTCACATAGATGGTTTGAATGCCACCACGAATTGGATTATGGCGTATTTGCTTGAAAAATAAAAACAAAACTGTAAGGTGACTTAATTATTTTTTCAGGTAAGTTATTTTATAGTTATGCTATCAATAATCCTATCAAGAAATTGATAGGATTATTTTTTAGGAAATGTCTGGAAATTATTTTATTTTGGAGTGCGGACTTTAGTCCGCTTTTATATTCAACTCGCAGACTAAAGCCTGCACTCCATTATTAACTTATACTTTTTTAGGATATAAAAATGGAACTGACTACAATTGCAACAAAGATTGGTTCGTTTGCGCCAGATTTCAAGTTGCTTGCTACCAACGGGCAAGTGATTTCGCTTTCAGATTTTCGCGGGAAAACAAATGTAATTTTATTTTTTATTCGTGAAACAAGCTGTATTCAATGCCGAATCCATGTGGCGCATCTCGGCAAAATGTATGAGCAATTTCGCGAAGCAGGCGCAGAAATTTTAGTAGTGTTAGGCGAAGATGTTGAAAAATCAAAAAAATATGCAAATGGACTTCACTTACCTTTTCCAATTTTATGTGACCCAGAGCGGGCAGTTTATCACCTATATGAGTTAGAAAAACATTTTATACTTTTGCAACGCACTGCTTCATTGGTCATTGATAAAGATGGCATTGTGCGTTATCTTAAAAAAACAACCATCACCAATGTTTGGTTACAAGAAAGCCGTGAGCTGTATGGCTTTGTGTTAAGTTTAGGAAGTTAGAAAATTTATAAAAAAAGTCTCGCACATGCGAGACTTTTTTATTTTGCTTGCCTACCTGTGTACCTGTTTACCTATTTACCTGTCTACCTGTTCCCTGTATACTTAACCCATGAAACTAGATGCCGCCCTTCCACCCATTCAATTGAAAGATGTTCCAGCCATTGCGAAAGCCGCCGAAGAAATTGGATTTGATGCGTTATGGACTCAAGAGACGCAACATGATCCATTTTTACCTTGTGCTTTGATTGCTGAACATACAACGCTTCTTAACTTCGGGACAGCGATTGCTGTTTCATTTGCTCGGTCACCTGCCAACATGGCTTATACCGCATGGGATTTAGCGTCACAATCATCAGGTAGGTTTATGTTGGGGCTTGGCACCCAAGTGAAGGCACATATCGAGAGGCGCTTTGGAATGCAGTGGCCCGAATCAGTGACGGGAAAACTTCGTGAGCAGATTCAAGTCATGCGTGCATTTTGGGATTGTTGGCAAAATGGAACGAAATTAAATTTTCGGGGTGAGTATTACAAAATAACTTTGATGTCACCTTTTTTTAATGCGGGTGCAATTGAGAATCCGCATATCCCTATTTATATTGCAGGCGTCAATACAGGTTTAGCAAAACTGGCAGGTGAATTGTGCGAAGGTTTTCATGCTCATCCATTTCATAGTGCTAAATATTTGAATGAAATTATTTTGGCTGGAATTGAAGAAGGGTTAACGAAAGAAAATAGAAAGCGAAAAGATATTTCAGTTTCGGTCACTGCCTTTGTGGCGACAACGCCCGAAGAACAAGCCTTTGCTCGAATGCAAATTGCATTTTATGCCAGCACGCCATCATATAAAGCAGTGATGGATTTGCATGGCTGGGGCGAGACTGCTGAAAAATTATCGGGCTTTGCGGCTAAAGGTGAATGGGCTGAGATGCCAATGTTAATCACTGATGAAATGTTAAGTGAATTTTGTTTGATGACGACTCAAGAAAATTTGGCTAGCGATTTGAAGAAAAAATATAACGGCATTGCAGATAGATTAACTTTGTACACGCCATTTGTTCCAAAAGAAAAGGATGAGTGGTGGAAGAAGTTGGCAGGGAAATTCAGTTAAATGTATAATAATAGAAATAGGTGATTTATGAGCATAGCAATAGTTGTGAGTGTAAGTGAAGGATTAGTCTTAGGTGCAGATAGTGCAGCTACTTTATCCGGTCGCGCTAACACACCTAAGGGGACTGAAGAAGGAGTATTTAAAAAACTTTTTTTTAACGCAAGAAAACTATTGCAGGTTGGGGATTTACCGATAGGAGTTTTAACATGGGGGATTGGGCAAATATGGGTCAAGAACAATTGAAAGTTTAATTAGGGAATGGGAACATAAACAACATTGGTTAACGAATAAAGATTATAAAGAACATCATGATTCTAATACTATAACTGTTAAAAAATGTGCGGAAGAATTATTAGATTTTTTGAAAAAAGCTTATGAAAATAGCGAAGTAATGCATCTTCCAGAAAATGAGCGCCCAATTTTAGGTATAGTAGTTGCTGGTTATTCTGAAGGAGAGTTCTTTCCGGAGATTTGGCGTTTTATTATTCCTGTAGAGAATCAGATTTCTAATCAACGCCCTAATCAAAACAATCAACCCAATTTTGGGGCAAGTTGGTTCGGTCTTACTGATGCAGTGATTCGACTACACTGGGGACGGGATGATGCTATAATAAAAATTCTTTCTGATAAATTTAATGTTTCTGAAGCAGAAGTCTTGTCATTACTAGCTCCTGCTCAATACCCTGTACCATTTGCTGTAATGCCTTTGCAAGACGCGATTGAATATGCTTATTACATGATAAATGTTACAATTGGTAGGTATCGTTTTGTTATAGGACCAGAATTATGTGGTGGCCCAATTGAAATTGCGGCTATCACACCAAATGGATTTAATTGGATATCAAGGAAATCTTGGAAATTAGTGAAAGGTGAGTAGAAAATGTTTCGTGAATTATTATTACCATCTGTATCTTCCCAAACGACAGATGTAGATTTTATCTACTCTGGAGACGAAGTAATAATATCTATTCCCAAAACTAGTATGAATGTTGGAAGCGCCATCATAGAAGTATCAAACACTAGAACTTGGGATAAGGTTATGGAAGATGTGCTCCATGATAGAGCTAAAACTTGGGAGGAGTTGGCAAATCTTTGATTTACCCAACTAGGGAGGATATTATTAATTTAAACCGTCGTCACATTGAAAATTCTGGCGACGAATGGATCGACCCTGAAAATTTAAGAAATTCAAATAGCCTTGAGTGGGTAATTGAAGCAATTCAATACCCACTTTTTGGTATTGATCCATATCCAACTATTGTTGAGAAATCTGGAATATTATGTTGGATAATAATTGACGATCATATCTTTTTTGATGGTTGTAAACGAACTGCATTATCTTCAATGGAAATATTTATGATTGTGAATGGGTATCGCTTAAACGTAACTGGAGAAGAAATAAAAGATATTGCATTAAGAATTGCAAAACGTGTTGAAAATCCATATACAAAAGAAGAGTTTTTCGAATGGATAAAAAAGCAAGTTATTGAAAACCATTTTCTCACGATAAAAATAATTTAGAAGAGAGTGCTAACAAATGAACTTCACCGACTATCAACAAAAATCACGCGCGACTGCGAAATATCCCGTCATTGGGCATGGAGTCATTTACCCGACTCTGGGCTTAGTCAATGAGGCGGGGGAAGTATCAGGCAAGATAAAAAAAATTTTCAGAGACAAAGATGGGGTCATTGGTGAAGCGGAGAAAGAAGCACTCAAAGCTGAGTTAGGTGATGTGCTGTGGTACATCGCTCAAGTTTGTTCGGAGTTGAATCTTTCATTAGATGAAGTAGCCCAAGCGAATATCGAAAAACTTTTAGACAGGCAAGCACGCGGGAAAATTCAAGGTGATGGAGATAATCGGTAGCGATTAGCTGTTAGCAGTTAGCGAAAAATGTCGCTGAAACAGAATCAACTATCAGCAAGTAAGAGGCGGAGTTGTCTAGGTCAAAAAAAGCGTAAGGAAACTCTAATTTTTTTTCCTATACGCGCATCCCTGCTTTTTGGTAGAATGCTAAAAGACCTAGGAGAAAAATTATGGCTGGCATGGAACGATTTACACAGCGAGCAAGGCGTGTTCTCACTTTAGCACATGAAGAGGCAGAACGCGCTCGCCAAAATAATATTGGAACTGAACATTTATTGTTGGGTTTAATGGATGAAGAGGGTGGTGTAGCAGGGCGTGTGTTACGCGAATTGGGTATGACCCCTGAACGAGTTCGTGAAGTGGTGCATCGCATTAGCGGCGTCTCTGCAAATTTTGACCCGAACCGCGTTGAGTTATCAAATGAAACACAACAAGTGCTTGAACATGCAGTAGATGAAGCCCGTCGTTTGGGTCATCATTACATTGGCACTGAACATATTTTATTGGGCTTGGTGCGCATTGAATCAGTAGCGATGGAAGCATTAAGAAGATTGGGTGTGACTCCCGACCAGATTCGTCGTCAGACTCGGCGTGTGTTAAATGAATCCGCTTCATCTTCCACGCCCACACCTGCTGGCTCTCCATCAAGCAAGTCATCGTCTGCGGGCGCAAACCCCAAAACCCCATTGGTAGATCAACTGGCTTCTGATTTAACATCCAAAGCCGAAGAGAAAAAACTTGACCCCGTCATTGGCAGGCAAATGGAAATTGAACGTGTCATTCAAATTTTGGCACGTCGCACAAAAAATAATCCTGCATTAATTGGTGAACCTGGTGTTGGTAAAACTGCCATCGTTGAAGGTTTGGCACAAAGAATTATTGAAGGTGATGTGCCTGCGCCATTGATGAATAAACGTTTACTGCAATTAGATGTAGGTTCTTTAGTGGCTGGCACCATGTATCGTGGTCAGTTTGAAGAAAGACTAAAAAGAATTATTGATGAGTTGAAACAATCTGGTGCAATTTTATTTATTGATGAAGTTCACATGTTAGTTGGTGCTGGCGCGGCTGGCTCATCTGTTGATGCGGCAAACATTTTGAAACCTGCATTATCGCGTGGTGAGTTGCAAGTGATTGGCGCAACTACAATGGATGAATATAGAAAACACATTGAGTCAGATGCTGCTTTAGAACGTCGCTTCCAACCGATTCAAGTAGATGAACCCAGTGAAGAAGAGACGATACAAATTCTTAAAGGCATTCGCAATGCTTACGAAGAACATCATCATTTGGTGATTTCAGATGAAGCCCTCGAAGCCGCCGCGCATTTATCCTCACGTTATGTGACCGAAAGATTTTTACCCGATAAAGCCATTGATTTAATTGATGAATCATCTTCGCGTGTGCGCATGTATAAAAGTCAAGCCGCTAAACATGCTAAAGATTTATTTACCCAATTACGTCAAGCCAGACAAAATCGTGCTTTAGCACAAGAAGATGCCAATCAAGAAGATTTACGCGAATGGCAAGAACGTGAAACAGATTTAGGTCAACAAATTGAACGGCTACGCACAGGTTGGGATCGTGCTACCAGTCCTGTTGTCTCTGCTGAAGATATTGCCGAAGTTGTATCTATGTGGACGGGTGTTCCTTTAATGCAACTTGCTGAAGAAGAATCAAAACGTTTGTTAAAAATGGAAGATGAACTTCGCAAAGGTATTATTGGTCAAGAAGATGCTATCGTTGCAATTTCGCGTGCAGTGCGCCGTGCGCGTGCAGGACTCAAAGATCCAAAACGACCGATTGGTTCATTTATGTTCTTAGGTCCAACAGGCGTTGGCAAAACAGAATTAACTAAAACACTTGCTAAATTTATGTTTGGCAGTGAAGATGCCGCTATTCAATTAGATATGTCTGAATTTATGGAACGTCACACTGCTTCACGTCTCGTTGGCGCACCTCCTGGATATATCGGCTATGAAGATGCAGGTCAATTAACTGAAGCGTTACGTCGCCGACCATATTCAATTGTCGTCTTTGATGAAATTGAAAAAGCACATCCCGAAGTTCATAATATGCTTTTGCAAATTATGGAAGAAGGTCACTTGAGCGATGCTAAAGGTCGCAAGGTTGATTTCCGCAACGCCATTATTGTGATGACTTCAAACATTGGTGCTGATGTCATCAAGAAACAAACTTCGTTAGGCTTTGCGCTGAAACGTGATGAAGCCGCCGAAGAAAAACTTTCTTATGACGATATGCGCAAGAAATTAAACGAATCACTCAAACGCGCCTTCCGCCCTGAGTTTATTAATCGTTTAGATGCAACAGTTATTTTCCGCTCACTGAATAAAGAGGATATTCAAAAGATTGTTGCTTTAGAATTAGACAAAGTGGCAGAACGCCTCAAAGAACATGATTTAGAGTTGGTTGCTTCACCTGAGGCTTTATCCTCACTGGCAGAGCAAGGCTATGATGCTGAGTTTGGGGCTCGTCCCTTACGCCGTGTGATTCAACAAAAAGTGGAAGACCCACTATCAGATAAATTGTTATCTGGTGAATTTATGAACGGCGACACAATTGATATTGTCGTCAATGATGACGGCGAAGTTGTGTTGGGAAAAGACGCCGAAAAGTTAGCAGAACCAAGTTTATAAAAGATTTAACCACAGAGTTCACAGAGATTCTTAAAAGATTTTCTTTGTGTTCTTCGTGAACTCTGTGGTGAAAAATTCCCCGAAATGAATAAACAAGAATTACTCAAACAAGCCGATTACACCTTCCAGCGCGGAAACCGCGAACTGGCTAAAAAATATTTAACTGATTATCTCTCTGCTTACTCAAACGATGAAACAGCTTGGATGTTGATGGCAAAGATGGTTGAAAACTCAGAACAAAAGGCGGAGTGTTATCGGCGCGTGTTAAAAATCAACGCTAATAATAATGAAGCCAAAATTGGGTTAGGGCGAGTTACATCTAGTAACCCTACTTTACCCTTAACTAAAAATAAACAAACTTTGGTCTGGCATACTCAGGCAAAAAAATCTAATGGAAAATTAGTAGCTATTCTTATTGGCTTGTTTATTTTTACATTATTTGGCGCCACAACTTTAGTGTTAGCAAGAAATAATCCGCAATCCAAAGTGGCTCAAATTTTAGCAATTGCTACACCTACAATTTCTGCCAACGCATTAGCAGATGATATTGCCCCGCAGACTCGTGCCGAAGTGAATGAAATTTATCCGCAATACGCTCCATTAGTAGATGCGCTACTTGGCTTTGCAGTTGCGAGTGCAGACAATGGCATGGAAGGCGCACCTACCAGACCAGGCAATCAAATCATCGTTTCTGAACAATCAGGTTTAGAAGCGAAATCTATTGTAGAAAACGCTTTACCACAAACAAATTCGCTTACTTCTATTACGATTACAGAACAACAAGTAACTTCTTGGCTGGTAATGGAAATGAGCCATCATCCTGATTTGCCAGTGAGTGACGTGCAAGTCTTTTTGCGCAATGGTCAAATACAAATTTGGGGCATGATTAATGGCAGCGCAGATTCCACCTCAGCCTTAGTGGTTGGCGAAATCAAAATTGATAATAATCAACAACCTTATTTTGTAATTGAGTCTATGCAGGTTGGAACGCAATCTATGCCAAACTTATTACTAAATCAAGGTGCTTCTTGGTTGAATCAAATGCTAGTTGAACGAATCAATGAGCAAATGCCAGGATTAAAACTTATGAATATAAACGTAGTTAACGGGTTAATTACAGTCTCGGGGATGAGATAACCAAGCCCAAACATCGTCGAGAGGCGATGTTTTTTATTTAAGAATTATTATCTTCTCTTAAGGATATTTTCGCTTCACGTTGCGTCTTATCCACAGAAGGAGAAATTATTATGAATACAAATGTTGAAACGATCACTTTAGCGGGCGGATGTTTTTGGTGTTTGGAAGCGGTGTATGATGAAGTGAAAGGCGTGTTATCTGTGGACTCGGGTTATTCAAATGGCAATGTACCGAATCCATCCTATAAAGCAGTTTGCACAGGCTTGACGGGTCATGCTGAAGTGGTGCAAATTAAATTTGACCCGAATGTAATTTCTGTGCGTGATATTTTGAATGTCTTTTTTGGCATACATGACCCGACTACTTTGAATCGTCAAGGTGCGGATGTAGGCACGCAATATCGTTCGGGCATTTATTATCATACGCCAGAGCAAAAAGAAATTGCTGAAAATTTAATTAAAGAATTAACCGCACAACAGATTTTTGATAACCCCATTGTGACCGAAGTGGAAGCGATTAAAGATTTTTATATCGCCGAAGATTATCATCAAGAATATTTTGTGAATAACAAATTTCAGCCCTATTGTATGGCGGTGATTTCTCCAAAGGTTAATAAGTTTAGAAAACATTATTTGGAGTTGTTGAAGAAACAACCTGCATAATTTTGTTAGGACGCAGATGAACGCTGATTGACGCTGATAAGAGCAAAATCAGCGTTCATCTGCGTTTATCTGCACCCAATTTTTTTTGTTATACTGTGTAACCTATGAATGAAAGTAAGACACCTAATTTTTATATAAAGAATATTCCTATCTACGGAGATACTATCCTCGCGCCGATGGATGGCTATTCAGACTGGCCCTTCCGTTCTGTTTGCCGTGAACTTGGCTCGGCTATGAGTTATACCGAATTTGTGAAAGTGGAAAAAATTCTCAGCAAATCAAAAGAACCTGCTAAGCGATTCTTCTTCAAAGAACCTGAACGCCCGATGACATTTCAAATTTATGGTGAAAGCCCAAGTTCTATTCTGAAAGCCGCTTTACAAATTGAACAACTCAACCCAGATATTATTGATATCAACATGGGTTGCCCTGCCAAAACCATTGCGGATAGAGGCGCAGGTGTGGGTATGATGCCTTCACCATTGAAGATTGCCAGAACATTTAGAAAACTGGTTAAACATCTAAAAGTTCCAGTGACGGGCAAAATCCGTTTGGGTTGGGATAAAAATAAAAACTATAAACTCATTGCCAGAATCGTCGAAGAAGAAGGCGGAGGATTAATTGCAGTGCATGGACGCACTAAAGAACAACGTTATGCGGGTCAAGCCGATTGGGATGCGATTGCTGAGGTTAAGTCAACAGTAAAAATTCCAGTTGTTGGAAGCGGTGATGTTAGAACAGTTGCAGATATTGAACGCATGAAAAATCATACACGAGTTGACGCTGTGATGATTGGTCGCGGTGCTATTGCAAATCCATGGATATTTTCTGGCATAGATCGTGAACAGGTCACTCCGCAAATGATGCAAGATTTAATTTACAAACATTTATCACGTTGTGTTGAATTTTATGGTGATGAAGATGGCTCGCGTTTGTTTAGAAAATATGCCGTGCAATATTTATTGATGCACTCACTCACACGCGATGAAAGAAAAGAAATTCTCAAACCGCGTCCATCTGGTGAGTTTAGAAAAATGCTCGACCAGATTTATGCAGTGGCGTAACTCCGTTGGTCGAGTAGTTGCGAGACGCGAAGCGTACGAGCAACGTATCGAGACCACAAGTTAAGGTAAAAAATTTTATTTTATATTTGACTATTATTGGTGGTTTCGATACGAGCGAGAAGAATACTCGCTCTACTCAACCACCAGTATCATTTATAATCACAACATGTTATTAAATCTTCCCCTCATCCTCGAAACACGGCGCAATCATGCGCTTGAACATGCTAGCATTCATTTGCTTTCGCACAAACATCCAACGCAACGCATGGCGGGTCACTCCAACCCAACAGGTTTTTATCTGCTCGGAGATTTAGATACACAAGAAATTTGGCAATGTGTGACAGAAGCACATACACGATTAAATTCTGGCGAACATGATTTAGCGATTCATCCAGGCTGTGGAACGAATCTAGCCACTACTGCGCTTCTCTCCGCTACTTTTGCTTGGTTACCGCTTCGTGGAACGAAATCTACCTTATGGCGATTCTTGCTCATCCCATTAGCATTGATATTCGCACTCATCGGTTTCAGCATGAGCAAACCGCTTGGACCTTGGCTACAAAAACACGTCACCACCGAAGCGAAACTGGGTAACTTACAAATTGTGGATATTATTCCCGTTCGCAAAGGTGTGCATAGAGTCATTACCAAGTAAACAGGTAAACAAGTAGACAAGTATAAAAAACTTTCCACTGATTACTGTTCACTGACTACTGATAACTGTATCTTCTCATGCCCAACATTTTTTTCCTACACGGCAATGACGAATTTGCCATCACTCGCAAACTCAAAGAATTTGAGTCTGATTTCAGTGATGTCACCACAGCAGATATGAACACTGCTCGCCTTGAAGCACGCAGCATGACTGAAAATGATTTGAATAACGCCGTTAATGCTATGCCGTTTTTAGCACCAAAACGTTTGGTGATTCTTTCAAACCCTTCTGCAAAATATAACAATCCACAAACACGAAAAAAGTTTGCCGAATTTTTGAATGTCATTCCAGAAACAGCTAAATTGGTGATGCACGAATTAATCGAACCAAAAGAAATTGATAAGCATTGGTTAATTAAATTAGCAGGTAAAGAAAATAGCAAAATCAAAACACAAGCATTTTTTCTGCCCAAACAAAGAGACATGGCAGGTTGGATCATCAACGAAGCAAAAAATCAAGATGGAAAGATAGAACCTCAAGCCGCCGCTAAGTTAGCGGAAATGGTAGGCGTGGATACACGTCAGGCGGGCATGGAAATTTCAAAGTTATTGGCTTATGTCAATTGGCAGCGACCAGTTCGCGGGTCCGATGTGGAAGCGGTTTGTATCGTCACATCACAACAAAGTGTATTTGATTTTGTAGATGCTTTATCACAAGGCAATGGAAAAGTCGCTCAAAAATTATTGCATCGTTTGTTAGAAAATGAAGACCCGTTTGCATTGTGGGGCATGGTGGTGCGTCAATTTCGTTTGTTGATTCAAGCCCGAGAAATTTTAGACGGACGTGGCAACAAAGATGATGTAGCACGCGCATTGAGTGTGCATCCGTTTGTCGCAGAAAAAACAACAGGGCAAGCGACTCGTTTTTCAATTGAGTCTTTAGAAAGTATTTATCGAAAATTATTACGCATTGATGAACAAGTTAAAACCAGCCAAGTGACATTAGACTTGGCTTTGGATACATTGATTGTTGAATTAAGTAAATAAAATAGACCGTCCCGCAGGTTTAGATTAATCATCGCTCAGTCGCCGTCCTCGGCGACGTGTTCTTTAATGCACTGTTGACGCTAAATAAAACTACGAACTACCCACTGCTGAAAATATTAAGAATGCAATGAACAACACATAGGGGAGCAGACATAAAAGATTAATCACCAAACCTGCAATGGCTATATTTTTTCTTGAATCGTTTTTGCGAATTGCTATCACACCTACGATAACACCTGTTAATGAAAGTAATACAGTTAGTATCCCTGCCAATGAGCCACCACCAAATAACAAACCTAACCCCATGAGTTCATCATCAGCAGTGTTGGTTGCACTTCCAGTGAACACACCAAATGAAATCAGATAAATACACCACACTAATAAAATGATGATTGGCAAAACGATAGAAAAGATAGCCAGCCGTGATGGTTTTGAAGATTCTGTTGACATATTTTCTCCTAAAATAATTTAGATTGTATCGGCTGTGCATCATCATTCCCACTCCAGCCAAATATTTTCAAATCGATTTTATTTTTCGCATCAAACTTAACGCCTTCATCTTCTAACAACAAACGTTGTCTTTCTGCCCCTTGTCTTTCACTAATTTCACCTTTTGAGTTAATCACTCTTTGCCATGGCACATCATCAGGGCAATTTGCCATGGCTCCACCAACCCAACGTGGAGCAAATGCTTTATAGGCTTCAATATCCACACCATTGGGCGGCGGAATCATTTTTGCAATTTGTCCGTATGTTGCAACTTTGCCACGCGGAATTTTACGCACAATCATCCACACTTCTTCATAATAATTTTGTTGATTCGGTGGCGAAGAAAAAGATGGCATATATTACCTCTTTGCTAGATATTTATAATACAACGACTGCCTAACATTGGCAATAAAATTTTTGGATAATTCATCATCCATAAATTGGAGTGACACGATTTCATCCGCGACTAATTTGTTAGGATGCTCCGCTTCCAACTTGCCCGCAGTTGGTAGATGCGTAGCAGGCTTGGGCAATGTCTGCAAGCGTTGACTTTCATCCAAAATAAAATAGTATTCATAGGTTCTATAAAGCGAGCGATTGATTTCGTACAATGGAGTTAATGCGCCAATAAAAAGTAAGGCGTAAAGCGTAATGCGTAATAAACGTGAAATATTATTTTGAAAAATTGTTTCGGCGGTTAATATCATCAAATAAAATAATGGCGCGATGGATGCACGCATGGCGAAATCTCGTCCAGAACCAATTTGAATAAATGGAATGATGATTAATAAAATGCCTGTGATAATCCAACGCGGGTCACGAAATTTGATTGGGGCAAGTAATAACCATAATATTCCACCTTCGAGTAAAAAGAAAAATATAAATTCTTTGAATGGAATTGCTTGTAAACTTCTTTCTTGTGCGGCAGTGTTGGATGAAAAATAAAAAGTAGAAAGTAGAACAATGGTAATGGATGAAAGTAGAATTGGATAATTAATATTTTTGAAAATTGATTTTAGATTTTTAAGTATTTCAATTGCAACATACGGGATTAATCCAATAGATGCAAGTGGGGCGAAGAAGAAACAGAGTGACCATGTGAAAATTTGGAGTGAGGGAGCTAGCTCCCGTCTTTCAAACAGCAAGCTGTTTGACTCCATAATGATGACGATACACAACCATGCAGGAATGGCTTGATTGAAAACCCAAAATAATTGCGTGGTGAAAGATGAATACTGCAAATTGCCAGCCCAAATTTCAAGATGTGTGATTGGCGGAAATAAAGTTGGATATTCTTGTGGAAAAACTAAAACACCTAGAGAATCTAATCCGCTAAAGAAGATGAGTAGTAAAGTTGATTTGCTTGGCGATGTCTTTAGAAATCTGCTGAGTTGCAGTGTAATCAGAATTATCCCAAGCCATGACCATAAGAATAAAAATAAATTTGCAATATCCCAACCGAAAAATTTTCCAACGAGTGCAGAAGGTAGCCAATAGCCTACATAATAAACCAACATTTTTATTGGACCTGTTTCAGGTTGTGCATAGTAAACTGGAAAATCGAAATTGATTAGGTCGTGAAAAACTGCATTGCGCCAGTGATGATCCCAATTTTGGAAGGCGTAGCGCCGATGCCAGAGAGGAAGAGCCAAGTGAAAGTGAGCAGAAGGCAGAGGGCAAAATCGTAATGCGTAATGCGTAATTCGTAATGCGTAATTGGTGACTGTTTGAGAAGTTTGTATAGTGTGAAGATGATAATTAATGAAACAGGAACCGCAATAGATAAACGAAGCCATCCGAAAACAAATAAGATGAATGGAAAAGTTAAATAAAGAATGGAAATACGCTGTAAATGCTTCATAAATGGTCTATGGTCTATCGTCCAATTCGTAAATGAGGTAATTATCTTTTTGAATTGTAATGGAATAATTTTCGTCTAAGAAAATTTGTAAGGCGGGGAATTTGGTGCGAGAGGTATCGTCACCACCGACCCAGGGTTTATCAACAGAAGTGACTTCGATAATAAAACGTGGCATGGATTCTTGTAATTGATTCATAAAATCATTTCGCAAATTTTGAATATATGGGTTTGAGATGTGATGATAGAAATAAAAGTCAAAAACATAATTCGTTGCAATAGGTGTGTGCGTTTGAAGCATGGCGAGCAGCGTTCCACCTGTCCAATCTAGTGGTTGGACTACATCACCTGCTTGTAAATTTTTTTCGAGAAAGTTGGCGATTTCAATAGCACGGTCTGATGAGGTGACGATGGGTTGGTGATTGAGTTGTCTTATGAAGGTTTGGGATGGGCGGATGGTAAAGATAATTGTTATGAGAAAAATTAACGATGCGTAAGGCGTGATGCGTGATGCGTGATTGGAAAGTGGGGAGTGGAAAGTAGAAAGTGATAACGATGCAAGGGTGATGATGAAGTAAGTAAATAAAATGTAATGATATGGAAAAAATTGTCCTGTGAAAGCAGGGTAGATGGCGTAGCATAAGGCTAGGCTTGCTAATAAATATGTCTTTTTGTTTTGGTTGAGATAAATCGCCAATACGGCAGGGATGAGCCATAATCCATGATTGCCGAAACGCCAGATTTGATTCAGAAGATAAGTTAGCTTATCTGCGCCAGAGACGATGACTAATTCACCGTTGATTTGGGAATATAAACCCCAATAGTTAAATGCAATGTCAAGGAAGGGAGATAAAGCATGTGTGGATGCCAGCCATAAGATAATTGCTATCAATGGAGTCAAAAAACCGAGTGCATAATGAAATGTTTTTTTGAGCCATGCAGAGTCAAGGTCAAAGAGAATGATGGGGATGAGTCCGATGGCGGAGTGAGGTTTAATTGTCGAAGCGAGACCAAATAGAAATCCAAGTATGAGGCGTTGCTTGTTAGTCAGTGAATCTTGAAGCGAGATAAAAATCGCTAACGAGAGAAAAATCAAAATTAAATATTCGCGTTGTAAAGAAAGTGAGGGACCACCTTGCAAATATTTCAATCCAAATAAAATACCTGCTATGAGTGCGGATGTTTTATTTATTTTTTTAATGCTTGATAGGTGATGAAAATAATTGTGGCGAGGATGAATATATCGAGCAGGCGAATGCGTAGTGCGCCGAAGTTGCTGAGTGTGCCGAGAAAATAATAAATGATGTAACTGCCTGGCATTTGAAAATCGAAAAAATCTTTGTAGGGAATTTTTCCGTTTTGCATTAGGAAGGTTTCGTAAAATAATGGGGCTTCGTCGTGGGTGAGGGGCCAGTGCAATGAAAAAATTGCTTGCGTGATTAAGAAGATGGCAAGCAAGATGATAAATAAAATTTGAATACGTTTCATAGGATTTGATTATAACAATCCTATGGTATCAACATCACCAAAACGATAATCCCTAAAGCGGTTAGCCCACCTTTCAAAATTACTTTGCGGGCTTGCTTTTTGATTTGCCGATCTACACTTTCATCTTTAATTTTTTCTTTTTTCTCGGTCAAGTGACGCAAACTGCGTTGAGCGAGAACTACTCAGGTTTTATCGCGCCATTGAAAAAAACTAGAGGTAGCAGATGCTAAGGGCAAAAATAAAATCAAACGCCAAAGTGGATTGACATTTAATATCAGCAAGATGATAAGGATTATGCTCGTGAAAACAAAAATGCGGATGGCGAAATTTAAGCGCTTCTTTCGTTCTTTGGGGCTGATGTTTGCAATGCAAACTTCTCCTGCGCCTTCGCCTTCTTCTGGATTCATTGAATCAAAGATTAAGTTTGAAAATTTGAGTATCGAGTCGGTGAGCATAGTTTTTTAGAAATCCGAAGTCTTTAAGACTTCGGATTTCTTTATTTTACTCTTAACACAATCCCATTTTGAGATGGGTCGTATAACAAAATGCCTGCTACGGTTTTGTTGTAGGAGACATTTGCTTTTTCGATATTGGCAATAGCATCATCTAATGCACTTTGATTTGGAAATTCAATGCTGAAATGTCTTAAGCCAGCTGCATCTACTGGGGGAGGTGGCGCGCCAACTCCTTGCCAAGTATTTAATCCAATGTGGTGATGATAACCACCTGCTGATACAAATGCCATTTGATATTCTTTGACATTGCCCATCACGTCAAAGCCGATGACGTTATGATAAAAATTTACTGCTTCATCCAAATCACGGACGTGTAAATGGACGTGTCCCATTTTTGTTTGGGGTGGAACAGGTACACTTAAATCTTCATCTTCTTTCAATAAACTAAACAGAGCATTGACATCTAAAGGCTCGCGTCCATCACTCCATGAGCCATCTTTGCGACGCGTTTCATATTTGCCATCTTTCAATGTCCATGTGCCATCTTCGGGAGATTCAGCATATAACTCAATGCCATTGCCTTCTGGGTCATCGAGGTAAGTTGTTTTGGTCATAATATGGTCGGTGGGGTGATTGCGATATTTAATAGCAAACAAACGAGCAATAGCAATGGCAAGTTCTTTTTGATTTGGGAACAAAACTGCAAAGTGATATAAGCCAGTCACTCCGCGATATTTTTTGAGATTTGATTCTTGAATCAAATGTAATAAAGCATTATTGTCCGAGCCGAGTGTGGCTTTGTTTTCATTTTGTGAAAGCAATTTGAATCCAAGTGCTTGTTGATAGAAGCGAATCTGATTCTCCAGATTAGCAACGGTCAATGAAACAGCACCAACTCCCACGTCGGGATGAAGCGAAAAAAGTTTTTTGAGTTGTTTGCATATCTTTAATCATTATAAATCCATATCTATATAAAATATCTCGCAGATTTGTTTTGTAGGTCAATTCCAAAATCAAAATCCGCGAGATGGTGTTGTATTATTATGAAAACAAATTGAAGCGACCAAACATAACGACAACTGCTAATATGAGCAATACAATATTGATTGGAATAACTTGATATTCTTTCTTAGGTAAATGTACTGTAAAAATGGCTAGCGCTTGAATCACTGCTAAGCCAACTGCGGCAACAACTGTGAGCCACGGCAAAATACCTGTAAGCAATGGCAAAATTAGCCCAAGCGCGCCAAGCAATTCAGATACACCAACAAAACGAATGTAGTTATCAGGTTTATCATGTGCCCATGTCATTTGCGCGTTTGCACGAGCTTTATGTGGCGTAAAAGCTTTCATCTGACCTGCTAAGAGATATAAGGTGGCTAATAAACCTTGCACAATCCATAATACGATGTTCATTTCTTTTCTCCTGAAATAATAATTTTTTAGAAACCAATTTTTTCTTTGACAATAATCATGGTGGCGCGGTTTGGTCGAATCTCTTTATTGATAATCAACAACTTGCTAACATTTGTGCTAACTTTGTAAAGTTCTTGCATGTGTTCTTCTTCAAGCGGAACAACATATTCATTAATACGCTTCAAGCCTTCGTTCAAATCTTTTACAAGTTTTTGAGCGCCCACTACCCAAACAATTTTTCCTGCACCAGAAGCATACGGACCTAATTGACTACCTGTGTTAGAGGCAATCAACACGTGCCCATCTTCTGTCACTGCATGAACACTGCCTGCGGCATAATCTGGCGCGCCGCCTAATTTGCGTATCTCGCGTGCTTGCGTTTCACGATTCATGGCAAACATTTTTGGGCGAAGTGCATCAAAACGACCAGAAGTATCCACTTCTTTTTGAATACCGAGAGTTTCTAATGTCACTGAGGCACCAAGAAGCACTTCTGATTCATCTGGTATCAATTCAAAAAATAATTTCTTTGCTTCTTCTGCATTTTCAGCGATCAATGTTTTGATTCCGTTTGCTTCCAATGCTTGAGCCGTTCGTTTAATTTGCTCATCAGAAACAATTTCAGAAAATACTTTTTCAACACTTGCAATATCTACAGTCATAAAATCTCCTTTTATCTTGACACGATTTATTTTGTTTGATAATATACACCCGTTGCCTAAACAACAGATGTTGTATAGTTTAGTGTTCTTACGAACTTAGGTCAACCACCAAACTTTTGAATCTGTTGGATAAACAACACTGGAGCAAAAATGTTGCCTAACCCAAAACAAATGGATGAGACCCTAGACCCGCGCGTCAAACGTACCCGCAGTTTGATTCTGGAATCCTTCGGCAGTTTACTGGCTGAAAAAAACTTCGAGAATATTTCTGTGCAAGATGTGACAGATAAAGCGCAAATCAACCGTGCTACGTTTTACGCACACTTTCAAGATAAATATGCTTTGTTAGATTATTCAATTAGCAAAATGTTTATGCAAGAAATTGAAAAACGAACTCTCAATGTTTGTCATTACACCCCTGATAATTTAAGAAATTTAATTTTGGCAGTTTGTGAATTTTTAAGCAGTATTCATTCTAGTTGCGCGCAACCACATCAACAGTTTGAATCTTTGGTTGAAACACAAATCAAAAAACAAATTTTCGGCTTGTTAACTTATTGGTTGAAACAATCAAAATCAAAAAATTCAACAGACATTCCAGCAACTGTAGCCACTTGGGCAATTTATGGTTTGGCTTCGCATTATAGTCACATGAAAAAACGCCCCGCTCTCGATAAATTCGTGAACGAAGCGTTTCCTTTAGTGGCTGTTAATTTGGAACAGTTTGCATAATAAAGTGACGGTCACTTTATCAATTTATTTCTTCGCCATCTCTTCTTTGAATCGCACCAATGCTTCTACTGGTGTGGGGTCAACGCCGTAGCCCATAGCAAGATAATAAGCCATGTAATCACCGAATAAAATCAAAGTCCATATTTGCGCCAGAGAACTTTTTCCGCGTGCATCCACAAAATCGGTATTCAAACCTTCGAGCATAAAAGTTTTTCGCATTAAATCAGAACGCAAACGATTACGGCGATTATCCGATGCGGCGCGTAAAAATAATGTCATAGTATGTGCGTTCAATGTTTGTTGCGGATTGATCGTGCCAGCCAATGTGTTGTGATTCGCTTCAGGAATAAATTCAAAATTTGCACCTGCTTTCGCAATTTCGTTAATTTGTCCTTTCCATCTGCGTGCCACAGGCGCAAGGATTCCTGCACCAACAATCGTCACCCAACGTCCCATCAATTGCCCTGCATATCTTTTTGCAGGGTTATTCGCCGCCAAAACATTTGCATTGATATTCTCTTGCGATTTTTTCATCGCATCAATGGCTTCGATTAAATCACTTTCAGGATTTGGAATCAGATTCATTCTGCTGATTAAACTTAACAACAAGCCGAATGAATAACCCACAGCGGCTCGGGGCTGACCTTGATGGCTGAATCGCCATACTGGAAGTTTTTTCTCGTCTGCCAGTTTTGCAAGTTCACCACCAGTGGTGATTGTCACAATGGAACATTCATTTTGAAGTGCAGTTTGAAATGAATCTAATGTTTCTTCGGTGTTACCAGAATGAGATGAACAAATGACGAGTGTATCTTGTCCTTTGGCAAATGCAGGTAAGCCATAATCTCGATGGACGGTAACAGGTATCAGCAAAGTTGAAGCGATATATGTCGCTACTAAATCTGCACCGATGGCTGAACCACCTAATCCACATATCACAATGTTTTGATAATTTCTTTTTTTCAGGCAGTGGCTGATTTTTACCTAACTCCCACGCTGTTTGTAATTGATTGGGCAAGTTATCAATTTCAGCCAGCATGTTGAGTGTATCAAGTTTTTTGAAATATTCTAAATCGTCTAAGTTCACTTTGTTTCACCTTCTTTTTTGTCTGGGATAAAAAATTGCGATAATACATAATACCCAACCGAGTGTATCAAAAAATACACCTATAATGGAAAAGACATGCGTAAAACTTGTATAGTTCATCATGTGACTGTTATTTGCGTGAATAAAGTTTTGAGCAATATCTGTTAAACCACCAAGTAACATAATGCTCAAGCCAATTAAAACCAAAATGGATTTTCGCGGCGATTGTTTCCAACGCACAATAGCGAGGATTAAACCAATTACCCAAATAAACATTGGAAGACATACTGTAACGTAAAACATAATTTTCCTTTTTTATTAACTGGCATCCTTAATAAATTTTGCTAAATCATTTTTCATGGCTTTGAGTGATGGCATGTGAATATACATCATGTGACCTGCATCATAATATGCCATGCGGATATTTTTTCGCAGAGATTCATCTAAGCCTAAATGATCAAACGTATATTCGGTGGCAGAATAGGGCGTGCCTAAATCGTAATATCCATTGGCGACAAATATTTTCATATATTTATTAAAGGTCATGGCTTGGCGTAAAGTTTCTGCCACGTTGACGTATTGATTTTGAAAATAACTGTAAGACCAATTCATCCAAACTTTTTCACTCAAAATTTCGTAAGGTGAATCGGTTTCAAATTTTAATTCGGAGCGAATGTAATCGTTGAAGGCGGCGGTGTAAGGTCCGTTCACTTGGGCGAAGAGTGGATCATATTCGATAGATTCAGTAACGCCTAAACGGTCAATGCCTGTGAAGCGACTATCTAATCGCCCGACAGTTTTTCCACGCTCACGTAATAATTCTTTGAAGTAATGTCTATCTTGAATTCGTAAATCACTGCGGCGGATAAATTCTTCTGAGATGCCAGTGTAATAGGAAAGTTTTTTGACGATGTTTTCTTTTTCTTCAGGTGTAAGTGCCGCGCCTTTGAGCAAAGCGGTAGCATATTCACCTTTCGCAAATGCTTCGGCTTCTTTTAATAAATCTTGCAATGAACCTTTGAAATTTATTTTTTTGTGATAATGTGCCGTTGCGGCATAAGCAGGGACAAATAATACAAACGGCAAATCATTGTTGAGGTTGAAGTCTATGGTGGTGAAATCTAACACGACTGAAATTAATAACAAACCATTTAACATCATGCCGTGACGGTCTTGCAAATAACCTGATAAGCCAGAGGCGCGTGTTGTGCCATACGATTCGCCTGCTAAAAATTTTGGTGATAACCAACGATTGTAGCGAGTTGTGTATAAACGAATAAAGTCACCAACTGATTGAATATCTTTTGTGAACGTATGCCACTCTCTAGATTTTTCACCTTCCACTGGGCGACTAAAGCCTGTACTCATGGGGTCAATAAAAACTAAATCGGTTTCATCTAAAATGGAATATTGATTATCAGTTAATTTGAAGGGTGGTTTGGGCATTTCGCCTTCATCGGTTAATACTACTCTTCTTGGACCTAATACGCCCAAATGCAACCAAACAGATGAAGAGCCTGGTCCGCCGTTGAATGAAAATGTAAGCGGACGTTTGGATTTATCTTTCACATCATTGCGTGTGTAGGCTACAAAGAAAATTTGTGCGCGAGGTTTTTCAACTTCGGCATCTTTATCTATAACTTCTTCTTTAAGAATCATCGTGCCAGTGGTGACGGTGTATTTAATCGTCTTACCGCCAATTTTCACCGAATGTTTACTGGTGACGATGTTATCTTTGGGTGTGTCTTTCTTTTCTTCTTTATCTTTGTTTTTTGATTCGTCTGCCATGATATTCTCCTTTTATCTTGTAGGGCAGGTTTTCAACCTACCAATAAAATTTGTCACGCTACAAGCGTGACCTACTTGAAGTGTGCTACTTGATTTTATTTACCAAATTATAAATTTCTTTTTTATTCCAGCCGCTAGATTCAGCCAATTCTGCCGAAATTTCTTTGGCAGATTTATCTTTCTTCAATGCTTGCTTAATGGCTTTAAGTAATTCTTCTTCCGCCCACGTTTCATTTTCTTCTTTTTTCTTTCCTGCAATGACTAAGGTGAACTCTCCGCGTGGTTGTTTGGATTTGAAATATGCAAAGGCTTCGCTTATGTTTCCACGAAAATATTCTTCGTATAACTTGGTCATTTCGCGGGCAATGCAAATTTGACGATCACCGAGTGTTTCTAAAATATCTTCAAGCGAATCTAATAAGCGATGTGGAGATTCTAAAAATATAAGTGTGTAAGGCAAATCGGCAATTTGACCTACGGATTTTTTTCGTTCATTTTTTTGTGGGGTAAATAACCAAGATATAAAAAAGAATCCGTTGGCAAGCCAGACACAGTTAGGGCTGAGATAGGGGCTGAGGGTCCAGGAACAGGTTGAACGTCGAATGAGGCGTTTAAGCAGGCTTTGACCAACTCGTAGCCAGGATCATTAATCGCAGGTGTGCCAGCATCCGAAACTAAAGCCACATCACCATGATTTAATTTTTCGAGGATGAAATCTATTTTGGTTAATTTGTTGTGTTCAAAATAACTGATACATTCGGTGTGAATATCAAAATGTTTGAGCAAAATTTTTGTATGGCGCGTATCTTCAGCGGCGATGAGAATTGATTCTTTTAAGATGCGTAATGCACGAGCAGAGATATCTTCGAGGTTGCCAATTGGGGTTGCGACGAGATACAGTTTTCCCATTTGTTTATTGTATCATTCTGTTAAAAATAAAATGCGGAGGGTCAAGTCCGCATTTAGATTATTCGCATCCTTTAAGTTTTTCGTGAATGATGACGCAACCTGCCTCTTGTGGAGGTACAGCAGCACAGCATTGGTTTTTGGGATCAAACGTATTTTGAGGTGGACATTGTTGGAGTTGATCGTTGGTCAATAACGGTGTTTGGCAAACTTTGAGGTCAAATTCAGTAAAGTATGCGCCTGTGCAGGAGATAACTTTCTTTTCTCCGCTTTCGGATTCGATTTTGCAAGTGACGCCGGGGACTAAAGGTTCAAATGTGGCGTTTTTGGGGATAGAAAATAGGGCGTACGGTTTTCTTTGTAAGCAACGATTATCTGTTAGGCGTACTTCAGGTACTGGAAATAATACTTGGTTACAAGCAGGGGCAAAAACAGGAGCTGGAGGCAATGTTTGGGTAACTGGAATTGTAGTAAGTGTGGGTTGGGTTTCGACTAATGTAGTAGCAGTGAGTGTTGCTGTGGCAACTGTCTCGGGCTTCATTAGTTGATTACGGATTAAAAAGAAGCCAATCAATGCTATGAGTATGACAACCCCAGCAACAATTAAACCTGTTTTACTTTTAGATGAAACTGAAGCAAATTTATTAGCTGTGCGGGGATTTTGTATTTCGATATTTGTGCCAAAAGTTAAATCACCTTCATTACCAAAAGCAATTTTATTAAGTGCTTTAGCAAGTAAAATCACGTTTTGGTAACGGTCTTCTTTATTTTTTGCCATAGCAGTTTTAATTAAATTGTCTACTGCAAATGGAAGCGTGGGAATGTCTTTCAAAATTTCAGGCACAGGGTCTGTGAGGTGTTTAATTACTATACCCATTGGGGTATCTGCTCGGTAAGGTTGATGCCCTGTGAGCATTTGATAAACAATTACACCTAAACCATAAACATCACTGCGAGCATCAATTGTGCTCTGCCCTTGTGCTTGTTCAGGGCTCATATAAGCAGGCGTGCCAATTACACCACTACCAGTGAGGGTACTACTGGATTCTGTTAATTTAGCTATGCCAAAATCTGAAATAAAGGGTTCGCCATTTTCATCGAACAAAATGTTATCGGGTTTTAAATCGCGGTGCACCACATTTTTACGGTGAGCATAGGCTAAACCTTGCGCTACCTTAGCAATAATTCTAGCTGTTTCTTGAATTGTAATTTTACCTTTGGCAATTAAATCAGATAATGAGCCGCCGCTCATATAGCGCATAACAAAATAAGGTTGGTTATCAATATCTCCCACATCATAAACAGGCACAATGGCTGAATGTTCCAACGAAGCGACTAATTTGATTTCTCTTTCAAAACGTGTGCGAAATTGTGGGTCGTGCAACATCTCGCGAGGCAAAATTTTAAGTGCCACTTCGCGGTCAAAACTAGGGTCATATGCACGGTAAACCGTCGCCATGCCCCCGCGCCCAAGTTCTGCTTTGATGATGTAACGTCCGATTTGTTCAGGAATTGGCATGTTGGTAAGTATAAACCAGCAAGAATGATGATGCAAGCAAGCAGGGGTAAATTTTAGCTAATATGACTCAAATACCAAGTTGGCTATCCT
The DNA here is from genome assembly GCA_001567105.1 of Chloroflexi bacterium OLB14. GTDB lineage: Bacteria > Chloroflexota > Anaerolineae > Anaerolineales > Villigracilaceae > Villigracilis. Next base: position 111,676 of record LMZR01000045.1, read on the forward strand.
ATTTTAGCGTTTGGCATTCTCCAAAGATTCATAAGTTTGTAAAAGATAAATTTGAATATCATCCATAAATATATTCAATGTTTTATACATTTGCCAAATTTGGCTTGTGGGGGTTTTTATTTCCGCTAATACTGAGTTGAATGCATCAAATAATTTGTTTCGAAAATATAAAAAAGCACGCGTGGCATCTACATAACTTAGTTGATATCTTCTAGCCCGAGAAGCATATTCATATCCGATAGCATACGCCTCCGATTTTGCATCTTCATCTTTTGAGGTGATGTAATTCATTAGCCCATGAAATAAAGAACGTCCACTAGCTTGATATTTTAAGCGCGCATCTGCGTCTAATTTTTGATACCAAGATTCGGACTCTAAACTGCCATCCCCAATTTGGATTCTCAAATGACGAATCACTTCTTGGATTAAATTCGTCGCTTCTAGTTTGGACCCGATGCTGACTTCTGCCCAAAGTGAAATTTCACTTCGCTGATAACGCCTATGCCCACCTTGCGTTTTGCGCACAGGCAATAATCCCTTATCTGACCAAACTCTAACAGTGCTAGGGTGTACGCCTAGCATTTCTGCCGCATCACTTAAAGAAAGCCATTCATTTTGCATGTTTATTTCATTTCTTTGCTCAAGCCGCCGTCCTCGGCGGCGTATTACAGGAATTTCTGCGTCGAGGACGGCGCAGAGAGCAATATAAATTTATTTATTCCGTTGCTGTGATGGCAACTTTATCTGTAAAAGATGGTTCTTCTACATTCTTCTTGAAAGCACCGACATCAATGCGAGTTAATAAAATAGATGCAATCAATAACATCAGTGCTTCAATCCCAAAGACAATGATGTAGCCATATAAGTCACTGCCTGAGATTGAGGTGGCCACATCCGCTACGATGCCAGCCATCAGTAAACCTGTTAGGCGAGAAAGCCCGTTGGAGAATCCCCAAGCACCAATGTACAAACCAACTTTTTCTGGCACGGTTAATTCAAACATCAAAGATAAATTTGCAACAGTGGATATACCAGTGCCGAAACCTAAAAATGTTAAGCCAACATAAAAAATACTGATGTTGTGCATAAAGCCACTTAATATCACAAACAAAAAGCCAAGTAATGCGCCAGTGTTGCCAATTTGAGCAATGACTTTTTTCTTGACTCGTCCTTCCATGAAGCCTGCTACTAGAAAAGAAATCAATGTAAAGGTGCTACTGATAGAAACAATGCGAGAAGTTTTTTCTAAGCTCATGTTAAAAGCATGAGCGGCGAATGGTTCGAGCAACACATCTTGGCTCAAGATGGCGGCTAGTAATAATAATAAGTAAATGAAAAATATTTTTGCAGTGGGGTTTGATGTAATAGCAGATACGGTCTCTTTGAGAGAGTAATGTGTCTGTTGGTTTGGGGAGGTTGAACCGTCAGCCTTTGACTCAAGTTTGAAGAGCCCGACCAAGCCTAAGGTCAGTGCTGAAGCGGCGACGATAATAAAAGCACGCGATAAAGTTTGTGGATCATATTCGGGGACGAGTCGACTCAATAAAATACCTGTCGCAATTAAACCGAAGACCATTAAAAAGAACATGGTAGCAATCGTAGCAGCGCGTCCTTTTTGACCTGAGATTTCGGTGGCGAGTGAAAAATATGAAACGGCGGATAAGTTGTAACCCATGCCCCAAGCACCAAATGCAAGGAAGCCGACAATAATGCCAACGTTAAAGTTTTGGGTAAGTAAAATTGCAACTTGTGGTGCTACAGCAACGCCTAACACACATAAAATTAAACCCGCAAGAATATATGGTGTGCGCCGATAACCAAGAACTGGGTTGCGATCTGAAAATGAACCGATGGCAACTTGAATGGGTGCAAGTAAATAAGGTAGGATGGCGAGTAATGTGAATAAAGTTTTTGAAAAACCTAAATCAAAAATCATTACGCGGTTGAGTGTGCTGTTGATGGGAACTAAGGTCATAGCAACAGCTGTATGGATGAGTGCAATTTGAAGTCGTTTAATTAACATAGAGAAATTGATTTTACTTTTCAGTGAAAATGGGTCAATATAGGTTTAGATAGATTTTGAATAGAGTTTTATGAGTGGAATATAAATAAGTCAATTAGTAAACATGGAAACAGGTAGACAAGATTCATACGCCTTGTCTACCTGTCTACTTTTATACTTGTCTACTTGTATACCTGCTTACTTGTGTACTTTAATTACTTTCCAAACTTCTCAATAAATTGATTATATTTTTCAACTAATTCTGCTGAAGGTTCATCACCGCCAAAGTTGAAAAATACTTTGAAAGCCGCATTGCCACGTCTGTCATAAAATTGAATGCTGAGTGATTCGTGTTTATCTAAATGACTTGGCTTTTTGAAAGCAAACACAGAAGCCAATTCCCAACCACGAATGTGCATATCTAATGTATCAGTGCGAATGTTTAAGAAACCATCTTTGTTAAAGAATTTTCCAAATTGACCAAACACTTCTACGGTGGTGGCTCCATTTGAAACGATAACAGTCACCTGACCCAGTGCTTCAAAATCACGAATGATTTCTTCCCAACGAGTGGCATCAAATTCAAAAGCAGTGTCACCTTGTAAGGCGCGTAAAATTTCCACTTCTTGAATTTTTAGTTGATGAGCCAACATCAAGGTCATTTGTGAGCGGTCTTGATTGTAAGCATCTCGAATGGCTTGGGCGCGTTCTTCGGCGGTTAAATCTGGGCTGAGGTTTACTGAGGTTTGAAACATGAGTTTTTACTCTCCATTAATAGAATGGGCGGAGTATATGATTCAAATCTACATAAATCTAGGTAGGTATATAAAAACCAAGTTAATAGTAACTGATTCTAGTTTTCAATTAGGTTGATGATTTTCAGGCAGATTGTTGCGTCATTCTTTCTTTTACCCAAGCCACAGCTTCGTCTTCATTACCAAATAAAGCACCAGGGCAGTTATACATGCGATTAATAATCTTATTGGCTAGAGGCTTATAAAAAGAGACAAACTTGCTATCTCCACTCACCATAGCAAAGCCTACACAATCTTGTGCGAAACGGCTTCGAATGTTAACTAACCAAGCTTTCATCATGCGGGCAACCCCTGGCACATGTTTATGTTTGTGACCATGCCCATTTTCATGGTCGTGTTCATCTTCATCTTCGTCTATATCTCCTGTAAAGTCTTCATCGAAATCTTCTTCATGACCTTCCATTTTGTAGCTTGTTATCACCCCAAACTTTCCGCCATGAGATAGTAGTCTCTCAACGTCGGCAAATAATTGCTTAAGTTTTTCAAGAGAAAAGTCTTCGTAAACGCGCAAGACGTATATAGGTTTCATTCTTTCATCAATTGTATATGACATGTTTTACTCCTTTGAATATAGATGATAGGAGTATATGGTTTAACTCCATGTAAATCTAGGTAGGCGAATAAAATTTAGATTAATTGTCTATGATTATATTTTTCAAGTAGGTTGATAAGTATAAGAATCTAGCGAGAATAAAACTCAATGACACGGCTTACTTCGCAAATAATTGGCACTTCAACGGCTTGGGGATGACGAAGTAGTTTAATTTTTAATTCTTGGGGGGCAACATCTAAATAGCTTACAGGGGAGGGTCCTAATTCTTGAAAAACATTTAACTTTTTGCTTTTTTCACGCACGGCAACTTCATCTCCAACTTTGACTAGATAGGATGAAATGTTGATTGGCTTGCCGTTTACTGTAATATGCCCATGCGAAACATATTGACGTGCCGCATAAATTGTCGGCGCAAAACCTGCACGTAATACAATAGCATCCAAACGAGACTCTAATAATTGAAGTAATCTTTCAGCACTGTTGCCACGACTCTTCAATGCCATTTGATAATAACGCCGCATTTGTTTTTCGCGAATGTCATATTGATAGCGCAACAATTGTTTTTGATTCAACTGTTTCTTGTAATCAGATTCTTCTGATTTTCGTGCGGCACCATGCTGGCCAGGAGGAGCACTTCTGCGCTCCATAATTTTTGCCGCTTTAGGTGTTAAGGCAACTCCCATACGACGAGATAAGCGTACTTTTGGTCCGTGATAAGTCATTTTGTATTTCTCCTTTATTAATTCCAATATGATTTTCTATGTGTTGGTGCTTTTACTGATAGGTTTGTTATATCTTTTGCCATACCAATGTGACCTTGGCTGGTTAAAGAAGGCTGAGTTTTTTGCCAATTTACCGCTTCTTGTAACAATGCCTTGAGCATTTCACAATCCTCAAAGAAAAGCCTCATACCCGCTTCTTCAATCCATAACTCAAAATAAATTTCGCCATTTGCATCTGTATGGTCAGAAAATTGAATATATTTTATATTTTGCGTGGGTGCTGTGGCTAATTTTTTCTTTCCCTAAAAAGGTATGAAGATATTTCAATTCATCTAATGAGAGATAGAACAAAGCACGATCCCATGAAAGATGAAACGTGCCATGCTCGCAACAAAAAAATTGTCCGTTGATTTGACTCTTCAGCTACTTGAATTAAGTGCATACACATAAACAAACTCCTTAAAATGTTTTCTTAAATGCTAAACATAAAGGCATACCCGTAACGGGATGCTTGCTAATTTGACTCTCAACCTAAAACACATTTTTCCGCCAGTATAGCGATGCCTATATATAGAATCTAGATACAGCTAGTAAATTTATTTTTTATTCCCACACAATTGATATTCAATCTCATTGTCATCTTCTATTCAACTTGATTGATAAAAACACAAGAGATTTTGTAGATTTGATTAAGAGTTTGTTTAGAAACACTAAAAATGTAGAAACCGAAAATTTATAATCCAAACATGACCTATAATCTCATTGGACCCATCTCTGCATTAGCAACTTTTCTTGGAATATGGGCAGGGCATGTTTTAGTAAGAGAAATTGAAAAACATTCCGCTTCCATTCTTCCCCCGTCATTTGGTTTTGCCATCTTAGGCATTGGGCTACTCGTTAGCACTTTTTTTACCTCCTCATTGATTCTTTCTGCTCCAATGGGAATCATAGGCATGACTGCATTATGGGATGCCTATGAATTTTTTCGTCAAGAAAAAAGAATCAAACATGGGCACGCTCCAGCAAATCCACGTAACCCGCGTCATATAAAAATTTTGAAAGCACACACCACAGCAACAACACTTGATTTATTAAACCGAAACCCCATTGGCAAACAAGTTAACGCAGAAGAAGCTCTTCAATTAATCACTTTGGAAGAACATACACAATGAACTGGTTTGGATTTTTAGTTGGCTTAGTAACTTTTGTGGTTATCGGGCTGGGATTCGTATGGGTGATTCGCGGCGAACGATATTTAGGCTATCTGTGGTGGCCCTACTTTATGGCATTGGGTATTGTTTTGGTCATCATTTCATTTTTCTTTCAAAACACTTGGGCATCTGTATTAACTGGAGTCATCGGTGGTTCTTTTATTTGGGGAGCAACAGAATTTAAGGAACAAGCCATTCGTGCAGAATTAGGTTGGTTTCCATTCAATGCAAAAAAAATACGCCCGCCATTTGAACACATCATTAAGAAGTGGAAAGTTCCACACTTATAAAATTATGCAAACGCTTTATGCGCGCTTGTTTAGCAACAGAATTGATGTGTTTCCAGCTAGTACATACATAACCATTATCAAAAAATCTCTTATAAAATATTTATTTGATATTCCAAATTTTAGAATGTCGCGTAGTATAATTTCACAACCTAATAATCTAGATATTTGTAATAAAATTCGGATATATCCTATTACAAATCATTTTCAATATGGTTGAAAATTTGGAGTAAGAAAGTTTTATGACTGTTAGCCCCGCCATGCGACGTTACGCCGCAGAAATTTATCGTTTACAACAAGATCACGAACAAGTGCCACTTTCGCTTTTAAGCTCACATGTGGATGCCTCAGCCCAAGCCATCTCTACCATGATAAAACGCCTCAACAAAAGCGGATACTTGGTGCATGAACCCTATAAAGGTGTTCGGCTGACAGCTTCTGGCGAAAAAATTGCCATGCCCTCCTTACGCAGGCATCGGTTAACAGAAGTCTTCCTAGTCAAAATAATGAAATACGATTGGGCATCAGCACATGAGTTATCTGATGTGTTTGAGCGGGGAGTTAATGAAGAATTAGAAGACCGCATGGATGAACTGGCAGGCAATCCCACACGTTGCCCGCACGGAGAACCGATACCGTCTAAAGACGGAATCATGCCGCAGGTCAAAGATGAAGCGTTGATCGAAGTTCCATCTGGATCAGATTGCATTATTAGTCGTGTGCGGACACATGATATTGATAAATTAAGATACATCGCCGAAATTGGTTTAGTACCTGGCACACCTTTTCATTTATTTAGTTGTGCGCCATTCAAAGGTCCGTTACGCTTGCAAATGAAACCACAAGACCATTTGATCGGGTATGAACTGGCTAGTTCAATTTGGGTAGAAGTTCCGAAACGGGGTGTTGGCAATACACCGTTACCTTTCAAAAAATAAGAAGAGCCCGATAACTAGGCTCTTCTTGTTAATTTTAGGCTCGTATCATTGTTAGTAACATTTTAAATGAGACGCGAGCATTCACCGCATGAGGTACATTGGCAGGTAAGAGGATAATAGAGCCTGCAGGAACAATGTGTTCCTTATCTCCAATACGAATATCTGCTTCACCTTCTAATACTTGTACCAAAGCATCATAGGGAGCAGTATGTTCGCTTAAGCCTTCACCTTCTCCAAACGCAAACAAAGTAATTGTGCCTGTGGGTTTACTAACTAATGCACGGCTAACTACTGAGCCTGCTTGTGTAATAGCAAGTTCTTTAAGTTCTACAGGAGATTCGGATAGTTCAAGTTTTTGTGCCATATTTTCACCTTTGTTTTTATAATTTTACCGCTACAATCGCAATAGCCGAAAGATGTTGTGCATAACGATTAAAGACACCTCGCATTTGAAGTACACGCTTTAAGGCAGAAGGATTAGAGAGAATGTTGAATGCAATGCGTAAAGTTCTTAAAAGACCTTCATCTGCAATCATACGGGGGAATTTAATCAAGTGCATTGGGTTTGTATGAATAAATTCCACTTTCAAGCCTGCTTCTTGAAGTAACATTTTCCATTCTTCAACAGTTAGTGGGCGAGCATTCACTCGAATAGATTGCGCTAGTTCGTACTGAATTTCTTTTTTTAATTCTTCCGCAATGCCATCTGGCTTCAAACATAATTCGTGAATGCCGTATCGCCCGCCATGTTTTAGCAAGCGAATTGCCTCGCGAATAATGCGCTTCTTTTGCACATCTGATTGCATTGTAAGCATTGCTTCTCCATAGACAATTGAAGCACTTTCGTTCTCTAATCCATTTTTTAGAACATCTCCAACTTTAACTTGTTGTGTGGGAGCGTTCAAAATTTGGCGGGTTTCTTGGACAGCTTTTTCATCACGCTCTAAGCCTATATAACTCTGTGGGTTGTTATGTAAGACTAAGCCAGCGGTAAACCCTAAACCAGGGGCAAACTCGACAACATCATCATTATTAGTAATGTTAAGTGCTTGCACTAGTTTTTCAGTTAATTCACGTCCACCCGGTCGTAAAACGCGTTTGCCCATACGCGCTAAAATCCAATGACCTGGGGCTTTGCTTAAATCAACGGCTTTTAAGCTTTCTTCAGCATGGTATTCTATTTCAATTTCATCCATTTTTTCTCCTTGCTATAAGCTATCTCAATAACGATTAATTATTGAGAAGGGAATTGAGTATCCAAAGGCGAAGCAACCTTATAATTGTGATGGAGATTACTCGCCGCAACAAACATGATTTGGCATGATGGAAATATATTTATGATGTGGCAGTATATCTCTATAGAAAAATAGAATCTAGATAAACCTATTAATTTGATTTTCAATAAAGATGAAAATAGTTTCAATTAGGTTGAGGTTTAATAAAAGAATATGCCTGCACCAAGGCATATTGGGTTAACTCGCTTCATCTTTTTTTAGTGCATGTTTTTTCTTTTTAAGACGAGCAGGTTTTCTTTTCAAAATATTAACTGGCTTTGTGAGAATATCTCGCCTGAGCCAGCCTGTTTCACGAACATGTTCTTCTTGTAGGCGTCCAAGTCTGGCTTCCATCACTGCGGAGCGACCTAAATAGCCGACTAATTTATAAGGAGAGTGACGGTCTACTACAGGCAGACGCCCAACATCGTTACGCAACATTTTCCCAACAGCATCATAAAGTAACTCATCGGGGTATGTGACAACTGGTTCATCATTGCCTGCTTCAAGCACTGTTTTTTCAGTATTGGCATCTTCTGCCAAGGCTTCGACGATATCACCCCAAGTGATAATACCTGCAAGTTGATTTCCTTTGACGATTGGAAATGCTTGATGACGAATATAATCTGGGTCGCCGCCTGTAACATAATTTGCAATTTCTTTCACAGTCATGGTCGCTGGTAGCGAGGTTGGACCAGCATCCATGACTTCACTTACGCGTACTTGTTGCAAGATATCTGGTTCATAATCAAGATGAATGCGTAAGCCACGGCGGGCTAATTTTTCAGTCATAATTGAATTGCGCATTAAGAGAATCGAAACACCATCTGCTATAACGCATACCAACATCAAAGGCAGAATGGCGTTATAGTCACGCGTCATTTCGAAGGCAAAAATGATAAGTGTGAAAGTTGCACGTGAAGCAGAACCAAAAACTGCTGCCATGCCCACTAAGGCACAAGCGGCAGGAGATAAATTGGCACTTGGAAATATTTGATTAATTATCAGAGCAAAAGCTCCGCCTAAAGCAGCACCGATCATAAAAAGTGGAGCAAGCAAGCCGCCCGAAGTCCCCGAACCGAGTGAAAGTATCAGTGCTAGACTCTTAAAAATCATAATAGATAATAAAACATTTAATGCCAAGCGAGCGTTCAAGATATCTGAAATTGTTTCATACCCTACGCCAATAACGCGAGGGAAGAAATAACCGATGACACCCAAAGCCAATCCGCCAATGGCTGGATGCCAAAGAGAATCAAATGGTAGAAGTTCAAATAAATCTTCAACCCAATATAGTAAATTGCTAAAGCCAACAGCAACAGAACCGCATAAAAGCCCGAGCAAAATATAATAAGGCAAAGCATTAGGGATGCCAAAATCTGCTACTGTGAATGTAAACATAGGACCTGTACCCATTAACCAAAGGTGAACAGTGGTGGCAAGTGTGCTGGCAATTACTAATGGGATAAAAGAACGTGATTTAAATTCAAATAATAAAAGTTCAATAGCAAGGATTACAGCCGCAATAGGTGCGCTAAAAGTTGCCGCCATGCCCGCCGCCGCACCACAGGCTAATAAGACTTTTCGTTCTGAAGCGGTTGTGTGGAGTAATTGCCCAATCAATGAGCCGAGCGCGCCACCTGTTTGAATAATTGGTCCTTCCGCACCAAAGGGCCCGCCTGTGCCTATTGCAATTGCGGCTGAAATTGGCTTCAGAATCGCTACGCGAGGTTGGATGCGACTACGATTTATTAACACGGCTTCCATTGCTTCTGGAATTCCATGACCTTTAATTTTAGGAGAACCATACTTTGCCATAAAACCAACAATTACCCCGCCAATGGCTGGCACGATAATAATCCACAGCCCTAAAGGTTTTCAATTAACTCTGGTAAAACAAGGCTAAAGCGTTGAAAAAAAACAAAATTCGTTATGATTGAAATTAATGAATATAAGCCATAAGCCAAGAAACCTGCTAAAAGACCAATAAGTGCCGCTAAAAATGACACCAGCAAAATACGAAACCCGCCTGATGGATTAACATTGAGGTGTCTATAATCTATACTACTTCTTTCTACCATTTCTATACTCCTTAAATAAATTAGGCGTAGATTATATATCGTAATACGATATAATGCAATAAGAGGAAATTATGACACGTATTAAAAAAACAGAATATGAAAGCCTAGCGGCGTTCCGTTATGCGTTGAGACAATTCCTACATTTTAGTGAAGAGGCGGCACAAACTGTTGGGCTAACCCCACAACAACATCAGGCATTATTAGTGATTAAAGGATTCCCAGAACGAGACGAAATCACAATCAAAGAATTAGCTGAACGTTTACAGATTCGGCATCATAGTGCTGTTGGTCTGGCAGACAGATTAGTGGCACAAGGTTTGCTTAAACGCAAACAATCAGATACAGATAGACGACAGGTTTATGTGATGTTAACTGCACAAGGGCTGAGCATACTTGAGCAACTATCTTCTACACATAAAGAAGAATTGCGACGCATGTTGCCAGAATTACGTCGTTTGCTTGAACAGTTATCAGGTGAGTAATAGATTATTAGACTTCTTGCATAAGTGTTCTAAACTGGCTGGCTATAATTTTTTTGCCGCAGATTACACGGACGATCACAGATGTTTTTAAAAGAAATCAGTGTAAATCCGTGTAATTCGTGGCTAAAAGAGACTTTTACAAGAGGTCAATTTTGTTTAATTTCTTCCAATTTTCAACAAAGCATCTTTTAGGCGGGCAACTTCGTCCACTGTGTTGTAATGTGCCGCGCCGACTCGTACCATACCGCCTTGATCTTCTATACCTAATCTTTCGGTGACGTTAATGGCGTAATAATTTCCATCCCATACATAAATATTTTCTTTGGCTAATTTTTCTGCAATAACTCTGGGGTGAATGTCTTTAATCCGAAATGAAAATGTGGCCACACGTTCCTCC
>LMZR01000046.1 GCA_001567105.1 Chloroflexi bacterium OLB14
TGATGCCGACATTGGGGTTTTAAAGAGATTAGTTAATTTTATAGGCGAATTAAATATATTAACATCTAATATAGAAACTGTGTTGCATGAATGCTCAAACTTAACGAGGTTGTTGCCCGAAGCAAAAAAGTCGATAGTTTGAGTGTTATCTCGAAAAAAAAACTTTTTGACCATAACCATATATATCAAAGTAAAAACAATTTCCGAAAGCAGATAGCCCATAAACCGCAAACCCGACTAACAAGGTGATCAAAAATGATAACACCATTGAACCTGTGTTATCTGATGAGTTAGAAAAAAATAAATTATTGGTTATTTTGGTAGCAGTAAAAAAATGATAAGTATAAAGTAAAAAAAAAGGTGTCAGCGATATAAGGCTTGCTACTGTGAAATCGAAAGTTATAAATATGTTTATGTATGATGCTTCTAGTCCATTTTCTCTATGATATTTATATAACGCACCAGTGGAAATAAAAATAACGGTAAATATGAACCATAATATAACTAATAAATTTGCAAGATTAGGGCTTGTTTTTTCTTCAATGCGAATGATAATCTTGAAAAATATTATTGAGATTACTACAATGGTAACCAATATGTTTTTTAATATAAAATCAAGAATACTAATTAGTATGACTTCCAAAGTGAATGCACCTTCAGTTAAGGCATTAAGAATCTTTAGCCTATTTTACACTCAAAATTTCAGCTTCTATAATCTTTTCATTTATAATCATAACTATCTTTGATACAAAGGAATCACCCATGACCAACCCCACCCAACCAAACCCAATTCGCTCCATCCTTGCATGGGGAGTACATCTCTTCACCGCCAGCGGAGCAATTTGGGGATTACTCGCCATCCTCGCAATTTTTGAAAATGATTATCGCATGATGATTTTATGGATGATCTTAGCAGTCTTAGTAGATGGCTTCGATGGTATGTTAGCACGTTGGGCAGATGTCAAAAAATATGCGGATGGTATTGATGGCGCATTGCTCGATAATATTTTAGATTATCTCAATTATGTTTTAGTGCCTGTTATTTTTATCATCAAAGCCGATGTACTGCCCGAATCCACGCGTTTGTTTATGGCATGTTTAATTTTAATCACCTCTGCTTATCAATTCACCCAAACAGATGCCAAGACAGATGATCATCACTTCAAAGGTTTTCCATCGTATTGGAATGTCGTTGCTTTATACATGCTCATCATGAATTTACCGCAATGGTTAAATTTTGCTTTTTTACTTTTCTTCAATATCATGGTCTTTGTGCCAATCAAATATATTTATCCAAGTCGCAATAGTTACATGCGCACTTTAACACTTGTTCTCACTTATTTATGGGGCGCTATCGGCATTTGGGCATTGATTCAATATCCCAATCATCCCACATGGGTTGCTTGGGTCACATTGGTTTATGTTGCTTATTACATTGTGTTGAGTTTTATGCCAAAAAATAAAACAACTATGTAATTCACCGTCCCGCAGGTTAAAATGATTAATCAACACATTCAATCAAAACCTGCGGGACGTTTTTATAAATAATATGCAAATTGAAATCGCCACCCAAGCGGATGATGAACTTTACCAAGCCTTTCAACGCCTCATCCCTCAACTGACTAAAAATCATCCGCCTCCTTCACTTGACCTGTTACATGCTCTTGTTTCTGACGCTTCATCCACGCTTCTAGTTGCTCGTGATGGTGAAAATAAAATCGTTGGCTCATTAATTTTAATCACCTACAAAGTCCCCACTGGAATTCGTTCCATCATCGAAGATGTCGTTGTAGATGAATCCGCTCGCGGAAAAGGAATCGGCGTAGCGTTAATCAACAAAGCCATTGAAACTGCCAAAGAAAAAAAAGCCAGCAGTATTTCGCTCACTTCAAATCCCCTGCGAGTTGCCGCCAATAAGTTATATCAAAAATTAGGTTTTCAAAAACGCGAAACGAATGCCTATCAAATGAAGTTATAGCTTTCAGCTTTCAGCCTAATAAATCTCTGCTCCGCCTTACTCAAATCACTATACTCCCCGCGATATTCTTCGGGTAATAATTTTGCAATCTCATACATCATCTCATCCACAATCTGCTGACGGATTTCACTTGTAACTTTCACGCCTTCAACGTGTAACTTAAACGGCTTGCCAACGCGAATGTGAAAATCAGTCCGCCTAAAACGTTTTAGATTGTTCAAATACTTTTCTCCGCCCCAATGCGCCACAGGGATAATCGGCGCGCCAGAATGAAGTGCGATAATCACCGTGCCAGATAATGCCCGTTTGAGTTTGCCCGTTTTATTGCGTGTGCCTTCGGGCGCAAGCCCAAAAATTTTTTCATCACGCAGGGCTTGCAAGGCTAACTTCAAGGCTTTCATATCCGCCTCGCCGCGATGCACAGGAATCAATTCCCAGGTGTTAAAAACCCAATGCAGAAATTTGTTATCCCATGCTTCGGCTTTTGCCCAGCCCGTAATTTTGCGCGGCTGTAAATGAGCAAACAACAAAGGCACTTCAATTTGACCCGTATGATTTGCAATCGCAATCAACGGACCTTTTTGAGGGAACTCATTCAGATTCGGTGCGTCAATGCGGCAGGTGATATTGGTGTATAAACGAATGAGGAAGTTAATCAGCCAGAGCATTATTTTTCAGCGTAGATAATTTCTAATTCAGCAGGTAACAGGTCAACGGTTAAGTGTGAGGCGTTTAATCCGATAAACTCACCGTCAGCATGAGCAGGGAAAGTCACATCCAAAGATTTAATCGAAATATTTTTCGCGCGCTTCATTTGAATCTCTGGTATTTTTTTTTGTGTGCCAAGAATAAAATGCGGAAGCATAGTTAAGATGCGAAATTTTGAAGCCGTTTTTGCAATGCACAAATCGAACAAGCCATCATTTGGCAAGCCTTCGGGCGCAAGTTTAAACCCGCCGCCCATGCGCTGACCATTCATCACAGAAATCATCAACGAAGTTTGTTGAATTGTTTCCGTGCCGTCTAAAATAATTTCAATTTGTGCGGGGTTGTAATAAAGAAAAACAGTTTTGACAACGCCAATAAGATAGGCAGGTAAACCGCGCGTCCAACGTACTTTGATGGCTTCATGCCCAACCGCCGCATCAAAACCCACGCCGATTCCATTTCCGAAATATCTGCCTGCGGGATAATCACCGCCTTTGACAAAACCAACATCAACGCGTTTTCTTTTATTTTCTTTCAATGTTTTTAAGCAGTTGTTTAAATCTGTTGGGATGCCCACACCGCTGGCGAAGTCATTGCCTGTGCCAATGCTCAACACTGCAAAGGCGGTTTTTGTAAAACCTTTTTTTCTGGCTTGCATAATGCCATTGATACCTTCGTTAACTGTGCCATCACCGCCCGCACACACAACCACGTCATAACCTTCACATGCCGCTTTTTCGGCAAGTTCACTTGCGTGCCATATACGTTCTGTGCTGACTAGCGTGTAATTAACTTCACCCGCCTGTAAATTAGATTCAATCTGATGGATTGATTTTCCTCCCAAGCCACGTCCCGAAGTTGGATTCACAATAATAAAATATTTCACGGCATAACTCCCATATTGAAGTTGGCAGAGTTTATCACACGCTAGGTTTATATTTCAAGTAATCTTCAGGCGTGTCCAAGTCCTGTAAAATTGTCGGCGTATCTACATTTACATATTCAATTTCATCGGCATGTTTATTCAAAAAATCTCGCGGCGATTCATTTTCTGTCATCCCTAAAATTTCATTCCATAATGGCTTTGCCACCAACCAAGGATGTCCGCGCCTTTTATGATAACTTGGCACGACTAACTTAGATTTATTTTTCTGATACGCTTCACACACCGCCACCACGCTTCTTGACTCAATTTGTGGCTGGTCACCCAAACAAATCAGTGTTGCCTCCGTTGTGACATTTTGATTTTGCAATCCAAGTTTAATAGATGAAAGCATTTCGTGATTGGTGGCGTTAATCGTAAATCGTAAATCGTAATTCGTAACTTGTAACTTGTAACTTGTAACTTGTAACTTATCATTCGTTACCAAAACGATATCTTCAATCCCTGCCTCTTGAATCGTTTGGATTACTTTTTCGATAACAGTTTTATCTCCCCACTTCATCAGCAATTTATTTTCTCTCATTCGAACAGATTTCCCTGCCGCCAAAATAATTGCGGAAATCATAATTCGTTCCCTAAAACTATGGAGTCAGGGAGCTTGCTCCCGCATTTTTTGAGAAAGGGTGCGTCGCACTTTGCAGGCAAGATGATGCTCAAAATAAGAATCACTTGTACGATATGACCATCTCCAAAAATAAAGGTGCGACGCACTCATACATCCAACCCCTTCAATCTTGCATAATCTTCTTTCGTATCTACATCAAAAATCAAAATATCATCATGCCAAGGCAGGTAATCCACTTTATGTTTATCGAAAATTGCTCGTCCGCCTACATCACCAGTTAATTGAAGCAAATCATCAAATGTGACCTTATCAAACAAAACAGGGTTTGCTCGCCTTTCTTCTAAAATCAATGGTGCGATGATTGGGGAAAGTGTTTGTGTGTGTTTTTCTTTCAATGCTTGAATCACTTCAACAGGAATTTGCGGTTGATCTGCTAATAAAAATATATTTGCGCCAATGTTATCTGGCAAATTCTTAATCCCAAGTTTGATAGATTCACTTTGCCCATTTTTGTATTGCGGATTATGAATCACCTCAACGGGTAAATCTTGTAAACAAGATTCAATCTCAGCGTGGTGATTGCCTGTGATCACCAAAACAGGTTGCAGGTCAGCATGAAGCGCAGTCTCCGCAATGTGACGAACAAACGGCTTGCCTTTCCAATCTAATAACTGCTTCGGTGAACCAAAGCGAGTCGCATCGCCTGCGGCTAAAATAACGCCAGCAGTTTTTTCAAAAGTTTGAAAATCATCTTGTTGCAGTGAGCCAACCACAACCGAATCAAAATGATTTAATAATTTCTTCGCCATATCCCCGCCAATAGATTTTAGTTCTGGCGTATCGGCTTGATTTAACAAAACAATTCTTTTTGAATGTGACGGAATATTTTTCAACCCACCTTGCGGATGGGTGAGGGTTTTGATAATTGACTCAGGCGTGATATTTTGATTGAGTTCAAGTTTTGTGAGTTGCGAAAAAATTTCAGGGCGATGAACATTTTCATTATTTAATTGTTTTCCGATGCAACTCAAGCCAAGTACATAAATAACAAAATCAGAAAATTCTGGAATGGGTGGTTCATGCTCCGCAGGTGATTTGATTGGTCTCTGTCTTGAACCATCTGCTTCAATTAACAGCGGTATATTTTTTTCTTGGCAATAAGCGCGTAGCCAAATTAGGGTTTCACTGTTAGGAGCATTAACTTTTTTATCATTACCATCGCCTGTAATTAAAATAATTCCATCAGCAGGCATATTTTTCAAATCATCAATATTTTTGGGGACAATATGATAGTCAGCAAATTTTATTTGCCACGGAGCAAGATGCGTTGTAGTAGTCACCACAACCTGCGACTTACGACCTTTAACCTGTGACTGAATTTGCCTCGCCAACTGAAATAAAGCCGTAGTTTTTCCACCCGCACCAACGATGCTGATAACAAGATTTTTATTTTGTTTATTAAGCCTTAGAGCGTTTATTAAATTCATGTAGCAAACCCCTCTGGCATTTTTGCTTCGTTATCTAGTCCATAATTCAAAACATCTTCTTTTCTATTTGGATACAACTTTAATAATTCATCTTTACTTCCGCCTGTAAAAATATCATCCGTAAAACCAGGTGACAGTGTGCAACCGAAAAGAGAATATTCCCCCAGTGTGTGACCTGCCTGCCAAACTCCAGCAGGGATAACAAATTGCACAACTTGATTTTGGCTTATATCATTCCCTAAAATTACATCTTTGCTTGAACCATCAGGATATAACAAAATTAACCGTAATGGGTCTCCAGCATAAAAATGCCACATCTCATCTATAGATAATTTATGAAAGTAAGAAATACTTTTCGGTTCATTACAATACAAACCGATCATGCCTGTGCCGTAAGGTTTTCCATTTGGCAAACTTTCAGCAGAGCGATAGGTACTGGTAAATAATGTCCCTTCAACGGGGAGCAGTTGAAGGTTGTAATGTTTGATTAATTTTTCGATTTCCATGCTTTAGGCTCAGGTAAGGCTGATTTTACTCTTTTTCGTTTTCGAGAGTTTACCCATCTAAAATTATAGTGCAAAGTGTATAATATCTATATGGATAAGCCCACAGCATTAATCGTTGAAGACGACCGTGACATTGTTGCTTTGTTTAGACATGTGTTAGATGTGGCAGGTTACCATACTGAAATTGTGCTAGATGGTAAAGATGCCATGGAACGCTTGGAAACATTTACCCCTAACATCGTCTTGTTAGATTTACAATTGCCAAGAATGTCTGGGGTGGATATTTTGAAGAACATGCGCAATGATGAACGGCTAAAGAAGGTACCTGTGGTGGTGATTACAGCTTATGCTCCCGTAGCAGATTCTTTGCCCGTTGAACCCGATTTGCTCCTACTAAAACCTGTAGACATAAACCAACTTAGCAATTTAGTACAACGCTTGCAAACCACACACGGAGCATTGAATGAACCCTCGCACGATAAAGCAACAGGCTTATATTCATACTCCTTTTTCAATGTCCGCCTCACATTTTCTTTAGAGCGCATTAAGCAAAGTTCTTTTAGGCGCTTTGGAATTTTATTTGCCGAAGTTGAAAATTTAGCCAAGCTCAAAAACGAAATCAACCAAGATGAATATGACACATTTTTACGTAAACTAGCAGATCAATTTCGTATGACGCTTCGCCCAACTGATACTATGGCTTGGTCTGGTGACCATAACCTTTTTTTAACATTGATAGAGGATATTCCCAGCCCAGAAGCCTTGATAAAAATTGCAGGGCGTGTAAGAGATGTGATGAAGCGCTTTTTAGACTCAAGATTCCCAGACTTAGAAATGAAAACAAACGTGGGAATATTACTCTGCGATTCTGAATATGAAAATATTCAAAAAGTTTTACGAGATGTTGAGCTAGCGCGTACTTTTCTGCGTGATGGTTTATATACCAACCCCTCTATCTTCGATCGTGAAATGTTATCGGCTAAAGGCTAATCGTTATCTTTCAGTTTTGTAAAAATAGCTTCCAGTACACCACCAGCAACGGCTAAGGCTTTATCTGAAACAAAATAAATCAAACTGGGGTCATTGCGTGCATCTACATCACCAATTTTCATGCCTTCGGTTACATTAACACTTGGATGAATCAACCCGCGTAAAATTCCGTCAAATGGACTTAACACAGGTTGGTTATTAATCAAACAAATTTTTTCATCTGTTTTACAAAAATCGCCAATTTGTTTTAACACTTCAATGTTTCCATTTGTTGGCGCGCGCAACACACGGCGCGCATCACCATCAGGTAATTTACTATCAGGCTCACTACTTCCATTCCAAATCACTCTGCCAAGCGAATGACCGCGTTGCGTTTCGATAACAGCGTGGCAATTGGTTGGGGCAATAAAACCAGGTCCAAGTCCGATATGAAGCGCGATGTTGATAGGTAAAGGCTCGGGTTCAGTTTTCATCAGTCGAGCATCAATCAAAAAAGTAGATTGGGGACTTGTCAAAAATTGATTGTTGAGGATGTTGGCTTGCGCATCAATTAGCACTGCAATTTCGCCCGCCTCCAGCGTGACTTGAAGCTGGTCTGCTGAAACTAATCTTGATGTAATTCCTTCGACTGTGTGACTGCCGTTATAAACTGCTTCTGAAAATGAAACAGTGCGCCGAACGGACAAAGGTTTGGCGAGTTCGAGAATTGCAATTTGAAAACCGATGCGATGCAAACGCAGAGCAATACCACTGGCTAAATCACCACCACCACGAATGAGAATTAAAGGTTTCATATTTTTATTTTATATTTCTCTTTGCTCCTTACGCCGTCCTCGGCGTAAGATTTTATTTAGTCGCCGAGGACGGCGACTAAAGCAAAAATACAATTATATTTTTTGTGTTTGTTCCTGTAATAATAACCCAAAAGTATAAACGGTGATGTAAATAAATATAAATAATGCGGCGAATATCGTAATGAAAATGATAGATTGCAAACTAGGATGCGTGGCGTAATATAAAAATTCCATCAACTTTGTTTGCGGATTTAATATCACATCCCACGAATTCCAACGCAAGAAGCGACCAATATAAATGCCGAGGCTGGTTAACAAACCGACTATGCCTACAAATCCCCAACCTGCAACGTGACCAAATTCTCTGCGCACAATATCTTGCATCATAAATAACGAGACGATGCCAATAGATAAACCTGTCCATGAAAACCAGAGGATTAATAAAACGTCAAACCAAACGGGGATGTATTCTCTTGGGTAAGCGAGGTGCAATAAATCGGTGAGGATGTATGGTGCATTTGGGAAAAATAATAACCACAATATGGCGGCAAACGGCATAACGAATATCAGCGTTTTGCGATTCCATGAAAATGAATTAGCCATGTATGCCAAGCCCAAGGGAATCCATGCTAGGAAAATATTCCATAACAAAAACATATAATCTTCTGAACCACCACTTAGGATAGTTCGCAAGCGGAATAAGACTACAGAGAATACGGTTGCCCCGCCAAATAAAACTAACAGTATCAGCCGAGTCTTATTGGGTTGAATGTTTTGATACAGTGTTTTCATGTCTGCCTCCGAGTAAGGAGATTATATTTACGATTGCTTTCATTTGCTTGCAATGACTCGCAGGTATATGTCATTGCTATGATTAAGTTTGAGATTGCTTCGCCTTTATGGTCTCGATACGCCCTTCGCAAAATTCGCTCAGGGCTACTCGACCAACAGGCTCACAATGACATGGCTATGAAGGCTGAGTCTCTGCCATTCTTTCAAGCATATCTTGTGACTTGGCATTTTGCTCAGTTAACATGTGGCTGAAAGAATATAGCAATACAAAAATAAATAAAAAGAAAAACGTGTATAACACAGTAAAAGCGGCTAGGCGCATACTGGGGTCAATGACTAAGCCTAAAATTTCAATGGCGGTTTCGGTGGGGGATTGCAAAATATCCCATGAGTTTAATCTCACAAATCTACCGATGTACATACCAAAACTACTGGCGGCAGAAATGACTAAGACAAAAACCCAACCGAGCCATCTGCCAAATGTACGCACGATAATATCTTGCATCAAATACAGTGAAATGATTCCCAGCAGTGTGCCTGTCCATGAACACCACACGATGATAATAACGTCATACCATAATGGCGCACCGACTCCACCAGAACGAGCAAGGTCTTGTAAATCTGTCAACATGTAAGGGGCGTTGGGAAAAAACAACAACCAGACGATAGCGATGAACGGAATCACAAGATAGAGCCAAATCCTTTTCCATGAAATGGCATGAGCAAGATACGCCAGCATAAACGGAATCCATGCTAAGAAGAGATTCCAAATCAAGCCTGTGTGGCGGGTTGAATCGGTGTAAGTGACGCGTGCAAACACTAACACAATGCACACAAAGCAAGAAATATTTAACAGAATAAATACTGAAAGGTTATGTCGGTTTTGGTAAATAAAGTTTTTTGTTTTGTTTATCATAGTAAAAATTTCAATAGTATCGGATTCACTTCTTCAGGTTTTTCATAATGCGGAATATGCCCACAATTTTCAATGACGTGAAATTCAGTATGTGGAATGGCTTGCAAAATTAATTCGCTATGTTCAAACGGCACAGTGGCATCCTGTTTGCCCCAAAATAATAATGTCGGTTTTTCAAGTTTTCCAATTCTCTTATATAACTCTAAAAAATCATCCAGCATCCCGTTGCGGATCGTAGATAAAATGGCGCGTTTGAAGCCTTGATATTGCATTTGGATTTTATATTGCGCTTGAAATTTTTCAACTAGTTCGGCTGTGAATAAATCTGACGCCACTGACTTAACCATGCTTCCGCTTCCAAACAGACCGAGAACCAGCTCGCCGAGCATTGGAATTTGTGCTAGCCTACGCAGACTCGAAAATTGAAGCGCTTTTGCACCTGCGGGGTCAATCAAAATATGTTTTGATATAACTTGCGGATATTCTTCAACAAATTTTGCAGTGATGGGTCCACCCATAGACAAGCCCACTAAATTTATATCTTTGAAATTTAATGCCTCTAATAATTCTTTGAGTTGTTTTACAAATAGCTGAATATTGTATTGAAGCTTTGGTCTATCTGAAAATCCACGCCCAAATAGATCGTATCTCAACACGCGAAAATTTTGCTTGGATAAAAATTCAAAAGTTGGGTCGTAAATAAAATAGGGGACGGAGAATCCATGCACTAAGACAACAGGGATGTCATTTACATCCCCACTTAGTTGATAATGCGTCACGCCATCAGATAATTGAATAAATGAACCATCTGCTTCTTTGCGCGTGGATTCATTTAATGCTTTGGTTTCGTCAAGGTAAGGGAAGGGCATTATTTATAAGTTTATCTCAATATAGATTTGATAGGCCTTACAGGATTATAAAAAACCCACAACTTCTGACGTTCTTATCCACAATTTCTACATAATCAATTGTTATATATGTGATAGAAAAATTCACACAAAAGGAAATAATCATGAGCAACAAAAAAATAAGAAACATAATTCGAATCATACACTTATTTGCCGCCGCAACTTTTGGGATGTACTTCTATTCGCCAATAGCTGGTAATGAAACATTGAAACTAGTTATCCAAATTGTAACGCTTCCGAGTATAGCCCTAACAGGGTTGGCGCTCTGGCAACAAGCATACTTGAATAAACTACTCAATCGCAATAATACACCTAAACCTACAGCATCATCATAAGCAGATTCTATTTCATCATGAAGCGATAGCTTAAAGACTTTACTTGTGACACTAAAATAAATATTATTAAGCTATGAACAAAAATATGAACAAGTAAACCTTTAGTTAAATAAAACCTATCAATTTGAATAATTGATAAGCCAAACAGACACCATACTATAACTTGCCAATCAAGTTTTTTCCAGCCCATCCAAATCAGCATTGGCAATAAAAGAAAAACGTAGTGGTGATACCAGACAATGTTAGAAGAGATTGCCATACCAAGCATTGTGACTAGAAATAGCGGTTCGGTAGATTGTTTCCCTAAATAAGTCATTAACATACTTACTCCAATTAAGCAGGAAATGTAAATCATCAAGATTTTTTGTAATCCCTGTTGAATTACGGAGTTATCTTTTAAGTCAAATATTAGCGCGATTTTAGAGACCAATGCTTGTGAGTTCTCGTCAATGATAAATTGATGAGAAATCCATGTGAAAACTTCTGGATATGAGAGGATAGGAGTGATTCCATATCTTATGGCGGATAAAATTAGGATAAGAGTTACCCACCCTAATGTAGATAATAAAGATTTATAGTTTTTTGTGGCAATAAGATAGCCAAAAAATAAAATAGGCGAGACTTTTGTTAAGATTGCTAGACTTAACCCAAAGCCGCTTATGAGGGGATTAGAACGCGCCCAGAAAAAAAAATAAAAAAAACTCCGAACATAGTAATGAGATTAATTTGCCCAATTTGTAATGTTTCTAAGAAAGGTGCAAACCCTAAGCATAATACATACCAGTACCAAGTTTCTTTGAAGGAATATGTATAATATTTTGCTACTCCATTAATCAATACAAGCAAAAGCAGAACATTAAAAGCAGAGTACACTAAAGCTTTTAGTTGAACATCTGAAATATAATGAAATGCTTCAACAATAAATAAAGCGGGCAGTGGATATAAATAGCCTGGTCCAATTTCTCGTACTGCATAAGGATCTTGATTGGAAAAAACCCTATTAAGGGCTTGTTCATAATACTCAAAATCTGCTAACAAACTTTCGGAAAAAGGATTTGCTTTTATAAATTTTATCTGTGTATTTACGCCCAATAAAACATAAATACATAAGGCAAATAAAAATAATATTAAAAAGAATGGGTTAGATTGTATTTTCGACATGTGACAATTTACCTTATGGTTATATAAGGCTTTATTTTTGAGACCTATACACTTAACTTGATATAGTAGCTTTTACCATCCCAATCTTATAAAATCTGCCCATAATGGCAAGTTGCTTTTGTAGCTACGAGACATTCGATTTATGATTTCATCTTAATCCAAACCTGACAGGTCTCCGAAAAAGTTTGATTATTCATCACCTATATCCACGCAATTGTTTTGATTAATCAGGGAGTCTAGAAGACCTGTCAGGTTTTTTATGCAATTTCTTTTAACGCACGTTCCAACAAATCGCTGACTTTAAGTTCACCAGCCCATTTTCTGAGATAAGCCAAATCTAATTGACCTTGTTGAGTTTTTAACACGCCTAAAATATCGCGCCATTGACGGTCTGAAACTTCGCCACCCATGCGATACCATTCGAGTTTGGAGAGAATCGTATCTTCTGGGCTAGCAAACTTTGCGCTGATTTCTGTTTCAAAATTGAAAGTTTGCTTTTTTGCGCGTGCAAGTTGTGATTGAAGGTAAGGGCGTGGACGTGGTATAAAAACATCCACTTTAAACATAGTTTCTCGGTGGATAATATTGAAACTGGAATTGTGTTGAATAGATTCTGCTATCATTTCATCATCTACATAAAATTCATCTTGCAATGCTGAAACAAATGGTTGTAGATGTTCAATGTGCATTTCAGCAACAATATCTGAATCTTGTGTGGTTCGAATCATGCCATATAAAGTGCTTGCAAGCGAACCGCCAATTAAATATGGAACAGATAGTTTTTCAAATACATTGGTTACTTTCAATGTGACTTCTACAGGTTCATTTTGCATTTTTTATATCACCATATACTTTTTGAGCCAATTCAACTCCAAGCAATAAGCCTGCAAGTTTATAGCGTAATTCTGTTTCGCTGGCTTGCGGATATTGTGAACGCAATCCCGTCAATGCCAATAAGCGGGCAGACTTATTCAGTTGGGCAACCATTTGCATTTTTTTTGTAGGGCTTGCGCCTCGCCATAACTGAATTTGCAATGCTTCCATTTTGGGATGTGTATCGGGGAATAATATGCTCATAATTGAATTATATCTCTTGTTGATATTATTCGATTTACGATCTTTTCTTAATCCAAACCTGACAGGTCTCCGAAAAAGATTGATTAATCATCACCTATATCTACGCAATTGTTTTGATTAACCAGCGAGTCTGTAAGACCTGTTAGTTTTTTTTTATATAGTATTCTACATCTTAAATGCAAGCTTTGTTAGTATACTTTTTGCTGTTATAATTTTTCTCTTTTGGCTCTCAAGTGACTTAATTGCTCATAGAATTGATTTTTATCTACCAAAATAACTTTTTTTATCTTTTATCATATCTGCTACAATTTCTTTGGTATTAGGGGCAAACGAGCCATTAATAATTAATCCTGCTTTTAAAGGATTCTCTTGGTTGACCATATTTTGAAAATTCCGCATGATTTCTGGAGTGGTTACATTTTGGTTTTCAAACCGAGCAATCCATTTTTCCTTTTTCTTTCCTGTAAGAAGAATGTCTAATGTAAAATCCCCAATTCTTCTAGTTCGTAAAATGGTATAGCCAAGTAATGAATAGAACTCCATAATATCTTTTTCCATATCGCCATCGGTAGCGACAGGTTGAGATATCCTTTTTTCTTGAATATCTTTTGTCACTTTGCCAAGTTTTTTTATTGCTTCTGCAAATTCTATTCCAACATCAGTTTTTGATAATTGGATTATTTCGTTTAGTCCTTGCGAACTTGTAAGATGTACTTCGTTATATAGGACAATTGGTATTTCGTGATTATCGCTAAAGCGCCTATCAGGACTTCCGTCTTTATTGGGGTATTTCCAAGTTTGTCCTACCACTTTGGCGTCATCAGGTAAAATCCCTGATTCTATAAAACGAGAATTTTCTACTTTAATTCCAACATCAGAATATCGAATTGCTCCAAATCTATTACCTTCTCGAATAAGGATTTGATCAGGAAATAAATATAAAATCTGCTTTCCAACAGGAATAGATGGAACAGCAATATTGGTTTTTATTCGCTCTGGCGAAGAGTTTGATAGAGTAATATGTTGCCGATTAATTAAAGTGTTAGCACCTGAGGATAATTTTCTTTCATGCATTCCAGAGATGCTACCTTGCGCGTACAAATGCCATGAACGCCTACAAGATTGTAACTTACTAAAAGCATTGTGAACCGCTTGATACGCATTTTCAAGTTCATTATCCATTGTATAAAAAAGAATAATTGTAGATTGCTCTTGATTTAAATAATATAAATAAACTGATAAGACGATTACAAGTGGAAAGCCTAAACAATAAATTCCAAGAATTGTGACTATAGTAAAATCCCAATTTAGGGTAGTGTATAACCATTCTATAGGAATTATGCTTGCCAGAAGTCCGATCATGCTTAATAAAGTGACAGTTAGCCAATATCTAGTTACTTTATATTTTTGATTAATCTCAGAGATAAGTTTTTCAGACGATGCGTCTTGAAATTGAAGAACATCTGCACTTTCTATTTCCGTTAACTGAGAGTAAGATAACTCACCTAGTGATGGTGGGTAATATGATTGGTTGGTAGCGGGGTAATTTTTTCCTTTACCTGACCATGTAGACCGATAATATAGCCCATTGCGTCCCATATGAATGTAATTCCCACTTGGGCCCGATCCAATACGAAAACCACGAATACCAGTAGAGACGCCAAGTCCAGACTTGGATAAATTGAATCTAAATATTCCAGCATTTATACTTTTGCGAAGATAAAAAGGCATTTTGACTTCCCTAAATAATAATCCTCATGCTTTGTTTGAGGTATGCTAAGTATGATTGTATAACTACTTATGACCCATTATACAACTCAATCCCCAGTCTCTAATCTCCAATTCTCTAATTCCCCAATCACTTTATCTTCCCCAACGCCCTTAACACTCTTTCAGGTGTAAAAGGAAATTCATCAATCCAAACGCCAGTGGCATCATGAATCGCCGCGGCAATGACAGGTGCAACGGGTAGATAAGGTAATTCACCAACGCCACGCGCTCCCCATGGACCATTTGGGTCTGGGATTTCTACTAAAACAGATTCTACTTTTTCAGGAATATCTAAAATGGTGGGCAATAAATAATTACTGAATTGATCTGTCAACACTTTGCCATTTTTCATTTTGAAATCTTCTAGCACGGCATATCCATGTGCTTGGACGATTGCACCTTCAATTTGCCCAACAATTAAATTAGGGTTGATGGCTTTACCGACATCATCAGCCGATAAAATGCGCGTCACTTTTACATGACCAGTTTCAGTATCCACTTCAACTTCACAGGCTTGAGCCACATAAGCATATTGAAAATTGGGTGTTGAAAAACCAGTTTCTTTATCCATTGGCGTTGTGCGCGGAGCAAGATACTTAAACTCAGCAATTGCAGGGCGTTCTTCGCTGTTCCATTTTTGTAAAGCCAACTCCGCCGCGCCTTTAATAGAATTACCCGCCATAAAAGTTAATCTCGATGCCGAAGCAGAACCTGGGTTACCTTGTGTTGCAGAATCTGAAACTTTTAATTCGATAATGTTGGTAGAAACATTTAACGTCTGCGCCGCCATTTGAATCATGACCGTATGCGTGCCCTGACCAACTTCCGCGCCCGCATGATGCAAAATCACTTTTTCAATTTTGCCATTTCCATAAATTTCAACTTTCGCCCAACAATTTTCTTGATACCCAAACGAAAAGCCAACATTCTTAAATCCAGTTGCGAATCCACGCCCTCTGACAACTGATGACTGATCACTTTTCTTTTTCTTCCCTCTTTCCACTTTCCACTTTCCATTCCCCACTTTCCACCCAAACCCATCTCTCGCCGCTTCAATACATTGCACCACAGTCACAGGTCCAGGCGCAGGTGTGCCAACGCCCATTGTGTCACCATCTCGCAAAGCATTGATTAAACGAATCTCAACAGGGTCTAGATTAAGTTTTTCTGCCAACTTATTCATTTGCATTTCAGCCATGAACAAGGCTTGTGGCGCACCGAATCCACGAAACGCCGCGCCAGGGATGTTGTTTGTATAAACGCCATACACATCCGTTTTTACATTGGGGACGAAATATGCTCCCGTTGAAGTGATAGTCGCATTGCCCAACACTTTGTTGGATGTGTACATGTACGCGCCACCATCCCCAATCAATTCGTTTTCAATGGCAATTATTTTTCCATCTTTTGTAGCACCCCATTTTGATTTGATAAAAACTTCATGCCGTTTGCCATGCCCAATTATTGATTCTCTGCGCGACCAAATTATTTTGACAGGTCGTTGTAATTTCCATGCCGCCAGTGCCAAAGGAATTTGAACCGATAAATCTTCACGTCCGCCAAACGCGCCGCCAATAGCAGGGTAGATGACGCGAATCTTTTCATCAGGTAAGCCAAGTGCATGAGCAATGGATGCTCTATCTGCATGAGTCCACTGACCTGCTGATTCGACTGTGATCAATCCGTTTTCATCAATGTACGATAAACCCGCTTCAGGCTGTAAGTATGCATGTTCCTGCACTGGAGTTTTATACTCGCCTTCAACGATTACATCTGCTTTCTTAAATGCTTCATCAACATCACCTTTGCGAATTTTGTAATGCACGCAAATGTTCGTATCGCCGCGGTCGGGGTGTAAAATCAAAGCATCGGCGCGCATAGCAGTTATCGGGTCAGTAAGAGGCGGTAAGTCTTCATAATCCACTTCGATTAATTTCAGCGCCTCATGGGCTTGTGATTCTGTTTCTGCTACTACAGCCGCAATTTGATCCCCAACAAAACGCACGATATCAGTATAAGGTTTGGCTGAACCAGGTCCGCAAAAAACGGGTTGATCAGGAATTTGCAAACCATATTCATTATTGGGTACATCTTGAGCAGTGAAAATTGCAACCACGCCAGCACTGGCTAATGCTTTGCTTAAATTAATATTTTTTACCCGCGCATGTGGACGTTCTGCCATGAGGATTTTCATGTACAGCATGTCGGCGCGAGTTAGGTCGCCTGAATAGGTGGCGGCACCTGTTACTTTTTCACGTGCATCCACACGTGGGTGTGATTTACCGATTATGGAGTTGTTCATTAGCGTTTGTACTTTTTTAGTTTGATGTTAGGTGGTGGGACATCTAAAGGACCATAGCGAGATGGACCGATGAGGCGATAGATAAAAGCGTAAACAACTGACATGACCCCAGCAAGCAGAATCATATACAGTAAACTGACGACAGCATAAGCGTAGAAGTGTTTGGTGTTGGTGATGGGGCTAAGGATGGTCATTAAACCGCTACTGCTGTAGAACCAATCTGGATATTTTGGATAACCAAGCAATTGGTACGGAATTGTCCATCCATTATTTAATCCATAATCTACTGTTAAGACGCTAGCGGCAATGGAAATGACTGGTACAACCAACATCATTAAACAGCCAATTCCACGCCAAGCAACGTGCACATCGCGACTTTTTTCTACTGTTCTCTTTTTGACTGAACTTTGATATTTGCCCATAAAATTCTCTCTTTCTTGAATTACAGCCTTGTCTACCTGTTTACCTGTCTACCTGTTTATCTGTCTACTTATTTACCTGTCTACTTATTTACTCGCATCTTCAATCGCATCTACAATTTTATAATATCCTGTGCAACGACATAAATTGCCTGTAATGGCTTGTTCAATTTCGGCACGCGTTGGGTTTGGTTTTTCTTCTAATAACTTTGCGCCAGACATAATAAAGCCTGGAATGCAATAGCCACATTGTACAGCACCATGCTCAATAAATTTTTCTTGCACAGGGTGAAGTTCGTTTCCATCTGCTAAACCTTCTACTGTAATAATTTCCGAGCCATGTGCGCGTGGAGCAGGGACAAGACACGACATCACCGCTTGACCGTCTAAATAAACAGTACAAGCACCACATTCACCTTCAGCACAACCTTCTTTTGTACCTGTTAGCATTCCTTCTTCACGTAAAAATCTTAATAGCGTTTTATCATAGCCACTTGTGAAAGTATATTTTTTATTGTTGATAGTCGTTTCAATTTGTGATTCGGGGAATTTGCTAATGGTCAATCGTCCATCGTCTATCGCCTGCGTATCTAACAAAATCGGATTCTTCGGCATTCCTTTTTGTTCTTTATCATCACGAATAGAGATTAATCCACGCTTGGTGATGACTCTCACCATTTCACGGCGATAACTTGCCGAGCTACGCACATCGTCAATGGGTGTGGCGGATTCAACTGCTAACTCTGCGGCTTGTAAAATATTTTTATCGGTCAACTTTTTGCCGACTAAAAATATTTCTGCTTTTTCAGCATGTGTGATGATAGGAGTCACTGCTCCCAGTGTGATAGAGGCTGATTTGACAGTATCAGATTTGAGGTCAAGTAGAAGCGCGGCATCTACTAGCGAAATCGCTTGGGCGCGGCGTAATGCCAATTTGATAAATGCACCACGTTGCGTTTTCGTCATGGCTTTGAAAGAAATATCAACCAGCATTTCATCTGCTTGCATGATATTTTTTCTAACGCCTGTATAAAAATCTTTTAATGGGACGATTCTTTTTCCACGCGTTGAAATTAAAGTGAGGTTTGCATCTAACGCCATCAATGGGGTAATGGTATCGTTGGCAGGCGAACCCGTGATTAAATTTCCAGCAATCGTGCCACGATTACGAATTTGAGGCGCGCCAACTTCCCACGCCGCGCGTGCTAATGGATAAGCTCGCTTGCGAATCAATTTGGATGAAGCACAATCGTTGTGCGTCACCAATGCACCAAGATGAATTACATCATCTTTATCAATGCTTATTTTTTTTTAATTCATAAATTCTAGTTACATCAATTAAAGTATCCACCCCTTTGCGAATGCCACGTTCAAGTTCAAGAATCAAATCTGTGCCACCAGCCACGATTCTTGCTCGCTCACGCTTTTCGGCGAGAATGTTTATTACCTCATCAGTTGAGGTTGCGTTTATATATTCATGCCACATAAGTTATCAGAATCGTCCTGCAGGTTTAATTATCCAATATGATTTATCAAGCAAACCTGCGGGACGGTATATTTAACTTCCTGTCACTGCTTCACTGCGTTTTTCAAATGTTTCCACAGCCAAGCGTGCTAATGTAGTGATGTTGCGAATGGCGGCAGGTAATGCCTCTTCATCATTCATGCTGGCTTCAACATTATCTACAGCGCTTTTCACTTGCTCGCCTAAATCAAAAAAGGCGGCATCGAATTGATAAATTTTTTCCAATTCGGCTTCATTGATTTTTACTGCATCAAACAAACCAGAATATCCGCGTGCGGCTGTGCTAATTTTGTCAATGAAAGTTCGTAAAGCAAGCGACGCTTTTTCAACATCATCCACAACCTTAATCATGCCGTTATTCACAAGTTCCACTTGCAAATTCGATAAACGACTCCATTGCTCTTCAAAACGGCGTGCCACTGTTTCGCGCAAAAGTTTATCTGCATCGCGGCGGTTTTGTCGTTCCACATATCCACTAAAACCTGGAATATATGAAAGCAGTTTCTTCAACGGGTCAACCTGACTACTAACTTTTTCAAAAAAATCGCTCATGGGAGCCTCCTGCAAAGATATACGCTTAATTTTTTAATTTGTTTCTTGCTTTAATTATATCGTTAAAAAGTTTACCCATTTATAACATCGGCGATATAATCAAGATATCATTTTCTTAGGAGATTATTATGTCAAATTACGTCAATGAATTAATTGCGCTAGTTGAAAATAGTATTTCGGTAGATGGCTCAACTGTAAAAGTTTTAGATGAAAATAAATTTAGACAGCATGTCGGCAAACTTGTTGAGCGTTCAGCCCTCGCTTCAGACTTAAGTGCAGGTTGGTCTCGTTACCTCATCCGTTGTGCTGGCTTACAGTTGGGAGTCGTCCCCGCTTCCATCCACGATTTATATTTAGCACGTGGTCGCGGTGATGTACCTATGACGTTCACTACACCTGCATTTAATTTACGCGCTTTGTCTTATCATGCCGCGCGCGCTATGTTCCGTGCCGCTAACAAAATCAATGCTGGTGCATTTATATTTGAAATTGCTCGCTCCGAAATTGGTTACACTGCTCAACGCCCAAGTGAATATGCTACCAACATCATCGCCGCCGCTATTGCTGAGAACTTTGTTGGTCCCGTTTTCATTCAAGGTGATCATTTCCAAGTTTCGGCTAAAAAATATCAAGCCAATCAACAAGCCGAATTGCAAGCCGTGAGAGATTTAATCACCGAAGCCATATCAGCAGGTTTTTATAACATTGATGTAGATACTTCAACTTTAGTAGATATTCATTTACCAAGTGTAGAAGAACAACAAGCACTGAATAGTAAACTTTCTGCTGAACTTTCCAAATTTATCCGTGACCATGAACCAGATGGCGTGACGATTTCCATTGGCGGTGAAATTGGAGAAGTAGGCACTACAAACTCGAATGAATTTGAATTACGTGCTTATATGAATGGCTACAATGCTTATATGAAAGAGATTGCACCTAACAAAGCAGGTTTGAGCAAAATTAGTGTATTAACAGGAACATCACATGGTGGCACAGTGCTAGCAGATGGCTCCATTGCTGATGTAACTATTGCTTTCGATGTTCTGCGTGATTTGAGTCGGATTGGTCGCAACGAATATGGCATGGGTGGAACAGTCCAACACGGAGCCTCTACTGTGCCAGAAGAAAACTTTAACAAATTTGTGCAAAACGAAGCCATTGAAGTTCATTTGGCTACCAACTTCTTAACCATGTTCTTTGATAACATTCCTGCTGATTTCAAAAAGGAAATGTACGCATGGTTAGATGTCAACTCTGCTGGTGATAGAAAAGCAGGCATGACCGATGAGCAGTTCTATTACAAAGTTCGTAAGAATGCAGTAGGTCCGTTCAAAGCACAATCTTATGCACTGCCAGAAGATGCTAAAGCAAAATTAATGAACGCTTGGGAAGCCCAATTTGATAAATTGTTTAATTTACTCGGCATGAAAGATACCAAACAATATGTTGAGCAATTTATCAAAGCAGTAAAAGTTCAACCTGTTTTATCAGATTACGTCAAAGGGGAAGTAGCAGCCGAAGATGTGAGTGACTTGGCAGATTAATTATTTTGATAATGCCAATCTCTGACCAGAAAATTTCCAAAGATAGATATATGCTCATCCCCCGCGTTGATTTTTGTCAGACGCGGGGATGAAGTTTTATTTAATCAAGGGTGCGCCGACAAAAAAATTATGGGCAGGGAAATATAATGGTTTGGGGGGTCGATACTAGAGCGCTGGGGAAGGAATGTGATTGAATGACGCGAAGCGAGAATTATTTGAAGAGGCAGGGCTGA